>NZ_JAIUIL010000012.1:0-190423 GCF_020165595.1 Mesorhizobium sp. BR-1-1-10 | reverse complement strand
GGCAAAGCCGCCCACGACGCTGGATTCACCGCCCTCCACCGTGTTCTCGATGCAGGACAGGATCTGCAGCGTCGGCACCGGATCGCGATAGGGATTGTCGGTATGCGCCTGCAGGCCCAGATTGGTGTAGGCGAGATTGTTCGGGTTGACCTCGGCGCGCACTTCGAACCAGCGCCCGTAATTGGTCTCCCTGACATAGCCGAACAGGTCGGACACCTTGCACAGCGCCCCGGATTCGGCCGGCAGCCCGTCCATCACCGCAAAGCCATGAGTCCTCACCGCCGAAAGCCATTCGCGCAGGACACCGCGGCCATGCAAGGCCGCCGGATAGCTGGCGCGCGGCACCGCTTTCTGCATCGTCGCCCTGGTCCAGCGCTGGATGACATCGCCTGTCCAACCGGGCTGGCGTGTCTCATCGCGATCATAGGCGTTCGCACGCAGCCATTGGGCGGGAAAGCTGACCGTTTTTCCCTCCGGCTCGAAGCTGATCTCCAGCGCTCCGGCCTTGATGGCGGCAGCGCCAATTCTCGTCTTCGCCGGAATGTCGAGGATGGTGATCAGGCGTTGGCCATTGCCGGCGCTGCGCGTCTTGTCGTCAAGCGCGTTGTCGCGCAGCCAGACGGCGTGGAAGCGGGTACGCTTGCCGTCTGTCCAACCAAGTTCGATTGTTCTGCCTTCATCGCCAACCAGCACGTCGGTGAGCATGGAGTCCGTCCTATCCGCCTTGTTGCCCACGGTTCGTGCCGTGGTTTGGATTGCATGTTGACCTCCCAAAAGGCATAATTCCAATTATCATTTTTTGGTCAATGGCATCGATTTGATGATGGCTCGGCGAACCGTCCCTACCCTCCCTCCACTCGACTGGCTGCGCAGTTTCGAGGCTGCGGCACGGCTGTCGAACTTCACCGCGGCGGCAGCCGAACTCGGCCTGACCCAGGCGGCCGTCAGTCAGCACATCCGGCTGCTCGAGGAAAGGCTGAAGACGCGTCTGTTCTCGCGGCTGGCGCGTGGGGTCGCGCTGTCGCCGGAAGGTGCCGCCTACCTGCCCCACATCCAGTCGGCCTTCGCCACCATTGGCAGCAGCACCACGGAACTGTTCGAACCGCGCGCCGTCCAGACCGTCTCGCTCCGGGTGCCGATCTCGTTTGCGCTGCTGGCGCTGGTTCCGGCGCTGCCCGACCTCGCCGAGGCGGTGCCGCGCATCCAGCTTGATCTGGTGACGATCCATCGCCCGACCGACTACGATTTGCCAGGCTCGGCGCTCGACATCCGTTTCGGCAACGGATCCTTTCCCGGACGCGAGGCCGAGAGGCTGACCGCCGAGCGGCTTGTGCCGGTGGCAAGCCCGGCCTTGGCCAGTGCCGCCGACTGGACATCGCTGCCGCTGCTTCTGGTGGCCGGCGCACGCCAGATGTGGGCCGAATGGTTCGCGGCGGCCGGATTGGCCGGCCATCCCCGGCGCTCGCATCGCTTCGACAGTTTCGTTGCCGCCATGCATGCGGCGAGCGCCGGTGCCGGCGTGCTGCTGGGGTCGCGGCCCCTAATCGACGCGGCGCTCGACGGCGGAGCGCTGGTCCGGCTTTCCGTTTTTGAGCTGCCCAGCACGTCAGGGCATTTCCTGACCAGGCCGTCGACCGCGCACCTGACCAGCGCCGAGCAGGATTTCCGCCATTGGCTGCTGAAGCGCCTCGCCGGGAAGGCATGAGTGACTGGCGTTACCGCGACGCTGTGCCGATGCGCTTCCAGTAGATCAGCGTGCCCGTCAGCCCGCCATGCGGCTTCAGCGCATAGTCCGGCACTTCGCCGGCCAAGGTGAAGCCGAGCTTCTCATAAAGTCCCGAAGCACCCTCTTCGCTCGCCGTATCCAGAACCAGCAGCGTGCGCCCCTTCTCCGCCGCGAGGCGTTCGGCGGCTCGCATCAGGCGCGTCCCGACACCCCTGCCCCGCTGCCCGACCGATGTCATCAGCTTGGCGATCTCGGCCCGATGCGGCTGATTGGGCGGACAGTCGAGCAGCAGGGTGACGGTGCCGACCAGAGCGCCGCCGTCCCATGCCCCAAGCACCATTCTTTGCCCTCGTGCCGCCGCGGCCAGCGACGTCTCCCAGAACGCGCTGGCAACATCCAACGCCAGCGGATGCATGAAGCTGACCGATCCGCCGGCGGCAGCCGTTTCGACCAGCAGATCGGTCAGCTGTGCGAGTGTTTCCCGGCTTGCGGTCAACGGCCCGATTTCTATGACGTTCATATCTGGTCCTCTGGAAACGATTGATGGGTCGACAGCGCCGCTTCAGTCGAGATGGCGCACACGCCGCCGCTTGCGCGCGGCCTTGATGGCGCCGATGCGTTCGGTGTCTTCTTCCTTGAGATGCCGACCGCGCTCCAGGATCTCGAGCGTGTACTCCTCATAGGTCAGGCCCAGCCGTTCGGCCTTGTCCATCCGCATCAGCATGACTTCGCGGCTCGGCGCCTTCCATGCATTGGCGTGCGCGGCCTGCCAGGCCAGGAAGATGTATGGATCGCCCTTGCCCCATGGCGGCCCCTTGTAGTCGTCAAGAGGCGGCCCCCCATTGTGGGAGCGCTTTGGCCGTCGTGCCATGACGTCAGCTCCTGACCAGGGCGACGAGATAATCGGCGCCCGGCTCCAGCGCATGAAAGGTGCAATCCGACGGCGCTCCGAGCGCCAGGCAGTCGCCCGGTTCGAGCCTGTGCACTTGGTCACCCTCGGTGAATTCGAGTTTTCCCGAGATCAGCCAGATCTGCTGCTTGATGAAGGCGTAGGAAGCCGCCGGCAAGCTGACCTTCGCGCCCGCCGGCAGATGGACCTTGATCAGTTCGAGCGGCATGTCGCAGGCCGGCGACAAATGCCGCCTGACATAGCCTGTGTCGGGGTCGCGCCACACTGGCTGGCCGGCCGCGCGCAGCAGCCCGCCACCCTGCAATTCCGCCCGTGCGATGAGGGTCGAGAGCGTCATGCCGAAGGCAGCCGCTATGCGCACCAGAAGTGCCGCCGTCGGGCTGGTCATGCCACGCTCGATCGTGCTCAGCATTGCCTTGGAAACACCGGAGTGTTCGGCGAGCTCGGCCAGCGACCAGTCCCGCATGGTCCTTTCGGTGTGGATACGCCTGCCGATGGTCGAGGAAATGTCGTTCGCTATATTATCCATTCGTCCATTATAACGAAACCGACAAGTGCGTGAAGAGCCATTTCAAAGCAATTTTCACCAGGACCTTAATCCTCTCTACACCATCCGACCTCATCCGACCTTAACCCCGTTCCTGTAGGGTACGGCCTCAAGGGAAATGGGGATTGGCCTGTCCATGTATGTCGAACGCGAAGCTTCGGTCGGAGAACCGACATCGCAGGAGCGCCGCACAGCCGACCAGCACGACAAGCGCATCCTGGGCAATGTCGTGCAATGCGACGGTGCGCGCGCCACCATCAGCGCCTATGCCGACGACGCCGACGGCGCGATCACCGGCCTGTGGACGGTCGGCAAGATGATCTCGATCAATCTTGGCACGACGCGAACCGTCGGCCTGGTCTACGCGATCGGCAAGTCGGATCTGGCCTGGAACAGTGACGGCAAGAACGCCATCGAGGTCAGCATCGAGCTGATCGGCGAAGTCCGTGACGGCGCCGAACCCGGGGCCAGGCCGATCTTCGACCGCGGCATCACCATCTATCCGCATATCGGCGCCGTCGCGCACCGCATCCGCACCCGCGACCTGCAGGCGGTCTATGACCTGGCCGGCCGCCATTCCATCACCATCGGCACGCTGGCGCAGGACGAGGCGATCGCCGCCAACATCGCCATCGATGACACGCTGGCGCGCCACTTCGCCATTGTCGGCACGACCGGCGTCGGCAAGTCGACAGCGGTGTCGCTGCTGCTGCGCAAGTCGATCGCGGCGCGACCGGACCTGCGCATCCTGATCCTCGATCCGCACAACGAGTTCGCGGCTTCGCTGCCAGAATATTGCGTCAGGGTCGATTCCAAGACGCTCGACCTGCCGTTCTGGATGTTCACGATGGAGGAATTCGCCGAAGTGCTGTTTCGCGGACGCGAGACGGTGCCGGAAGAGATCGATGCCCTTCGCGACCTCATTCCGCTCGCCAAGAACCTCTATCGCAACCCCGGTTCAGGCGCCTACCTGAGGCGCGGCAGCGATGCGCTGACCGCCGATACGCCGGTGCCCTACCGCATCGCCGACCTGCTCAAGCAGATCGACGAGCGCATGGGCATGCTCGAAAGCAAGACCGATCGTCCGACCCTCAAATCGCTGAAGACACGCATCGAATCGGCGGCGGCCGATCCGCGCTACCGCTTCATGTTCAATTCGCGCCTGATCGAGGACACCATCCACGAAACGATCGGCAACATCTTCCGCGTGCCGCATCATGGCCGTCCGGTGACCTGCTTCGAGATGGCCGGCATGCCGTCGGAAGTGGTCAATTCCGTCTGCTCGGTGCTGGCGCGTCTGGCCTTCGACCTTGCTCTGTGGAGCGAAGGCAAGCTGCAGCTGTTGTTCCTATGCGAGGAAGCGCACCGCTACATGCCCGCCGATGCGCGTCTCGGCTTCGCGCCGACCCGGCACGCGCTGTCGCGCATCGCCAAGGAAGGCCGCAAATATGGCTGCTATCTCGGCGTCGTCACCCAGCGCCCCGGCGAGCTGGACCCGACCATTCTCTCGCAGTGCTCGACCTTCTTCGCCATGCGGCTCGCCAACGAGCAGGACCAGGCGATCATCCGCTCGGCGATCGCCGACTCTTCGGCCTCCACGCTCGCGTTCCTGTCCTCCATGGGCCAGCGCGAAGCGATCGCCTTCGGCGAAGGCGTAGCGACGACCATGCGGCTGAAATTCGAAAGATTGCCCGCTCACCTGCTTCCGGGCACGGCCAAGCGCGAGGAAGACGTGACGTCCAAGGCCGGCGAGGTCGACCTTGTGGCGATCGTGGAGCGGCTGCGTAACGTGCCGAAACCGCAGAGCCAGGCGATGGCTTTCGCCGAGGTGGTCGATTCCGGCCGGCAGGCCGGCGACCCCGACTACCGCAAAGCGCCGGCGGCGGCGCGCGTGCAGTCGGACGAAGATTTCGACACACGCTACGGCCTCAAACCCGCGACCTTCGGCCTGCGCCCGCAGAACGATTGAGCTGAGCGTCACGCCTCCACGAATAGTCCCGAGAATCCGCGCAAGCGGCCTATCCCGTCTTCATCGGAAAGCTTGGGTAAATCCCGTGAGGGAGGTGGTCAGGCTGAGCCGATTGGTGTTTTGATCCGCGAGCATCGGCCTTGGCCGGCAGCAGCCTTAAAGCGCAACGTCTCATAAGTGCTTCGGCCGGCGAAGGCCGGAAGCGCGGAAGCCGGCATCAAGCGGCCAGCATCACGAATTCAGGGATGGGATCTTAGGCGCAGACGCGGTTGCGGCCTTGCCTTTTGGCTTCGTAGAGCTGGCGGTCGGCGCGGCGGTAGAATTCCTCGGCCGTTTCCTTGCGATCCCAGACGGCAAGCCCGACGCTGGTGGTGATCTTGAGCCGGACATTGTTGCCGGAGAGGATCGACATGTTGGCGATCGCCTTGCGGATGCGCTCGGCGAATTTGGCCAGAAGGGCCGCCTCCATGTTGGGCGTGACCACAGCGAACTCCTCACCACCCAGGCGCGCCACCACATCGTGGAAACGTGTCATGTCCTTGAGGCATCTGGCGACAGCCTTGAGCACCTCGTCGCCGACATCGTGGCCGTGCGTGTCGTTGACCTGCTTGAAATGGTCGAGATCGAGGATCATCAGCCCGACCGGTTTTTCGATGCGCCGGAACTCCTCGAGATATTCCTTCAGCGCGTCGTCGAAATAGCGCCGGTTCTGCATGCCGGTCAGGCCGTCGGTCAGGGCGGCATGCTCGAGCGTTTCGGAGCGGGCGCTGAGCGACACCGTCATGGCGCGCAACTTGCCCTCTTCGGTCGCCTGCTTGCGGATCAGCGGATAGATGAAGAAGATGCCGAAAAACAGCGCGGTGGCGAGCAGTACGCCGGTCGCGAACAGAAGCTTGTTGAGGTAGATGACCTTGTCCAGGCCGGAGGCCGTATGGAGTTCCGTGGCGAAGGATTGCAGTTGCCCATAGGCGTGCAGGGTCACCAGGCCAGCAGCCAGGATCACGAAGATAAAGACGAAAAAAGCGGATTCCGCTTTGTGGAAACGCATCTGCTCCCCGATGGAAAAATACCCCATGACCTTATCGCAGGGACCGACTTACGGAGCGTTAATTCCGACAACTTCGGCGAGAACCCTTCCCTCAGGGGCAACTTTTTAAGTTGCATTAGCAACAAGTGTTTGGATCGTGGTTTCGAGATCGTCACCGGGGCGAAGTCTCTGCCATTCCGGTCCCAGCTGATGGCGAAACCAGGTAGCCTGCCGCTTGGCATATTGCCTTGTCGCTATCTTGGCGCGCTCGATCGCCTCGGGAAAGCTCGACTGCCCTGAGATCGCGGCCTGGAGCTCGCGGACCCCGATCGCCTTCATCGCCGGCAGGTCTGGATCCAGACGAAGGGCCGCAAGCTGCTTGACTTCCTCCAGCGCGCCCTTGTCCAGCATCTGGTCGAAACGCCTTTCGATGCGGTCAACCAATGCTGCCCGATCCGGCTCGACGACCAGGAAATGCGCGCTCGGCCTGTCGATGAGCGGCAGGCCGCGCTCTGCCTGCCAGTCCAGGATCGACCGGCCGGAGGCGTCGAGCACCTCGAGCGCCCGCACGATGCGCTGGCTGTCGGTTGGCTTCAACTGCATGGCGACGCTCGAATCCTCGCGCAGCAGCAAGGCATGCAGCTTGACCGCGCCTTGCTCCTTCAATTCGTAACGCCAGCGGTCGCGTATCCGTTGTGGAATATCAGGCATTTCCGAAATCCCTTCCGCCAGCGCACGAAAGTATAGGCCAGTGCCACCGACGAAGATTGGCCGCCGCGAGAGCGTCCCGTCATCAATGAGTTTCATAACGTCGCGCAGCCAGGCGCCGGTCGAGTAGGCGGTGCCGGGATGGACATGCCCATAGAGACAATGCGGCGCTCGTGCGAGTTCGGCCGCCTGCGGCCGGGCCGTCAGCACGTCGAGAACCGCATAGCCCTGCATGGAATCGGTGTTGACGATGACGCCGCCTGTGCGTTCGGCCAGTTCAAGCGCCAGCGCCGACTTGCCGCTGGCGGTCGGCCCGGCTATCAGGATCGCGTTCTTCACGCGGCCTTCGTCCGCATCCGTGCCGGAATTCTCGATGCCGCTCATTGCCACGCTTGTTTCCCGTCCCGCCGATCGCGCTCTGTCGCCATCGCTTGCGAATATGGCCTCACGGTCGGTGGGCGCAAGCGCCGTCGTATGGCTGGCCGAAGGCATTGCCTGTGACATTGCCCTGCCGCCAGCGGCGCAGGCTGATGAAACGACCGCGAGCCTTCGTGCCGCGCTGGCCGCTGAGCCCGTCGACGTGATCGTCCAGCAGGCTGAAACACGCCGCAAGAAAATCCTTCTCGCCGACATGGATTCGACCATGATCGACCAGGAGTGCATCGACGAGCTGGCCGACGAGATCGGCGTCAAGGATCATGTCGCGGCGATCACCGCACGGTCGATGAACGGCGAGATCGCCTTCGAGCCGGCGCTGCGCGAGCGCGTGGCACTGCTCAAGGGGCTCGATGCCGCCGTCGTCGACCATATCGTCGCCAATCGGCTGACCCTGGCCTCGGGCGGCCGCGCGCTGGTCCAGACCATGCGCGCCAACGGCGCCTGGACGGCGCTCGTCTCGGGCGGTTTCGAGGTCTTCACCACGCGCATCGCTGCGATGCTTGGCTTTCAGGAAGACCGCGCCAACCGCCTTCTCGACCAGGACGGACGCTTCACCGGGCTGGTCGGCGAGCCGATCCTCGGCCGCGCCGCCAAGGCCGAGGCGCTGCTCGAAATCTGTGCACGTCTTGGCCTGACGCCGGCCGATGCCATCGCCGTCGGCGACGGCGCCAACGATCTCGACATGATCCGCCTGGCCGGAACCGGTGTCGCGCTGCATGCCAAGCCCACCGTCGCGGCGCAGGCAAAAGTCCGGATCGACCATGCCGACCTCACCGCATTGCTCTATCTGCAGGGCTACCGGCAGGAAGAATTCGTCCAATGAAGCCAATCCGTACCGAACGCCTGATCCTGCGCAATTGGGAGGATCGCGACCGCGAATTGTTCCATCGCATCAATTCCGACGATCGCGTGATGGAGTTCTTCCCGTTTCGCCGCGACCGTGCCGCCGCCGACGCCAAGATGGATGAGTTCCGCGCCTGGGTCGATGAGGACGGCTACGGCTTCGCCGCGGCCGAGATTGCCGCGACCGGCGAATGCATCGGTTTCGTCGGCCTCCTCGCGACCGATGATGTGCCATCGCTGCCGGCCGACACAATCGAGATCGGCTGGCGGTTGGCTCCCGAATTCTGGGGCAAGGGCTATGTCACCGAGGCCTCGGAGGCATGGCTGGCCTACGGCTTCGAGACACTGGCCGTCGACGAGATCGTTTCCTTCGCCGTGGCGGAAAACCACCGCTCGACCGCCGTTATGAAACGCCTTGGCATGACAGCCGACCCATCGAGCGATTTCGACCACCCCAGCATTCCAGACAGCCATCCCGCGCTCAAGCGGCACGTGCTCTACCGGCTGTCGCGCGAGGACTGGCAGGCAAGAAAAAAGGCGGCTGGTTAGCCGCCTCGGCTGGTTAGCCGCCCTTTCCAAATCGCCGGATTGAAATTTCAATCCATCCGGATCGTAACGAAGCGCAGCTCACCGGTCTTCGATGCCAGCATCAAGAGCGCGTTCTTGCGGCCCTGCTCTTTCAGCGCGCCGATCCGGTCCATGACGTCCTTGGGCGTGGCGACCGACTCCTGCGCGATCTCGGTGATCACCTCGCCCGGCTGGATACCGCGTTCCGCGGCGGCGGAGTCCTTGGCCACGTCGGTGATGACGACGCCGGAGACATCGCCGGCGATGCTGAACTTCTTGCGCGTCTCGTCGTTGAGTTCGCCGACCGTCATGCCAAGCACCGAGGCGGTCGAGACGGCCGGAGCCTTGTCAGCGCCCTTGTTCTGGTCGGTATTGCCATTCTCGCCGCTCGCCAGCTTCTCGCCATCCTCGAGGCGGCCGAGCGTCACCTTCACCGTCTGCTCGACACCCTTGCGCACGATCAACACGTCGACGGCCTTGCCCACCGGGCTTTCGGCGACGACGCGCGGCAGGTCGCGCATTTCATGGATGTCCTTGCCGTCGAACTTGATGATGACGTCGCCGGCCTGGATGGTGCCGTTGTCGACTGGTCCGCCCTTGATGACGCCGGCCACCAGCGCGCCCTTGGCGGTCGCCATGCCGAGGCTTTCCGCGATGTCGTCCGTCACCGGCTGGATGCGCACGCCGAGCCAGCCGCGCCGCGTCTCGCCATATTGGCGCAACTGCTCGACGACGCCAGAGGCGAGCTGCGAGGGAATGGAGAAGCCGATGCCGATCGAACCGCCGGACGGCGAAATGATCGCCGTGTTCATGCCGATGACCTCACCGGCGCTGTTGAACAGCGGTCCGCCCGAATTGCCGCGGTTGATCGCGGCGTCGGTCTGGATGAAGTCGTCATAGGGGCCTGAATTGATATCGCGGTTGCGCGCCGAGACGATGCCGACCGTGACCGTGCCGCCGAGGCCGAACGGATTGCCGACCGCCATCACCCAGTCGCCGACGCGCATCTTGGTGGAATCGCCGAATTTCACCGCTGTCAGCTTGTGACCTTTCGGATCGACCTTCAGCACCGCGACGTCGGTCTTGGTGTCGGTGCCAACCAGCGTCGCTTTCAAGGTCACGCCATCGGAGAAATTGACCTCGATGTCGTCGGCATCGGCGATCACGTGGTTGTTGGTGACGACGATGCCTTGTTCAGCGTCGATGACGAAACCCGAACCGAGCGACTGCACCTTCTGCGAGCCGCCATCCTTTTCGCCACCGCGGTTCTTGAAGAAATCGTCGAAGAAATCCTGGAACGGCGAGCCTTCGGGCAGTTGCGGCATCGGCACCGCGCCCGGCCCTTCCGTGCCCTTCACCGTCTGCGAGGTCGAGATGTTGACCACCGCGCCAAGCACGCCTTGCGCCAGGTCGGCGACCGAGGCCGGTCCGTCGGCGGCGAATGTCGGGGTCACGAAGGACGGAACGGCGACGGCGCCCAGGACCAGCGCTGCCGCGCCGGCGACCAACGTCCGTCGAGCGGCGTCCAAAAGGGTGTTGGATGTCATCGAGAAGCCTCCCGGCATTTCTAAAAGAGAAAAGCGCTTCGACGAAAACGCCGTGTCGCGCCATGATGGCAAGAAATACGGCACGTTTGCGGCTATGACTATCGGCGGAGTGTAAATCGAGCGTTATTCCGCAAACCGCCGCCTCTACACGCCCCGCACCAGCCAGACGACGCCGACACCAATGGCGATCGCCGCCAGCCCGCCAATCCGCAACGCATTCTCCGGCATCGACAGCACTTCGCCCGCGAGCTTCTTCGCCAGGCGGGGAAAGCCGCCGTAGACCAGGCCCTCTATGACGAGGACCAGGCCTATCGCCGCGAAGAAATCCTGCACCGGCCGTTACTGGCCGGTGCTGGGTTGTGTCGTCGGCGCGGCAGGTGCCGCTGCCGGCGCTGCCGGCGCAGCCGGCGCCGTCGGTTTCGCCGGTCCTTCCTTGCCGTCGGGATCGCGGAAGTAGCGGAAAAACTCCGAACTCGGCGACAGCACCATGGTCGTCCCGGTATTGTCCAGCGCCGTGCCATAGGCATTCATCGACCGGTAGAAGTCGAAGAAGGCGGGATCGCGCTTGTAGGCATCGGCGAAGGTGGCGCTGCGCTGCGCCTCGCCCTCACCGCGCAGGATCTCGGACTCCTTCTGCGCTTCGGCAACGATCTCGACCACTTCACGATCGGCGCGCGCCGTTATGCGCTGTGCGGCTTCGTTGCCGCGTGCCCGCAGCCGCGCAGCCTCCGCCAAGCGTTCCGCCTTCATACGGTCGTAGGTCTGCTGTGAAACTTCGGCCGTCAGGTCGGTGCGGCGGATGCGAACATCCTCGATCTGCAGGCCGAGCGACGTGGCGTCGGGCCTGAGCTGATCGCGCACCTCGCGCATCATCACGGCACGCTCTTCGGAAAGCGCGGCCTCGAAATCGCGCAGACCGTAGACGCGGCGCAGGGCAGCGTCGAGACGCGTCCTGAGCCGCGCTTCGGCCAGTTCAATCTGGCCGGACACGGCGGCCCGGAAGACGCGCGGATCCGAGATGCGATAGGCGATGAAGGCATCGACCTCATAGAACTTGCCGCCCGAAACCTGGACGCGGATGTTGTCGAGGTCGAAGCGCAGCACCCTGTTTTCGATCAGTTGCACCGTATCGGCGTCGAAGAACGAGAACGGCGCCTTGAAGTAGATACCGGGCTCGCTCTTGACGTCGACGATCTCACCGAAGCGGAGCACCAGCGCCTGCTGGCGCGCATTGACCACGAAGACCGAGGAATAGATCAGGAACAGGACGACCGCCGCCACGGCGACGAAGATGGGAACACGGTTGGCCATCACTTGGTACCTCCCGTGTTCGCGGCGGGCGCGGCCGGTGCTGGCGGTTTCGGCTGCAATGCGGGCAGCGGCAGATAAGGCACGACACCTTGTCCGTTGCCCTGCTCGACGATGACCTTGCTCGAGTCCTTCAGAACCCTCTCCATGGTTTCCAGATAAAGACGCTTGCGCGTGACATCGGGGGCTTTGGCATATTCGTCATAGACCGAGATGAAGCGCTGCGCCTCACCTTCGGCTTCCTGCACCACACGGTTTTTGTAGGCGGCCGCGTCTTCGCGGACCTGGGCTGCCTCGCCGCGTGCCTGGCCGAGCTTCTGGTTGGAATACTGATTGGCCTGCTCGACGAACTTGTCCTCGTCCTGCTCGGCGCGCTGCACCTCGTCGAACGCATCAGCCACCTCGCGTGGCGGTGCCGCATCCTCGATGGAGACGGCGTTGACGTTGAGACCGGCCTTGTAGCCGTCCAGCGTGGTCTGGATGATCTCGCGCACCGAGGCCGCAATGCCCTGGCGATCGTCGCGGAAAATGTCCTGCGCCGGCCGGCGGCCGACGGCTTCGCGCATGGCGCTCTCGGCAACCTGCCGCAGCATGCCGTCCGGGTCGGAGACGTCGAACAGGTAAGCGCGGGGATCGGAGACCTGGTAGGCCACCGAGAACTGCACATTGACGATGTTCTGGTCGCCCGAGAGCATCAGCCCGTTGCCGCTGGTGTTGCCGCCGCCAATGTCGACGAGCTGCTCTGAAATCTTGGCCGTCTCGACGGTCTCGAGGGGCCACCAGTGGAAATGCAGGCCTGGCTGGGAAAGCTCGGCCTTCGGCTTGCCGAAGCGCAGTTCGACCGCAACCTCGTCGGGCTGCACGGTATAGACCGCCTGGAAGGCCCAAAGAACGACCAGCACCGCGGCAATCAGGCCGAACACCGCCGGACTGGCGCCACCGCCGCCGGGCAGCGCGCGCCGCAGCCGATCCTGGCCACGGCGAATGATGTCTTCGAGATCGGGAGGCGACCCCTGCGGGCCGCTTGGCCCCTTCGGTCCCTGCCCCCATGGTCCCTGATTGTTACCGCCGCCACCCCACGGGCCGCCGCCTCCGCCACCTTTGTCGTTCCAGGGCATGAATGTCCTTTCGCTTGGAATTCCCTCAAGCGCCGCGGTTACGGCGCAAATCCAGTGTCGTTCTTCTATAGGGACGCCACGGCGCGCTTTCAACGCGATGCGCCGCCGACTTCATCCGTTTTGGGCCGGTAGCGACCCTTTGTCGTCCTTTATCTTCGAACTATCTCGCGGCGGCGCTCATAAACCGTATAGCGCGTCGCATGGCTGTCCTTTTCTCCTGACGCAATCTCCCGCGAACTGACCACTTGCCATACATCAGGGTCGATCGGCGGGAAATGCGCGTCGCCATCGACGGCCGCCAGCACATGGGTCACGTGCAGGCGCTCGGCCAGCGGCAGCGCCTGGGCATAGATTTCGCCGCCGCCGATGATGCAGACCTCGTCGACGCCCGTCATGCGGCGTCCGCGCACGGTTGCCAGCTGGATCGCGGCTTCGAGCGTATGCGCCACCTCGACGCCCTCGGCACGCCAGGCCTTGTCGCGGGTGACGACGATGTTCAGCCTGCCCGGCAGCGGCCGGCCGATGCCTTCATAGGTCTTGCGGCCCATGATGATGGGCTTGCCCATCGTGTCGGCCTTGAACCGCTTGAGGTCGGTGGAGAGCCGCCAGGGCAACCCGCCGTCCCGCCCGATCACGCCGTTCTCGGCAATGGCGACATAGATCGCGACATGCATCAGTTTGCATCCCCGCCATTGCTGTCCGACGGGACAAGCAGGAGGATGTCGATGTCGTGCTCGGGATAGAAATCGTTCGCCTTCATCTCGAAACGCGTCGGCCCGACCTTTTTGACGTTGTCGCCGCAGAACGAGACCAGGGCTTTCGGGTTGCCCTTGTCAATGGTCAGCTTGAACTTGCCGATGGTGCCCGCCGCCCAGTTGCCGCCGGTGGTCAGGATATAGGCGATGCGGCTTTCGTAGAATTTGGGATAGCCGTCCGGATTGTCCTTCGCCGCCTTGCGCACCGCATTCTCGAATGTGTCGTCCATGCAGTAGCGGCTCTTGTAGGCCGCGTATGAGTTCTGGAACTGGCCTTCATTGAAGAAACTGACCGAGGATGTGCCGCCCACGCTGGGCTTGTAGCGGTGCGAGACGTGAACGTCCTTGTTGGCCGGAAAGGCCGCGCGCCACCAATAGGTCGAGCGCAATTGCCAGAACGGCGAATAGACCGGTTTTTGGCCACTGTCGGCTGTGGAATCCCCGATGATGATGCCGCGGTCGACCCAGTCGTCAGCAACCCCTTGCGACAGCTTCGCCAGCGCCGCCTTGGCCGCGTCGCCGAACGGGTTGAAGGGCACGTTTTGCGCCTTGAGGTCGGCGCCGATGTCGATGCCGAGCGCGAGCACCTTCTGCTCGAGTTGGGGCTTGGCCGCGACGCCGTCGATCGTCACCTCGAAGCCGAGGAAATTATCGCTCTGGTTTTCCGGGATCGCCGGCATCTCTTCGGGATCGCCCGAAATGTCGGGCATCGGGAAGGCGACGATCGCGTCGACATCCTTGTCGGTGTTGTTGTGGAAGACGTAGTCCACCGTCACCTTTTCGGGCGAGATGAAAAGATCCTCGCTTTGCATCGCCACGGCATCGCTGCGCGACAGGATCAGGCCGCCGGTGCCAAGCTCGGCAACCGAATCATTGGCCATTGCAGGCGCCGCTGAAAGCGCCAACGCTAAAGCCAGAACAGATCGCAACATCGAAGCCCCCTCGGCTGGAATGCCTGGATGACCCTAGCCGTTTCAATGCGGCGTTTCAAAGCCCTTCCGCTTGCTGGACGTGCGTGGCCGGTCTGGACGCGCAGGCGGTCTGGACACGCAAGCGGTCTGGACACGCAGGCGGTCTGGACTAACAGGTTCCGATGGGGCAGGAGTTCGCGCCATGCGCAAGCTTCTCGTCATCGGCATCGGCGCCGGCAATCCCGACCACATGACCGTCCAGGCCATAGCAGGCCTGAACAGGGCGGACGTCCTGTTTATTCCCGACAAGGGCACCGACAAGACCGACCTTGCCAACCTGCGGCGCGGCATCTGCGACCGCTTCGTCACCAACCCGACCTCACGCAGGGTCGAGTTCGACGTGCCGGTGCGCGCCGAACCAACCTCTTCCTATCGCTCGACCGTCGACGACTGGCATGAAGCCATCGCCGCCATCTACGAGGCACTGATCCGCGACGAGATCTCCGGGGGTGGCTGCGGCGCCTTCCTGATCTGGGGTGACCCCTCGCTCTACGACAGTGCTCTGCGCATTCTCGAGCGCGTGCGCCTGAGGGGCAATGTTGCGTTCGACCTGGAAGTCATCCCCGGCATAACGGCCGTCCAGGCGCTGGCAGCCAGCCACAAAACGGCGCTGAACCGCATCGGCGATCCCGTGCTGATCACCACCGGCCGCCGCCTGACCGAGGAAGGCATGCCGGACAATGCCGGCAGCGCCGTCGTCATGCTCGACGGCAAATGCGCCTTCAACACGCTGGCAGACCGGGACCTTTTCATCCAATGGGGCGCCTATCTCGGCACGCCCGACGAGATCATCATCTCCGGCCGCCTTGGCGATGTCGGCGCCGAGATCGAAAGGCGCCGCGACGAAGCCCGCCGGAAGAAAGGCTGGATCATGGATACGTATTTGCTGCGAAAGCCGGAGTAGTGGAGTAGTGAGTAGTGAGTAGTCAGTAGTCAGTAGTCAGTAGTCAGTAGTCAGTGAGGACTAGGCTGTACTCACTACTACTCACTACTCACTACTCACTACTCCCCTATCCCGCCTCAATCTCCGACTGCAACGCGTCCATATGCGTCGCCGCGGCCGCACTCGCCGCGCGCTCGATGGCGCGAAAACGGCTGACCACGGCCAGGCCGACGGTCGTCAGTTGCGCGCCGCCGCCCTTGCGGCCGCCGGTCTGCGCCGCCACCAGCGGCTTGCCGAACACCCGGTTCATGTCCTCGACCAGGTCCCATGCGTGCTTGTAGGACATCTCCATGCCGCGCGCGGCGGCCGAGATCGAACCGAAGGTGGCGATGTGCTCCAGAAGCTCAATCTTGCCAGGACCGATCCGTCCGTCCGGATCGAGATTTATCCGCAAGCTCAGCGACGGCATTGTTGCTCCTCCGCGACCGCTTCAGCTTCGGCGACCGTTATTCCAAAACAATATAGCGCCGATCACCGCCGCTGTCAGCCATCGACGTCGAGCGGCAGACCGGCGCCGGTATTTCCCCGATCGAAGCTCACGGTCTTGACCACCGCGAAAACCTTGCCGCCGAGCCGCAGCTTCAGCGCCTGCCGCGACTGTTCCGTGATGCGGGCGAGCACCGTTGCCCCATTGCAGTCGATGCCGATTTCGACCGTCGGCCCCTCGCCGGGACTGATCGCGACGATCGTGCCGGGCAGGATGTTGAGGGCACTGAGGCCCGTCGGTTTCTCCGCGGCGATCATCACGTCGCGAGCGCGAATGCGGATGCGCACGGGAGCCCCGGCCTTCATCCCAAGACGCGGCACGCGGATCTCGCCGGCGGCCGAGCCGAGCACGGTCATCCCAAAAGCCTCCTCGTGACGCAGCACCTTCGTGTCCAGCACGGCGCCGCCCTCGCCGCGCTCTTCCACCGGCAACAGGTCGAGCCTTTGCATGACAGCGTCGGTCGGGCCGCTAGCCGTAACCTTGCCCCGCGCCAGCATCACGACGTCGCTCGCCAGCCGCGCCACCTCGGCGACCGAATGGCTGACATAGACGATCGGGATCTTCGTTTCGTCGCGCAGCCGCTCGATATAGGGCAGGATCTCGGCCTTGCGCGCTTCGTCGAGCGAGGCCAGCGGCTCGTCCATGAGCAGCAGTCTGGGGCTGGCCAGCAACGCCCTGCCGATCGCCACGCGCTGCTTCTCGCCGCCCGAGAGTTTTGCCGGTCGTCGCCCAAGCAGCGGGCCGATGCCCAGCAATTCTACAACGGCGTCCATGTCCGCATAGCGTTCCGCCGCCGGCGTGAACCAGCGACCGTAGCACAGATTGCTCATCACGCTCATATGCGGAAACAGGCGCGCATCCTGGAACACCATGCCGATGCGGCGTTTGTGCCTTGGCACGAAAATGCCGGCACCCGCGTCGACCAGCACGCGGCCATCGACCTCGATGCGCCCCTTGTCCGGCCGGATCAGCCCGGCAATCATGTTGATCAGCGTCGTCTTGCCGGAACCGGACGGCCCGAACAGCGCCGTCAGCCGTCCGGCGCTCTCGAAGCGGGCATCGATGGCGAAATCCCCAAGCCGGTGGCCAATGTCGACAAGGACGCTCATTCGATGTCCATCCGCCGCCCGACCCACCGCGCCAGCACTTCCGATGCGACCAATGCCGCCATCGAGATGACGATCGAAATCAGCGTCAGCCGCAGCGCCCCTTCGTCGCCGCCCGGCACCTGGGTAAAGGTGTAGATCGCCGACGGCAGCGTCTGCGTCTCACCAGGAATGTTGGAGACGAAAGTGATCGTCGCGCCGAACTCGCCCATCGCCTTGGCGAAGGACAGGATGGCGCCGGCGATCAGCCCGGGCAGGATCAGCGGCAGCGTGATGGTGCCGAACACCCACAGCGGGTTGGCGCCGAGCGTTCCCGCCGCCGCCTCCATCTTGCGATCCACCGCCTCGATCGACAGCCGGATCGCCCGCACCATCAGGGGAAAGCCCATGACACCGCAGGCAAGGGCGGCACCCGTCCAGCGAAACGAGAAGACGATGCCGAAATGTTCGGCGAGGAAGGCCCCGGCCGGGCCGCGTTTGCCGAACGTCAAAAGCAAGAGATAACCGGTCACCACGGGCGGCAGGATCAGCGGCAGGTGCACCACCCCGTTGAGCAGCGTCTTGCCCCAGAATTGCCCCCGTGCAAGCAGCAGCGCGATCGCTATGCCCGGCGGCAGGCTGGCGAGCATCGCCACCGTCGCCACCTTGATGGACAGCCGGACCGCATTCCATTCGTCGGGAGTGAGGTCCAGCAGCCAGCTCATAGTGCGGTATCGGGCCTTTTCGAACTCAGTTGCTCGCCGACTCAGTTGCTGGGCGTGAGCACGGTAAAACCCTGTTCCCTAAAGAGCGCGCCGGCCTTGGCGGACTGCAGGCACTTCAGGAAGGCCGGCGTATCCTTGTCCTTCGAATCGGCGGTCTGGGCAACCGGATAGATGATCGGCGGATGTGAATCCACGGGGAAGGTGCCGACCACCTTGACGCCCTTTTCGGCGTGCGCGTCGGTGGCATAGACGATGCCGAGCGCGGCCTCACCAGTCGAAACCAGCTTCAGCGCCGCACGGACATTCTCGGCCTGCGCCACCTTGCCCTCGACCGAGGACCAGACGCCGAGCGATTCAAGCGCCGCCTTGCCGTATTTGCCGGCCGGCACGGCCTTGAAATCGCCCATGGCAAGCTTGCCGTCGCCGACGAGCTTGGCGAGGTCAAAGCCTTTCTCGATCTTGGTTTCGACCGTCGAATCCTTCGGCGCCACCAGCACGATCTCGTTGCCCAGCAGCTTCACTTCCGTGTCGGGCTTGGTCAGCTTCTTGTCGGAGAGATATTTCATCCAGTCTAGATCGGCGGAGATGAAGACGTCGGCCGGCGCCCCACCCTCGATCTGCTTGGCCAACGCCGAACTCGCGGCATAGGAAACGGTCGCGGCCTCGCCGACATCGGCTTCGCAGGCCTTGTTCACCGCATCGAGCGCATCCTTGAGACTGGCCGCCGCGAACACCACGACCTTGTCTTCCGCGTGCGCTGCTGGCATTGCCGCCATCAATGTCGCCGCAAAGCCGCCAATGGCGATCATCCTCAACCCGAAACCTTTGCGTGTCATCGAAAACTCTCCCTGGGTTCAAACTCCGGTTGGCTCGAAGCCTGTAGACCGATATATCCGCATGGATATAACAAGGGAAGGCCCGGCCGGCTGAAACTCGATCCGGCGCTGCATGATTGTTCTGATAAGACCGCCGCCGCGAAAGGAACTGCAATGAAGATCAGCGCCCGCAACGTGCTCGAGGGAACGATCACCGAAATCGTCAAGGGAGCCACCACCTCGCATGTCCGCATCGACATCGGCGGCGGCATCATCGTCACCGCCTCGATCACCAATGAAGCTGTCGCCGACCTCAAGCTCGAAAAGGGCAAGCAGGCCTACGACGTGGTCAAGGCCTCGGACGTGATGGTCGGCATCGACTGAAAAGCCGCGGCTCAGACCGCGATGGGCGCCTTGATCGACGCGTCGGCGACGTAGTTTTCCAGCCGGAAATCCTCGAAGCGGAAGGCGAAAAGGTCCTTCACCTCAGGATTGATCCACATCGTCGGCAGGGTCTTTGGCGTGCGCCACAACTGTTCGCGCGCCTGCTCGAAATGGTTCGAGTAGAGATGCGCGTCGCCAAGCGTGTGCACGAAATCGCCCGGCTTCAGCCCTGTCACCTGCGCCACCATCAGCGTCAGCAGCGCGTAAGACGCGATGTTGAACGGCACGCCGAGGAAGATGTCGGCGGAGCGCTGGTAGAGCTGGCAGGAAAGCCGGCCCTCGGACACGTAGAACTGGAAAAGGCAGTGGCAAGGCGGCAGCGCCATGGCTTCCACCTCGGCGGGATTCCAGGCCGAGACGATCAGCCGCCGCGATTGAGGATTGCGGCGGATCTCCTTGAGAAGATTGGCGATCTGGTCGATCGAGCCGCCATGGCCGTCTGGCCAGGATCGCCACTGCCTGCCGTAGACCGGGCCGAGATCGCCATTCTCGTCGGCCCATTCATCCCAGATTGAAACGCCGTGGTCGGTCAGGTACTTGATGTTGGTGTCGCCGGCCAGGAACCAGAGGAGTTCATGGATGATCGACTTCAGATGCAGCTTCTTGGTGGTGGTGACCGGAAAGCCGCGAGCCAGATCGAAGCGCATCTGGTAGCCGAAGACGGAGCGCGTGCCGGTGCCGGTGCGGTCGCCGCGATCGGCGCCGTTGTCCAGCACATGCTGCAGGAGGTCGAGATACTGGCGCATCGGTTCCGGGCTCGATTCGGGAATTCGTCGATCATAGCGCATATAGGCGCCGACGCCACGCTTGTCTGAGATCGTCCCCATTCAGCAGGGAACGAAGCCTGCCAAGAATCCTCACCGGCGAACCGGAAGCGCGGAAATCGCCAACCGGCCGCCAGGATGAAGTAACCAAAGGTCTCAGAGAGAGCCGAGCTTGCCCAGGTCCTTGGCCACCAGATAGTAGAAGGTCACGCGGTTCTTGGTGTTGTCGGCGTGCATCGCCTTGCAGGTCTTCTCGATCGCGGCGTCGGCTTTCGCCCCGTCGCTGACGCCGAGCTTCTTGGCCACCCAGCTCTCCTTGACCCGCGCCAATTCCTTCGGATCCGTGCAGGACACCAGCGAGGAATCGCGGTTCCTCAGCGCAATGCCCAGGTGCTTGACGATTTTTTCGACCGCATCGGCGCTTGCCGCGGCGTCATATTTCTTCACATCCGCAAGATAGTCGGCCATCAGAATTCCCCTCGTCGGCGCCACGGATCCGATCGATGAGGGCTGTGGCGCGCTTCGCAACTTGTGCGCTAGGTCGGTAACTCCTCACCGCCCGCAAAGCTTCGGTTGAGACCGCGCCCAAGTCAACCCTTCGCGTCGCGATTTGACACAGGGACAAAGCACCATTGCGGCCTTTCATTTCCGCGCAAGCCCCCCTATATTCGTTTTGTCGGCTTGACCGACTATGGCGATAAATGGGCGATGAAATAAGCCGTTCGGACCCGGGGGCGGTACCCGGCGCCTCCACCAAAAGCCGCTGTTGAGGACAGAGCGGTTTTTGCTGGGGGCGAAATAGGATCGACGAAGGTGTAAAGATCGTACTTTTGCCCGGCATTGTACCACCGTCATCGGGCTAAACTTATAGTTGCCAACGACAACTATGCGGAAGCACGTCTCGCTGCTTAATGCAGTGCGATAGCTTCAAATCAAGCCCTAGGGGTTCGCACTTCTAGGCGGGGTTCGGAGGTACCTGGCAACAGAAACCTCCACTTCTCCCCCTTTCATTTTGCGTGACGCACAACGGTTCCTGCCGTCAAGACTTCGCACGTCCACGGCTGCGAAGCCGCTGCGTTGCGTGCCCTTTCTCCATGGACAAAATGCAAAACAATTCCGATCGATTCTTCGTGCTGACCGGCGGCCCCGGCTCCGGCAAGACCACCCTGATCGAAGCCTTGCGGCAGGCGGGCTTTGCGACATCCGCCGAGGCCGGGCGCGGCATCATCCGCGACCAATCCGCCATTGGTGGAACCGCCCTGCCCTGGAGCGATCGTGCATTGTTCGCCGAACTGATGCTGTCGTGGGAAATGCGCTCGTACCGTGCGGTCCGCGAGCTGGCCGGTCCGGTCTTCTTTGATCGCGGCGTGCCGGACACGATCGGCTATCTCAGGCTCTGCGGCCTGCCGGTGCCGGATCACCTCACCAGTGCCGCCACGGAATTCCGCTATGCGCGTCGCGTCTTCGTCGCCCCGCCATGGCCGGAGATCTTCACCCAGGACGAAGAACGCAAGCAAACCCTCGACGAGGCCGAGCGCACTTGCCAGTCCGTGGCCGGCGTCTATGCCGAACTCGGCTACGAACTGGTGACCTTGCCGCCTGCGCCAGTCGAAGAGCGTGTACGCTTCCTCCTCGACGCTGCTGGATTGCCGCTGACATCGCGGACATGAAGAGGGTCGGACGGGTCCGGCCTTTCCTGTGCGTTGTTGGACCAGACGATACCCTGTAAACTGAAACGACACCCCCTGGAGATAGGAAACATGGCGCTCAAGCGGATGGACAATGTAGGAATCGTCGTCGAAGACCTCGGAGGGACGGTCGATTTCTTTCGCGAACTCGGCCTCGAGCTCGAAGGGCGAGCCATGGTCGAAGGAGAATGGGCCGGACGCGTCACCGGACTGGGCCACCAGCATGTCGAGATTGCCATGATGCGCACGCCGGACGGCCACAGCCGGCTGGAGCTGTCACGCTTCCTCGCGCCGCCTGTCGTCGCGGATCACCGGACCGCCCCCGTCAACGCCCTGGGCTATCTCCGCGTCATGTTCACCGTGGACGACATCGACGACACGCTTGAAAGGCTCCGCACGCGCGGCGCGCAACTCGTAGGCGAAGTGGTCGAGTACAAGGACGTGTATCGGCTCTGCTACATCCGTGGGCCTGAAGGGCTTCTCATCGGCCTCGCCCAGGAACTCAGCTGAGCGTCAGCCGCCAGAGCGCGGTCTTCAACCGGGGGGCAAACGCCGGCTTCAACACAAAAAAGGCCGGGATCGACCCGGCCTCCCCTGGTTTATTGGAAAAGGTGCTTACTCCGCCGGCGCTTCGACCGCTTCGCGCGAACGGCCAAGCGTGACTTTCGCCAGTGCGAACGAGATCACCGCGCAGAGCGTGATGCCGGCGACCATCGGCAGCGGCGTGCCGTCGAAGAACACACCGGCGACGCCCATGGCGAGCGCGCCGATGGCGAAGTGCAGCGTGCCCATCAGCGCCGACGCCGTGCCGGCGATCTCGCCATGCTCTTCCATGGCCAGCACCGATGTGGTCGGGATGACCAAGCCGAGGAAGCCGTAGCCGACGAACAGCAGGGCCGCCATCACGTCAAGCCGATCGACGCCCGTCACCATGATCGCGAACAGCACAACCATCGTCGTCGCGTAGCCGGTCACCGCCACCCACACCACGCGCTTCAGTCCGAACCGTTCGGAAAGCAGGCCCGTCAACTGCGACATGCCGATGAAGGCAACCGCGTTGATCGAGAAGAAGACGCTGTAGACCGAAGGCGACAGCCCGTAATGGTCGATCAGGATGAAGGACGAGCTCGACAGATAAACGAAGAAGCTCGCAATGCCGAAGCCGGCGATCGCCACCAGGCCGAGGAAATTACGGTCGCCCATCAGGAAGCGGTAGCCGGCAAGGGCGGTACCGAAGGAGGACCCGCCGCGTTCTTCCGCCGGCCGTGTCTCCTTGAGCGAGGTCGCGAGCAGGATGGTGGCAAGCACCGCCGCGCCGGTCACGGTCCAGAACACGGCGCGCCAGCCGAAATTCTCGATGATCTGGCTGCCGGTCAGCGGCGCCAGGATCGGCGACACCGAAAACACCAGCATCAGCAGCGACATCAGCTTGGCGGCCTCATTGCCGGTGTGCAGGTCGCGCACGATGGCGCGCGGAATGGCCATTCCGGCGCTGGCGCCAAGCCCCTGCAGGAAGCGGAAGGCGATCAGCCACTCGATGGTCGGCGCCATTGCCGAGCCAATGCCGCCGGCCATGAACAGCGCCAAGCCACCATAGAGCGGCAGCTTGCGGCCGACCATGTCGGAGATCGGCCCGACGACGATCTGGCCGAAGCCCATCGACAGGAAGAAGATCAAAAGGCTCATCTGCACGGCGGCGGTGCCGGCATGCAGATCGGTGCCGATCGACGGCAAAGCGGGCAGATACATGTCGATGGCGAACGGGCCGATGGCGGACAACAGGCCGAGCACGACCGCGATGCGGAGGAATTTGGGGCTCATGATATTGGCTTCTTTCGAATCTGGTTGCCGCCGCCAGGCGACGTCTGACCCTAGGACGTTCCATCCGGTGGGTTTCCTACTCCTGGAGCAAATTTATTCGTCTCCGGAGCGAAATCCCGTTATATCGTGTCCACAAATTTAGACAGTCTTGTCTAAATCGTCAATCACCTCTATATAGATTTTCATGAGACCGGGCGTTTCTCCTGACACTTTCCCGCCACGCGGCCACGAGGCCAAGCGCCTGTCGATCGTCGACGCCGCTGCCGGCGTGTTCTGCCGCGAAGGCTTCTCCGGCGCCAATATCGACCTGATCGCGGTTGAGGCCGGCGTGTCGCGCCAGACGGTCTACAACCACCATGGCGACAAGGAGAAACTGTTCATCGCGGTGGTGCGCGACCTGACCGAGCGCTGCAACGCCGGCATTTTCGCCACCATCGCCACCTTTCCCGATCAGCCTGGGGATCTCGAGGCCGACCTGATCGGTTTTGCCGTGCGCCTGAACCAGAACTGTATCTGCAACCGCGACGGAAAATTCCTGCGCAAGCTGATCCAGACCGAGGGCGAGCGCTATCCCGAGCTCTTTGCCGAATGGCGCGAACAGGGACCCGGCAGGACATGGCCGGCGATCGCCGCCCGCTTCGCCCGCCTCGCCTATGGCGGCTATCTCGCGATCGACGATCCCGACGTCGCGGCGCGCCAGTTCCTCGGCCTCGTCAATGCCGAATTGCAGACCACCTTCATGCTCGGCGGCACGCCGGGCGAGGACGAGGTGGTGCAATCGGCGAAAAACGGCGTGCGCACCTTCCTGCGCGCTTTCGGCAAGCGCCCTTCCCCGACCAGCCTCAAAAGACACGCTGCGCTGGCTAACGCATAACATTTGGCGTTGCCGCCAAACCGCCTTGCCGATCAAATCGTTTGCAATAGTCCTCGCTTCGGCGCGGCGGCGGTCTATATCAGGTTTACGCCGCGCCCAAGCTTGATTACAGCTATGCGGACGATTCAACGGAACCCGACCACCTCATGGCCGACGACCACATCCGCTACGACATTCTGGCCCAGGAGGCGTTGCGCGGAGTCATGCGCAAGGTCCTGGCAGAGGTCGCGCGCACCGGCCTCCCCGGCAACCATCATTTCTTCATCACCTTCCTGACCGGCGCGCCGGGCGTGCGCGTCTCATCGCGGCTGCGCGAGCGCTATCCCGAGCAGATGACCATCGTCATCCAGTTCCAGTATTGGGATCTGAAGGTGACCGACACCGGTTTCGAGGTCGGTCTCTCCTTCTCCGACGTGCCGGAGAAACTCGAAATCCCGTTCTCGGCCGTGCGCGGCTTCTACGACCCCTCGGTCAATTTCGAGCTCGAATTCGACGTCAAGACCGATGCGCAGCCCGACGAGGAACCGGCAGCACCGGTGCCCGAGCCGCTGACCATCGTCTCCGAGAAGAAGCCGAAGGCCGAGAAGAAGGCCGCCGCCGAAGCGGAGAAGAAGGCAACCGCCGCGGATGCCGGCGCCAAGGGCGCCGAAGTAGTCTCGCTCGACGCCTTCCGCAAGAAATAGGCTCGCTGTCCGTGGCCGACATCGTCAATCTCCGCCAGGCTCGCAAGCGGAAGGCGCGGGACGACAAGGCACAAACGGCCAGCCACAATCGCGCCTTGCACGGTCGCACCAAGGCCGAAAGGGAACGCGACCGCCTGATCGCCGACAAGAGCGAAAGGTTTGTCGCGGGCCATCACCGCGAAAAGCCCACCCTGCCTGACGATCGATGAGCGCCGTCGAAAAACGCTCGGTGACCATTCGCGGCCATCGCACCAGCTATTCCCTCGAAAAGCCCTTCTATGACGATCTCGTCGCCATCGCGGCGACCAGGAAGCTGACGCTCGCCGCCCTTGTCGCCGAAATCGACGAGACCCGGCCCCGTGACACCAACCTGTCCTCGGCGCTCAGGCTGCATGTCCTGGAGTGGGCGAAGCGCGCGACGAGCGCCTGAACTTACGCACCTCCGACCGGGTCAGCCTTTTTCCCGCGTCCGAAGCCCAGCAAGGTGGAGCGCTCACGCTCCTCGGCCTGCTTGCGCGAGCGCACGCGCATCAGATCCTTCCAGCCGACATAGCCGACCAACCTTCCATCCTCACGCGCCACGACCGGCAGATGCGAGACATTGGCGGTCAGCAGCTTGTCCGACAAGCCTTCCAGATATTCGTCGGGATGGGCCAGCGTCACCTTGCTTCCAGCCAGCAGCTCGCCGAGTGTCGTCGTCCGGTGCTTGCCGGCACGGCGCCAGCGCAGGATCGCCGGCGGATCGATGAGGCCGAGCACCTGCCTGTTTTCATCGACCACGGGAAAACTCGGATGCCGGGTTTCCGGCGCGGTCAGGAAGGCGGCCGCACCATGCAGCGTCATCGTTGCCGGCACGCTCTCGACCTGCGCCGTCATCACCTCGCGCACCCTGGTCAGCGCGAAGGGGTCGACGCGATATTCGCGAACCAGATGGTGCCCCCGCCTGGCGATCTTCTCGGTCAGGATCGAACGCTTCATCAGCAGCACGGTGACCGCGTGCGCCGCGGCACAAGCCGCGATCAGCGGCACCAGCACATGCGTGTTGCCGGTCAGCTCGACGGCGAAGAAAGTGGCTGTCAGCGGCGCGCGCATCGTGCCGCCCATGGTGGCGGCCATCGCCAGCAGTGCCCAGAAGCCCGGGTCCGCCGCCGGCAGGATGCCGGCAAGCACCGCCCCCATCGCGCCACCCATGATCAACAGCGGCGCCAGCACGCCGCCCGAAGTTCCCGAGCCGAGCGCAACCGACCAAATGATGGCCTTGACCACCAGCAGCAGCAGCGCCGCGGTGGCGATCGTGCGGCCGTCCAGCATGTCGGCAATGTTGTCATAGCCGACGCCGAGCGCTCGTGGGTCGATCGAGCCGCCTATGCCGACCACCAGGCCGCCGAGCATCGGCCACCACATCCAGTGGATCGGCAGCTTCTGGAAGCCGTCCTCGCAGGCATAGACCATCTGCGTCAGCAGCCCGGACAACAGGCCGGCGCAGATGCCGACCAGCACCCAGCCGCCAAGGCCGACGAAGGAAACCGCCATGTTGCCCGCGAACGGAAAGATCGGCCCCGGCATGTGCAGCATGGTGCGCTCCACCTCGGCCACGATGGCCGCAACCGCGACGGGGATGAAGCTGCGTGGCGTCCATTCGAACAGCAGCAATTCGACCGCCAACATGATGGCCGCGATCGGCGTGCCGAACACGGTGGTCATGCCGGCCGCCGCTCCCGCCACCAGCAATGTCTTGCGCTCGTTGTCCGAGACCGGCAGCATCTGCGCGATCAGCGAGCCGATGGCGCCGCCGGTCATGATGATCGGACCCTCGGCGCCGAACGGCCCGCCGGAGCCGATCGAGATCGCCGACGACAGCGGTTTCAGGATCGCCACCTTGGCGTCGAGCTTGGAGCGCCCAAGCAGGATAGCCTCGATGGCCTCGGGAATGCCGTGGCCGCGGATCTTCTCGCTGCCGTAGCGCGCCATCAGGCCGATGATCAGCGCGCCGACGACCGGAACGATGACGGCGGCAAGCCCGAGCGGCGTATCCTGCAGCTTCAGCTCGGCAAGCGAGAACTGGCCGAAATAGGCGATGTTGGTGGCGAGCCGGATCAGCTTCAGAAGCGCGATGCCGGCAAACAGCCCGGCGGTCGCCACCACCACCGCTATCGCGGCGACGAGCAGCACTCGGGCATCCGTGGTGAAATCCCGAAGGTGATCGGGATTGGAGTTATGGGTCTTCATGGTGGCTTTGCTTCCTGGCGGCGGCCGTGTCTGGATTTCTGCGGCACGGTCGAAGTGGCCAGCCGGTTGTCGGCCGGGTATGTATCGTAACACGATATATCTATTCAAGCGACTTTCGCTTGAAATTTCGTTTGAGCTTTCACTGGAAAACGAAGACATCTCCGATATGACGCAGCCCAAGACACCACGCCCCGCCATCAGGCAATCCGACTACCAGCGGCTGTCCGAGTTCCGCTACCTGATCCGCCGCTTCCTCGAATTCAGCCAGGTGCAGGCCGAGGACGCCGGCCTGACCCCGCGCCAGCACCAGGCGCTGCTGGCGATCAAGGGATATCCCGGCGGCGTGCCCGTGACGGTCGGCGACCTGGCGGAACGCCTGCGCATCCGTCACCACAGCGCCGTCGAACTGGTCAACCGTCTTGGCGAGGCAGGACTGGTCGCACGCGACCAGGACAAGGACGACCACCGCCGCGTGCTGCTGCGGCTGACCGAACGCGCCGACGATTGCCTGGCCGAACTGTCGGCCGCGCATCTCGACGAGCTCTCGCGCATCGAACCCATGCTGCGGCGCCTGCTCGACCGGAGCCAGGACTGACGTCCAGCATCCGTGCGGGCCGATACCGAACTATTTTTTTCCGGAATCCGAATCCTTTGGCCTGGCCGCGGCGTCTTGGACAGGCGACAGCCAAGGGAGCCGATGCGATGAAACGCCATTTGATACGCTACAAGACGAAGCCGGACCGGGCCGACGAGAACGAGCGCCTGGTCAAGGCAGTGTTCGAAGAACTGCGCGGCAAATCGCCGGAAGGCGTTCGCTACATGACCTGGCGCTCCGGCAATGGCACTTTCGTCCATCTCGTCGAGACCGAAACCGACGGGCATGCCGACCTCATCACAGGACTTGCCGCCTTCCAGGCTTTTCAGAGTGGCATCAGGGATCGCTGCGTCGACCCTCCGCATCGTGACGTGATGACAGTGGTGGGCCATTATCGGATGCTGGACGAGTAGCCTGAATAGAACCATGTCAAGAACGGCCGGTGCATGAACAATCCAGGCGAGATCCCAGAGCCTTTCGACCGCTTGTTCGGCGAATTGCGCCCCAAACTGCATCGCTACTGCGCCCGGATGACAGGCTCGGTCGTCGATGGCGAGGACGTCGTGCAGGAGGCGCTGGCCAAGGCGTTCGAGGCGCTGGCCGGCACCGCCCCGATCGCCAATCCCGAAGGCTGGCTGTTTCGCATCGCCCACAATGCGGCGCTCGACTTTTTGCGCCGCCGCGCCCGTGAGAAGACTTTCTCCGAGGAGGAGCCGGACATGATCGCCGACCCGGCAAATTCCATCGCCGACCGGCAGGCCGCGGCAGCCGGATTGCACAGTTTCATGCGCCTTCCCGTCGCGCAGCGAAGCAGCGTCATCATGATGGATGTGCTGGGCTATTCGCTGCGGGAAATCAGCACCATGCTCGACACCAGCATCCCCGCGATCAAGGCAGCGCTGCATCGTGGCCGTGGCCGGCTGCGTGAGCTCGCCGACGAACAGGACGATCGTCCTGTTCCCAGGCTGAGTGCATCGGAGCGCCTGTTGCTCGACGCCTATGTCGATCGCTTCAACGCCCGCGATTTCGATGCCGTGCGAGACATGCTGGCCGACGAAGTGCGGCTGGAACTGGTGGCCAGGGCAAGGCTCAACGGCCGCAAGGAGGTGGCCACCTATTTCGGCAATTACTCCCGGGTGCGGGACTGGCATTTCCAGCCTGGTTTCGTCGAGGACCGCCCGGCAATCCTCGTGCGCGATCCCAACGACCCAGCGGCAGCACCGGCATACTTCATCCTGCTGGGTTGGCAGGGCGGCAAGCTTGCCGCCATCCGCGATTTCCGCCACACCAGATACGTCGCCGACGGCGCCGAAACGTTCGTCCTTGAGACGATTGCCTGGCGGGTGAGCAACCGGAAAGCCTAGCCCGCCTACTGCAGTGACTTCAACAGATTGTCGACCGTGAACGGATTGGCTTTCAGCTTGGCTGGAGGCGGATTGTCGTTGGCGGGCACCTGCTCGGCCTTGGGTGCCTGTTGCGCCGCCTTGCGCTCGGCTTCGAGCCTGGCCTTTTCCTGGGAGGCAATGCGCATCGCCTCCTCCGCCTTCTGGCGCTCCTGCTCGGCCTGTGCCTTGGCCGCCTCGTCCGCTGCCTGCTGTTCCGCCGCCGCCTTGGCCTCGGCATCCGCCTTGGCTTTTGCTTCCGCGTCAGCCTTCGCCTTGGCATCCGCTTCGGCCTGGGCCTGAGCGTCGGCCTCCGCTTTCGCCTTGGCGTCGGCCTCTGCCTTCAGGCGCGCCGCTTCCTCTTGTTGGCGCAGCTCCTCGGCGGCCTTGTCGCGGGCATCCTGAAGCGCCGCGTAATAGCGCACTTCGCGTCGCAGCCGCTGTTTCTCCAGCAGCGCGGCCTGCATCGCCTCGACGCGCTGCTGTTCTTTTTCCAGCGCACGCTGGGTCAGGAATTGCGCCAGCGGCTCGCTGTCGAACTGCCGGTTCACGGCGCCGAACGGCCCCTCGGCGGTGAAATTCACGGCCGGCTCGGAGCCGACCAGCGCTTCGTCGCCAGGCCGATAGGTGACCGCGCCCTTGGCGGAAACCGTGCTGGCGTTGAGATCCGCCGTGATGTCGGCCGACAAGGTCGCCGCCGGGTTTTCAAGGCTGATCGGCGGCGCCCTGAGCGTGCCGCCGGCAATCGTGAAGGCGACCTCGGCATTCCCGGCGGCGAAGCTGCCGTCAGCGGCGATGCTTGGCGCGAAACCAGCCGTCTTGGCGGCGTCGATATCGCGTCCGATCGCATCCGCCTTGGCCAGGAAAGCGCCGAACGCGTCAGGATTGACGCCGGCGATCCGCAAGCCCTTCAGCGCCGCCGTGCCGGATCCCGATAGAGCGGCAATCATCGCGTCGACGGATTTGCCGCTGGTCGACAGCGTCGTCGAGAAATCGCCGCTGCCGCCGATGCCCGCATCCGGCAAGACATCAGCCAGATCGGCACCCGCCAGTTTCATCTGCCCGGTGAAAAGCCCGGTACCTTCATTGTTCTTCAGCTCGAACAGGCCGGAGAGCGCCCCGCCGAGGAATTTGGCCTTGAGATCGGTGACCCGAATGCCTTCCGGGGCGAGCTTGAGCGAGAGGGCCGCGTCATAGGCGGTGGCGAGCGGGCCGACGGTCAGCGAAGCCGTGGTCAGGTCGAGATCGGCCGTGAACGGCAGGCTGGACTTCTGGCTGAACGGCGCCGACGGCCATACGCCGGATTTGTCATTCTTGTCGGCCCTGTCATTCTTGTCGGCCCTGTTATTCTTGTCGGCATTGTCAGTCTTGCCGGACCCGTTCTTGTCTACGAGAAAAGCGGAATCGCCAAACAGCGCCACCGCCATCGGATCGAGGTCGAGTTCGTCGAGCGCCAGCGCCCCAGCCAGATGCGGCACGCCGTCCTTGCCGTCGACCCCCTGCTTGACATCGAGGTTGATGTCGCCGGACACAGCCGCCTCGTTGATGGCGCCGCTGAGCCCGGAGAGCACCAGCAGGCCGTTGCCGTAATCGGCCTGCGCGGCCAGCGACGTCGACATGCCGGCGCCCATGCCGGGCAGGCCGATGCCCGTCGTCATCAGCCATGGCTCGATGTCGGAGGCGTCGAGGTTGATCTTGCCCTTGGCCGTCGGGCCTTGCGGCGTGTCGGCGACCATCCCCTCGAAGCCGGCTTTGAAGTCATTGCCGGCAAGGCTGAAGCTCGTCGCCAGACCGCCGGAAAGCGTGCCCTTGGCCTGGATGTCGGTGCTTGCTTCACCCAACATGCCGAGCGGCAGCGCCGGCAGGCCGTAGAGCGCGAGCAAGGCGGTTGCATCCGGGTTCCTGGCGTTGAAAGTCAGTGTCACTGGCGCGTCGGCAAGCCTGTCCACCGCGCCCTTTCCCGACAGCGACGCCGAAAAGGACGAGCCGCCGGCCTTGCCTTGCCCGCTCACCGCCAAGCCCGTGGTGCCGTCGCCATTGTCGGCGGCACTGGCCACGAGGTCGACGCGCGCGTCCTGGAACAAGTCGGGATAAGCTGCGGCGCGGTCTGCGAGACCCTTCAGCACGGCATTGTCCGGATAGTGCCGTGCTGCGACATCAATCAGCGGTTTGAGGTCGACCGCGACCACCGAGGCGTCGAGCTTGCCGGTCGGGCTCGCCGGAAAATCCTTGATGCGGCCGGTGGCGCTGATCGAGGAACCGGCCAGTCCACCGACAGACAGCCGGTCGATTTCGAGCAGCCCGTCGCGCAGCCTGAGCGCGGTATCGACCGTGTCGGCGGTCAAGCCGCCGGCGCTGACCGGGCCGGCCTTGATCTGGAAATCGAGGTCGCTGTCGGCAAAACGATTGGCTCCCTTGTCGCTGACGAAGATCGAGGCGAAGGCCGCCAGCCCATCGACATCGAGATCGCCGCCCTCGAGCCGCATCAGCACAGATGGCTTTGCGTCTTCGGGCTGGCTGGAATCGATACGGCCGGAAAACTTCGCCTTGCCGAGGATCAGTTCGAGATCGCTGAAGGATTGATGATTTTCCGAGAGATCGACCTTGGCCTTGAAACCTGCGGCAGGCAGACGGCGGATCGCCTCGTCGACATCCTTCGACAGCCAGGCGGCAAAACCCGAAGGCTGCGCCACGGCCAGCAGCAACGAGCCGGTAAAGCCGAAATGGCCCTGTACGTTGAGCATGACATTGCCATCGGCTTCCAGCTTGGTGCGGCCGGGCAAGGTCGCGGCCAGCGATTTCACCGACCAACCGTCACCGACCGGCTCGGCCGAAAGATGAACATCGCGCACTGTCGTGTCGCCGGCCACCACCGCCGGCAACTTGACCTCGACCGTGCCGGGAATGGTCGGCTTCGGCAGATCGAGCAGCGCCTGCTCCAGGCCGGCGATGCGCTGATCCAGTGTCAGGCCCGTGCCCGCCTGGGCACCCACCGCCTCGTCGAACTGAACCTGCGCGCCATTGGCCTCGATGGCGAAACTCGGTTTCTGGCCGAGATTGACCGAGGCCTTGCCATCGGCGGTGTAGGGATTGTCGAGCGGACCGGTCTCGAAACGGAATTCGTCCACGCCAAGCTTCTGGTGGTCGAGCGAGAACTTGCCGTTCAGCCGGAAGCCTGGATCGGACTTGCCGGTGCTGACCTTCACCGTCTCGCCGTCCGTGCCGCGCAACTCGGCTGAATTCTTGCCCGCGCTATCCTTGTCCGCGCCCGAAATCTTGAACTGGCCGGAATAGACGGCGGCACCGTTGACGATGCCGGCATTGCCGTCGGTCTCGATGACCAGCGGATAGGCGTCGGGATCCGCCTTCACCCGTAACCGCATCTGCCCGGAGGGTTCGGCCTTGCCGGTCGACGCCGCGACCGTCGTCCGCAACCCGTCCAGCCGCAACGTGCCATCCATGCGCCACGGACCGGCCAGCGACTTGGCCGAAATGGTCGAGTTGATCTCCGAAAAGATGTGGCTGCGGCCGCCGGCGGCATGGCGCAGTTCAATCTGCCCTTCCGTCACAGTCAGTTTCTCGATCGAGACCTGGCCGGGGTCGAAGGGCGAGGACGGGCGCATGGCCCAATCGACGGTTCCGTCGGCGGCGATGTCGATGGTCGCCTTCGGCCGCACCAGCCGCATGTCGAAGATCAGCACCTCGCCGCGCAGGAAGGGTGCCAGTTCCGCGTCCATCGAAAACGTCTCGACGGTCATGGCCGGCTGGCCGTCGGGGCCACCGGCGACGGCGACTTTGGAAAAGGTCACCGAGGGAAACGGCAGCAGCCTTGCCGTGGCGTCGCCCTGCACGGTTACCTTGCGGCCGAGGATGGCGCTTGCCTCTCGCTCGAACTCGGCGCGGTAGCCGGTCCAGTCGATAAAATGCGGCACTACCAGCGCCGCAAGCAGCACCAGCACGAACAGGCCACCGAAGATCACGAACAGGCGTGCGAGCATCAGCTCCGAACAGGTTGATTGCAATTCCGCCGCACTCTACCCGCATCCGCGTGTCGATAAAGAGGCAATTCATCCCGTTGCGTCATGTCAGACGATCTGAAACAAATCCGGGAGAAGCGGAGATTCTCGGATGTCGGGCAAGAACTGGGATCGCGTGCCGATCGATGCGCAGAGTGTCGATGCCCCGCTATCGCAGTCGGCGATTTTCCTTGTCGTCACCGTCGCCGGCGATCAGCCGGCTCTGGCCAGGGTTCGTTCCGTGCTCGGCGAACTCGACGATCTGGTCAAGACTGTCGGATTCCGCGATCTCGGCGGCCGCCTGTCCTGCATCGCCGGCATCGGCCGCGATCTCTGGGACCGGCTCAGCCCCGGCCGGCGGCCGCTGGAACTGAAGCCGTTCGCGCCGATCAAGGGCGCGGTCCATTCGGCGCCAACGACACCGGGCGACCTGCTCTTTCACATTCGCGCCGAGCGGCCCGACATGTGCTTCGAATTCGAGCGTATCCTGCTCGACAGGCTTGGTCCCGGCGTCAGCGTCGTCGACGAAGTGATCGGCTTTCGCTATTTCGACGCCCGCGACCTGCTCGGCTTCGTCGACGGCACCGCCAACCCGGCCGGCCTCGATTTGCCCGCCTCGGCGCTGGTCGGTGACGAGGATGCCGATTTCGCCGGTGGCAGCTATGTCGTGGTCCAGAAATACCTGCACGACATGCAGGCCTGGGCGCGCATTCCCACGCCCGAGCAGGAGGCGATCATCGGCCGCACCAAGATCGACAACATCGAAATCGATGATGACGACGCGCTGCGCAAATCGCACAAGGCGCTGGCCACCGTGGTCGATGCCGACGGCAACGAACACGACATATTGCGCGACAACATGCCGTTCGGCAGGCCCGGGCAGAACGAATTCGGCACCTACTTCATCGGCTACAGCAGATATCTTTGGGTCACCGAGAAAATGCTGCAGCGCATGTATGTCGGCGACCCGCCCGGCGCCTACGACCGGCTGCTCGATGTCTCCACGCCGCACACCGGCACGACCTTCTTCGCCCCGACCCGCCCCATGCTGCAGACGCTTGTGCAGGACGCCCGGGAGCAGCTTCCCACTGCAGGATAGAGCGGCGGTTGGCGGGCCTAACCGCTCCCTTAGCGTGCGTCGCGTTTTGCCTGCGCCACCTTGGCCGCCTTGCGCTGGCGGCCGAGTTCGGCCGGCCGAACAAGATTTGGAACCTTCTGGTTGGCCACGGCCCGCATGCCCTTGTGGGCGGTGCGCGAATTGTGCGTGGGACCCTCCGGAGCTTTCTGCTTCAAGGCCAGCGCCTTGCGCGCATTGTCGACCAGCGAAGTGCGGGCCGCCAGTTGGCGCCGCCGTTCGGCCTCGCCGTTCAGCCGCCGCATCGCCATGGCCAGCACCGCGAGCTTCACTTGTGAACCTCCGTCGGCCTTCGAGGGTGCCGTACCTTTCGCCGCGCCCTTGCCGCGTATTTCGCGCCGCCGGCGATGTGCTTCGGTCTGCGCCTTGTCACGCCGTTCCCGCAACAGCTTGACCAGACCGGAAAGGTCGGAATCGGAAAGCTCCTGCACCGCCGGATGGTGCGATTTCTCCACCAATTCCTTTTCATCGGCGCTCAGCGCGCGTGCTTCTTCCTTGCGTGAAATGGCCATAAAAATTCTCCTCAGCCGGCACGCCTGTCTTTCCAGGCTTGCCACTTGAGGAGCCTCGACCCGAATGGCGGCGGTCAAGACTCGCTCTTCGCGGTGCCCTTAGCCCGCGTCAGGCAGGATCTTGCCCGGATTCATGATGTTTTGCGGATCGAGCGCCTGCTTGATCGTGCGCATGATGTCGACGCCATGGCCGAGTTCGTGGCGCAGGAACCCGATCTTGCCTTGCCCGATGCCGTGCTCGCCGGTGCAGGTACCCTCCATGGCGATCGCCCGCATGTTGAGCCGTGCCACGAATTTTTCCGACAGCGCGATTTCCTTGGGATCGTTGACATCCATCAGCACCAGCACGTGGAAATTGCCGTCTCCGGCATGGCCGACGATGGGCGCGATAAGTCCCATCTCGGCAATGTCGGCCTCGGTTTCCATGACGCATTCGGCAAAGCGCGAGATCGGTACGCAGACATCGGTCGACAGCCCCTTGGCGCCCGGCCGCAAGGTCAGCGACGCCCAGTAGGCGTCGTGCCTGGCCTTCCACAATTTGGTGCGCTCCTCGGCAACGCTGGTCCACAGGAACGGCCCGCCGCCATTGTCTTCCGCGATCGCCCCGAAGGTCTCGGCCTGTTCGGCAACGCCGGCGTCGCTGCCATGAAACTCGACGAACAGGCACGGGCTCTCGGGATAATCGAGCTTGGAATAGGTCTTCATCGCCCGCATCTGCAGCGCGTTGACCAGTTCGATGCGCGCCACCGGAATGCCCATCTGGATCGTCGCTATCACGGCGTTGCAGGCCGCTTCGACGCTCGGGAAGGGACAGACGCCGCCCGAGATCGCCTGCGGAATGCCTTGCAGCTTTAGGGTCAGCGCGGTGATGATGCCCAGCGTGCCCTCGGAGCCGACCAGCAGCCGGGTCAAATCATAACCGGCCGAGCTCTTTTTCGCCCGCTTGCCGGTCGTCACCATCTCGCCGTCGGCCATGACGGCGGTCAGCGACAGCACGTTCTCGCGCATCGTGCCGTAGCGCACCGCATTGGTGCCGGACGCCCGCGTCGCCGCCATGCCGCCGAGCGAGGCATTGGCGCCCGGATCGATCGGGAAGAACAGGCCGGTGTCGCGCAGATGCCGGTTCAAATCCTCGCGCGTGACGCCGGGCTCCACCGTGCAGTCGAGATCCTGCGGATTGACCGAAAGAATGCGGTTCATCCGCGACGTATCGACCGAAATGCCTCCACCCGGCGCATTGGTGTGGCCTTCGAGCGACGAGCCGACGCCGAACGCGATCACCGGCACACGGTGTGCGGCACAGGCACGCACGATTTCCTGCACCTCGGCCGTCGTCTCCGGGAATGCGACGCCGTCGGGCGCCTGCGTCGGAATATAGGTGGTCGTATGCGCGTGCTGCGAGCGGATGGCCTGTCCGGTCTGGAAGCGCTCGCCCAGCCGCTGCTTGAGGATGCCAAGCACCGCCGCGATGCCTTCCTCGTTGCGTTTGACCGGATTGAGGTCGCTCAGAGCCATGAATTCCTCCGCGAATGGACCAGCGTCCACGCTTGTTATGCGAGTATGGATGCCTAAAGCAATTTCAGGAAAAGTGTGAAGCGGTTTTCCATCCGAAATTGCGTCAGAATGTAAAGACACTCACCGGCCACGCCCTGTCCAGCACCAGAACAAGGAAGTTTCGATGTCCATTCCCGCCCCCTTCGTCTCCAGGCCCATGGACATCGAGAAGGACTGGATCGACTATAACGGCCATCTCAACATGGCCTATTACAACGTGCTGTTCGACCGCTGCTCGGACGAGGCCTTCGAGGCGATGGGCATGGGGCTGGACTATGTGAAAGAGCGGCGGCTCACCATCTACACCGCCGAGGTCCATGTCTGCTACGTCAGGGAACTGCATCTCGACCACAAGGTCGCGGTCTCCTTCCAGCTCATCGACCATGACGAGAAGCGGCTGCGAGCCTATCAGGAAATCCGACATGTCGACGGCTGGCTCGCCGCCACGTCCGAGACCTTGTCGCTGCATGTCGACATGTCGGGGCCGAAGGTGGCGCCCTTTCCCGCCGATGTACTGGCCAGGATCGAAGCCATGCGCGCCGCCCACTCCGTGCTCCCGATGCCCGAGCGCGCCGGCCGTTCGATCGGCATCAAGCGCAAATAGGGCGAAGCCCAGGCGACCGGGTCTGGCCTCAAAGCCACACCCGCGATCCAAAATCGCCGGGTTCCTAAAATCGGCTGGCACGCGTGCTTGAAGCCACCTCGCACCCGCATTAACCTTACCGAGGATTTAACGGGAACAAGCCATCTGAGCCGTTGAACGACTCAGCGGAGCGGTCGAAAACGTCCGCACAGGGTTGTTTTAGCGGGCGGCGCGGCGAAGCCGGTTCGAGGAACGTGCATGAAAACCGACATCAAGGTCGAGGTGGACAGGCTGGCGGCCGATCCGCGCATATCGGACTACGATTTCTGGCGTTCGCTCAAGAATGTCGACAACGAGATCTTTCACATCGCCAACAACAACGAACCGATCCCGTTCGACATGATCCGCTGGCGCAGCATCCTGAAGCGCGCCCGCCTGAAGCGCGGCCACGCTTAGCGCCGTTGCCTGATCGCCGCCAGCGGCGAGCGCGCGATCACCGGCGACGACTGGATGATCGCCGTGTTGGTCATCGCATAGGGGATGATGCGGTCGATCACCCGTTCGAGTTCGGCGACCGAGCCGACATGCGCCAGCGCGATGAAACAGTCCTCTCCGGTCACCCGGTCGCATTGTGCGATCTCCGGCAACTCACGGATGATCTCGGCCACGACTGACAATTGCCCAGGCACCGGCCGGATGCGCAGCCACGCCGACAGTTTCAGGCCAAGCGCCGCCGGGTTCATCCTGACGCAATAGGCCTCGATCACGCCGTTCTCCTGCAGCCGCTTGATGCGCTCCGCCACGCTCGGCGCAGACAGGCCGACGGAACGGGCCAGCTCCGCGGTGCTGATGCGCGCGTCCTCTTCCAGCAGGCGCAGGATCTTCATGTCGGCCGCGTCGATGTCGGCATTTTCGTTTCGAAGGCGTTTCATGGAAAACTCCTTGCCTCCGGGAAAGGAATGATTGGTCAAGCTGGTCATCATCCATATGAATAGGGAGGATTGGCTACGATACTGATCCCATGGATGACCAGAGGCAAGCCCCGCATACCAGCCCTGCCGCTGCCACCCCGGCCTTTGCCGGCCCTGCGCTCGCCGGGCTCGCGACAAGATTGCCGCCTCATATCTGGTTCGCTGTCAGCGCTGTCTTTCATTATCTCGGCCCGGCCTTCGCCGTGCTGCTTTTTGCGCAAGTCGGCGTGCTCGGCATGGCCTGGCTGCGCGTAGCCACCGCGGCGCTGGTCTTCGCGCCATTGACCCGCGCATGGCGAACCTTCGCCAGCGCCGATCCTCCGACGCGGCTCCTGCTCGTTGCCTTCGGTGCTTGCCTGGCGGTGATGAACTGTTCGTTCTACCTGGCGCTCGACCGCCTGCCGATCTCGCTGGTGGCGGCGATCGAATTCGCCGGCACCATCGGCGTCGCGCTCGCCGGCCTCAGAAGCGCCCGCAATCTGGCCGCTCTTGCCGTCGCTGTCACCGGCACCTTGCTGCTGATCCACGTCAAATGGTCAACCGACCCGGTCGGGCTGGTCTGGGCTTTCCTCAACGGCGCGCTCTTTGTCGGCTACATCGTGCTTGGACACCGTGTCGCCCGCGCGGGCGCCGGCGACGGCATCGCCGGCCTGGGTGCGGCCATGGCGGTCGCTTTCGTCGTCGTGCTGCCCGTTGGCTTCGCCGACGCCCTGTCCGCCTTTTTGTCGCCGCCGCTGCTCGTCGCCGCCATCGGCGTCGGCATCTGCTCGTCGGTCATTCCATACGTATGCGACCAGCTCGCCATGGCGCGGTTGCCGCGCGCGAGTTTCGCGCTGATGCTGTCGCTGCTGCCGGTCACCGCAACGCTGATCGGCGTCGTCGTGCTGCGCCAGGTACCCGGTCCGTCCGATTGCCTCGGCATCGCGCTGGTCGTGGCCGGCGTCGCGCTTCACAGGCCGGCCTCGGCTGGCTAGCCGGGAAACCCCTTCCTCGCGGTCGGTTGCGGAAAGCCTCCATCGGTTCCCGCTTGCGACGAACTGCGACAGGCCAGCCGAGATTGAAACCAAATTCTACTTTGAGCCGTTGTCTCCCGCGAAAAATGGCTTGGAGCGACGCTATGGAACGGAAACGGACCAGGGAGCCGGCGGACGCATGGCACATGACCGACGACCTTCATGTCGAGCACGGCAAGGGCGACCCCTTCGCGGCGGCCATCCGCGCCACGCGCATGTCGATGATCATTACCGATCCGCGCCGGCAGGACAATCCGATCGTCTTTGCGAACGACGCCTTTCTGCGCCTGACGGGTTATGAGCGCGACGAGGTTCTCGGCAGGAACTGCCGCTTCCTGCAGGGGCCGGAGAGCGACAAGGAAGCGATCGCTCAGATACGCGCCGCGATCGCCGATGAAACCGACATCAGTGTCGATATCCTGAATTACCGCAAGGACGGGTCGACCTTCTGGAACGCGCTCTACATAAGCCCCGTCTCCAACGACAAAGGCGAAATGCAGTTCTTCTTCGCCTCGCAACTCGATGTTTCCGACCGGAAGCTCTGGGAAAATCGCATCACCGCGGACAAGGAGCGTTTCGAAAAGGCCGTCAAGGAACGCACGGCTGAGCTCGAAGCGGCGCTTGAGGCGCAGACCACGCTGCTGCATGAGGTCGATCATCGGGTGAAGAACAATCTGCAGATGATCTCCTCGCTTATCCTCATGCAGAGCCGCACCGTCTCCGACGCGAACCTCAAGCGCTCGCTTGGCACGATGTTGGAGCGCATAGAGGCGCTCAGCACCGTGCACCGCCGGCTCTATCAGTCCAAGGATGTCAGCAAGTTCGATGTTTCCGACTTCGCCAAGGATCTCATCTCCGACCTGCTGACTGCTTCGGGACGTTCGGAAATCAACCCGACACTCGATCTCGAGCCCGTCGTCGTCCCGGCCGAGAAGGCGACGCCGGTGGCGCTGATGGTCAACGAACTCGTCACCAACGCGCTCAAGCATGCCTTCAAGGAAAGGCCCGACGGCACGAGATCGGGCAGCATCGGCATCAAGATGAGCCAGCCGGACGGCCATTTGAACATCGAGGTCTCGGATGACGGCGTCGGCATGGCGGGCGCCAATGGCGACGCCTCCTTCGGCATGCGGCTGATCAAGTCGCTTGCCCGCCAATTGCGTGCCGACATCGAGTGGCGCGATGCCGGTCCCGGCACTCGCGTTGTCATCTCGATGCCCAATGGACCACAGCACAAAGGGAACCTGTCATGATTGAACCGCTCAAGGTCCTGATCGTCGAGGACGAGGCGCTGCTGGCCATGGAGTTGGAGAGCCTGGTCGAGGACGCCGGGCACAGCGTCGTCGGCTGGGCAACATCGCTCGCCGAAGCAAAGGACATGGTCGATACCACGCAGGCCGATATCGCCTTTGTCGACATCCATCTCACCGACGGCCCGACCGGCATCGACGTCGCCGAATATATTGGCGACAGAAAGAACTCGATGGTCATTTTCATGACCGCCAACCCGAAGCGCATCCCCGACCACTTCGCCGGTGCGATCGGCGTCATCGCCAAGCCCTACACGATGAACGGGCTGACCTCTGCCCTGCGCTATTTGCAGGAAGGCGTGCGGCGCCCGCCGCCGAAATCGGAGCGCCCGGCGGGCTTCACCCTGTCGCCGGCCTTCAAGACGATCTGGGCGCCGGCGGCCTGAAGTCGATGGTCATGCCAGCTTCTGCTTGAGGAAGGCGATTGTCCTGCCCCAGGCGAGGTCGGCCGCCTTCTTGTCGTAGCGCGCCGCCGAGGTGTCGTTGTTGAAGGCATGGTTGGCGCCTTCATAGACATAGACCGTGTATTCGACATGGGCGGCGTCGAGTTCCTTCGTGAACGCATCGATGCCGGCATTGGTGCGCTCGTCGAGGCCGGCATAGTGCAGCAGCAACGCGGCCTTGATCTTCGAGACGTCGGCGGCCTTCGGCTGCATGCCGTAATAGGCGACGCTCGCCGCAAGGTCGGGCGCGTTGACGGCCAGCATGTTGGCCGCGCCGCCGCCCCAGCAGAAGCCGATGGCGCCGACCTTGCCGTTGCCGTCCTTGTCGCCCTTGAGGAAGGCTACCGTCGCCACGCCATTGGCCACGGTCTGCGCCGGGTCGAGCTTCCCGAACATGTCGCGCGCCTTGTCCTCGTCAGTGGGCGTGCCGCCGAGCGGCGACAGGAAATCCGGCGCGAGCGCCACGAATCCTTCCAGCGCCACGCGCCGGGCGACGTCGCGGATATGCGGGTTGAGCCCCCTGTTTTCATGGATGACGATGACCGTGCCGAGCTTGCCGGCCTGGTTTGCGGGTTTGACCAGATAGCCCTTCATCTCGCCGCCGCTGCCGGGATAGGTGATATCCTCGCCCTTTACGCGGGCATCGTTGTCGGCGACGATCGCCGCTTGGGCCGAGTTCGCCGCCAGCATCGGCGCGATCGCGGCCGCCGCCGCGCCCGATCCGGCAAGCCTGGTCAGTTGCTCCATGAAGCGGCGGCGATCCAGCGTCAGATGCGTGTATTCGTCATAGGCATCGATCATCGCCTGGGTGATGACGGGTTTGGTGGTGACGTCGGCCATGGGCTTCCTCGATCTCGTCGCGACTGCGGTGTCCTTGCCGGTCGCAAGATAGGGGCGAGCCTCTCATCGTCCAGTCACCGGAGCGTGACATCTCACTGCCTTGGCGGCCGCCGGTCAGTCGGCTGAAGATCATCACGTTTTTGTCATCGGTGACAAATCTTGATGGCGCTGCCACAATAGTGGGGGAAACTGGCTGGCCGGCCGCCCTCGGCGGTCACGGTCCTATAGGCCCGATCTGAAAGGAACAATGCCGATGACCATGCCCTCGCCGATCCTGGCAACCGCCTTCGTGGCAGCAGTGGCGGCCGTTCTGGCGATGCGCGCGGCCGTTGTCGCGGCAAGCCGCAAGTCCATGGTCAGGGTCCGCAGCCGCAAGCGCCAGCCCGCGAACTTGAAAACCCAAAGTTGAGGTGAAGTCATGGACGTTCAGGACATCGTGAACACCGTCTCGCAGAAGGCCGGTCTCGACCAGGCCACGACCGAAAAGGTCGTCGGCACCATTTTCTCGGTGCTCGAGCACGAGGCCGAAGGCACCAGCGCCTCCTCCTTCTTCGCCAAGATTCCGGGCGCCGATGCGCTGGCGCAGAAATATGACGTCATGGCCGCCCCGGCCGGCGGCGGTGGCGGCTTCCTGTCGTCGCTGCAGGGCGCGCTTGGCGGCGTTCTCGGCGAGAAGGCCGGCGCGCTGGTCAACGGCCTCGCCGCGCTCAAGGCCTCCGGCCTCGACTTGGCGCAGATCCAGAAGGCTGGCGAGACGCTTGTCCAGCAGGCAGAGGCGGCCGCGGGCCCCGATCTGACCAACCAAGTGCTTGGCTCGGTGCCGAGCCTAAAGAGCCATCTGGGGCTCGGCTGATCGTCGGCTCGCCGGACCCGGTAACCCCGCCTGCCTACTTCGGCAGCGCGTAGGCCATCACGTAATCGCCCGGCTTGGTGCCCACCGAGCCGTGGCCGCCGGCGACGATGACCACGAACTGGCGTCCGTCCGCGACGGTGTAGGTCATCGGCGTCGATTGCCCTCCGGCCGGCAGCCGCGCCTGCCAGAGCTGCTTGCCTGACGTCAGCTCGTAGGCGCGCAGATAGTCGTCGACCGCGGCACCCAGGAAGGCGACACCGCCGGCGGTGATCATCGGGCCGCCAATGCCGGGCACCCCGACCTTGAACGGCAACGGCAGCGGCGTCATGTCGTAGACGGTACCGTTGCGGTGCTTGTAGGCAATCGTGCCGGTGCGAAGATCGACGCCTGCGACATAGCCCCAGGGCGGCGCCTGGCACGGAATGCCAAGTGGCGACAGGAACGGTCCCATCACCACCGCATAGGGCGCGCCGTCATTGCGGTTCAGCCCCTGCTCGCTGCCCTTGGTGTCGCCCGGCGGCGGCACGTCGGCGCGCGGCACCAGCCGCGACGTGAAGGCAAGATAGGTCGGCATCCCGAACATCACTTGCCGCACCGGATCGACCGCCACGCCACCCCAGTTGAACGTGCCGAAATTGCCGGGATAAACCAGCGATCCCTGCAGCGAAGGCGGCGTGTAGCGGCCTTCATAGCGCAATTTGTGAAGCGCGATGCGGCACGCCAGCTGGTCGAACATGGTGATGCCCCACATATCGTGCTCGGTCAGCGGCGGCGGGTTGAAGGAAAGGTCGGACGCCGGCTGCGTCGGCGATGTGTGGTCGCCCTCGATGGCGCCGCCGGGCGCCGCCACTTCCTTGACGGGGATGACCGGCTCGCCGGTGCGCCGGTCGAGCACATAGAGGTCCCCCTGCTTGGTCGGCCCGACCAGCGCGGGCACCACGGAGCCGTCGGCCTTGGTGATGTCGACCAGGCTCGGCTGCGCCGGCACGTCCATGTCCCAGAGGTCATGGTGCACGGTCTGGCGCACCCATTTCAACTGCCCGGTGTTGAGGTCCAACGCGGTGATCGAGGAGGAGAATTTCTCCACATTGGCACTGCGGCCCATGCCGAGCTGGTCCGGCGTCTGGTTGCCGAGCGGCACGTAGAGCAGGCCGAGCTTCTCGTCGGCGCTCGGCGTCGACCACATGTTGGGCGAGTTGGCGGTGTAGGTCTGGCCGGCCGGCAGCGGCGTCGTCTGGTCCGGATTGCCGGAATCCCAGTTCCACAGCAATTTGCCGCTGCTCGCATCATAGGCGCGGATGACGCCGGACGGCTCCTGCGTCGAATAATTGTCGTTGACCGCGCCGCCGACGATGATCTTGCCGCCGGCGATCAGCGGCGCCGAGGTCGAGTAGTAGTAGCCCGACTTCGGATACGGCATGCCCGTCAACAGATTGAGCGTGCCGCCCTCGGCGAAGGCCGGGCAAACCTGCCCGTTGGCGGCGTCGAGCGCGATCAGCCGCGCATCCGAGGTCGGCAGGTAGACGCGCGCCGCGCAGGGCTGGCCGGCGGCGCCGGCCGCATCGGCATAATAGGAAACGCCCCGGCAGGTCTGGTGCTGGCGGTCCTTGTCGAGCTTGATCTTGGGATCGTAGCGCCACTTCTCCTTGCCGGTCGCCGCATCGACGGCGATGGCGAAGTTGTGCGGCGTGCAGATATAGAGCGTGTCGCCCACTTTGAGCGGTGTCACCTGATAAGTGGTCTCGCCGACATCGTCGGGGCCTTTGACGTCGCCGGTGCGATAGGTCCAGGCCGGCGTCAGGTTGGCGACGTTTTCCGGCGTGATCTGGTCGAGCGGCGAATAGCGCTGGCCGAACTGCGTGCGCCCGTAATAGTGCCATTCGCCCGCAGGCACATCGCCGCCGAGATTGGCGTTGGGGATCACCTTGTCGGTGTCGAGGGCGCCGCCGATGTCCTTCGGGTCCGTGGTCATCGAATAGCCGGCCACCGCCAGCGATGCCAGCACGGCAAGGATCAAAGGGGCTCGCCCGTCCGGACCGGCAAGGCCGCGCCGCGCCCACGGCGTCAGCAGCCACAACGCCACCAGCACGATGATGCCGCCGCGCGGGCCGAGCTCCCACCAGTCGAAGCCGGTTTCCCAGACCGCCCAGGCCAGCGTGCCGAGCACGATCGCCGCGTAGAGCCAGAGCGCCGTGGAACGGCGCCGGTAGAGCAGCCAGGCGGCGACCAGGAAGGCGAGACCGACGATGATGTAGTACCAACTGCCGCCCAGCGAAGCCAACCAGATGCCGCCGGCGCCAAGCGCCAGGCCTATGAGGAAGAGAATGAGGGAGGTGATGGTGACAGCCAAGATGATACTCCTTCGACTGTTGCGCGCGTGGGGCGGGCTAGGGCAACCCGGCATTGCGCGTTTCCCGTGCAACTTTCTCCCGACGGCGGCGCCTGTCAAGCGTAGGTCGCGGACCCGCGGGCAGCAACCTCGTTCCGCCTGGGATTGTTCCATAACGGCGGTTCCCATATCGGTGAAGCCGCCGTATCGGGCACTTTGCCGGAACAAAACGTAGACAGTTCTGGTCTTTCCCTCCCGAATCACTACATTCGGGGGAGATGTCCGGCTTTTCCGAAGACATGCCCTTTTTCGACGAACCCAATGCGCGGCCCACGGCCCCGTCGGGCATTGCCGCGCGCGCCATGGCTGCCCGCGGCGGCCAAAACAATGCGCCCGACTATCTCAGGGGCTTGAATCCCGAGCAGCGGCTGGCCGTGGAGACCACCGAAGGCCCGGTTCTGGTGCTGGCCGGCGCCGGCACCGGCAAGACCCGTGTGCTGACCACCCGCATCGCCCACATCCTTGCCACCGGCAGGGCCTTCCCCTCGCAGATCCTGGCCGTCACCTTCACCAACAAGGCCGCGCGCGAGATGAAACAGCGCATCGGCATCCTGATCGGCGAAGGCAATGTCGAGGGCATGCCGTGGCTCGGCACCTTCCACTCAATCGGCGTGAAGCTGCTGCGCCGCCACGCCGAGCTTGCCGGCCTGCGATCCGACTTCACCATCCTCGACACCGACGACGTCGTGCGCTTGATCAAGCAGTTGATCCAGGCCGAGGGCCTGGACGACAAGCGCTGGCCCGCGAAACAGTTCGCCCAGATGATCGACGGCTGGAAGAACAAGGGCCAGGGTCCGGCCGACATCGCCGAGGGCGATGCGCGCAGCTTCGCCAACGGCAAGGGCCGCGAGCTCTACAAGTCCTATCAGGAGCGGCTGCAGACGCTGAACGCCTGCGATTTCGGCGATCTGCTCTGCCACCCGATCCGCATCTTCCGCGCCAATCCGGATGTGCTGAAGGACTATCACCGGCGGTTCAAATACATCCTCGTCGACGAGTACCAGGACACCAACACCGCCCAGTACATGTGGCTGCGGCTTTTGGCGCAGAGGCCGAGCGGACCACAACCAGCGCGAAGTGGTTCTCCGGGTGGGCGCGTTCCAAGTTTTTCCGGTGTTTCGGATAGAACGGAAGCTGGTAGCTATAGACCCGCAACTCCAGAGGCCGAATCAGCAGTTTCGGCCGAAGGCCGCAAGCCCGACCGGGCGTCCGAGCCGTTGCGAGGCCCCCGCGGAGGGCCCACGCCGGCAGGCGCGGAACAGCCCGTGAGCGAAAACAAAGTCAATATCTGCTGCGTCGGCGATGACGACCAGTCGATCTATGGCTGGCGCGGCGCCGAGGTCGACAACATCCTGCGCTTCGACAAGGATTTTCCGGGCGCCACCATCATCCGGCTGGAGCGCAACTACCGCTCGACCGCGCACATACTGGGCGCCGCCTCCCATCTCATCGCCTACAATGAGGGCCGTTTCGGCAAGACGCTGTTCACCGACCGCAACGATCCGGAGGACGGCAAGGTCAACGTCCACGCCGCCTGGGATTCGGAGGAGGAAGCCCGCGCCATCGGCGAGACCATCGAGGCCTACCAGCGCCAGAAGCATAATTTGAACGATATGGCGATCCTGGTCCGCGCGTCCTTCCAGATGCGCGCCTTCGAGGAGCGCTTTACCACGCTTGGCCTTAACTACCGCGTCATCGGTGGTCCGCGTTTTTACGAGCGCATGGAAATCCGCGACGCGATGGCCTTCTTCCGCGTCGTCGCGCAAGGCGCCGATGACCTCGCCTTCGAGCGCATCATCAATGTGCCGAAGCGCGGCTTGGGCGAAGCGACCATCCGCCAGATTCACGACACGGCCCGCGCCCTGCGCATTCCAATGCTGGAGGCTGCCGCCAACCTCGCCGAAAGCGACGAGCTGAAGCCGAAACCGCGCGCCGCGCTGCGCGAGGTCGCGGCCAATTTCGAACGCTGGCAAAAGGCGCTGGAAACCACCCCGCACACCGAGCTCGCCGAGACCATTCTCGAGGAGAGCGGCTACACCGACATGTGGAAGAACGACCGCTCGGCGGAAGCCCCGGGGCGGTTGGAGAATCTGAAGGAACTGATCCGTTCGATGGAGCAGTACGAGTCGCTGCGCTCCTTCCTCGAACATGTCGCGCTGGTCATGGATGCCGAGCAGAATGCGGGGCAAGACGCCGTCTCCATCATGACGCTGCATTCGGCCAAGGGCCTCGAATTCGAGACCGTCTTCCTGCCCGGCTGGGAGGAAGGCCTCTTTCCCCATCAGCGCGCGCTCGACGAAGGCGGCCGCTCCGGGCTGGAGGAAGAGCGGCGTCTCGCCTATGTCGGGCTGACGCGGGCCAAGAAGAACCTGCATATCTGGTTCGTCTCCAACCGCCTCATCCACGGGCTCTGGCAATCGACCATCCCGTCGCGCTTTCTCGAGGAACTGCCGGAAGCCCATGTCGAGGTCGCCGAAGCCGGCAACTCCTATGGCGGCTACGGCAATCCCTATGGCGGCGGCTCGTTCGCATCCGGCCGCGGCGGCGGCCAGGGGGCGGGAAGACAGAACCCCTATGGCGCTTCGCGCTTCGACAATATCGGCGGCACTTCGGGCGGCGGGGAAAAATCCGGCGCCTTCTCCAACACCTATTCGACGCCGGGTTGGCAGCGTGCGCAGGCCAACCGCACCGAGGCGACCGACCGCAACTGGGGCACGCGCTCGGGCCATCAGGTCGAACGCATCGGCTATGGTGAAACAGACTCCGGCTACGGCGCCGGCCGCACCAGCGTCAAGGGCCGCACCATCGATGGCGAGCTGGTCGCCAAATCCGTCTCCGACACGCCGTCCGCCTTCAGCGTCGGCGACCGCGTCTTCCACCAGAAATTCGGCAACGGCAACATTTCAGCCATCGAGGGCAACAAGCTGACCATCGACTTCGACAAGGCCGGCCAGAAGCGCGTGCTGGACGGGTTTGTGCTGCCAGTGTGAGGCTGCCAGCCTCGAAGGCTGACGTCCCGCCTCAATCCACCTTCTTCTCGCCCTTCTCCCCGGCCTTCACGATATCCCCTGTCGTAAACAGGATTTCCTTCAGTTCCACGCGCCAGTCCGTCTTCTGGCGCAGCAGGAATTCGAGGTCCATGCCGAAATGCTTGAACTCCTCGCTCTGCGCGTTCTTCATGATCGCCTTGGCCTGCGGGTTCTTCTCGACCGACATGCGCTGTTCGTACCAGCTGATCGCTTCCGCCTCCTCGATCAGCGAGGTGATCATGCGGGCAAAGGTCCGCACTTCCTGCGACAATTCTTCCGGCGGTTCGTGGTACTGGTCGAAACCCATGTCGTCCTCCCTCAACGGCTCACGGATGGAGCCAGGCATTGGTCCGCATCCATGAATGCGCGGGACGCGCCGCGGGTTCCGGGATCACGGCCACAATTCGGGATGATGGATCCGCGAACTATCTCACGACACTGGCGCAGCGCCGCCCTCTTCCGTGCGCCGCGCGATGAACGCGTCGAGCACGCCTGACGTGGCGGCCGCCGCGGCCGGCGGCTCGAAATCGGCAAGGGTGCGCTTCCAGATGCCGGTGGCGCGTTCGGTCGCGGTCTTCGAGCCGCTTTGCGTCCAGTTGCCGAAATTCGACCAGTCGGCCACCAACGGCTCGTAGAAGGCGGTGCGATAGCGCGCCATGGTGTGGCCGGCCGAGAAGAAGTGGCCGCCCGGCTGCACTTCGGCGATCGCCTCGAAGCCTATTGCGTCGTCGTCACCGGGGGTCGCCGCACAAAGTTCCGCGACCGTCTGCAGCGCCTCGATGTCGGTGACCAGCTTTTCCAGGGAAACGCTCAAGCCCCCTTCCAGCCAGCCGGCCGCGTGGATGCAGACGGTGGCGCCCGACAGCACCGAGCCCCACAGCGCGAACTGCGTCTCGTGCGCGGCCTGCGCGTCCGAAATGTTCGCCGCGCTGCCGCCCCCCGAGCGCCAGGGCAGACCGGTGAAGCGCGCCAGCTGGCCTGCGCCCAGTGTGGCTTTGACGTGCTCCGGCGTGCCGAAGGCCGGTGCGCCCGATTTCATGTCGACATTGGAGGAGAAGGAACCGTAGACCACCGGCGCGCCCGGCCGCACGATCTGCGCCAGCGTCAGCCCGGCCAGCGCTTCGGCATGCTGCAAGGTCAGCGCGCCGGCCACGGTGATCGGCGCCATCGCACCGGCCAGGCAGAACGGCGTGATGATCAGGACCTGGCCCGCCTTGGCGAAATCGATGATGCCTTGCGCCATCGGAATGTCGAGCTGGCGCGGCGAGTTGGTGTTGATGACGGTGTAGCAATGCGCGCCCGAGCGGAACTCGTCCTCGGACAGCCCGCGCGCCAGCCTGATCATCTCGAAACTGTCATCGACCTGCGGCGTGCCACGCGCGAACACGAACGGAAATTTGTCCGACAGAGTCAGCTGCGCCCGGTTGACGGCATAGTGGCGGAAACGATTGTCGATGTCCTGCGGTTCGATGCACGGCCCCAGCATGTGCAAGACGTCGAAATGCTGCACCAGCTTGATCAACTCCTCGAAGGCGACCAGCGTCCCGGGCCGCCGGCCGCGCTCGAGATCGGTGACATTGGGCGCGCCGGAGCCCGCCAGGAATGTCATCGAGCCCAGTTCGAGCGACAGGTCCCGAGAGCGCGCGCCGGCATAAGCGTGGATCGATCGCGGCGCCGAGGCTAAGGCTGCCGCCACCATGTCGCGACCGATGCGCACCATGTCGGTGTCGGGGTCGACCAGGGCGCCGGCGCGGGCGAGCACCTCGCGCGCCTCGGGCAGCAGCACCTTGATGCCCAATTCTTCCAGCACGCGCAGCGCCGTGTCGTGGATCGACGCCACCTGGTCGTCGGAAAAGATCGGCTGCGGCAGGAACGGATTCTTCAGCGCGCGGTAATTGGGCTTGCGGCTTGATTCGCTGCCTGCCTCGCCCATGCGTCCGCGCCGGCGTTCGCGCCTCGTATCCCGTGCAGCGTCGTCGACCATCAGAAACTCCTCCTCATTGCCGCATCGCTCTGCCCTGGGGACCGTAGGGCGAGGCCGCGATGACCCGCGCCGTCCGTTCGACGCCGACAATGTGCACGCAAAGCGCCATCCCCTCCCCAGCGAAACCGTCGTCCACCAACGCCAGCGCGACGCTCTTGCCGATCGTGGTAGCCAAATCCACCCGAGGCGCCGACAAAGCCACCCCCGATAACCACTGCGCGATAGTGCGGCTTCAAGGCCTCCGCTCGCGGTCAGTTCGAAGCCGGCATCATATCCGTACTAGACATAAGTGCCTATTGTGCCAGGGACGCTCATGGGCGGTCACCAATTCCCGCTCTCCAGCGTTTTTCATCTGCACATGGAGAGACCGGCGGACCCGTGTCGCCCACTGTCACGCAAGCATCATGTTGACGCCTTAGATCGCTTTCGGGGAGGCGCGCGCGGCATCATCGATGCGGCACCCTCTTTTTCATTTTTCCTTCGGCCGCTCCGGCGTGCTTCGTCATAAAGAGGATTGTCCATGAAACACCTGTACCGAACCGCCTCGCTCGGCGTCGCGCTGGCCTTGTTCACCGCCCTCACCCCGGCGCTTGCCGATGGCGTGGCTTACATCAACAAGGGCCTTGTCGGCGTCGGCCGCATCCCGGCCGACCAGCGCGACAAGTTCGGCGAGACCTTCGGCTCGGGCTCGGGCATGGCGATCGACATTTCGGGCTGGACACATGATGCCGGCACCTACAAGGGATCGCTCTGGCTACTGCCCGACCGTGGCTACAATGTCGCCGGCACCACCGACTACCGGCCGCGCCTCAACACCATCACCATCGAGTTCACGCCTGTCGCGCCGGGCGCTGCTCCCGCCGCCGGCCAGGAGCAGACGGGCGTCAAGGCGACGCTTGCCGACACCATGCTTCTCACAGACGACACGGGCGCCGATGCCACCGGCCTCGATCCGCTGTCGGACGTACGCGCCGCGGCCGGCGACATGCCGATGCTGCCCGTCGCCACCAATGGCAAGCTCGCGCTCGACAATGAAGCCATCGTACGGCTGCCGGACGGCTCGATGTTCATCTCCGACGAGTACGGCCCCAACATCTACAGGTTCTCCGCGCAAGGCCGCCTGATGTCGGCGACCCAGCCGCCTGCGGCTCTCGTGCCGATGCGCAAAGGAGCGCCGAACTTCTCCTCCGACAATCCCGGTCCGGGCGCCGCCGACCCTGATCCGAAGGATCCCGAAACCGGGCGCCAGAACAACCAGGGCCTCGAAGGCATGGCGATGACGCCGGACGGCAACTTCCTGATCGCCGTGCTGCAGTCGGCGCCCCGGCAGGATGGCGGCGATTCACCCTCGACACGGCAGAACACGCGGGCGCTGGTCTATGATGCCTCCGACCTCGCCCATCTGAAGCTCGCGCATGAATATGTAGTGCCGCTGCCGGTGTTCAAGGATGCCAAGGGCAAGACCAAAATCGCCGCGCAGAGCGAGATCGTGGCGCTTTCGAACACATCCTTCCTGATGCTGGCGCGCGACAGCGGCAACGGCCAGGGCCTGAAGAAGGGTGACGCTTCGCTCTACCGCCAGATCAACATCGTCGACGTCTCCGGCGCGACCGACATCGCAGGCGGCGCCTTCGATGCGGCCGACAAGCCGGTCGCCCCCAAGGGCGTGCTTGATCCCTCGGTGACGCCGGCCAAGCTGACGCCGTTCATCGACATCAACGACGCCACCGCGCTTGGCCACTTCGGCCTGCACAATGGCGGCGCGAAGGACCACAACGAGCTTTCGGAGAAGTGGGAAGCCATGTCGTTGGCCAGCGTCCTCGATCCGAAGCTGCCCGACGACTATTTCCTGTTCGTCGGCAACGACAATGACTTCCTCGCCCAGGACGGCTTCCAGGTCGGCGCGCCTTACAAGGCCGATGACGGCGCCGATGTCGACACCATGTTCCTGGTCTATCAGGTCACGCTGCCGGGTCTCGGCAAGAAGTAAGGATCACTGCTCAAGCGGGCGCGCCTGGCGCGTCCGCCTGTGCAGGTCGTGAAGGCCTACTTCAGGAATTCCGCGTCCTTCGGCACACCGGCATCGATCGGCTCGGCCGTCCTGCTCGACACGGCGATGATCTTGCCGGCGGCCGACAGGTTGGGCCGCACGAAGACCTGAGCGGGAGGTCGATGATGTCCTGGTTCATAAGCGCACGCAGCCGGACGACGCGTTCTTGCCGATGGAATTCCATTCCGGCGTGCCCGGCCGATCGACGGTCACTGCGCCTCGGCGCAGGGTGCATCTTGGTCCGGCCTGCGGTATCGTCGCGGGCCAGAGTCACATTTGCCAGGTTGGCCGCCATGGACGAAAAAATGCCCGCACGCCGGCGTACCGGCGACCTGACCAGCGGCCCGATCCCGCGCACGCTGCTGCTCTTCGCCTTGCCGGTGCTCGGCTCCAACGTGCTGCAATCGCTGAACGGCTCGGTCAACGCCGTCTGGGTGGGCCGCTTCCTCGGCGAGTCGGCGCTGACCGCGACGTCCAACGCCAACCTCGTTCTGTTCCTGATCCTCGGCACGGTGTTCGGCATCGGCATGGCGGCCACCATCCTGGTGGCGCAGTCGGTCGGCGCCCGCGACCTGCCCGAGGCGCGCCGCATCGTCGGCACCAGCGCCACCTTCTTCTTCCTCGTTTCAGTGGTGTTCGCGGTCTGCGGCTGGATCTGGGTCGACGCCATCCTGGGCGCGCTCGGCACGCCGGCAGACGCCTTGCCGCTTGCACGCTCCTACCTGCGCATCATCTTCGTCGCCGTGCCGATGATGAACCTTCTGTCCTTCGTCATGACCGTGCTGCGCGGTGCGGGCGATTCACGCACCCCCTTCATCTTCATGGCGCTGGCGGTCGTGCTCGACATCGTGCTCAATCCCCTGCTCATCCGCGGCATCGGCCCGTTTCCTGAACTCGGCATCGCCGGTTCCGCCACCTCGACGCTGGTCGGCCAGACCGTGAGCGTCGTCGCCATCCTCGTCGTGCTCTACGCGCGCAAGCATCCGTTGCGGCTGGCCGGCGCCAATCTCGTCCTGCTGCGCCCGGATCCGGCGCTGCTGCGCATCGTCGTCTTCAAGGGCGTGCCGATGGGCCTGCAGATGATCGTCATCTCGGCGGCCGCCCTGACGGTGATGGGCATCGTCAACTCCTATGGTTCGCAGGTCGCCGCCGCCTACGGCATCGCCGCGCAGCTCTGGACCTACATCCAGATGCCGGCGCTCGCCATCGGCGCCGCGGTCTCTTCCATGGCGGCGCAGAATGTCGGCGCCGGTCGCTGGGACCGGATCGGCCGCATCGCCGCCTCCGGCGTCGGTTTCAACCTTGTCCTGACCGGCGCCCTCGTCGCGCTGCTATGGGTCTTCGACCGTTCGATCCTGAGCCTGTTCCTGAGCAGCGACAGCGCGGCGATCGATATCGCCGCCCATATCAACACGGCCGCGTCCTGGTCGTTCATCCTGTTCGGCATCACCATCGTGCTGTTCGCCACGGTGCGCGCCACGGGTGCCGTGATGCCGCCGCTGATCATCCTGGTCATCTCGGTGCTCGTCGTGCGCACCGGCTTTGCCTATTACATGCGCGGCGTGATCGGCGAGGAAGCGCTGTGGTGGAGTTTTCCGGCCGGTTCGATCACGTCTCTGATCCTGGCCGCGATCTACTACCGCTTCGGCGGCTGGCGCAGCTTGCACATGATCGAGAACAGGCCGGCTGCCGGCGAACCGCCCGACACCGGGCTTGGCGTGCCGCGCCAGCGCGCGAACATGGCGCCTGAAACGCCGAACGGCTGATGCCGGCCCGCCTTGCCGGCGTGCCTTGCCGACGTGCCTTGCCGGGCTGGCGCGGCGGTTTCAGCGCCTCTGTCCGAGCCCGAAGGCGAGCGCCACCAGCGCGAACGCGATGATCATGGCCGCGAAGGCCAGGCTCGCGACGACAGCACTGGCATAAGTCGACACGACGCCGATGCCGATGACAGGCAAGGCGTTGCCGACAAAGCAGCAGATGAAGAAACTGGACACGACCTCGGCGCGGCGATCCCGCGGCGCGATCTCGTTCACCACTTGCAGGCCGCCGCGATAGCCGAGCGCTGCCGCCACGCCGCAGCAGGCCGTCGCCGCGATCATCATCGCCATCGAGGCCAGCATCTGCGCCGCCACCACAAGCATGGTGCTTGGGATCATCAAGGCCAGCGCGGCCAGCATCGCCTTGCTGCTCCCCATCCGCGCCAGCGCCACGATGCTGATTGCCGCGACCATCGCCAGTTCGAAGAACAGCGCACCGGCCACGGCGTGGTTGGCCTCATGCAGTTGCTGCGCCAGGATGCTCGGCGCCACCGCCGCATAGAAGCCGACCAGCGCCATCGCGCCAAAGCCGGTCACCGCCGGCGCCACGAAGCGCGAACGGATCTGCGCCGGCACGGAAAGCCGCGGCCGCATGGAGACCTTGCCAAGGCCGCCTGGCTTCATCACCGTTTCGCGCGTGCGCCAGACCATGATCGTCACCACCGCGAGCGTCGCCAGGTAGACAATGAAGACCAGACGCAATGGCCACGGCTCGTATTGGGCCAGCAGCCCCGAAACAAGCGCCCCGAAACCGAGGCCGAGAAAGTTGGTGCTGGTCGCGATGACGCTGGCGCGCGACCTGCCGGCCTCTGGAAGAAGCTCGGCGATCCACGCGGTTCCCGTCCCGGCGCCCACGCCGATGCCAAGTCCGCTCAGGATCCGCGCAACATCGAGCGACGCGACATTGCCGGCAAACAGGAACACAACCGCGCTGATGACGGCGACGATCATGGCTGCAAGCGCCGCCGGCCGGCGCCCGACGACATCCGAAACGCTGCCGAACACCAGCAGGGCGCCGAGGTTGCCGACGACATAGACCGCGTAGATCAGCGTCAAGGTGATCTGCGAAAAGCCGAATTGCTGCTTGTAGACGACATAGAGAGGCGTCAGCACCGTGCTGCCGGCAAACAGCACCGCGATCATCGTCGCGACAGTCGGGATCGCGAGGACGTCGCTGCCGGCTTCGTTGTGAGTTTGCGCCAGATCGCGAAAGGCCATGGCCAACCTCGTCATCAGGTTCAGGGGTCGCGACGTTAACGCGTCCTCACCGCCGACGTTCCGGTCGACGGCCATGCTCCTGACACCACGCTGGGCGTTGCCCGGCCAGCAAGCCGATGATCGCAAAAAAATGGATCGGGGCCAGCGGCCCCGATCCATCACGGCACCCTTGCCGTACTAGGCGCAATCAGTCCTGTTTGCAGAAAAAACCGGCCTACTTGCAGGGGAAACCAGGTGCGATCTTGCACTTGCCGGGACGCGGCTTGTGCGGCGGGCGGTGGTGGGGAGGACGGTGATGGGGCCGATGATGCCAGTGCGGCGGCCGATGCGGCGGGCGCACGATGATAACCGGCGGATGCACGACTTGGGTCCGCGAGAGATAGCCGGAACTGGCCCAGCCGCTGACACCGCCGCCATGGATCCTGCACCAGCCCGGCTGACAGCCGGTCACGTCGACCCTGAGACCGGCCGGCAACGTCCCGACCTTGGCGTATCCCGCGCCAGGTCCGGTACGCACGTTCAGGCTCGTCGTGGTGTGGGCGCCGTAGGCGAAGGCCGCGGCGGACGTCCCGAAGACGGCGGCCAGAATGGTCGCTATCGCAAGCAGAAATCGAAATCTCATCAGTCCCTCCATCGAGCGCCGGCCGTTCGACTGCTTCGGCCGGGACTGCATCGCAAGGGGAGAGGCAGGGCAGGCAAAAGTCAACAAGTTACCAAGGCCAATCACCACGATCACCGATCCGGGTGGAAGTTTCCCCTGATATAGTTGAGGAATTTTGCGTACGCCGTTTATCGGCAGGCCAACATCCGCTAACGATTTACTATCTTTCGGCAATTCGTCGCGGACCGAGGTGGTGATCATGGGCAAGGGCAGGGTCGAGGCATTCACCGACGGCGTGGTGGCGATCATCATCACCATCATGGTGCTGGACTTGAAGGTTCCGGAAGGCGAGGATTTTTCGGCGCTGCTGCCGCAGTGGCCGGTCTTCCTGTGCTACGTGCTTTCGTTCATCAATGTCGGCATCTACTGGAACAATCTGCACAACATGTTCCATACCGTGCAGCGTGTCGACGGCCGCGTGCTGTGGGCGAACCTGCATCTGCTGTTCTGGTTGTCCCTGATGCCGGTGACGACCGCCTTCATGGGCGAGAACCATTTCGCCGCGGTTCCGGTCGCGGTCTACGGTTTTGACCTTGTAATGTGTGCGACCGCCTACAGCATCCTGGTCATTGCTCTGCATCGGCTGCATGGGCCGGACACCGCATTCGCCAAGGCAATCGGCCGCGATCGCAAGGGAAGGATTTCGCTCGCCGTCTACATAGCGGCCGTTGGGCTGACCTTCCTCGACCGGTGGATCGGCGTGGCGCTCTATGTGGCAGTCGCCCTGATCTGGCTGGTGCCGGACACGCGCTTTGCGCGGGTGATCGAAAAATAGCCATCTGCCTGACCCAATCCCGGAGGGCAAACCGCTTCACACGTTTCGTGGAATTGCCTAACCGCGCATCGCCTTCAGCTTTTCCGCCACGGAAGCGGCCAGGTCGGCATAGCGCTCTTCCAGCCGCTCCGCCGCCTTGATGATCGAGAAATCATGGCCGAATTTTTCCAGCGCCATGCGCAGTTTCTCGACGAACTCGGCCTGTTTTTCGAGCGCCGAAAACAGAGTCTTCACCTGGGCTTCGCTGATATCGGGGTTGGCCAGCATCTGCGGCACCTCGCGCCCCATCCGGTCGCCGGTGGCGGTCTGTTCCTTCAGAATTGCAACCCAATCCGTCAATCGGAAATCTCCTTTTTGGCGTCGTAGCATGCGCAGCCCCGACCGGGCCGGTCAACCCGACAAGCCCGACGGAGGCTTGCGCAGGCCCGTTCCGGCGCTAAGTTCGGCGCCATCAAAAAAGGAAACCATCGCCGATGATCGCCGACACCGAGATCCAGACCGCCCTGCCAGCGCTTGCCCCTGGCAACACCGCCGTCATCACCGGCGCCGCCAGCGGCATCGGCCTTGCCGCGGCCAAACGGCTGGCGCTGATGGGCATGAAGATCGTGCTGGCCGACATTGGCGGGCCGCGCCTCGACGATGCCGCGCGGGCCGTCTCCGCGATTGCCGGTGACGACGCCGTGCTTGCCGTCGCATCGGACGTTTCGAAGGCCGATGAGGTCGATCGCCTCGCCGACCGGGCATTCGGCGCCTTCGGCGAGGTCTCGCTGCTGATGAACAATGCCGGTGTCGGCGACAACCCCGGAAAGCCCTGGGAAAACCGCGACGGCTGGAAGCGGCTGCTCGACATCAATTTCTGGGGCGTGGTGCATGGCGTCGAAGCTTTCGCGCCGCGCATGCTGGCGTCGGCCAAGCCGGGCCTGATCGTCAACACCGGCTCCAAGCAAGGCATCACCACACCGCCTGGCAACCTCGCCTACAACGTTTCCAAGGCTGGCGTGAAAACCTTTACCGAGGGCTTGGCGCATGCGCTGCGCAATGAACCCGGCGCCCGCCTGTCGGCGCATCTGCTCATCCCCGGCTTCACCTATACCGGCCTGACCGAGGGCGCGACCGAAAAGCCGGCGGGAGCGTGGACGGGCGAACAGGTGATCGATTTCATGCTGGAATCGCTGGTCGGGGGCGACTTCTATATCCTGTGTCCCGACAATGAGACGGCGCGACCCATGGACGAAAAGCGCATGGCCTGGGCGATCGGCGACATCATCGAAAACCGCCCTGCCCTGTCGCGCTGGCACCCCGGCCACAAGGATGCATTCGCAGCGTTCATGAAGCGATGAGCATGTCCCGAACATGGCCGCTGTGCGGATCACATAACTCGAACACCGGCGGAACACTCGAGATTGACCGCGGGTTCAGCCGCCGGCGCTTCGTGCTACCTCTTTTTTCGGTTTGCGTTTTGCCGCCACGACTTTCTTTGCGGCCATGGTCGCGACTTTGTCGTCATGCCGCTTCGCCGCGACCTCGCATTTGGCGCGGATCTCCTGGACCTCGGCTTCAGTCAGGTGCTCGATGCCGATGAAGGTGTTTTTGGCCTCGCTGACCCGTATCAACTCGTCGAGCTTGGCCTGGATCGCGGCGCCGTCCCGATTCTGGGTGTTTTGGATGAGAAACACCATCAGGAAGGTGATGATCGTGGTTCCGGTGTTGATCACCAGCTGCCAGGTGTCGGAAAAATTGAAGAACGGCCCACTCACCGCCCAGACGATAACGATCAGGCAACACACCGCAAATGTCAGCGGCAGTCCGGTGAGATGGGCGATCTGGTTGGCGAATTTGGTGAAAAGCTTCTCGATCATGAGGTCCCTCAAACAGCGCCGCGTCATGCGGTCCGCCGGAAGAAACAACCAGCAGCCATTTCGGGTTCCCGCCGGTAAAAAATACGACCCACGCAATCGAATGCACGCAAAGCGCGCATCTGGAACAAAACACACCTTATCGGTTTAAGGTCATTGTAGCCGTGCAGGCAAAGAGCCTGTTCCTTCCGCTTCACAGCGGTTTACCTCCAGCCCCTTCCGCTGCGCCACCCCCGCATGGCGGAAGGGGTTTCATTCCGTCAGACGGCGTCGTTTTCCCAGCGGTCGAGGAAAGCCTCGATCGGCATTGCCTGCATGTCGGGAACCGCCCTGGCGAGTTTCTCGACGGGCCAGTCCCACCAGGCGAGAGCTTCGATGCGTGCCGCTATTTCAGGGGCAAAGCGCTGCTTGAGCGGCTTCGCCGGCACGCCGGCAACGATCGTGTAGGACGGCACGTCCCGCGTCACCACCGCATTGGCGCCGACGACGGCGCCATTGCCGATGGCGATCCCAGGCAAGATGACCGCGCCATGGCCGATCCACACATCATGGCCGATGGTCACGGCCTTCGACCGCCGCCGCTCACGGAACGCGGCATCGACGCCCAGCCAGCGGAAATACTCGTTCGGCCGATAGCTGACCTTGTGCTGGGTCAGCCGCTCGATCGGATGCTCCAGCGCATTGATGCGGCTGTTGGCGGCGATCGAGCAGAATTTGCCGATCGTCGTGTAGATCGCCTCGGCATGGCGTTCGAAATAGGAGAAATCGCCGACGATGACCTCGCGCAGCACGACGCGTTCGCCGATCGCGGCGTAGCGGCCAAGCTTGCAGCCCTTCATCTCAGCGGTTGGATGAATGCGCGGCTCGGGATCTTTCGCAACGAGATCTTCAGAACGGTCCATGCCGGCGGCTTTACGTCAGAGCGATTGGTCCCGCAAGCGGGGCCAATCGTCAGTCGGAACGGACAGGGTAGAGTTCGACCCGCCTATTTCGGCTTGCCGTTACTCCACACCACATTCTGGCCATAGAGCGGCACCGTCGTAACCGACATCTTGGCCGAGCCGTTCTGGACTTGGCGCGAATGCGACAGATAGATCAAGGTCTCGTTGGTCTTGTCGTAGATGCGGTTCACCACCTGCTTCTTCCAGATCAGGCTGATGCCTTGCTTGAAAACCTCCTCGCCGCCTTCGCTCGTATCGATATCCCCGATGGTGATCGGACCGGTCTGACGGCAGGAGATCGAGGAGTCGCTGGGATCCTCGAACCAGTTGCCCTTGTGCAGGCGGTCGATGACGCTGCGATCGAAATAGGAAACGTGGCAGGTCACGCCCTCCACTTTCGGATCCTTGATCGCCTCGACGATGATGTCGTTGCCGATCCAGTCGACGCCGACCTTGCCGACTTCCTCGGCGATGGCGCTACCGGCGGCAAGCACGACACACGCGGCCAAGGCACCGCCGATCAGTTTTCGCCCAATCAATCCTCGCCCAATCAATCCTGGCCCAGTCAATCCCGGCAAAGAATCCTCCTGCGGTTCGAGTTGCCGGGGTCTCAGGTGGGGCCAAGGCTGACACATTGCAAGCCGGAAGGTTCGATCAAACCGCAGGCATCCGCCACAGCCGGTTGCGTCAACGCGGCATCTTTGCGTGTACCCCGTCGAACCGCTAAGACTGTGGCCGACAACGGGCGCATGGTTCTGGCCGGCGCACCGTGACATTACGGACGGACTTTTCTGATGATGCGTTCTATCCTGGTCGGCATTCTCGTTCTGATGGCGGCCGGCATCGGCTGGCTGACCTTCGACTGGTATCGCGGCCACTATGGCGGCGAACCGTTCGGCGCGCCCTTTACCCTGGTCGACCAGAAAGGCGCACCAATCACCGAGGCCGCTTTCCGGGGCCAGCCCAGCGTCGTCTTCTTCGGCTTCACCCACTGCCCCGAAGTCTGCCCGACCACGCTGTTCGAACTCTCCGGCTGGCTGAAGACGCTCGGCGACGACGGCAAGAACCTGCATGCCTATTTCGTATCGGTCGATCCGGAGCGCGATACGCCGCCGGTGATGAACGCCTATGTCAGCAATTTCTCCGACCGCATCACCGGCATTACCGGCGATCCGGACAAGGTCCATGCCATGGCCAAGGCGTTCGGCATCTATTGGAAGAAGGTCGATACCGGCGACGGCGATTACACCATGGACCACACCGCCTCGGTGCTGCTGCTCAACGCCAAGGGCGACTTCGCGGGCACGATCGCCTATGGCGAGAATGCCAGCACCGCCGTGGAGAAGCTGAAGCGCCTCGCCGCGAAGGGCTGACAAGAATTCACATGACCCAGACGCGGCTCCATTTCACCACCGGAAAGATCGAGGCCGAGCGCATCTTCGCGGCGCTCGAAACGGCCTTCGAGGATGAGGGCCTGCCGATCGCCGTGCTGGAGGTCGATGAAGAGGCCGACATCCACGAGGTCTCGCTCTACGCCGATGGCGACGTCGAAGCGGTCGAGGCGCGGCTGAAGGATGTTCTCGCCGGCCTCGCTTTGTCGAGACCGGTCCAGCGCGAAGCGCTGCCCGACATCGACTGGGTGGCACGGTCCCTGGAAGGGTTGAAGCCGGTGCGCGCCGGCCGTTTCTTCGTCCACGGCGCGCATGACAGCAGGAAGCGCCACAGCGGCGAACTCGCCATCGAGATCGAGGCGGGCCTTGCCTTCGGCACCGGCCATCATGGCACCACTGCGGGCTGCCTCGAAATGCTGGAGAAAGTCGTGCGGCGCGAGCACCCGCGCAACGCGCTCGACCTCGGTACCGGCAGTGCGGTGCTGGCGATCGCCGTCGCCAAGCTGGCACATATTCCGGTGCTGGCCACCGACATCGATCCGGTCGCGGTCAAGGTCGCCGCCGCCAATGCGCGTCTGAATCACGTCAAAGGCCTGATCGAGACGGTGACCGCGCCTGGCTTTCACCACCCGATCTTTGCCAGGCGCGCGCCCTTCGACCTCATCGTCGCCAACATATTGGCGCGGCCGCTGATGCGGCTGGCACCGCAAATGGCAGGACATATCACGCTTGGCGGCTCGATCGTGCTGTCAGGCATCCTCGACCGCCAGCGCGACGCTGTGATCTCGGCCTATGTCGGCCAGAATTTCCGCCACGTCAGTACTTTGCACCGCGAAGGCTGGGTGACGATCCACCTCAAGCACTGAGGCCGGCAAGGCGGTTGCCGGCCCTCAACGGTCCCGGTTGCTGGACTTCGATGCGTGTCGGCAAGAGAATGCCGCCGCCGCCCCTTTATCCATGGCTGGACCAGCCTCATTTGGTTGTCACCAGGCGGACGCTGTAGCAGTTTGCACCAGCTGGAAAATCGATTCCGCTTTCCAGGCCCATAGGTTACGGTCGCGCTGATACCAAGGAGGCCCATCATGTTCCAGACCTTCGATTCCGCGGGCGATCCGGCGGTCGGCAAGCCGCGCGTGGCGCTGCTGCGCCAGTGGCTGGGCGCCAATGGCCTCGATGGCTTCATCGTTCCGCGCGCTGACGAGCACCAGGGCGAATACGTCGCCGACCGGTCGGCACGGCTGAAATGGCTGACCGGCTTCAGCGGCTCGGCCGGTGTCGCCATCGTGCTGCGCGACCGTGCCTTCGTCTTTGTCGACGGGCGCTACACGCTGCAGGTGCGCAATGAGGTCGATCTCGGCATCTTTTCGATCGAAAGCCTGGTCGACAATCCGCCCGCCGTCTGGCTCAAGGACAACATCGGCAAGGGGGCGCGGCTGGGCTTCGATCCCTGGCTGCACACCATCGGCGAGGTCAAGGCGCTGCAGGCCTCCGCCGACAAGACCGGCGCGGTGCTGGTGCCGCTCGACAGGAACCCGATCGACATCATCTGGAAGGATCAGCCCGCCGCACCCGTGACCCCGATCGAGCTTCATCCGATCGGCTTTGCCGGCGAACTCGCCAAGGACAAGCTGGCGCGGCTGGCGACGGCGATCGGCAAGGACGGCGCCACCCATGCGGTGCTGACCGACCCATCATCCATCGCCTGGGCCTTCAACATCCGTGGCGGTGACGTGCCGCACACGCCGCTGGCGCTCGGCTTCGCCATACTCGCCGCCGACGGGTCGCACCAGCTTTTCACGGATCGGCGCAAGTTCTCGCGCCAGGTGGCGGCCTACCTCACCCAACTCGCCGATCCGCATGAGCCCGGGGAGTTCGAAGCGGCGATCGCCGCACTTGCGAAAAGCGGCGCGAAAATCGCGCTCGATCCGGTGCTGGCCGCCGACCGGCTGCGCATGCTGGTCGAGGACAATGGCGGCACGGTGGTTGCCGCGCCCGACCCTGCCCGCATTCCGCGCGCCACCAAGAACCAGGCCGAGATCAACGGCTCGCGCGCCGCGCATCGCCGCGACGGCGCGGCGGTGGCCAAGCTGTTGTGCTGGCTGGAGCGCCAGAAACCCGGCTCACTCGACGAAATCGCGGTTGTCACCAGGCTCGAAGAAACCCGCCGGCAGACCGGCGAGGAAACGCAGATGCCGCTGCGCGACGTCTCTTTCGACACCATTTCGGGCGCCGGCCCGAACGGCGCCATCATGCATTACCGCGTCTCGCGCGCCACCAGCCGCAAGCTTCAGGCCGGTGAGCTGTTCCTGCTCGATTCCGGCGCGCAATACCAGGACGGCACCACAGACATCACCCGCACCGTGCCGATCGGCCAGCCGACCGAAGAGATGCGCGAGCGCTTCACGCTGGTGCTGAAAGGCATGATCGGCATTTCCACGCTGCGCTTCCCCGCCGGCACGCGCGGCTCGGAGATCGACGCCGTCGCCCGCATGGCGCTGTGGAGGCATGGCTGCGACTTCGCCCATGGCACCGGCCACGGTGTCGGCTCATACCTGGCCGTCCATGAGGGTCCGCAGCGCATCGCCCGCACCGGCACCGAAAAGCTGCTCGAAGGCATGATGCTGTCGAACGAGCCCGGCTACTACAAGGAAGGCGCCTACGGCATCCGCATCGAGAACCTCATCCTGGTGACGCCGGCCCAACAGATCGAGGGCGGCGACATCGCCATGCACGGTTTCGAGACGCTGACGCTGGCCCCGATCGACGTCAGGCTGGTGCGATCGGATCTGCTGACGCGAGACGAATTGCACTGGCTCGACTCTTACCACGCCCGCGTGCTGGCCGAGATCGGTCCGATGCTCGACGGCGAAACGCTGGCCTGGCTGGAAAAGGCGACGGCGCCGCTGCCGCACGACGCGAAGATTTGATTTTCTGAAGCGCTGAAGGGCGTGTCGAGGTTCAGGCCAGGCCGGTTCGAAAACGGTTGATACGGAGAACCGGATTGGAGCACCGAAGCGCAGGTATCGGCCGTCTGCGGGCCGGAATCACTTGGATATCGATACGCCCTACCCGACGAACTGGCGCGCTACGATCAATACAGCCGCGCCCGCCAGAAACATCGCCATCAGCCCGCCACGCAGCGCCACCAGCGCGGAGACGACCAGCGCTGCCCACTCCGCCGGGCCCGCGCCGAGCGCCGCCGGCGCCACCAGCGTCGTCAGCACCGCCGCAGGCACGGCGTTGAGCCCGGCCTCGACGCGCGGATGGATGTGATCGAAACGCGAGATGACCAGATGCCCGCCAATACGGGTGAGATAGGTGGCGATGGCGCCGGCGATGATGATCCAGAAGGTCGTGCTCATGGCCTTGTCTCCACACCGCTGTGATGCGGCGGCAGGACGACGGCGAGCAACACACCGGCGATGGCGCCGATCGAAACGTGCCAGGGCGAACCCACTGTCTTGTAGGCGATGATCGAGGCGCAGGCACTGGCGACGACCACCGGCAGCCACAGCGGCCGCTTGCGGAAGCCCATCACCAGGCCAAGGAAATAGATCGGCAGCAGGAAATCGATGCCCAGGGCATGGGGATCGGGAATGAGCTTTCCAAACAGCGCGCCGAGCGCGCTTTCGATGGTCCAGAATACATAGACCGGCAGCCCAAGTCCCAGATACCAGGCAAAGCCGACGGTCTGGCCCGACTGGGCCCTGGCCTCGGCGACGGCGAATTGCGGATCGGTGAGGATGAAGAAACCGAGCGCCTGCTGCACCCCGGACCAGTGCGCGATGCGCCGGCCAATGCCGGCGGAATAGAGCACGTGGCGGAAATTGACGGCGAAGATCGACAGCACGATCAGCCACGGCGCGACATGCTGGCCGAACAGTTCTATGCCGACCATCTGGCTGGCGCCGCCGAAGATCAGCGCGCTCATCAGGAAGGCTTCGAAAACGGAAAAGCCGTTGTCGACGGCGATCGCGCCGAACAGCAGCCCGAATGGCGCCGCCGCCACCACGACCGGCATGGAGAGCCGTACGCCTTGCCAGAAATCGCTTTTCACGCCGTTCTCGGAAATTGCTTGCGCCGACATGTCTCTCCCCGGTCAGAGGGCTGATGTAGGAAGCACTGCCCGGCTTGTCACACGAATTCGCTTGAGCCAAACGATCAGCGGAAATGATCCCTGTTAGGATTCACGCGATATCCTATTGTCGCCCGGCAGGCATTTGGCAGAAATACACGAGGGGGATTCTAATGATTGCTTATGATTTCACCGGCAGGCACGCAGTCGTCACCGGGGCCGGTGGCGGCATGGGCGAGGCGATCACGCTGGCGTTGCTCGATGCCGGCGCGTCGGTCACCGCCATCGACGTCAAGCCACGCCCGACAGCGCTCGCCGCCTATGACGACCGGCTGACCTTCGCCCAGGGCGACCTCACCGACGCCGGCTTTGTTGAACGGACCATCGGCGCTGCGGGCCGCGAACGCGGCGGTATCGACTATCTCGCCAATGTCGCAGGCGTGCTCTGGTTCGGCCGCGACAAGTCGGCTCTCGAGATGGACCTCGACGTCTGGGACCAGGTCTTCAACATCAACCTGAAATCCTTCGTGCACACGGCGCGCGCGGTTGTTCCGCAAATGCGCGCAGGCGGGCGTGGCGGCGCCATGGTGCATTTCTCGACCATCCAGTGGTATCGCGGCGATCCGAAGCCACAGGATGCCTACCAGGCGTCGAAGGCCGGCGTCTGCGCGCTGTCGAAGTCGCTCGCCATGCAGTTGGCCGGCGAGCGCATCCGCTCCAACGCCATCTGCCCGGGCATGGCGCTGACGCCGCTGCAGGCGCGTTGGGACACCGAGGAGAAGCGCGCCGCCGTCGCCGACTACACACCGCTCGGCCGCATCGGCACGCCGCAGGACATGGCCAACGCCGCGCTCTTCCTGCTTTCCGACGCGGCAAGCTACATCACCGGAATAGAGCTGGCCGTCGATGGGGGTCTCCTGATGCGGATGTAGCCCGCCCTGTCCAACGGATCGGAAAACTAACCGGTCACCTTGCCCTGGATCGCCCTGCCCCAGTCGAGCAGCGGCTTGGCGCGTAATGTAAACTCGACAAGCTCGTCGACCAGCGCCGGCGCGTGAATTTCGGTCGGATTGATGACACGCTGGACGACGAAATGCCGGTTGCGCACGGCCTCCGCGAGATCGGCGTCCGCGATCTGCTCAAAACCGCGCGGCGCCCGCTTCATGCGGCCTTCGGTTTCGAATTCAAGGCCGTTTTTCTTCAACGTTGAAAGCAGCTTGCGGAATTCGCCGGGCCGATCGGTGATCGCCTTGCGCATCGCCAGCAAGAGCGGCGGCTCAGGGTTCCACCAGGCCACGTCGGCAAAGCAGCGCTCGAGCCCGATATGCACGTAGAAGACGCCCAGGCCTGTCTTGCTGCCGTCTGGTGACAGAATGGCCGAAACATGCCTGTTGTAGGGACGTTTGTCCTTGGCAAAGCGGACGTCGCGATTGATGCGGAACAGCGATTTCTTGCGGTCGCCGCGCAGACCAAGCCCCGCCGTTGCGAAACGCTCCGTAAGGACCTCGACCAGATCGCCGATCGGCCCATGCAGATCGCTGTCGAAAAGCGCGCGGTTCTCCGCAAACCATTCGCGGCTCTGGTGGAAATCCAGCGCCTTGAAGAACGGCATGGCTTTCGGACCAAAACCTTTGAACGTTCCGTCCGTCACGACTTGCCGACCCGCTGCAGCCAGGTGTCCTCGTCGATGACCTCGACGCCGAGTTCGCTGGCAAGCTTGAGTTTGGAGCCCGCACCCGGTCCCGCCACCAAAAGATCGGTCTTGGCCGAAACCGAACCGGCCACCTTGGCGCCGAGACGTTCGGCCATCGCCTTGGCTTCGGAACGGGTCATCTTTTCCAGTGAACCGGTAAAGACAATCGTCTTGCCGGCAACTTCGCTGTCGGCCGAGACGGTAACGATATAGGGCTTCGGCTTGACCTGTTGCAGCAACTTCTCGAGCACCTCGTCATTGCGCTCGTTGCCGAAGAAATCGCGCAGCGCATCGATCACCGTATCGCCAATGCCGTTGATCGACGGGAAGACCGAATGCGGATCCTCCGCCGCCGCCGTCTCCTTGCCGACCCGGATCAGCTCCTCGATGGTCGAGAATGTTCGCGCAAGCACGGCGGCCGTCGTCTCGCCTATATGGCGGATGCCGAGCGCGAAGATGAAGCGGTCGAGCTCCGGCTCGCGGCGCGAATCGATGGCCGCGAACAATTTGTCGAGGCCTTCGTAATTGCGGTCCTCGACGCTGCGCACATTCTTGCGGGTCTTGCCGGATGCGGCCTCGCGTTGCCTGGCCTGCTCCTCGCGCCGCTCGGCCAGCGCCTTGGTCACGGCGGGGCGGCGCTCCCTGAGCGTGAAGATGTCGGCGGCTGTCTTGATCAAACCCGCATTGAAAAACGTGTCGATGTTCTCCGCGCCCAGGCCTTCGATATCCAGGGCGCCGCGCGACACGAAGTGGCGCAGCCCTTCCACGGCCTGTGCCGGGCAGATCAGTTCGCCCGTGCAGCGGCGGCGCGAATCCTCCTTGCCGGTCTTCTCGTTGATCTCGCGCGTCGCCGGCGAGCCGCAGATCGGGCAAGAGTGCGGGAATTCGTACGGCATGGCATCGGGCGGACGCTTGTCGATGACGACGCTGACGATCTGCGGGATGACATCGCCTGCCCGCTGGATCACCACCGTGTCGCCGATGCGCACGTCGATGCCGTCGCGGATCGGCTGGCCGGTGCTGTCCAGGCCCTTGATATAATCTTCATTGTGCAGCGTGACGTTCTCCACCACCACGCCGCCGACCGTCACCGGCGCAAGCCGCGCGACCGGCGCCAGCGTGCCGGTTCGGCCGACCTGGATGTCGATCCTCTGCACGGTCGTCATCGCCTGTTCGGCCGGGAATTTGTGCGCGACGGCCCAGCGCGGCTCACCGGTGACGAAACCCCAGCGGCGCTGCAGCTCCAGCTGGTCGACCTTGTAGACGACCCCGTCTATGTCATAGCCGAGCGACGAGCGTTGCTCCTCGATCAGGTGATAATGCGCGACCAGTTCCTCGACCGATTTCGCCCGCACCATCAGCGGGCTGATCTTGAAGCCCCAATCGGCGAATTTCTGCACCGCTTCATACTGCGTTGGTGCCGGATCCGCCGTCGTGTAACCCCACGCGTAGGCAAAGAATTTGAGGTTGCGGCTGGCGGTGACGGATGGATCCTTCTGGCGCAGCGACCCGGCCGCCGTGTTGCGCGGATTGACGTAATCCTGGCCCCCCACAGCCGCCGAGCGCGCCTTGAGCGCCTCGAATTCGGCATAGGTCATATAGACCTCGCCGCGGATCTCGATGGTCTCGGGCCAGCCTGAACCCTTCAGCTTGGCGGGAATGTCGGCGATGGTCCTGAGGTTGGCGGTGATGTCCTCGCCGACAGCGCCGTCGCCGCGCGTCGCGCCTTGCACGAACACGCCCTTTTCGTAACGCAGCGAAGCCGACAGCCCGTCGATCTTCGGTTCGGCGGTGAAGGCAATGTCGAGGTCCTTGTCGCGGTCGAAGAAGCGCCGGCCGCGCTCGATGAAATCGGTGACGTCGGCGTCGGTATAGGCCTTGGCGAGGCTGAGCATCGGCACGGCATGGCGCACCTTGGTGAAGCCTTCCGCCGGGGCGGCACCCACCCTGAGCGAGGGCGAATCCTCACGCACCAGCCCGGGAAAGCGCTCCTCGATGGCAAGATTGCGCCGCCGCAGCGCGTCATACTCGGCGTCCGTGATCGTGGGCGCGTCCTCGGCATGGTAGCGCCGGTCATGACCGGCGATCTCCTCGGCAAGGCGCTGGAGTTCGGCTTCAGCCTCGCTTTCGCTGAGCGAATCGACAGGTTTTTCGGCCATGCTTTTTGTCCCTGAACGGTGGCGCGCCACAATAGAGCATGATCTTGAAAGGTGGGAACCGGTTTTCGGAAAAGATCATTCCTGAACAGCAGGATGGAGCCATATCCTGACTCGCCCCATGACGCCTGATCGTCTCATGACGCCGGATCGTCTCATGCCGCGTTTGTATTCTCGCGCAGCAGCCGCTCGGCGGCGGCGCGCGCCTCGTCGGTGATCGTGGCGCCGGCCAGCATGCGAGCGATCTCCTCCTGCCGCGCAGTCCTGTCCATCTCGGCAATTCCGGTCGCGACACGGTCGGTGCTGCCCGATTTGGAGATCAGGAAATGTGTTGCCGCGCGCGCTGCCACTTGCGGCGCATGGGTGACGGAAAGCACCTGGACGCGCTTCGACAGCCGCGCCAGCCGCTGGCCGATGGCGTCGGCCACGGCGCCGCCCACCCCGGTGTCGATTTCGTCGAAAACCAATGTCGGCGCCGAGCCACGGTCGGCCAGCGCCACCTTTAACGCCAGGAGAAAGCGCGAAAGCTCGCCGCCGGAGGCAACCTTCATCATCGGCCCGGGCCGCGTGCCAGGATTGGTGCGCACCCAGAACTCGATCTGGTCGATGCCCTCTTCCATGCGCGCCCCGGCCTCGCTCTTCATCTCGACGATAAAGGCCGCGCGTTCGAGCTTCAGCGCCGGCAGTTCGGCCATCACCGCCTTGGTCAGACCGACCGCCGCGGCATGGCGAAGCGAGGACAGCTGTGCGGCGGCGATATCATAGGCTTCGCGCGCGGCGGCCGCCTGCTTTTCCAAGCCGTGCAGGCGTTCTTCGCCGGCGTCGAGATCGGCGAGATCGGCAACCATCGTGTCGCGCAGCTGCGCCAGGTCGTCGACGGCGACGCTGTGCTTGCGTGACGCCGCGCGCAGCGAAAACAGACGTTCCTCGGCTTTCTCCAGCCGCTGCGGATCATACTCCGTGGCACGAAGCGCGGCCTCGACGCCCGACTGCGCCGCGTCGAGAGACAGCATGGCTTCGTCCAGCGACTTCACCACGTCCTCGAGCAGGCCGGGCGCCTCCGTCGCCTTGCGCTGCAGCCGTCTCAGCAGGCTGGCCAGTTGCGGCAAGGGCGAGGACGGGCCCGACAGCACATCCTGCGCGTCGTGAATTTCGGAAGCGATCTTCTCGGCGCGCATCATGTGGGCACGCAGCTCGGCAAGTTCGGTTTCTTCGCCCGGCTGCGGATCGAGCTTGGTCAGTTCGGCAACCGCGGCGCGCAGATAGTCGGCTTCGCGCGCGGCGGCTTCCACCTTGGCGCGATGGCGCGTCAGCTCCTGCTGGGCGGCGCGCCAGTGCCGCCATGCCTCGCCGGTCGAGCGGACGGCGCCGAGATGGCCGCCGAAAGCATCGAGCACATCGCGATGCGCGCCGGGATCGACCAAGGCGCGCTCGTCATGCTGGCCGTGAATCTCGACCAGGGCGCGGCCGACATCGCGCATCAGCGTCACGGAGGACGGCTGGTCGTTGACGAACACACGGGTCCGGCCATCCGCCGTCTGCACGCGCCGCAGGATGACGTCGCCATCGTCCTCGATGGCGTTTTCGGCGAGCAGCGCGCGCACCGGATGGTTGCGCGGAACATCGAACACGGCAATGACCTGGCCCTGGGACGCGCCGTGGCGCACCAGCGAGGCATCGCCGCGCGCGCCGAGCGCCAGCGACAAGGCATCGAGCAGGATGGACTTGCCGGCGCCGGTTTCGCCGGTCAGCACGGAAAGGCCCGGCTGGAAGTCGATGTCCAGCTTTTCGATCAGGACGATATCGCGGATCGACAGTCTGGAAAGCATGAGAAACCGGACCTATTGCATGCCGCCCAAAAGTGGACCCGGTTTCGGGATAACGACAGGCACGAAAAACAAAAGGATAAAGCGGCACCCGACAGTTGGAGTCGCAGCGCCGCACTATCTTTTTGTTTGAGCTTCGGATCAATCCGAAAAAGCGCGCTGCGCACTTCGCTCGGAGGCTCCGCGGTCAGGCGCCGGTGATCAGCTTCCCGGCCTTGGATATCCACGACCCGGCATTTTCACGCGGCGCCAACCCGTTGCTCTGCAGCAGCTTGTAGGAATCCTTGTACCACGAACTGTCGGGATAGTTGGTACCGAGCACCGCGGCCGCCGTCTGGGCCTCCGAGGTCAAGCCCAACGCGTAATAGCTTTCGGTAAGGCGCGCGAGCGCTTCCTCGACATGGCGGGTGTTGGAATAGTTTTCGACCACGGTGCGGAAGCGTTTGACGGCGGCGATGTACTCGCGGCGCTCCAGATAATAGCGGCCGATCTGCATTTCCTTGCCCGCGAGCTGGTCGTTGGCGAAGCGGATCTTTTCCTTGGCATCGTCGACATATTCCGACGTCGGCCAGCGCGTCACCAGGTCCTGCATCGTCTGCAGGGTCTGGCGTGCTTCCTTCTGGTCCTGCGTCACATCCTTGATCTGGCGATAGTAGCTCAGACCAATGATATACTGGGCATAGGCCGCGTCATCCGTGGACGGATAGAGCGCCAGGTACCGCTTCGCCGACTGGATCGCATCGTCGTAGCTGCCCTTTCGATAGTCGGCGAACGCGCCCATCACCATCGATTTGCGGGCCCATTCCGAATAGGGGTGCTGGCGGTCGACCGCGTCGAATTTCTTGCTTGCCTCGTCCAGGCGGCCGGCGTTCAGATTGGCCAGGCCCTGATTGTAGAGAACGTCGGCCGGTTCGGTCTGGTCGACATAGGTCGACAGGTCGATGTCTTTTTCCGACGACATGCAAGCCGCCAGAAAGAGCGATGGAACAACCACCGAAAGCGCCAGGAAAACAGACCGCTGCGGCGCTTTCGATTGACCAACTCGCTTGAAGAACATGATTGGATTGCGCCCTTTCGGCGTTATTTTAATGCTCGTTGCATGCAGTTGTCCCAAAACTGGTCCCCACCTTTGAGCGACATGCACTAATCGACGGCAGCAGCCATAAACCATAACCGCCTTGCCCGGCAACGCTATGTCCAGCCAATCGCGCATTTTTGTGGCGGCGGACCGTGGCGTGAAAATCTACGCAATTTCGCCGATGGATGATGCATTCATGCAACACCCATACCGCCATGGAATCCGAAAAAGATTAAGAAAATCAGATCATCCAGGGCGCATAGAGAGGCGCATTGACGGCGTTCATCTCGGCGGCGCGACCACGCTCGCGGCGTGTCGTCTCGACGATCTCGAAGGCGGTGCGGTCCGACAGCAGGCGCCGCAGTGCGGCGGCGTTCAGCCGATGGCCGCCGCGATAGGAGCGGAAACAACCGATGAAGCGCGCGCCGGCCAGCGCCAGGTCGCCCATGGCGTCGAGCGTCTTGTGGCGCACGAACTCATTGGGATAGCGCAGGCCGCCCATATTGATGACGCGGTTGTCGTCACCGATCACTAGGGAATTTTCCAGCGAGGATCCCAGAGCATAGCCGGCGGCCCACAGCCGCTCGACGTCCTTCATGAAGCCGAAGGTGCGGGCCCGCGCGATGTCGCGGCGGAAAATATCGGCGTTGATGTCCGATGCGAAGAGCTGACGGCCGATCGCCGGGCTTTCGAAATCGATCTCGACCTCGAAACGGGTGCCGTCATAGGGCCTGAACTCCGCCCAGGAGGCGCCGTTCTCGATGCGGACCGGCTTGACCACCCTGATATAGCGCCGCTTGACGGCCAGCGTCTCGATGCCGGCCTGGTCTATGGCTTCGACGAACGCCATGGCGCTGCCGTCGAGGATTGGAACCTCGTGGCCGTCGATCTCGATGATGACATTGTCGATGCCGAGCCCGAACAGGGCGGCCATGATGTGCTCGACCGTGGCGATGTGCTCGCCCGACGGATCGCCAAGCATGGTGCAAAGGTCGGTGGCGCCGATCTCGGAAAACAGGGCGCGGAACTCACGGCCCTGCCCGTCTCCATTGAGGAGCGCGAACACGATGCCGGTATCGGCATCCGCGGGCAGGAAACTGATGGAAACTTCTTTGCCGCTGTGAACGCCGGTGCCTGTAAGCGACGCGCGCGTCTTCACTGTCGTCTGGTGGTCGTGCAAGACAATCCCCATGAGCCCGTAATGCCTAGGTCCGCTTCTCCAGCCCGAGGGCGCGGCTCTTGTTAAATCGGCAGGCAGGGCGACTTCCCCCGAAATCCCGGCAAACCGACTATGGTAGGCAGCGAAGATAATGTCCCGGCAAGGAGACTCCAAATCACGGTTTCTTACTCTTTGTAACCGCGAACTGGAACATGTACGATGTCATAACCCGTTGATTATGCGGTATTTTAAACGTTAACAGGCAAGCAATTTCTTGCCTGCCTGTTAACAATTGTTACAGTCCGTTAACCGCTCAGTTGGCCTGGCGGCGCAGGAACGCCGGAATCTCCAGCTGATCGTCGTCCTGAGTCGCCCTGGTCTGCGGCGTCAGGCGGCCCTGATCGTCCAACTGGCCGCGCCGCGGCGCGTAAAGCTGGGCGTCCTGGCTGGCGAGGCGGCGCACTTCCGGTGCCGCCTGGCGCAGCTTGGGCTCGCGCGGCTGCGCCGGCTGCAGCCGTGCGGGCTCCTCCTCGCGGCGGGTCAGGCCATTGGTCAGGCGCTTCAGGAGGCCCATCGGGCCGCTGTTCTCGTGGTCGGCCGGGCGGCTCTTGGCGTCGACCTCGGCCTTGACGACCGGCGGAAAGTCCTCGACGCGCGGCATGCGCTGCGGCGCCATCGCCACCGGCTGCTGGACTTCACGCAGCATTTCGCGTGGCTGCGGAGCCGGCTGCATCATCTGCTGGACGACCGGCTGCACCATAGGCTGCGGTTGTGCGGGCGGCGCCTGGAAGATCTTGCTCTGCGGGCGGAAATCGTCCGCATGGGCGACAGGAGCCGGACGAGCCTGCGCCATGGCCGCGGCATTGGCTTCGGCCAACTGGATGGCTTCGGCGACCGGATCGGCGGCGCGCGGCTCATACACCGTCTGCTGGACCGGCGTCGGGCGGCTTTCCACAGGGGCGACGGCCGGCCGGGCAGCCTGCTTCGGCGGGGAGGTCCGGATCGAGATCGGCGCCGCGGCGATTTCAGCCGCCGACTTGTCGATGCCGGTGGCTACCACCGAGACGCGGATGACGCCTTCGAGTTCCTCGTCGAACGTGGCGCCCAGGATGATGTTGGCATCCTGGTCGACTTCCTCGCGGATGCGGGTCGCCGCTTCGTCGACTTCGAACAGGGTCAGGTCGCGGCCGCCGGTGATCGAGATCAGCAGGCCCTTGGCGCCCTTCATCGAGGTCTCGTCGAGCAGCGGGTTGGCGATCGCGGCTTCCGCCGCCGCCATCGCGCGGCCCTCGCCCGAAGCCTCGCCGGTGCCCATCATCGCCTTGCCCATCTCGCGCATCACCGAACGCACGTCGGCGAAGTCGAGGTTGATCAGGCCTTCCTTGACCATCAGGTCGGTGATGCAGGCCACACCGGAGTAGAGCACCTGGTCCGCCATCGCGAAGGCGTCGGCGAAGGTGGTCTTGTCATTGGCCAGCCGGAACAGGTTCTGGTTGGGGATGACGATCAAGGTGTCGACGCATTTCTGCAGCTCCTCGATGCCGAAGTCGGCCGTCTTCATGCGGCGCTGGCCTTCGAAGTGGAACGGCTTGGTGACGACGCCGACAGTGAGAATGCCCTTCTCGCGCGCTGCGCGGGCAACAACCGGAGCAGCACCCGTACCGGTGCCGCCGCCCATGCCGGCGGTGACGAAGCACATATGGGTGTTGGTGAGATGGTCGAGAATCTCGTCGATGCACTCTTCCGCCGCCGCGCGGCCGACTTCCGGCTGCGATCCGGCACCGAGCCCCTCGGTGACATGCGCGCCAAGCTGGATCAGCCGAGAGGCCTTCGACATGGTCAGCGCCTGCGCGTCGGTGTTGGCCACGACGAACTCGACACCGCGCAGTCCGGCGGTGATCATGTTGTTCACGGCATTGCCGCCGCCGCCGCCCACACCGAACACGGTGATGCGCGGCTTAAGCTCGGTGATGTCCGGCTTCTGCAGATTGATAGTCATTGTCTCCGTCCTTTGCCTTTCACGCCGCTTCGCCGCCGCGGCCGCCTATGGGGCTGTCCCCGTCAATTAGAAACTGTCTCTCAACCACTGACTCATGCGATGCAGTTTTCCACCCGTTCCGGTCATTCTGAGACCGGAAATGCCTTTCGCCGGATGGCTCTCGAAGCTCGCCATCTGCGGATAGATCAGAAGCCCGACCGCGGCCGAGAAAGCCGGGCCTTTCGCCGCTTCGGGCAGGCCCGCCACGCCGAGCGGGCGACCGATGCGTACATTGCGCCCCAGGATGCGGCGCGCCGCTTCCGGCAGGCCGGCCAGCTGGCTGGCGCCGCCGGTGAGCACGACGCGCTTGCCGACCGCATTGCCGTAACCGGACTTGTTCAACCGGTCACGCAGGAGTTCGAGCGTCTCGTCGATGCGGGCGCGCACGATGCGCGTCATCACCGAACGCGGGATCTGCAGCGGCACGTCGCCATCGTCGCCGATCGGCTGGATCGAGACCAGGTCGCGGTCGTGGGGGGGGCCGAGCCGTGCATCACCTTCAGCCGTTCGGCGGCGTCGAGCGAGGTCGAAAGTCCCTTGGCCATGTCGAGCGTCACATGGTTACCGCCGATGGCGATGGCGTCGCCATGGACGAACTTGCCTTCCGAAAACACCGAGATCGTCGTCGTGCCGCCGCCCATGTCGATGCAGGCGGCTCCGAGTTCCAGCTCGTCGTCGACCAGTGCCGCCAGCCCGCTGGCATAGGGCGTCGCCACCATGCGCTCGACCGACAAATGCGAGCGGTTGATGGAGAGCTCCAGATTGCGCATCGGCGCCGCATCGCCCGTCAGCACATGCATGTCGACGCCAAGCGTGTCGCCCACCATGCCACGCGGATCGCGCACGCCACGCTCGGCATCGAGCGAGAAGCCGACGGGCAGCGAATGGACCACCTCGCGCTCGGCCTTCAGCGCCTGCTTGGCACCGGCGCCGAGCACGCGCTTGATGTCGGCTTCGTCGGCCTCGTGGCCGCCAAGATTGATGGTCGCCGAGAAGCTTTCGCTCTTCAGCCGGCCGGCGGTCATGTTGACGATCAGCGAATCGACCGTCAGCCCGGCCATGCGTTCGGCGGCGTCGACGGAGAGGCGAATGGCATGCTCGGCTCGGTCGAGATCGACGATGACGCCGGACTTCACGCCTTGCGATTTCTGGTGGCCGATGCCGATGACCTGGATGCGATGCGAGCGGCCGCGCAGGAGCTTGCCGTCATCGTTCGGCTTCAGCTTGGCCACCATGCAGCAGACCTTGTTCGAGCCGACATCCAGCACCGTCAGGGTGCCCGACCGGCGCGACGAGGCATCGCCAGAACCGCCAAGCCAGCTCATATCTTCGTCTCCGGCTTGCGCTTCAGGGTTTTCGGCTTCTCGTTGAGCGCGGCTTCGCGCTGCGTCGCCGCCTGCGGCGTCAGCTCCACGACCAGCCGGTCTGTCAGGCGCATGTCGACGGCGGCGATGTCGCGCGACAACAGTCCCTTGTCATGGTCCATCTTGACGAGTTCGGCGAGCGCCTGGTCCTCGTCATCCTCGGGCAACTTGATGGTGATGCCGTTGTCCAGCTTCAGGTCCCAGCGCCGCTCGCCAACACGGACATAGCCTTTGATGCGGCCGGCGAGGTCGGGATAGTGTTCGACCCTGGCCAGGAAATCGGGCGCCTTGGCGGGCGCGCCGGTGCCGATCAGCAGCGGCAGGAGCACCTGCTTGCCGCCCGAGAACGGCGCGATGACGGCGCCATCCTTCTCGATGACGGAGAGATCGTTGCCCTGCTGCCAGAGCGCGAAAGCCGCACGCTCCTCGACGCGCACTTCCAGCGTGTGCGGATAAACCTTGCGCACCGCGGCAACCTGGATCCACGGCAGGGTGGCGATACGCTCCCGTGCGGCTTCGGCATCGAAGCCGATCAGCGACGTCCAGCCATCGAGTTCCAGCCTGTCGAGAATGTCGATCTCCGAAGTCTGGCGGTTGCCGACCACCTTGACCTGGTCGACCGCGAAGCCGGTGCGGGCGGTGATGCTTTGAATGATGCCGTCGGCGTGACCACCCAGGTAGGCGCCATAGGCGCCACTCGAGACCAGCAGCACCGACGACATGATCGCGGCGGAGAAGCGCGGCGCCTGGAATTCACCATCGCTCAGACGCGTCAGGATGCGTACCGGGCGGCGAAGCACGCGCGGCAGAACGAAATGGTCCAACGACAATGGCAGGCCGAACAGCGACGGCCCGGCCGCGCCCCTCACCTTACCCTGTCCCCATTTCAACGCAGACACGAAGCGTCCTCCACCATCCAACTCAACAATTCACCAAACGAATGCCCGGCATGGGCGGCAATTTCAGGCACCAGAGACGTCGGCGTCATGCCCGGCTGAGTGTTGACCTCGAGCCATACAACCTCGCCATTTTCGGAGTGACGATCGTCATAACGGAAGTCCGACCGGGAAACGCCCCGACAGCCGACAGCTTGGTGAGCCTTGAGCGCCAGTGTCTGTATTTTTTGGTAAATATTCGGTGAAACTTTTGCGGGGCATTCGTGTTTTGATCCGCCCGCGACATATTTTGAATCATAGTCGTAGAAGGAATGGCCCGTCGGGATGATCTCGCAGACGCCAAGCGCCACATCGCCCATGACGGCGCAGGTCAGCTCGCGCCCATGGATGTAGCGCTCGACCATGACGGTATCGCCATATTTCCATTCGGACGACCCGATCACCTGCGGCGGGTGCGACTGCCCCTCCGACACGATGACGACGCCAAAGCTCGACCCCTCGCTGACCGGCTTGACCACATAGGGCGGCTTCATCGGATGCTTGTTCTGGATGGAGAACCGATTGGAGACCTTCGATTCAGCAACGGGGACGCCGACCGATTTGACGATCTTCTTCGCCTGCTCCTTGTTCATGGCAAGCGCCGAGGCGAGCACGCCGGAATGGCTGTAGGGAATGCCGAGATATTCGAGGATGCCCTGGATGGTACCGTCCTCACCAAAAGGCCCATGCAGCGCATTGAAGGCGACGTCAGGCTTGAGCTCGGCAAGCACCGAGCCGACATCGCGCCCGACATCGACGCGGGTGACCTGGTAACCCTCCTGCTCCAGCGCATCGGCACAGGCCTTTCCGGAAGACAGAGACACGGGCCGCTCGGACGAGAAACCTCCCAGCAATACGGCCACATGCTTGCTTTTCATTCCCCGTCATCCCCTCTCACCGCGGACCAAAAACACAAGATTTCCGCAACATTGAGTCTGAGTCTCCCGGCAGGTTGCCCCCCCAGACGGAAAACGCTGAAACGCGTCGAACGACTCAAATCAGGAAACGCTTCAGGGCAGAGAATCAGAGAGTTGATTCACTGGCAAGCACTTATGATTCCGAGAGATTCACTTTCTGAGAAAATGGATGCGAAAACCGTGTCGCTGAGTCTTTGCGGCAACGATTTCACGGTATTTCGATCCGGTTGAAGTTCACGCATCACGTGAACTTCAAGAGGCGCTAGAGAAGCTGGCCGAGGAACTCCTGGACGGCATATCCGGAACGGAAATTGCCGATGCGCTTGATCTCCCACTGCAACCGGATGCCGGAATGCTCGAGCACCCGCGCGCGCACCGTCTCGCCGAGATATTCGAGGTCGTAGCCGGTCGCCGTTCCGGTGTTGATCATAAAGTTGCAGTGCATCGGCGACATCTGCGCACCGCCGATCATCAGCCCGCGGCAACCCGCCTTGTCGATCTCCTTCCAGGCCGACGTGCCTTCCGGATTCTTGAAGGTCGAGCCGCCCGTCTTCTCGCGGATCGGCTGCACGGTCTCGCGATGGTTCTGCACCGCATCCATCGCCGCCTTGATCACCGCCCTGTCCTCGACAAAGCCTTCGAAAACGGCCGAAGTGAAGATCAGCCCGGCGGGCGCCGCCGAATGGCGGTAGGCATAGCCCATCTCGGCATTGCTCAGCGTTTGGGCGTTGCCCGCGCGGTCGAGCGCCCGCACCTCGACGACGCGCTCGCACGTCTCGACCCCGTTGGCGCCGGCATTCATCCTGAGCGCGCCGCCGATAGCGCCTGGAATGCCGTGATAGAAATGGAAGCCGCCAATGCCGGCCTCGAGCGCCACCGCCGCCATGCGCTTGTCTGGCGTGGCGGCACCTGCCTTGATCCTGATCGGGGAAACGACTTCGGCCTCGCCAAAGCCCTTGGCCGAAAGCCTGATAACGAAACCCGGAATGCCGCCGTCGCGGACCAGAAGGTTCGAACCGACGCCAACGATGGTCAGGGGTATCTCTTCGGGAACGGCTCTGAGGAAGGCCGACAGATCCTCCTCGTCCGCAGGCTGGAACAGCGCCTCGGCAAGGCCGCCAGCCCGGAACCAGGTGATCTTGTCCATCTCGGCATTCGGCGTGATGCGGCCGCGCAGACCGGCTAGCCGGCCGCCAAGTCTGTCGATCAGGGCCTGGCCGTTCATCATGGGGCGGCAAGCTCCTTCGGCAGCGCATAGGCCCACTGAGTGATATTGCCGGCGCCGAGAAAGACGACGAAGTCGCCGGGCTTGGCGATGTCGCGGATGACGGGCGCGATGTCGGCCGGTCCCTCGATGTAGCGGGCGTCGCGATGGCCGCCGGCGCGGATACGCGACACCAGCGCGTCCGATGTCACGCCGTCCATCGGCTCTTCGCCGGCGGCGTAGACCGGGGCGACCATCACCGTGTCGGCATCGTTGAAGCAGGCGGAGAACTCGTTGAACAGATCATGCAACCGGGTGAAGCGGTGCGGCTGGGCAATGGCGATGACACGCCCGTTGGTGGCGCTGCGCGCCGCCTTCAGCACCGCCGAGATTTCGACCGGGTGGTGGCCGTAATCGTCGAACACGTCGACACCGTTCCAGGAACCGGTGTGGGTGAAGCGGCGCTTGACGCCGGCGAAAGACGACAGGCCTTTCTTGATCGCCTCGGCCGACAGGCCGAGTTCGTGCGCGACCGCGATCGCGGCGGTCGCGTTGGAGACATTGTGGCGGCCGGGCATCGGCAGGCGCAGGCCCGAAATCGCCGTCTGGCCGCGCCCCTTGCGGTCGCGGATGATCACGTCGAACTCCGAGGTCGCCCCCGCCATGCGATGGTTGGTGAAGCGCACATCGGCCTGTGCGTTCTCGCCATAGGTGATGACACGCCGATCCTCGATGCGCCCGACCAGCGCCTGCACTTCCGGGTGATCGGTGCACATCACCCCGAAGCCATAGAAAGGCACGTTCTCGACGAACTGGCGGAACGCTTCGCGCACATTGTCGAAATTGCCATAATGATCGAGATGCTCGGGATCGATGTTGGTGACGACGGCGATGTCGGCCGGCAGCTTGAGGAAGGTGCCGTCGCTCTCGTCGGCTTCGACCACCATCCACTCGCCATCGCCCATGCGCGCATTGGTGCCGTAGGCGTTGATGATGCCGCCATTGATGACGGTCGGGTCGAGCCCGCCGGCCTCCAGCAGCGTCGCCACCATCGAGGTCGTCGTCGTCTTGCCATGCGTGCCGCCGATCGCCACGGCCTGGCGGAAACGCATCAGCTCGGCCAGCATCTCCGCGCGGCGCACGATTGGCAACAGCTTTTCACGCGCCGCCTTCAGCTCCGGATTCGACTTCTTGATCGCCGTCGAGACGACGATGACCTCGGCGTCACCGAGATTCTCCGCCTTGTGGCCGACGAAGCATTCGATGCCCTTGTCGCGCAGCCGCTGCACATTGGCGCTGTCGGCCTGGTCGGACCCCTGCACCTTGTAGCCGAGATTGTGCAGCACCTCGGCGATGCCGCTCATGCCGATGCCGCCAATGCCAATGAAATGCACGAGGCCGATGGTCTGCGGCATCTTCATGGGTGCGTCCCCTTCCTGAAATCCGATACTGTTTTGCGGGACGCAATAGCCTCTGTGAGGTCGGCGAGCAACCGCGCCGCGTCGGGCCTGCCGACCGACTTGGCCGCGGCAGCCATCGTCGCCAGCCGCTCCGGTTGGTCTATCAGGGCGCCGAGCAGTGCCGCGATGCGCTCGGGCGAAAGCGAGGATTGCACATGCACCTCGCCACCGCCGGCGGCCGCAAGGGCGGCTGCATTGGCCGCCTGGTCGTGGTCGAGCGCGAAGGGATAGGGCACCAGCAGCGCCGGCCGGCCGATGACGGCGATTTCCGACACGGTCGAGGCGCCGGAACGAGAGATTACAAGATGCGCCGCCGCTATGCGCGCCGCCATGTCGGTGAAGAACGGCGAGACCTCGACGGCGACGCCGAGCGTGGCATAGGCCGCCTTCACCCGCGCCACGTCGTCCGCGCGAGCTTGTTGGGTCACGACAAGGCGCTTGCGCTGTGCGTCGGAAAGCAGCGCGATGGCCCCTGGCATGGCATCGGAAAAGAATTGTGCGCCCTGGCTGCCGCCGAACACCAGCAGGCGGAAGGGCTCATCCCCGGTCGAAGCCGCGTAAGGCGTCCTGGCCGCTTCGAGCACAGCCGGCCGGACCGGATTGCCGGTCGTCACCGTTTTGGCGCCGGCCGCGCTTTCATCCTGCGGCAGGAAGCCGCCGGCGATCGCGTCGACACGGCCGGCCAGCGCCCGGTTGGCGCGTCCCATCACCGCGTTCTGCTCGTGGATCAGCGTCGGCACCTTGCGCCGCGTCGCCGCGTAGAGCGGCGGCAAGGTCGGATAGCCGCCAAATCCAACGACGGCCTCCGGCTTGATCCTGCCGATGACGGCGGAGGCCTGACGCACGCCGCTCCAGATTTTCCAGAAGGCGCCGAGCAGGGCGAAGGGATTTTTCGAGCCTAACGTCGCCGACTGGATCGGATGGACGGCCGCCGCAGGAAAATGGGCGGCAAACCGTTCGGCCCGGGTGTCGGTCGCCAGATGCACCGCCCAGCCGCGATCGAGGAGTTCATGCGCCAGCGCTTCGGCTGGAAACAGATGTCCGCCGGTTCCGCCCGCCGCGAGAAGGATAACGCCTCTGGCCATGTCACTCCGCCGGCATGGCGCGCTGCGGCAGGGTAAAGCCCATCTGCTTGCGCTTTTCCGGCCGCTTGCGCGTCAGCGCCAGCACCATCCCCATCGAGATGGCGATGGCGATCTGCGAGGAGCCGCCATAGGAGATGAAGGGCAGCGTCATGCCCTTTGCCGGCACCAGTTGCAGGTTGACGCACATGTTGATGACGGCCTGCAGGCCGAACACGGTGACCAGACCGCCGACCGCATAACGGGTGAAGTCGTCATGCTCCTTGAGCGCCGTGTTGAGACCGCGCAGCACGATGAAGGCGAAGATCGACATGATGAAGAAGCACATGATCAGCCCGAACTCCTCGCCCGCGACCGAGAAGACGAAGTCGGCATGGCTGTCGGGGATGACCCGCTTGACCGTGCCCTCGCCCGGCCCGACGCCGAACCAGCCGCCATTGATCAGCGCATCGCGGCCCATATCGACCTGGAACGTGTCGCCTTCGCCGGTGAGGAATTTGTCGATGCGCAGCGCGACGTGCGGAAACACCGTATAGGCGGCGAAGACGCCGCCGACGCCGGCAGCGCCCAGCACGATGATCCAAAGCCATGGCAGCCCCGCCATGAAGAACATGATGCCCCAGGTGCCGGTGGTCAGCATGGTCTGACCGAGGTCCGGCTGCGCCACCAGCAGCGACACGACCAGCACCAGGAGCAGCATGGCGAACAGATTACCCGGAATGTCGGGCTGGCGCTTGTGCTCGGCGAACAGCCACGCGCACATGATGACGAAGGCCGGCTTGAGGAACTCGGACGGCTGGATGGACAGGCCGGCAAGCGACACCCAGCGGCGCGCGCCCTTCACCTCGACGCCGACATAGAGCACCGCCACCATCAGCACCAGCATCAGGCACAGCATGATCAGCGACATGCGCCGGATCTGCCTGGAATCCAGGAACGAGACCGCCAGCATCACGCCGAGCGCAGGCACGGTGAAGATGATCTGCCGGGTGGCGAAATGGAAACTGTCGAGGCCGATGCGTTCGGCCACCGCGGGACTTGCCGCGAAGGACAACACGATGCCGAGCCCCATCAGCGACAGAAACGCCGCCAGGAACCAGCGATCGATGGTCCACCACCAGGTTGCGACCGGACTTTTGTCGAGACGGCTCTGCATTATCGTGCCCCTCCGATGGGTTTGACGCCATCCATAGCGCTCGCAGCTTGCCTGAAGGCTTCGCCGCGGACCTCGAAATTCTTGAACTGGTCGAAACTGGCGCAGGCCGGCGACAACAGCACCACCGCCTCGCCACTGTCGTCCTTGGCCGCGTCATGCGCGGCATGCTCGACCGCCGCCGCCAGCGTACCCGAGATCTCGTAGGGCACGGCCTCGCCGAGCGTCGCCGAAAAGGCGGGCGCCGCCTCGCCGATCAGATAAGCCTTGGCGATGCGCGGGAAGAAACCGCGTAGCGGCTCGATGCCGCCTTCCTTGGGCAGGCCGCCGGCGATCCAGTAGATGCGATTGAAGCTGGACAGCGCGGGTGCGGCGGCATCGGCATTGGTCGCCTTGGAATCGTTGACGAACAGCACATGGTCCTTGCGGCCAACCTGCTCCATGCGGTGCGCCAGACCCGGGAAGCTTTCCAGCCCAGACTGGATCTCGCCAAGGTTGAGCCCGACCTTGAGGCAAGCGGCGACGGCGGCCAACGCGTTTTGCGCATTGTGCTGACCACGCAGCGAGCCAATGCCTTCGAGGAAGGCTACCCGGCTGTAGCGGCCGTGCACGGCTTCCATCAGATTGGTGCCGTCGGCGAAATAGCCGTCGGTCAGCGGCAGGCGCTTGGAAATGCGGACGACCTGCCGCCCTGCCCGCTCCAGCCGATCGGCGATCTGCGCGCACCAGGAATCGTCGATGCCGATGATCGCCGTCTCGCTGCCCGCCACCAGCCGCTCCTTGATCGAAGCGTAGTGCTGCATGGTGCCGTGGCGGTCGAGATGGTCGGGCGTTAGATTGAGCAGGATGCCGGCCGTCGGATTGATCGAGGGCGCAAGGTCGATCTGGTAGGACGAGCATTCGACTACATAATGCCGGCCAGGCTTCGGCGGATCGAGCGTCATCACCGCACGGCCGATATTGCCACCCATCTGCGTGTCGCGCCCGGCGGCTTGAAGGATATGCGCCGTCAGCGCCGTCGTCGTCGACTTGCCGTTGGTGCCGGTGATGGCGATGAAGGGAGCATCCGGCGCACGCTGCGCCCGTTCCCTGCAGAACAGCTCGATGTCGCCGATGACCTCGACGCCGGCCCCACGCGCCAATTCCACGGTCCAGTGCGGCTTGGGGTGGGTCAGCGGCACGCCGGGTGACAGCACGAAGGCGGAAAAACCGGCCCAGTCAGCGCCACGCAGATCGCCGGTGGCGATGCCGGTGGCGGCCGCCTTGGCGACGCTGCCGGGATTGTCGTCCCAGGCCAGCACCTCGGCGCCGCCCTCGATCAGCGCGCGCGCCGTGGCGATCCCCGAGCCGCCGAGCCCGAAGAGCGATACACGCTTGCCAGCGAAGGATGCGGCGGGGATCAAGTGGCGGCCTATCTGAGCTTGAGGGTGGAAAGACCGACCAGCGCCAGGATGACGGCGATGATCCAGAAGCGGATCACCACCTGGCTTTCGGTCCAGCCGAGCTTTTCGAAATGATGGTGGATCGGCGCCATCAGGAACACGCGCTTGCCGGTCATCTTGAAGTAGCCGACCTGGATGATGACCGAGAGAATCTCGACCACGAACAGGCCGCCGACGATGACGAGCACGATCTCGTGCTTGGTGGCGACCGCGACCGTGCCGATCAGGCCGCCCATGGCCAGCGATCCGGTGTCGCCCATGAAGATCGCCGCGGGCGGCGCGTTGAACCACAGGAAGCCGAGGCCGGCGCCGATGACCGCGCCAAGCACGACCGCCAGTTCACCAGTGCCGGGCACGAAATGGATCTGCAGATATTCGGCGAAAACCGCGTTGCCCGAGAGATAGGCGATGACGCCGAAGGACGCCGCCGCGATCATGATCGGCACGATCGCCAGGCCGTCGAGGCCATCGGTCAGGTTCACCGCATTGCCGGCGCCGACGATGACGAAGCAGGAGAATGGAATGAAGAACCAGCCGAGGTTGATGATGAATTCCTTGGCGAAGGGGAATGTCAGCGACGACGAGAAGGGCGCCTGGCCATTGTGCATGATCGCCCAGGCGGCGATGCCGGCGATAACGAATTCCAGCGCAAGCCGCGCCTTGCCGGAGAAGCCGAGATGCGACTGCTTCGTCACCTTCAGATAGTCGTCGTAAAAGCCGATCGAGCCGAAGCCGAGTGTCACCAAAAGCACCACCCAGACATAGATGCTGGACAGGTTCGCCCATAAAAGCGACGAGCCGATGATGCCGGACAGGATCATCAGTCCGCCCATGGTCGGCGTACCTGCCTTTTTGAAATGGGTCTGCGGCCCGTCCGCGCGGATCGGTTGGCCCTTGCCTTGCCTGAGCCGCAGCGAATTGATGATGGTCGGCCCGAAGATGAAGACGATCAGGGCGGAGGTGATCAGCGCCCCGCCGGTGCGGAACGTGATGTAGCGGAAGACATTGAAGACAGAGACCTTGTCCGCGAAATCGACCAGCAGTGTGAACATGCGCTTTCGTCCCCCGACTAGGTCTGGTTGCTTGTTGTCGTTTCAGCCGGGAATTTGCCCAGCAGCGCATCGACCAGTTTTGCAAAACCGATGCCCTTCGACGATTTGATCATCACCACGTCGCCCGGCTTCAGCGCGGCGAGCAGCACCGGCTTCAACTCCTCGACGCCGGCGCGGTATTCCGTCCTGATATCGTCCGGCAGCGCTTCCGCCAGCGACCGCATTTCCGGGCCGCCGAGAAAGACCGTCCGCGTGCCGGTGCCGACGATGAGATCGGCAAGAGCGGCGTGCAGCTTGGCCGAGTGATCGCCGAGTTCGAGCATGTCGCCAAGCACGGCGATGCGCCTGCCCTCGCCCGTCACCGGCGTCGCGTTGAGCAGCGCCATCGCGGCCGCCATCGAGGCAGGATTGGCGTTGTAGCTCTCGTCGATCAGCGTGATCGAGCCCCCGGCCCGGCCCGAAATCGGGCCACCGGGATGCCGCAGCACGTGGCGCTTGCCGCGCCCGCGCTCGGCCGAGAGATCGGCCAGCGCCAATGCAACCTTGTCGAGATCGGCGCCAACCAGATGGGCGGCGCCAAGCACCGCCAGCACGTTCTGCACCATGTGCCGGCCGGGCGCGCCGATACGGGCGATGATATCGTGGCCGCTGATCCTGGCGGCGATGTCGGAATGGTCGGCATGCAACTCGCACTTGACCAGCTTGAAGGTCGAGCGCGCATTCTCGCCGAAGCCATGGATATGCTCGACGCTGGCAGCCTGTGCCATCTTGTACAGCAGCTTGAAACGCGCATCGTCGCGGTTGAGGACGGCAGCACCATCGGGCTCCAGGCCCTCGAAAATCTCGGCCTTGGCCTTGGCGATCTCGTCCAGGTTGCGGAAGAAGCCAAGATGCGCGGCCGCGATCATGGTGACGATGGCGACATGCGGCCGCACCATCTTCACCAGCGGCCGGATCTCATCGGGATGGTTCATGCCGATCTCGAACACGGCATAATCGCAATCGGCGGGCATGCGCGCCAAGGTCAGCGGCACGCCCCAATGGTTGTTGAAGGACTGCGCCGAGGCATGCACCTTGCCGACAGCCGAAAGCACGTGGCGCAGCGCCTCCTTGGTCGTGGTCTTGCCCGCCGAGCCGGTCACCGCGATGATCTTGGCTTGCGAGCGGGCGCGCGCCGCGACACCGAGCTTTTCCAGCGCAACCAGGACGTCGTCGACGACGATGATCGGCGCGGTCAACCGGCCAAGTGAGGGCAGCTTGCCTTCGGCCACCACCAGCACGCCGGCGCCGGCCTTGATGGCCGCGGTGACGAAGTCATGGCCGTCCATCGCCTCGCCCTTGATGGCGAAGAAAGCATCGCCCGGCTGCAGGCTGCGGCTGTCGATCGAAATGCCCGATATGCCTTCGGGCATGGGGCCGAGCGGCCGTCCGTCCGTGGCGGCAACCAGAGCTTCCGACGTCCACAGCAAGCTCATGCGGCATGCTCCCGGAGCGCGGCGCGCACTTCCTCGTGGTCGGAGAAATGCAAGGTTTCCGAGCCGATCGTCTGGCCTTCCTCATGACCCTTGCCGGCCACGATCAGCGTATCGCCGGCATGCAGCATGCCGACAGCCTCGTGGATAGCCTTGCGCCGGTCGCCGATCTCCATGGCGCCGGGCGCGGCCTCAAGAATGGCGGCGCGGATGGTTTCGGGCACTTCCGAGCGCGGATTGTCGTCGGTGACGATGACGACATCTGCAAGCCGTGTCGCGATCTCGCCCATGATCGGTCGTTTGCCACGGTCGCGGTCGCCACCACAGCCGAAGACGACCATGACACGGCCGGTGGTGAACGGACGCACCGAGGCCAGCACGTTCTCGAGCGCATCGGGCTTGTGCGCGTAATCGACATAGACCGGCGCGCCGCTCGCCGTGGTGCCGACGAGATCGAGCCGGCCCGGCGCCCCTTTCAATTTCTCCAATGCCGCCAAGGCTTTGGCGACAGGCGTTCCAGTGGAAATGGCCAGCCCCGCCGAAACCAGCGCATTCGCGATCTGGAAATCGCCGGCGAGCGGCAGGTCGATCTCGTGGATCACACCGTCGGCCTCGACCTCGGCACGCTGGCGATGACGCTCATGCTCGACCCGCTTCAGCCTGAGGAAATCGCCATGGCGGCCAACCGTCAGCACGTCGAGCCCGGCGGCCCGCGCCGCCTTTATCGTCGGTTCCGACCACGGATCGTCGGCGAAGACGATGGCGGGTGCGCCCTTCGGCAGCAGCGTGTCGAACAGGCGCAATTTGGCGCGATGATAATCCTCGATCGTCGGATGGTAATCCATGTGGTCGCGGCCGAGATTGGTGAAGCCCCCGGCCGAGAGCTTCACCCCATCGAGGCGGCGCTGGTCGAGCCCGTGGCTGGAGGCCTCCATCGAGGCGTGGGTAACGCCGGCATCGGCCAATTCCCTGAGCAACCGGTGCAGGGCGACCGGATCGGGTGTCGTCAGCGAACCATATTCGTTGCGGCCGGGCGCGACCACGCCAGTGGTGCCGATCGAGGCGGCGGCGTATCCCGCCTGCTCCCAAATCTGCCTGGTGAAGGCGGCAACCGATGTCTTGCCGCTGGTGCCGGTAACCGCGACCATGGTTTGCGGCTGTTTGCCGAAGTAGCGGGCGGCACTCAACGCCAGTGCCAGGCGCGGATCATCGACCGCCAGCACCGGAACCGGCAAATCGGCAAGGGCGCTGCCTTTGCCCAGGACGATCATGGCGGCGCCACGCCGGGCCGCATCAGCGGCGTAGCTCGCGCCATCGGCCTTGGTTCCGGCAAGCGCGAAAAAGACGACGCCCGGTTTTACCTGGCGGGAATCGGACGAGATGCCGGTGACCTCCAGATCGGCGGAAGCTGTTCCTTCGACTGGCAGGATACCGGCTAGATCTTTGAGCTTCATCGAGTCCCGTTCACCGCAACAAAATAGCGCGCAGTTGCCGGCGCGCCCTAAGAATCACTGATAGGAAACCAGCGTTGCACCATTTTCATGGCTGAAATCTGGCTTCACGCCAAGCATGGCCGCTGAACGCCTGATGATATTGCCGGCCATAACCCCAGCATTGTTGGCGGCGACGTCGGTCATCCCAGGCTTTTCCGGATGCGGGGCGTCGGCGATCGTGAACACCAGATATTGCGGATCGTCCATCGGGAAGGCGGCGACGAAGGTGTTGAAATTCAACTCCTTAGAGTACCGGCCGTTGATGACCTTCTCGGCCGTTCCGGTCTTGCCGCCGACGCGGTAGCCGGGAACGCGGGCGTTTCTGGCCGAGCCCTTTTCGGCGTTGAGCGTGTAGAGATAGCGCATGCCCTCGACGGTTTTGTCGGCGACCACTTTCTTGGCTGCCGCCATCGCGTCCTGCTGGCTGCGGACCAGGAATGTCGGCTCCATCAGATATCCGCCATTGACCAGCGCTGCGCAGCCGACAGCCGCCTGCAGCGGCGTCGTCGACACGCCATGGCCGAAGGCGATGGTGAACGAGTTGACCTGCTTCCAGACTTTCGGCTCGGTCGGGCGGGCGACTTCGGGCAGTTCGGTCTGCATCTTCTCCAGAATGCCGAGGCGGTGCAGGAATTCGCGGTGCGCCTCGATGCCGACCAACTCTGCCTCCCTGGCCGATCCGATGTTGGACGAATAGAGGAACACCTCCGGCAACGACAGCACGCGGTTCTTGCCGTGGAAATCGTGAATGGCCTGGTGGCCGACGCGGATTGGATGCGAAGCGTCGAAGCGGCTCGACATCGTCGCCTTGCCGGAATCGAGCGCCATGGCCGAGGTGAAGCTTTTGAACGTCGAGCCCATTTCATAGAGCCCCGCCGACATCCGGTTGAGCCGGTCCTTGTCCTGCGCATTGTAGGGATTGTTCGGATCGAAATCCGGCACCGAGGCCATGGCCACCACTTCGCCGGTCTTGACGTTGAGCACGACCGCGCCAGCGCCCATGGCGCGATAGCGCTCCAGGCCGGCGGCAATCTCGTCGCGCACCACATGCTGGACGCGCAGGTCGATCGAAAGCTTCACCGGCCTGAGATCCTTCGCCACCGCCAGGCCCGACGCCTGCAGGTCGCTCAGGCCCTGCTCATCGATATATTTCTCCATGCCGGAAATGCCCTGGTTGTCGATGTTGGTCAGACCGACAACGTAGGACGAGGTTTCGCCGCTTGGATAGAAACGGCGCTTTTCGGTGCGGAAGCCAAAACCGGGAATGCCGAGCTGCATGATGTCGGCCTGCTGCTTGGGCGTCAGCTGCCGCTGCAGCCAGACGAAGCCGGCGCCGCTCTTCAGCTTGTGATAGGTCTGCTCGTAGTCGATTTCGGGCAGCACCGTCGACAGCTTCTCGATCGCCTCGTCGGCATCGACGATGCGGCGCGGCTCGGCGAACAGCGACGCCGTCTTGATGTCGGTGGCCAGCACTTCGCCGTTGCGGTCGACAATGTCGGGCCGCGAGGCGGTCACCCGGCTCTGCGGCCCGCCCGACAGGTCGGGTGTCTGGAAACCGAGATAGACCAGCCGCCCGGATATGGTCGAGAAGATGCCGAAGAACACCGCCATCGTCATCACGATGCGCGCCTTGCCCTTGCCACCTGTTGCCTTGCGGGCGCCTTCGACCACGATCGATCTGTCCTCGCCCGTCCTGGCGCGGCTTACCGACGCGAAGCGCTTCAGCAGTTTGCCGATCATTGGGCGATGTCTCCGGTCACGACGGGATCCTTGTCGCCTGAAGGCGCCTTATCGGAATTGTCGGCCATGGCGCCCTGGCGCCCGTTCAGGATGTCCTGGATATCGAGGGCCTTGGCCGGCAGGTCGCCCAGGCCCACGATCTGGCGAGCACTGACCGGCTCCAGCGCGAGCTGCGATTTATAGAGTTCGGCCAGCTTCTGCAGGCGCGACGGCTGGGTGAGCAGGCTCCAGTCGGCCTTGAGCAGGTCGATCGTGTCCTCCTCGTAACGGATCTCGGCATGGATCTTCTGCACGGCCGCCAACTGGTCCTCGGCCTCGCGCTTGGCCTTGTAGGTCAGGGCCGCCGCCGAAACCATGACGGCGATCAGGACAATGTCGCTGGTACGAAACACGTGCTTACCTCTCTCCCGGCCGGTCGATGCCGGGAAGCTTTGGAAGGCCGAAAATCGAAAAATCGTCGCCGCGCGCCGGAGCCTCGGTGCGGATCGCGGCACGCAGCCTGGCCGAGCGGGCGCGCGGGTTGGCTGCAATCTCGGCGTCGCCTGCGGTCACGCCGCCACCAGCCTTGCGGAATGTCGCGGTGCGCGCCTGCGCCTCCGGCATGTGGCGCGAGCCGGTCATGGCGTCGGCGCGGTCGGCGATAAAGCGCTTGACGATGCGGTCTTCCAGCGAATGGAACGTCACCACGGCGAGCCGTCCACCGGGCTTCAGCGCGCGTTCGGCCGCGAACAGCGCCCTGGCCAGTTCGCCGAGCTCGTCATTGACGAAGATGCGCAGCGCCTGGAAGACGCGGGTCGCCGGATGGATCTTGTCCTTCGGCGCGCGTCCAATATGGGTTTCGATCGCATCGGCGAGTTCGAGCGTGCGCTCGAATGGGCGTTTTTCCCGGCGCGCCTCGATCATGCGGGCGATGCGGCCGGCGTGACGCTCTTCGCCGAGGAAGCCGAAGATGCGGGCAAGGTCGCCCGGCTTGAAACTGTTGACTACATCGGCAGCACTCAGGCCCGCCTGCGCCATGCGCATGTCGAGCGGTCCGTCGCTGCGGAAGGAAAAGCCACGCTCGGCCTGGTCGAGCTGCATGGAAGAAACGCCGATGTCGAGCACGACGCCGTCGACGCTTTCGACGTGTTCGTCGAGCGTCGAGAACGGCGCCTGCACCAGCTTCAGCCGGCCGCCGGATTGCGCCTCGAGGTCGCGGCCGGCCGCGATGGCATCCGGATCGCGATCGATGGCGACAACGGACGCGCCGGTCGCCAGTATCGCCTTGGTGTAGCCGCCGGCGCCGAACGTGCCGTCGATGACGATGTCGCCCTCCGCCGGCGCCAGCGCTTCCAGCACTTCGCCAAGGAGGACCGGAATGTGGCGGACCGATCCGCCAACGGCGTTGATATCATCGCCGTGGCCCACCGTCATTCCGGTCGCTCCCCAGCTTTGGCCTCGTGAGTCTTCGTCCCCTGCCGAAGCTGCAAAAGCCTGGCCCGCGCCTGCGCGCCGTAGGTCGCAAGCCGTCCCGGCTCCCAGATCTGAAAGAAATTTCCGCGCCCGACAAAGGCCACCTCCGCGGAAATGCCGGCATGTTCGCGAATGAAATCGGTCATGGTGATGCGGCCGTCCTGGTCGAGTTTCAGGAACGCTCCGTCGCCATGGCAGAAGAACGACATGTCGTCCGCAGCCTGCAGGAACGGGTCTTCCCGCGCGATGCGTTGTTCGTAGCGATCGAGCAGATCGAGCCCGCCGACATCCATCGCCGGCAGATCCAGGCACCGCAGTGCATAGAGTTCCGAATAGCCGCGCTTCTGCACCACGGCACGGAAATGCGCCGGAACGGACACCCGCCCCTTCGCATCGATCCTGCTCACCGTGTTCGACAGAAACCGGTCCATCACACGTTGCAGCCGCCTGCGCGGCCGCACCCCTCTTCATCGTGTCGCACGCGCCACCGCAGCGCTGCGTCTGCCCCGCACCAACCTCGTCCACACGGGCAAAAAACGGCAAACGCGCAGCCGCCGCGGCTGCCCGATTGGCGTACGCTTTACCCTGACGCGGAACGAAGGCTTTGATGTCGAAATGGGATACCATGGGGCACTATGGGCGTCAACGGGAATAGGGCTTCACAACATGCGCATCACGGCGACGAGAAGGCTTTGACGGCACGTCTCGTCTTTATGGTCTATTAAGCCTAACGAACCGTTTAGAGCCGCGCTGGTCCAACTGGAGGCGCCTTGCCGCGAGCCGCGGCCGGGCATAGCGTCTCCCCATATCACCGATCGCCAAGGGACTTGAAACTCGATGTCTGAAACTGCCAAATCGCGCGCTGCGGCCCTTCCTCATTTGCGTCGCAGCGGGTTTGCCATGGGCGATTCCATTCCCCTGCCACTGACCATGGCCGCCATCTTCCATGCACCGGGCGATGCCACCGGCTTCAACCAGTACGGCCGTTTCAGCAACCCGACCTGGGATGCCGTCGAACACATGTTGTCCCATTTGGAAGACGCGCCCTGCGTCGGCTTTCCCTCGGGAATGGCAGCGATCTCGGCGGCATTCTTTGCCGTGCTCAAGGCCGGCGACCATGTCCTGCTGCCTTCGGACGGTTATCACACCACCAGGGCGCTGGCTGATCGCTTCCTGAAACCGCTCGGCGTCTCCTACGATGTCCGGCCGACATCGACTTTCCTTGACGGCGGTTTTGCGGGCTATCGCCTGGCCTTCGTCGAAACGCCGGCCAATCCGGGGCTGGACATCTGCGATATCGCCGCTGTCGCCGAAGCCGTCCACAAGGCCGGCGCGCTGCTGGTGGTCGACAACACGACGATGACGCCCTTCGGCCAGCGTCCTCTCGATCATGGCGCCGATATCGTTGTCGCCGCCGACACCAAGGCACCCAATGGCCATTCCGACGTGCTGTTCGGACATGTAGCCAGCCGCAATGCGGATATCATCGCCGCCGTGACCGGCTGGCGCGAGGTCTCGGGCAGCATCCCCGGGCCGTTCGAAGCCTGGCTGGTGCATCGCGGCCTGGAAACATTGGATGTGCGCTTCGACCGCATGTGTTCGTCGGCGGAAGTGATCGCGCGGCGCCTGCAAGGCCACCGGGCGATCAACGGCCTGCGCTATCCCGGCCTCGAAGGCGATCCCTCGCACAATCTTGCCCGCGCCCAGATGGAGCGCTTCGGCTTCCTCATCTCCTTCGAACTCGCTTCCGAGCAGAAAGCCGAGGATTTCATCAACAATTGCGACCTGATGCAGGCCGCAACCTCCTTCGGCGGCGTCCACACCTCGGCCGAGCGGCGCTTGAAGCGAGGCGACGCGGTTCCGGCTGGCTTCGTTCGCCTGTCGGTCGGTTGTGAGCCCGTGGAAGAACTCTGGAAGGCGATCGAGGCCTCGCTGGACAGGATCAGCGACTGACAAATCGACCACGAGCGGGTCAGCGTTTGATGGGATCGCTGAACCGCCCTAACTCCTTGTTTTACGCAATTACGCGATTCCGCAAAGCACTAGCGCTTCTCCTGGATTGCTTAGGAGCCGAGGTCATTGGCTTCGATGTTACGACGACCATGCAGCACGCGAAGAACTTCGATCGCATCACCGCCGACCCGGTACAAGGTGAGATATTCGCCGACAATCAGATGGCGGATACCCGGCGCAATGTCGTCGCGTGGCGCACCTGAGAAGGGATAAGTCGACAATTGCTGCCATCTTGCCGCTAAACGATCAAGCAACCGGTCCGCTGCTGCCTCGTTGTTGCCCGCAATATGAAGCCAGATCGCAACCAAATCCTCTTCCGCACGAGCGCTGCGGTCGATTGGCAGCAACTTCATGCCGCGTCGTCAGATCGCAGACGCCTGCGGGCCTCCGCCTTGATTTCGTCCATCGAGGCAAACCGACCAGGCCCGCTGTCGATCCCCTCCTGCACCAGCTTGCGCAGTTCCTCAACCGTGTAGCCCATCAGGTCGCGGCGGTCCTTCCATTGCCTCAACGCATCGCGGATCACCTCGCTCGCCGAAGCGTATTCTCCAGCCGCGACCACATCGTCGACGGCCTGAGCCAACTCCGGCGAAAGCGTGATGCTGCGTTTGTCGACCTGACCCACGATAGGCTCCTGATGATGAGCCGTGATGGTACGATTTAATCGCACCAGTTTCAAGAAAAGTCGGCGGATATCTCTGTCTTGCGGCGGGGCAAATGAGCGCCATGCGTTGAATCAGAAGCTGCGCCCATGGGCGTAACCTTCTGGCACCAAAGGCTTTATCCCAGATGTCGTGGAGAGGAACTGCCAGCTGGCCTGTAAGCCGGGTTTTGTATGGCCCTCGCCCCTTGCGAGGCGAGAACGTGGCGGCCATTCATCTTGGGCGCATGTTGCCATGCGCCTCACGCAACCTACCCGGACGGTGGGCCGGAAACAGCCCTCGAGGGTTCCCCCTCGCACCGCCCCTATTCGGTCTTGCTCCCGGTGGGGTTTACCGTGCCGCTCCTGTTGCCAGTCGCGCGGTGGGCTCTTACCCCACCCTTTCACCCTTACCCCGACAAAGTCGTGGCGGTTTGCTTTCTGTGGCACTTTCCCTGGGGTCGCCCCCGCCGGCCATTAACCGGCACCGTGTTTCCATGGAGCCCGGACTTTCCTCACCCGCGGCCTTTCGGCGTTTGCGGGTGCGGCCGCCCGGCCAGCTGGCAGGGCGTATAAAGGGGTTCACACCGCAAAACGCAACCGAAAAAGCCGTCGTGCCCGGTTCTTGTCAAGCCGGTGCGCCGACAGCCGCCAACTGGACCTTGACCTTGCTGCAATAGGCCGCCGAAACCGGGTTCATGCGGGTGGCGCCATGGCCGGCATTGTATTTCAGGATGGTGCCGCAGGTCGTGCCGCCGCCGAGGTCGCGCGCCATGGCGAGGTACTTCATGCCGTATTTGATGTTGGTGTCGGGATCGAACAGGCCCTTGGCCGACCCGCTGTAACCCATCATGCGCGCGGTTGCCGGCTTGATCTGCATCAGTCCGATCTCGCCGGCGCCGCCGACCATATTCGGCCGGTAGTTGCTTTCGATCTTGATCACGGCCTGGGCCAGCGACACCGGAACCCCGTAGGTCGCCGCGTAGCGGCCGACAATCGCGGAATACTGGCCACCGCTCGTCACCGCCGCGGTCGCCGCAGCGAGGTTGCCGAGACCGATCGATGCCGTCGTCGTCATGTCCACGGTTTTGCGGCCGCGCTTTGTCTGCCTCTTGGCGGAGGATTTCCCTGCCCCGGTCTTACTTGCCTTGGTCCCACTTGCCTTGGCCCAGCTTGCCTTTTCCACTTTCGCGGAAACCTGCTTCGTCGTCTTGTTGCTTTTGGCCGAAATGGCCTTGCCTTTGGCGGATGCCGCGACGAGGCCCTGGTCGGCCCGTGGACTTAACGGCGCGGCGTCGGCCGCACTGAAGGCAAAACTCATTACCCCGGCAGCAAGAGCTGCCGTTAAAACGGTCAATTTCTGCATGTGATCCTGTTCTGTTGGGGCCACGCGAAGATCTTCGCGTGGCATCGCTTGATCAATATCGGAACACCCGGGGGGATGGACGTCCGACAAACTGTACGAAACGCCCTTTGAAGTCCGATTTGGCGCCAATGAAGGCGAGGCAAGTCACTTTCAGTGACAGTTTGTAACTTTATGACCAGCGAGGATTACTTGGACCCGCTCTTGACCTGAGGTCAATTCCTCGCGGAAGCAAGCAGTTTCTGCAGCGTGCGCATCGTCGAGCCGTCGGCGATTCCGTCGATCCGGCGCGGTCGAAAATGCCGTTGAAAGGCCTCAACGACAATTCGTGTCCGGTCGTCGAAAATGCCCGATATCTCGACGCCATAGCCATAAAGCGACAGCATCGACTGCAGCGTCTCCACATCGGCACCGCGGTCACCGGACTTCAGCGCGGCTCCGCGCCTGACGGGAGCGGCCGGCACGAGATGACCGACACCGGCCTTAAACAGCGCGGCCCATGGGAACTTCTCGCCGGGATCGATCTTGCGCCCCGGCGCCACGTCGGAGTGCGCCAACACCCGCTGGGGGGTGATCGCGTGCCGCGTGACAATCCCCTTGCACAGCTCGATGACCGCCGTGATCTGACGTTTCGGAAAGCCGGGATAGCCCAGTGAATGGCCGGGATTGACGATTTCGATGCCGATCGAGCAGGAATTGATGTCGGTGCGTCCGAACCAGGAACTCTGGCCGGCGTGCCACGCGCGATCGCTTTCCCGCACCATCTGCACGACGTGACCATTCTCATGGACGAGATAATGCGACGAGACTTCACTCGCCGGATCGCACAGCCAGGCTTCGGCCGCGGCCCCGGTAGCCATGCCCGTGTAGTGCAGCACAATCATGTCGGGCTTCTGCGCGTCGCGCCTTGGCCCGAAATTCGGCGATACCCTGACCTCGGCGCTTGGCTCGTCGGGCAGGAAGCCGCTCATGCGTGCCGCAGACCCCGCTCGATCATCTCGTAGGCGGCGTTGATCGCCGCGACCCTGGTCGTCGCGATCTTGATGAATTCCTGCGGCAGCCCGCGCGCGATCAGCCGATCCGGGTGGTTGTCCGACACCAGCTTGCGATAGCGTTTCCTGACCTCCTCGAACGGCTTGCCCCGCTCGATGCCGAGGACGACATAGGGGTCGCCGGCACCAAGATTGACGTGCCGCGCCATGATCGATTCGTAATGCGTCTCGTCAATGCGGAAGATCTCGGCGATACGGTGCAGGAAGATGCCTTCGCGCTCATGCACCAACCCATCGGCCTTGGCGATGTGGAACAGGCCATCGAGTATGTCTTCCAACATCACGCAATTGGAGTGCCCGGAGCCGCAGAGCTGCGCCATGCGCTCGGCATAGGTCTCGAAACCGGCCACATCCCGCTGGGCCAGATCGAACAGCCGCGCGACGTTGCGCGTCTCCTTCGGCGGCACTTCGAAAATTTCCTGGAAGGCGCGCACCTCATCCTGGGTGACGATACCGTCGGCCTTGGCCATCTTGGCCGACAGCGCGATCATCGCCACCGAGAAGGCGACGCGGCGGCGCAGGTCGGCATCGCCGGAGAAAACCGTGCGCACAGCTTCAACCACGTCGGCGACGCCTGACGTGGTTGAAGACGAAACCCGCGTGATGAAGTCGCCGAGGCGGTCCCAAATCGACATGGCCAGCTTCATAGAGCCAACCGGTCCCCGCTATCAAGCCAATAACGGCCACTCTCTATCGGGTCCGTGGCCACCGACGATCCACGGTCCCGAGCGCGGTCTCCACGAGAAAGGCCGGCATGAAGCCGGCCTTCCTCCCAAGACACCTACTGCTTACAAACTACTGCGCGGGCGCAGGAGCGGGCGTTGCCGGAGCCGGCTCGGCAGGCTTAGTCGAATTATCGGCCGGGGCCGCGGGCTTCATCGGCTGCTCGGCAGCCGGCGGATTGGTGCTCTGCGTGGTGGTGTTGTCAGTGCCTGTGCCACTGTCGCTGCAGGCGGCAACGCCCAGCAGGGCCAGGGTGGACACCGAAGCAAGAATGAGCTTTTTCATTACGTCTCTCCTTCAACACACGTTCACGTTGCGGTGAACGGTCGAAGGAGAAATGCCCCGGACGGCCATGGGTTTCATAACGTTGCGTTTCCGCCTGTAACATCAATGGCATGCAGGCGACATTGCTGCCGGCGCTTGGGCGCTTTAACAACGATAACGAAACGAATACCGGAGACAGCCGCATGACCGCGAAATGGGATTTCTGGATCGATCGCGGCGGCACCTTCACCGATATTATCGGCCGTGACCCGCAAGGCGGGCTGCATCCGCGCAAATTGCTGTCGGAGAATCCTGAAGCCTATGCCGATGCGGCCATTCAGGGTATCCGCGACCTGCTCGACCTTGAAGCGACCGCCGCGATCCCGTCCAGCCTGATCGGCGACATCAAGATGGGCACGACCGTGGCCACCAACGCCCTTCTGGAGCGCAAGGGCGACCGCGTGTTGTTGCTCATCACCAAGGGGTTTGGCGATGCGCTAGGGATTGCGTACCAGGCGCGACCGGACATCTTCGCCAAGGAGATCATCCTTCCCGAACAGCTCTATGAGCGCGTCATCGAGGTCGACGAGCGCGTGCTCGCCGACGGCCGCGTCGAGCGGCTGCTCGACATATCAGCCTGCCGGCCGGCCATAGAACAAGCGAAAGCCGATGGCATCGACGCCGTGGCGATCGTCTTCATGCATGCGTGGAAATATCCCGATCACGAGAAGGCGGTGGCCAAGGTCTGCCGCAAGCTTGGTTTCGGACAGGTCTCGGTCAGCCACGAGGTCTCGCCGCTGATCAAGCTGGTCGGCCGCGGCGACACCGCGGTGGTCGACGCCTATCTGTCGCCGATCCTGTCGCGCTATGTGCAAAGGGTGGCGGGAGAACTGGGGGTGGCGGGAGAACCGGGTGCGGCGGGAAAAAACAACGAATCCCCTCGCCTGATGTTCATGATGTCTTCTGGCGGGCTCACCGCCGCCGACATGTTCCAGGGCAAGGACGCATTGCTGTCGGGCCCGGCCGGCGGCGTGGTCGGCATGGTCGAGACGGCGAAGCTCGCCGGTTTCGACAAGGTCATCGGCTTCGACATGGGCGGCACGTCCACCGACGTCGCCCACCATGACGGCGAGTATGAACGGGCCTTCGACACGGAAGTCGCCGGTGTGCGCGTCCGCGCGCCGATGATGCGCATCCACACGGTCGCCGCCGGCGGCGGCTCGATCCTGCACTACGAGCCCGGCCGTTTCCGCGTCGGACCAGACTCCGCGGGCGCCAATCCCGGCCCCGCCGCCTACCGGCGCGGCGGCCCGTTGGCGGTGACCGATGCCAATGTGATGCTCGGCAAGCTGCAGCCCGACTTCTTCCCGTCGATCTTCGGTTCCAGCCAGGACGCGCCGCTCGACGCGGAAACCGTGCATGCGAAATTCGCGGCACTTGCCGCTGAGATCGGCGATGGCCGGCCGCCCGAATCGGTCGCCGAGGGCTTCGTCACCATCGCGGTCGAGAACATGGCCAACGCGATCAAGAAGATTTCCGTGCAGCGCGGCTACGACGTCACCGAATACCTCCTGAACTGCTTCGGCGGCGCCGGCGGACAGCACGCGTGCCTGGTCGCGGACGCGCTTGGCATGGAGGCCGTGCTGATCCATCCCTTCTCCGGCCTGCTTTCGGCCTATGGCATCGGCTTGGCCTCGGTGTTCGCCTCGCGCCAGCAGGCGCTGCTCAAGCCGCTCGCCGAAGAGTCCAGAACGGAGATTGGCGGCCTCGTCGCCACCTTGAAAAAGGCCGTTATCGCGGAGCTGGCGGCGCAAGGCATCGCCGAGGACGTGGTTGCCACCAGGCCGGTGCTGCACATTCGCTATGACGGCACCGATACGACGCTGCCGGTAAATTTTGAGAACGACTCGATTTTCCAAGCAAAGCGCGATTTCGAAATCGCCCACAAAGCGCAATTCGGTTTCGTCTATGACGACAAGCCGATGATGGTCGAGACCGTCGGCGTCGAGGGCACCGAAACCGGCCAGACCAACGCCGAAGCCCATGCGCCTGCCGGACCGGCAAGGGTCCATCCAGCCGCTTCCGAGACCCGGCTAATCTACACGGAAGGCCAGTGGCATGAAGCTGGCGTCTACCGTCGCGAGACCCTCGGACCGTCCTATCTGGTCGCCGGCCCCGCCTTGATCATCGAGCCAAACCAGACCATCGTCGTCGAGCCGGGCTGGCGGGCCGAAATCACCAACCTCAATCACGTCGTTATACGCCGCACGGAAAAGAAAGCGCGCGCCGCTGCCCTGGGCACGCAAGCCGATCCGGTGATGCTCGAAGTCTTCAACAATCTCTTCATGTCGATCGCCGAGCAGATGGGCGTGACGCTGCAGAACACCGCCTATTCCGTCAACATCAAGGAAAGGCTGGATTTTTCCTGCGCCGTCTTCGACCACACCGGGGCGCTGGTCGCCAATGCGCCGCACATGCCGGTGCATCTCGGCTCCATGGACCGTTCGGTCGAAACCATCATCCGGCTGAACTCCGGCGACATCCACCCCGGCGACGTCTTTGCCTTGAATGCCCCCTATAATGGCGGCACGCATCTGCCCGACATCACCGTGGTGACGCCGGTGTTCGACGACATCAGGAAAAACATCCTCTTCTGGGCGGCCTCGCGCGGCCACCATGCCGACATTGGCGGCACCGCCCCGGGCTCGATGACGCCGCTCGCCACCACGGTCGACGAGGAAGGCGTTCTGTTCGACAATTTCCGCATCGTCGACGGCGGAAAATTCCGCGAGACGGAGTTGCATACGCTGCTCACCGATCATCGCTACCCCGCCCGCAACCCGCACCAGAACATCGCCGATCTCAAGGCACAGATTGCCGCCAACGAGAAGGGTGTCGCCGAACTGCGCAAGATGGTCTCCCATTTCGGGCTTGATGTCGTCGAGGCCTATATGGGCCATGTCCAGGACAATGCCGCCGAGAGCGTGCGCCGGGTGCTGGAGCGGCTGCCGGACACGTCGGAATATGAGTATCCGACCGATACCGGCCAGGTCATCAAGGTGAAGATCACGGTCGATCGCCAAAAGCGCGAGGCGACCGTCGACTTCACCGGCACGTCGCCTGTCATGAAGAACAATTTCAACGCCCCTGAGCCGGTGGCGCGCGCGGCCGTGCTCTACGCCTTCCGCGTCATGGTCGAGGACATGATCCCGATGAATGCCGGCTGCCTCAGGCCGATCAACATCGTCATTCCCGACGGCTGCATGCTGAAGCCCGCCTATCCTGCCGCCGTCGTCGCCGGCAATGTCGAGACCTCGCAGCACGTAACCAATGCGCTGTTCGGCGCCATGGGCGCGATGGCCAATGCGCAGGGCACGATGAACAACCTGACTTTCGGCAACAAGAAGTACCAATATTACGAGACCATCTGTTCCGGCTCGCCGGCCGGCCATATGAACTCCGGCCGCGGCTTTGCCGGCACCTCCGGCGTGCACACCCATATGACCAATTCGCGCCTAACCGATCCGGAGGTGCTTGAACTGCGCTTTCCCGTGGTGCTGGAGGATTTTCACATCCGCGAAGGCTCGGGCGGCAAGGGCAAATGGAACGCCGGCGACGGCACCAAACGCACCATCCGCTTCCTCGAGAAAATGGAATGCGCGATTCTGTCCTCGCACCGCAACCGCCCGCCACGGGGGCTGGATGGCGGCGGCGACGGCGAAGTCGGCTCGACCAAGGTCCGCCGCAACGACGGCACGGTCGACGTGCTGAAGGCCTGCGACCAGACCGTTCTCGACGCTGGCGAGGCCGTCATCGTGACGACGCCGACGCCGGGCGGGTTTGGCAAGCTGTAAGAGAGACGTCAACAGGCTGTCACCGGCCTGTCATGACCCTGCGGTACCCGCTTGCGGCAAAGCAAATGGGGAATCACTTTGCCATGACGGACGTCTCCTCGGACCTGGTTTTTCGCCGCGGCAAGGAAGTTGGAAAAGCCGTCTACCAGAACCGCCCGCTTTCGAAAGCTGGCATTTCCGAGCGGCTGTTCGCCTTCCTGTTTTCCGGCCTTGTCTATCCGCAGATCTGGGAAGATCCTGACGTCGACATGGACGCGATGCAACTTGGCCAGGGTCATCGCGTCGTCACCATCGCTTCCGGCGGCTGCAACATCCTGGCCTACCTTACCCGTTCGCCGGCACGGATCGACGCTGTCGACCTCAACGCCGCTCACATCGCGCTGAACCGCATGAAGCTTGAGGCAGTCCGCCATCTGCCTTCGCAGAGCGACCTGTTCCGCTTCTTCGGCGCCGCCGACACCAGCCACAATTCGGAAGCCTACGACCGTTTCATCGCGCCGCATCTCGACCCGGTCAGCCGCCACTATTGGGAACACCGCAACTGGCGCGGCCGCCGGCGTATTGGTGTCTTCGACCGCAATTTCTACCAGACCGGCCTGCTCGGCCTGTTCATCGCCATGGGCCACCGCACGGCGAAATTGTTCGGCGTCAACCCGGCCCGCATGATGGAAGCCAGGAATATCGGCGAACAGCGCCGCTTCTTCAATGAGGAGCTGGCGCCGGTCTTCGACAGGAAGCTTCTGAAATGGGCGACCTCGCGAAAAGCCTCGCTGTTCGGTCTCGGCATTCCGCCGGCGCAGTATGATTCGCTGATCACCTCCGGCGACGGCACCATGGCCAGCGTGCTTAAGGCCCGCTTGGAAAAGCTTGCCTGCGACTTCCCCTTGGAAAACAATTACTTCGCCTGGCAGGCCTTTGCTCGCCGCTACCCGGAACCAGGCGAGGCCGCCCTGCCCGCCTATCTGGAAAAGCACAATTACGAGACCATCCGCGGCAATGTCGACCGCGTCGCCATCCATCACGCCAACCTGATCGAATTCCTCGCCGGCAAGGATGCCGGCGCCGTCGACCGCTTCATCCTGCTCGACGCGCAGGACTGGATGACCGATGACCAGCTCAATGCACTGTGGTCGGAAATCACCCGCTCCGCCTCCACTGGGGCGCGCGTCATTTTCCGCACCGCTGCCGAGCCCAGCCTGCTGCCGGGCCGCGTTTCCACCTCGCTTCTCGACCAGTGGGATTACCAGAACGAGGCCTCGCGCGAATTCTCGGCCCGCGACCGCTCGGCCATCTATGGCGGCTTCCACCTCTATGTGAAGCGCGCCGCATGAGCACGACGGAGCTGCCGGCCAGCCACGCCGAACTGATGGACGGCGTCTACCGCTGGCAGCGCCACATCTACGACCTGACCCGCAAATACTACCTTCTCGGCCGCGACAAGCTGATATCGGGACTGAACGTGCCATCGGGCGGCACCGTGCTTGAACTCGGCTGCGGCACCGGCCGCAACATCATCCTCGCCGCCCGCGCCTATCCAGACGCGCGCTTCTTCGGCCTCGATATTTCGGCCGAAATGCTGGAGACGGCAGGCGCCGCGGTTGCCCGCGAAGGCCTCTCTGATCGCGTCATGCTGGCAAGGGGCGATGCCACGGATTTCAACCCGAAGGCGCTGTTTGGCCAAGGCAGCTTCGACCGCGTCTTCGTATCCTATTCGCTGTCGATGATCCCGGGCTGGGAGAAGACGGTATCGGCAGCACTTGCCGCGCTGGCCCCGATGGGCTCGCTGCACGTCGTCGATTTCGGCCAGCAGGAAGGTCTGCCAGGCTGGTTCCGTACCTTGCTGCGCGGCTGGCTGAAAAAATTCCACGTCACGCCGCGTGAATCCCTGCGCGACGTTCTGGAATCGGAAGCCGAGCGAACCGGCGCAACCTTCCGTTTCCGCACGCTTTATCACGGTTATTCCTGGCTGGCTGTGATCAAGCTCGGCACCTGACATCGCAGACAAAACAGCCGTAGAACCCGGCGCGCTTTCGCCATCGGCGGCCCAACGCTCCAATTCCAAGGTCAATCCGGTGAACGCGATCAGCAGGGTTCGCCCTTCGCGATTGCAGAATGACCCAAAGGGTGGTACACTATCTCCATGCTGGAGATAGAAAGTGATCGTCGGGTTTCGGGACGGATGGCTGCGAGCCTTTTTCGTGGAAGACATCCATTCCCGCAACATTCCGTCCGATCTTGAAGGCCGGTTGTTCCGCAAGCTCCAGATGATCGATGACGCGACGACCGATCAGGATTTGCGCGTACCGCCGAGCAATCACTTCGAAAAGTTGCGTGGTAGTCTCGATGGCTTCCACTCAATCCGCGTCAACAACCAATGGCGGCTGATCTTTCGGTGGAATGGCGGCCGTGGTGAAGCGTCGGATATCCATCTCGACGATCATAGCTACAGATGAGACGACACATGTTGATGACCACACGCAAGCCGGCAACGGTGGGTGAAATCCTCACGGAAGAATTTATGCAACCACTTGGCCTGACACAGGCTGCTTTGGCGGAAGCGATGGGGGTTCAGCGCAAGCATGTCAACGAATTGTGCAACGACCGCCGCAACGTGACGGCCGCGACCGCGCTCATTCTGGCGCGGGTCTTTGGCAACAGCCCGGATTTCTGGCTCAACGTGCAGCGCCGCAGCGATCTTTGGCAGGTCATGAATTCACCCGAGGAGCGGGCGCGGATTGATCGCGCCAAGCCTTTGGCGACCGCGGCCTAGAAGAAACTCTACAGCAACCGACTGCCGCTTAATGCAGCGCCTTCACGAGCGCTCCCACCATTGCTTGCGGGCGGTAGTTGAACTTGGCCGGCGTTAGCCCGAGCCGCACCACCACCAATTGCTCAGACGGAATGATGGCGACGGTCTGTCCGTCATGGCCCTCCATCCAGTAAGTGTCCTTCGGCAGCCCGGCCGCGACGCCGGCGCCGGGGTTTTCCTCGTCGCCCGGCGCTTCGATCCATAACTGGCCCTTGCCGTAGACCTTCGAGGCGGATGCCGGCTCGCGCATCCATTCCACGAAGCCGGCCGGCAGGATTTGGTTGCCGTTCCATACACCGCCCTGCAGCAGGAACTGGCCGAAGCGGGCCCAGTCATGCGCTGTGGCGTAGAGATAGGACGAGCCGACGAAAGTGCCCTGCTCGTCGGTCTCGAGCACCGCGCTACGCATGCCGAGCGGCTCGAACAGCGCCATGCGCGGCCACGTCAATGCCTTGGCCTTGTCGCCGATCGCGTCCTGCCAGAGGCGCGACAGCATCACCGCCGTGCCACTCGAATAGGAAAACGTCTTGCCGACCTCACCGGTGAGGGGTTTGGTTGCGGCAAAGCCCGCCATGTCAGGTTCGAGATAGAGCATGCGCGTGACGTCGGCGACGTCGCCATAATCCTCGTTGAACTCCAGCCCGCTCGACATCGCCATCATGTCGGCAAGGCTGATCGCGGCGCGGCCGTCGGCCTTCCACGGCGTGAACAGGCCCTTGTTGTCGACCGTCATCTTCCCATCCTTGACCAGCGTGCCGACGATAGCGGCATTCACTGTCTTGGTCATCGACCAGCCGAGCAGCGGCGTCTTGGCCGAAAAACCGTCGCCGTAGCGTTCGGCGACGACGCGGCCGTTCTTGATCACCACGATCGCGCGCATGCCGGTGCCGGCCAGCGCGGCGTCCCCGACAATCTTCGAGACCTCGGGCTTCTGCGAGGCATCGACTCGCTCGCCCTCGGGCCACAGCGCGTCCTGATTGGTCGGCGATGGCGAGGCATGGATTGCCGTGCGCCGCGCCTTGCCGACATCGCCGTCGGGGACGGAGGCGCAGCCCAGCCCGTCGCGGGCAACCGCCTCGCTCTTGCCGAGGAAGCCGAGCAGGCCGGCCGAAACCGTCCCCCGGTTCTTGTCGACCGAGACCCGCATCAAGCGCAGCAGCGGGTGGCCCGGCGCCTGCACGTCGACTGCCAGCACCTCGTTGGCATCGCGCCCGGCGATGAAGACGTTGGAGCAGACGATCTTGGCCGAATAGCCCGAGCCGACGCGGATCAGTTCCGGCGGCGCGATATAGAGCCAGGCAAACAGCGCGGCGATAGCCAGCACGATCAGGCCAAGCAGCCATTTGACGATCTTGACGACGAACCGCATCCCTTGCCTCCCAGGCATTCGCCTGACGCTTATGTCATCGAATTGCCGCCATTGCTTCCGCAAAATCGGGCCTCTTGTCGAGCGCCATAAACCAGATATCAACCATGATCGGCGATCACAGGGATGCATGTCGCCCAAAAGCGCGCAGCGGTTTTGGGACACGACATGCATGAAAAACGAATATGCCAGGCGATGCGTGGGGCGATCGCCTGGAGGGGGCCAGACCAGCTTCGGCCATCAGTGCACAGACCCATCAGCGACCGGCTGATTCCGGCTTGGAAGTTGCGGATGCGCCGTCTTGCGGCCCTTTTCATGCTGACGCTGCTCGGCGCCTGCTCGACCGTGGACGATCTCTCGCCGTTATCGCCATCCGCGTCGAGCAGCCCGACGGTGGCCGTGCGCGCGCCGCGCTTTGCCGATTCAAAGCCGCATGAGTGGGACAGCGGTGCGCCGTGGAATTATGCCGTCCATGGTACCGACGTCTCCAAATACCAGACCTCGGTCGATTGGCCGGCGGCCAAGGCCAGCGGCATCTCCTTCGCCTTCATCAAGGCAACGGAAGGCGGCGATCGTTTCGATGAGTATTTCAGCGAGCACTGGGCGCGCACGAAAGCCAACGGGATTCCACGCGCGGCCTATCATTTCTTCTATTTCTGCACGCCGGCAGCCACCCAGGCGCGCTGGTTCATCCAGAATGTCCCCGTCGACCGCTCCGCCATGCCGCCGGTTCTCGACATGGAATGGAACCCGAACTCGCCGACCTGCCGGCTGCGCCCCGACGCCGCCACGGTGCGCGCGGAGATGACGACCTTCCTCGAAATCGTCGAGCGGCATTACGGCAAGAAGCCGATCATCTACACCTCCGTCGACTTCTTCGACGACAATGAACTGTCGACCTTCCGCGGCTATCCCTACTGGCTGCGCTCAGTCGCCGGACACCCGCGCGAGAAATATGGCAGCCACCCTTTCACCTTCTGGCAGTACACCGGAACCGGCATCGTTCCCGGCATGACCGGCAAGTCCGACATCAACGTCTTCAACGGCTCCGAATCCGCCTGGAACAAGTGGCTGCGGCAGAACACGCGCTGACGCCGTGGCAACGGCAGCAAGCCGCGGGAATGGGGGTTGCGGCAGATCACCCGTTGACACCGTGGCAACGGCAGCGAGGCCGCGGGAATGGGGGTTGCGGCAGAACACCCGTTGACACCGTGACAACGGCAGCAAGCCGCGGGAATAGTGATTGCGACAGATCAGCCGTTGACACCGTGGCAACGGCAGCGAGGCCGCGGGAATGGTGGTTGCGGCAGAAGACCCGTTGACACCGTGACAACGGCAGCAAGCCGCGGGAATAGTGATTGCGACAGATCAGCCGTTGACACCGGGCCTGCCGCCTGCTTTCGACACAGCCAGCGCTAAAGAGTGCAACCGCTGGTAATTCAGGGCGTTGCGCTTTCAGGCACGACAATGCCCTCTCGTTTCGAAAGGAAGCTGATGCGACTGCGTTCCCAAGCCCTCGCGGCGCTGTTCTTGTGCGCCACGGCCTTGCCGGCGATGGCGCAGGAATGCGGCGGCGATTTTGAAACCTGGAAGCAGGGTGTGGCGGCGGAAGCCAAGGCTGCCGGTGTCGGCGCGGTCGGTCTTGATGCGCTGGAGGACGCCAGGATCGACGAGAGGGCTCTGGCGCGCGACCGTGCGCAGGGCGTCTTCACGCAGACCTTCGTCCAGTTTTCCAACCGCATGATCTCGGCTTACCGGCTGAAGCAAGGTGCGGCGAACATGAAGAAATACGCCGACATCTTCGCCCGCGCCGACCAGCAGTTCGGCGTCCAGGCCCCCGTCATCACCGCCTTCTGGGCGCTTGAAACGGATTTCGGCGCCGTGCAGGGCGATTTCCATACGCTGAGCGCATTGGTGACGCTGTCGCATGACTGCCGCCGCCCGCAGCTTTTCCGCCAGCAACTGGTGCCGCTCCTGGAACTGATCGATCGCGGCGTGCTGCCGGCCGACGTCACCGGCGCCTGGGCCGGCGAGATCGGCCAGACGCAGATCCTGCCATCCGACTATCTCGCGCGGGGCATCGATGGCGACGGCGACGGCAAAATCGATCTGCGCGGCTCCGTGCCCGACGTGATCATGACCACGGGCAATAAGGTGCTGTCGCGCGGCTGGAAACGGGACGAACCCTGGATCCAGGAAGTGCGGGTGCCCGAAGAGATGCCGTGGGACCAGACCGGGCGCACCAACAAGCTGCCGCTGACGCAGTGGGCGCAGTGGGGCGTCACCAATCCCGACGGCTCGCCGCTGGTCGACAAGGGGCTGAAGGCCGGCCTGGCGCTGCCCATGGGCCGCAAGGGCCCGGCGTTCCTCACCTACGAGAATTTCGACGTCTATCTCGAATGGAACCAGTCCTTCACCTACGCGCTGACCGCCGCCAATCTCGCCGCGCGGCTGGCGGGCGCGCCGTCGCTCGACCCGCGCAATCCCGAGCCCGGCCTCACCAATGAGCAGATGAAAGAACTGCAGACCAAGCTCGAGGCCAGGGGCTACGACGTCGGCACCGTCGACGGCATTTTGGGCACCAACACCCGTGAAGCCATCCGCAAGGAGCAGATGCGCCTCGGCATGCCGGTCGATGGCTGGCCGACGCCGGAGCTTTTGGGAAAATTGTGAAGAGAGCGAGTAGTGGGTAGTGGGTAGTGAGTAGTGAGATATAGAGATTCCCTGCTGACGACTGACTACTCATGACTACTGACTACTCACCCCTTTTTTCCTAATCCGCCATCGTCTCCAAACTCGCGAACCCCACCGGCGCGTCGCCCTCGTCGAAGGGCGTCGTGACCTCGACGAAGGTGTCGGGATAGAAGCCGTTGAAGCGGGTTCTGAGCGACAGCGAGTAAGCGCCGATATGGCCGATCTCGATCCAGTCGCCGGTGTCGACGGTTTCCGGCAGCCAGAACGGCCGCGACAGGATGTCGACGGAATCGCAGGTCGCGCCGCAGACCTTGAACGGCACGATGTTCTTCTCATCGCCATTGCGCGTACGGATCGCCGGATCGGGAATGAACCGCGCCGGCAGCGTGATCTTGCCGGTCCACGAATCCGACAGCGACGCCCAGATACCGTCATTGATGTAGAGCCGCTTGCCCTTGCGCAACAGCACGCGCACGATCAGCGACAGGCAGCGCGCCACGACCACCCGGCCCGGCTCCGCCACCAACGACATCTGGTCGAACTGATATTCCTTCAGGTCGCCGGAGAGCCGCGACATGATCTGGCCGAGCGACGGCATCTCGATCTGCTTGCGGTTGGGATCATGTCCGTATTCGGCGGGAAAGCCGCCGCCGACGTCGAGCCCGGCAATGTCGAAGGTCAGCCGGTTGCGAACCCAGTCGGCCGAGGCCAGCGCCCGCTCATAGGTGTCGGGATCCTCGATCTGACTGCCGACATGGAAACACAGGCCGACCTTGTAGCCGGTGCGGTTCAACCGCTCGGCGAGTTCGACCGCATAGGCAGGCCCGGCGCCGAATTTCTTGGACAGCTCGTAGGCGGCATGGCCCTTTGTCTGCACACGCACGAAGACGCTGACCGCGCCCGGGTCAATATCGAGCGCCCGCACCACGCGGGTCAGCTTGGTGATCTCGTCCTCATGGTCGAGCGAGATGACGCGAATGCCGTATTTCTCCAAAGCCAGCTTGATGTCCGACTGCGCCTTGACGGGATGCATGTAGAGCATCTCCGCATCGGGCGAGACGGCGCGCACGGCGGCGAACTCGCCTGGTGAAGCGACGTCGAAGGCGGTGACGCCGGCCTCGACCAGCGTCTTCAGCACGATCTGCTCGCCATTGGTCTTGACCGCGTAGGCGGTCTTGCCGGGGAACATGCCCATGAATTGCTTCGCATCCGCCTTCAAGACCTGCGGGCGGAAGCAGTAGACCGGGTCGTCCGGGCGAAGCGCCAGTGCAGCCTCGCTTGCATTCTCGAATCGCTGCATGGACGAATCCTCGACTTCAGCTCGCACAATTAATCCAAGCTAGCGGCTAGCGCATGACCCCGAAAGTTAATTTCGACTTCGGAAGGGATCATGCGCCAGGGATGAGCCTTGCAAGCGTCCTTTGCGCATCTCTGGAGGCGCGCGGTGCTGCAACGAAAACAATTCTGTGTCTCGTGCTCCTGCGGCACAGCACTGGCTTTTGCCGAAAGGCTTGGCTGCCGGTCGGGTTTCGGGTGGCCCTTGCCGCCGAACCAGATATGGCTTCCGCCTGTCGGCTGGCATTCCGGCTGTCTGGGGTAGGATTTATATGGCAGTGACCGCTGCATCTGCGCCACGCGGACCGATGACGCTCAGGGACTGGGGGCAGTTGCTGTTGCTCGGCGCCATCTGGGGCGGCTCGTTCTTCTTCGCCCGCATCGCGGTGGCGGAACTCCAACCGCTGGTGCTGGTGCTGTTTCGCGTCGCCATCGCGGCGATAGCCCTGCAGCTCTATCTCGGCTTGCGCAGACCGTCCTTCCGCCTCGCTCTGCCGCATGCCGGCCTGTTCTTCCTGCTGGCCTTCACCAACAATGTCATCCCCTTCTCGCTGATCTTTGCCGGTCAAACCCAATTGGGGGCCGGCGTCGCCTCCGTCCTCAACGCCACGACGCCGTTCTGGACGCTGATCCTGGCCAACGCGTTGACATCAGATGAAAAGCTGTCCTGGAACAAGCTCGCCGGCATCGGGCTCGGTGTCGCCGGCACGGCCGTGATGATCGGTCCCGGCCTGCTGGCGGGGCTCGGCGGCCCTGTCTGGGCCAAATTCGCGCTGATCGGCGCCTCGCTTTCCTATGGCATCGCGCTGATGGTCGCCCGCCGTTTCAAGGGCGTGCCCTCGCCGGTCGTCGCCACCGGGCAGTTGACGGCTTCGACCATCATCATGATCCCGATCGTGCTCTTCGCCCATGGCCCGGCCGGCCTGTTCTCCGCCTCGCCGCCGGTGTGGGCGGCAGTGCTGGCGCTGGCGCTTCTGTCGACAGCCTTCGCCTACATCCTCTACTTCAACCTTGTCGCCTCGGCCGGAGCCACCAACGCCTCGCTGGTCACGCTGATCGTGCCGGCCAGTGCCATGCTGCTCGGCTTTCTTTTCCTTGGCGAGCGGCTGGAATTGTTCGAGATCGGCGGTGTGGTGCTGATCGGACTTGGTCTTCTGACAATCGACGGGCGAGTGTTCGGACGGCGTTAGAGCTCGGCATGTGCAATCGCGAAAGTCGAAGGCGACTTTCGCGAGGGTAGCGCTGCCATGACACAGCATCGACACGCCACCGCCATAATTTATTCACAGGCATGAAGCGGGTTTTGCCAAGGAGTTTCAACGGCTAACGGCGAAACCGAAGTCGCAAAATCCACAATCACGTCGCAATGCAGCACATTTTCCGCTTGCCTGTGGCACAAATGAACCTAGACTCCAGGGCATAGCTCTTTAAGAGGAGGCTATGTCATGGGACTTACGAGGCCAATCAACGCATTGATGATTTGTGCTGCGTTTGCTTTCATCGGCGCCCTCATTATGGGCGTCCTTCCCTGAACCCGCCAAGACGGGGAAGACCAGCAGCAAATAGTCCAACCGATTCGAAAGGCCGGGTTTTTACCCGGCCTTTTGCTTACCTGACTGACCCTCAGGCAGCAGCGGAGCCCGCCACCTCATGCGAGCGGATGCCGATCATATGGCAGACGGCGAAGACGAGGTCGGCCCGGTTCATTGTGTAGAAGTGGAAATCGCCCACGCCACGCTCGACCAGGTCCAGAACCTGCTCGGCGGCGACGGCGGATGCCACCAACGCATGCGTCTGTGGGTCGTTCTGCAGGCCGTCGAAACGCTCGGCCAGCCATGCCGGCACCAGCGCGCCGCAGCGCGCCGAGAAATTGGCGACCTGGGTGAAATTGTGCACCGGCAGGATGCCGGGAACGATCGGGATGTAGATGCCGGCGCGGCGCGCGCGCTCGACGTAACGTTCGTAGAGATCGTTGTCGAAGAAGAACTGGGTGATCGCCCGCGTCGCGCCGTTGTCGACCTTGCGCTTCAGCATGTCGATGTCGGTGGCGAAGTCAGGGCTTTCCGGATGCTTTTCCGGATAGGCCGAAACCGAGATGTCGAAATCGCCGGCGTCCTTCAGCGCCCCGACCAGCTCGGCGCCGTTGGCGTAGCCGTCCGGATGCGGTCGGTAGGCGGCGCCGACGCCTTCCGCCGGATCGCCGCGCAAGGCGACGAAGCGCTTCACGCCCATGTCGGTGAATTCCTGGATCACGGCGTCGACCTGATGGCGAGCGGCATCGACGCAAGTCATGTGCGCGGCCGGCGTCAGGCTGGTCTCTTTCAGGATACGGCCGATGGTGCGAGCCGTGCGCTCACGCGTCGAACCGCCGGCGCCATAGGTCACCGAGACGAATTTCGGCTGCAGCGGCTCGAGCCTTGTGACCGTATCCCACAGCCTTGCCTCCATCTCGTCGTTCTTCGGCGGGAAGAACTCGAACGAAACCCTGACCTTGTCGCCGATATCGGGCCGGCGGGAAAAACGAAACTGGTTCATCAGGCGATTTCCCCTATCGAGCTCACTCTGGTCTGCTGGCTGGCATTGGCAGGATCGGCGATCAGCAGGCGCCGGTCGCGGCCAAGCCAAAGCTTGACGGTGAGCCTGGCCTCGTTGCCGCCGCGCGGTTCGAACTCCTGGGCATCCTCGAGATCGAGGCCGGCTTCGGAGAACCACTCTCCGATCTGCCGGTCGGAAAAGCCCAGCCGCATATGCGCATGCTCGTCGCGCAGGAATTCCAGTGTGTGCGGCGCGAAATCGACGATGACGAGACGGCCGGCCGGCCGAAGCAGCCGCGCCGCCTCATGGATGGCGCGGGCCGGGTCGTCGAGATAGTGCAGCACCTGGTGGATGGTGACGAGATCGAAGGCATCGCGCTCGACCGGCGGCGAAAAGATATCGCCCTGCCGCACCTGCGCGTTCGAAACGCCGGCCTTGTCGAGATTGGCGCGCGCCACGGTCAGCATCTCTCGCGACATGTCGATGCCGATCCCCCGCCGGTAGAGCGGCGAGAAGATTTCGAGCAGCCGCCCGGTGCCGGTGCCAAGGTCGAGCATGGACTGGAACGGCCGCTTGCCGACCAGCTTCAGCATCGCGGCCTCCACCGCACGATCGGGCACATGCAGCGAGCGGATATGATCCCAGCTTGCGGCGTTCTGCGAAAAGTACGCGGTGGCGCGGTCCTGGCGCTTGCGCTTGACCGAGGTCAGTCGCTCCAGATCGCGCTCGATCTGCGGATCGGCGCCGCGAATGCCGGCAACCAGCCTCATCACGAAGTCTCGCGCCGAATCGGCGTCCGACAGGCGAAAGAAGGCCCACGACCCTTCCTGGTATCGGCCGATCAGCCCCGCCTCGAGCAGCAGCTTCAGGTGGCGCGAGACACGCGGCTGCGACTGGCCGAGAATTTCGGTAAGGTCGGAAACGGTGAGGTCGCCACGCGACAACAATGCCAATATGCGCAGGCGGCTGGATTCGGCCGCCGCCTTCAGCGTATCCACCATGGTGTCGAGCGAGACATGCATCAGCGTATTCTCTTTGAAAAAGATATAAACATATGTTTATGTCGAATTCGGCGACCTTGCAAGCGCTATGTCGCTTCCGGACCAGAAAATGCCGCATGCGTGATTTCCCGGTCCGGGTCAGCCCGAAACGTCTAGCGGTTTGAGACAATGGCAGGCACCAGCACAGAGACAGGCAATGACCGAACCGCGTGAGATGTTCGAGGCACGCGAAGGCGAGCAGAGACTGGACCAGGATCCGGCCTTGATGCCGCCGGATGCCGGCATCGTCTTCATCGGCCGTATTGCCTCGCCCTGGACCACCCGGGATAGCTGCCCGAAGAACATGCGCGCGGCGCGCGAGGCGGGACAGCCCGCGGCGCTCACCATCGATGCGCCCTATCGTGCGGGCCTGCGCGGGCTGGAGCGCGCCAGCCACGTCGTCATCCTGTCCTGGCTGCATCACGCGCCGCGGAATCTGATTGTGCAGAAACCCCGCCATGCGGCTGAAGCGAAAGGCGTATTCTGCCTGCGCTCCCCTGCCCGACCGAACCCAATCGGCCTGCACGTGGCCAAACTCGTCGGATTGGACATCGGCACCGGGCGCGTCGACCTCGACGCCATTGACGTGCTCGACGGCACGCCGGTCATCGACATCAAACCATATTTCGCCTCGACCGATGCCTTTGCCGAGGCAACCGTTGAGGGGCGCGGGCAGAAATGACCGCGCCCACCGGCCGCCGCCGCGCCATCGCCAAGGCTTTGACAGCGCTTCTGCCGCTGGCGCCTTATGCCGACATGGAGAAGATCCGCACCGATGCCGGCTCGGTCCATATGAAAACCTTGCCGCCGACGATCGCGGTATGGCTGGCGACGATCGCCCACATCCGCCACATGCACACCGATTACGAAAAGCTGCTGGCCGAGGGCTATGACCGCGACTCCGCCCGTTTCTTCGTCATCGAGCAAACCAACACCATGCTCACGCGCTGGCGCGCCACGCGCCTGCTCGACGCCGACGACGAGGAGGAATGAGGCCACTGCCGGGCAGATGGCGCTCTGCGTTTTGTTCAAAAAGATTCCCCCTCGCCTCTGGAAAATCACGGAACAGGCCGTATATGCCCGAAAGCGGAGAAGCCTCCGCTTCCATCCAGAAATTGCGCCCGCAGGGGCAAGGATTCCACATCATGACATCTAAGGTTTGGTTCATCACCGGATCGTCGAAGGGTTTTGGCCGCGTCTGGGCCGAGGCCGCACTGGCGCGTGGCGACCGCGTTGCAGCGACCGCTCGCGACACAGGCACGCTCGCCGATCTCGTCGATAGATACGGCGACAACATCGCCGCCATAAAGCTCGACGTCACCGACAAGAAAGCCGTCGATGCCGCTGTCGCCGAGGCGCACAAGCGCTTTGGCCGGCTCGACGTCGTCATCAACAATGCCGGCTACGGCCATTTCGGCGCCATCGAGGAAGTCAGCGAACAGGAAGCCCGCGACCAGATCGAGACCAATGTGTTCGGCGCGCTATGGGTCACCCAGGCCGCCCTGCCGATCATGCGGGCGCAGCGCTCCGGCCACATCATCCAGATCTCGTCGATCGGCGGCGTCAATGCCTTTGCCTCGCTCGGCCTCTACCATGCCTCGAAATGGGCGCTGGAAGCCTTCAGCCAGTCGCTCAGCATCGAGGTCGCGGAATTCGGCATCCATGTCACGCTGGTCGAGCCGGGCGGCTTCTCCACCGACTGGTCGGGAGCTTCGGCCAAGGTCTCCAAGCCGATCGAGGCCTATGCGCCCGCCCGCGCCAAGATGGCCGAGCGCCGCGCCAACTCGGTTGCTGGCGATCCCGAGGCGACCGGGCCGGCGATGCTGGCCATCGTCGATGCGGCAGAGCCGCCGCTGAGAGTGTTCTTCGGCGATGGCGGCCTGCCGATGATACGCCAGGAATACGCCAACCGCCTCGCCACCTGGGACAAGTGGGACCACGTCTCCGTCATGGCGCAAGGCGTCAACAAGAACCGCAAGGGCTGACACCCAAAATAATAGTTACGCCGCTAGTGGGCGGCGTAGCTATGCCTTGTAAATCCATTGCTCCGGCACACGCACCGAAATCTCTTCGCCGACCCTGACCACGCCGGGTTTTTCAACCCACGCGACAAGGCCACGCAGCCGCTTCGCCGTCTGCGGGAAGAGCAGCGCGGCTGCATCACGATCCGATGCATGGACATGCGTGGCGATGGATTGCCCGGCGACCCGGCACGGCTTGTTCTGCGCGTCGATTTTGATCGTCACGCCCCCTTGGAAGAACATCAGTGAGCCGGCCGGCAGCATCGACAGACGTGGCACGCCCCCGATCAGCATATTGGCGCCGATCCATTCCGGCTTGATCTCCTCCAGGCCCATGCGCTCGGCGACGATCGAAAGCTCGTCGGCGGCGACCAGCGACAATTGCCGCTCGTTGCGCATCTCCGTGCCGCGCGGATACCAAGGCTCGCGCCCACCGGAACGCCGCGTCATTCCGGAATGGAAGTCATTCGCGATTCCGTCGAAGCCAAGATGCAATTCCTCGACGGCTTTCGTCTCGAAATGATCGGACGGAGCGGCATAGAGCGCCACTGCCTTTGCCGTCAGCTTGCGGCCCGGGACGATGTCGATCGTGGGCTCGGCAGTTGGAAAAAGTTCTAGGTTTGTTTCCTGCATGCTGCTGGTCTAGAGGCCTCGGACAATACGGTCCAGTCTAAAGCGCTGATGATCCGATCACTGCGTTTGATGCCGATCACGACGTTATTACCGGAAATGCCGTCATGTTGCAGCGAGCGCGTCCCATTGCCGCCGCGCCGCCTATATATATTCGGCGCCAGTCGGGAGGAGGAGGTTCGCATGCAGGTTGGACAGGCCATCGCAGCGCTCTGGCTGTTCTGGGTGGTATCCTGGATCGTCGCTGCATCCTGGGCCGATCCAGCCCAAAAGCGCGCCACCATCGGGGCGGAGGCCCGCTATCGCGTCTTCTGGCTGGCCGGCACCGTCCTGCTGTTCGTTCCAGCGCACGGCTATGAAGGCAGGCTGAGATTGTGGACGCCGACCCTTGCCGAAGCCTGGGTCTGCGTTGCCCTGATCGCGGTCGGCATCGGCTTCGCATGGTGGGCACGCATCCATCTCGGGCGGTTGTGGTCCGCCACGGTCACAGCCAAGGCGGATCATCGCGTGGTCGACACCGGCCCCTATCGCCTGGTCCGGCATCCGATCTACACCGGGCTGCTGCTGGCTGTGGTTGCCACCATGGCGGCAAAGGGCACGGTCTGGGGCATTGCAGGTACGGCCCTGCTCATCATCGGCGTCGTCATCAAGGCGAGGCTGGAGGAGCGTTTCCTGCGCGACGAACTCGGACCCGCCTATGACGATTACGCCAGGCGGGTGCCGATGCTGGTTCCCTTCACGCCGGCCTAGCGCGGCATCACCTCAGAGCATTCTCAGCAGCGCGCCACCGATCGAATATCCCGCACCGAAGGCGCAGATCAGGCCGTGGTCGCCCGGTTTCATGTCGGCATGGTTCTCCGACAGCGCGATGATGGCTCCGGCGCCCGCCGTGTTGCCGAGCCGCTCCAGCACCATCGGTGCCCGGTCATGGCCGACCTCGTGGCCGAACGCCAGTTTCAGGATCATCGCATTCATGCGCGCATTGGCCTGGTGCAGCCAGAAGCGCCGCACCGCTTGCGGCGTCAGCCCGTGTTCGGCGAGGAATTCGACGATGAATTTATGCCCGGCGACGGTGACTTCCTTGAACACCTTGTTGCCGACCTGCTTGATGAGGTTGCCTTCCAGGTCGATCCTGTAGGGATCATCCTGGGCGGTACGGGTATGATAGCCGAGATTGGTGCGGATGTTGTTCGACATCTGCGTCCAGATGCGCGTGTCCAGCACCTCGAAGCGGCCCGGCCGCCTCTCACCCTGGGCAAGCCCCTCCACCACCATCGACACCGAAGCATCCCCGAAGATGAAATGCGTCTGCCGGTCGCGGAAATTGAGATGGCCGGTGATGATTTCCGGCGTCGTCACCAGGATGCGCTTGTGCGCGCCCGAGCGCACCAGATTGACCGCCACGTGCAGCGCAGCCGCGGCCGACGAACAGCCAAGCCCCATGTCGAAGCCCGCACCCCTCGTGCCCAGCGCCTCCTGCATTTCGATGGCGATCGCCGGATATGGCCTCTGCTGATGAGAGGACGAGCAGATCACCAGATCGATGTCCGAGGCCTCGACCCCGGCGTGGTCGATCGCCTTCCCAGCCGAAGCGATGCCGAATTCCGCCTGCAGCGAGAGCGCGTCGTCCGGACGCGCCGGAATGCGCGGCGCCATGCGGGTCGGGTCGAGAATGCCTTCACGCTCGACCACGTGGCGGGACTTCACACCTGAAGCATGAACGATGAAGTCGGCATCCGATTTCTGCAGCAGCGTCTCGCCGGTATCCTGGCGCCGCGCGTTCTCCGTGTCGACCCAGGCATTGAAGCTGGCGACCAGTTCCTCATTCGTGATGACAGGCTTGGGAATTTCAGCGCCGATGCCGCTGATGATGACGCGATGCATGTTTAAGTCCGTCCATCCGCGGGCGTTGCGGCTTGATGTGGGCGCCGAAACGTTTCGGCGCAACATTTTTCTCACTCGGCCGGTTTACGCCGGCTTAAACCAAGGTTTAGGCCGGCTTAAACCAAGGTTTTTCGCCAGCCTATCCCGCCCCCTTGGCGACGATGAAAATGCGGGGGAAACGCAGCAGCACCTTGCCATCGGCGGTCTTCGGATAGGCCTTGGCGACCTTGGCCGTGTAGCTGTCGAGGAACAGCTTGCGCTCATCGGCGTCCAGCGGATCGAGGAAGGGCTTCAGCCCTGTCGACTTCACCCACTCGACGATCGCGTCGGCATCGGCCAACGGATGGTTGTAGATGGTGTGCCAGATGTCGAGCCGAGCCGAGAGCGGCGACAGCAGGTCGTAGTAGAACGACACCGGCGGCAGCGGCGCACGGGCCGCATCCCTGATCTTTGCCGCGAAAGGCGCTTCGGCGGCGGTCTCCCGCATCAGGCGATGAGAATCCTCGGCCATATTGTCGGGCATCTGGACGGCCAGCGCGCCGCCGGGGGCCAGAAAACCCATCAGGCGCTGGAACACCGCCGGATGCTCCGGCAGCCACTGGAAGACGGCGTTGGCGAAGATCACGTTGACCGGCTCGGCCGGCTGCCAAGTCGACGCATCGGCGAGGTCGAAGCTGACATTGGGCAGCCGCGTCCTCGCCTTCTCGATCATGTCGGGAGAGGTGTCGAAGCCGCTCACTTGCGCATCCAGCCAGCGCTCGACCAGAAGTTCGGTCGAATTGCCCGGCCCGCAGCCGATATCGACTACCCGGCGCGGAAAGTCGACCGGCACTTGCGCCACGAGGTCACGCGCCGGGCGCGTGCGCTCGTCCTCGAATTTCAGATATTGGGCGGCGGACCAATCCCTACCTTCGTTTGTCGTCATATCCGTTTCCTATGATTTGATCCGACAATGCCGGTATCATTCGAAGCTAAGGGCAACTGGTCCCCTATTGCGTTGTCAGCCTCTTGATTGCTTTTGTCACCGAACGGTAAGCTTCGTCTTTCAACGTCTTCCGACAGTTTGGGGCCTTAATGAAATTTGGTTTCGAAGAGGCACAAACAAAATACAGCAGTGGTTCGCAACGAGCCAGAATTTGGACGGAGCAGTGGGTTTCCCGATGGATTTATTGCCCTAATTGCGCGAACTCGCGTCTGAGTCAGTTTCCTGCCAATCTGCCAGTTGCCGACTTCCTCTGCGGTAATTGCAACGATCAATTCGAGTTAAAAAGCCAAAGGAAGGCCTTCGGCGCAAAGGTAGCAGACGGAGCTTATTTTACCAAGATTGAGAGGCTGGCGTCCTCAACTAACCCGAATTTGATATTGCTCAACTATAGCCTGGGAACGATGGCGGTATTGAACGTTTGCATGGTGCCAAAACACTTCTTCATCCCAGAAATCATCGAGAAGAGAAATCCACTGGCCTCTACAGCCAGAAGAGCCGGTTGGATCGGCTCCAACATATTGCTTGGTCGCGTACCGCAATCGGGGCGAATTTGTATTGTTCGAGATGGGGTTCCGGTTCCAAAGGAAACCGTCATCGCACAATGGCAAAAAACCCTTTTTCTTCGCGAAGAAGACGCGGATGCTCGTGGTTGGCTAATCGAAGTAATGAAATGCCTCGACTTAATTGGCACGGTAGAATTTGATATCGAACAAGTTTATGCGTTCGAAGGACGACTGGGTGCCCTATACCCACACAACATGAATGTGAGGCCAAAAATTCGTCAGCAATTGCAACGCCTCAGAGATAGCGGATACCTCGATTTTATATCCCGCGGTCGCTATCGCATTAGGAGTAGTCGGCCGTGACGTCACAATGGGAGGGCTTGTCCAAATGGCGTGGTATCTAAATCACTACGAATGCTACAGATGCAGCGAGCACTGGACCGACGAATGGTCGTGCATGTGTGATGACGAATGTCCGAATTGCGGCGCGCGTCATGCAACGCCAATCGATAGTGAAGACCTTACCTTGCAAGTCTTGGCGGAAGCGGGCGAATTCGTAGTAGTAAGATCGCCCGACACTGCGGAACACAGTCCAGACTATGAAGAGGCCGGACGTTTCGCCAGCGAGGCACTGGCGAAACGATTTGCCCAGTTGGGAGCGAATTAGGCTAAGCCGGCAAGCCTTACCGCGTCAGCCTCTTGTAGGTCATGCGGTGCGGGTTGACGGCTTCAGGCCCGAGCCGGCGGATCTTGTCCTGCTCGTAATCCTCGAAATTGCCCTCGAACCATTCGACGTGGCTGTCGCCCTCGAAGGCGAGGATGTGCGTCGCCAGACGGTCGAGGAACATGCGATCGTGCGAGATGATGACCGCGCAGCCGCCGAAATTTTCCAGCGCGTCTTCGAGTGCCGCCAGCGTTTCCGTATCGAGATCGTTGGTCGGTTCGTCGAGCAGCAGAACATTGCCGCCGGTCTTCAGCATCTTGGCCAGGTGCACACGGTTGCGCTGACCGCCGGAGAGGTTGCCGACCTTCTGCTGCTGGTCGCCGCCGCGGAAGTTGAAGGACGCGCAATAAGCGCGGGTGTTGGCCTCGAACTTGCCGAGCTTGACCACTTCGGCGCCGCCCGAGATTTCTTCCCACACGGTCTTTGACGGATCGAGCGCGTCGCGGCTCTGGTCGACATAGCCGAGCTTGACCGTCTCGCCGACGCGGACAGAACCCGCATCCGGCTTTTCCTGGCCGGTGATCATGCGGAACAATGTCGTCTTGCCGGCGCCGTTCGGGCCGATGACGCCGACAATGCCACCCGGCGGCAGCTTGAATTCGAGGCCTTCGATCAACAGCGTGTCGCCGAAGCCTTTCGACAGGCCCTCGACCTCGATGACCACGTTGCCGAGCCGCTCGCCATGCGGGATGACGATCTGCGTATCCGTCGGCCGCCGCTTGTCGGCTGCATCGAGCAGATCCTGGAACGCCTGGATACGCGCCTTGGACTTGGTCTGGCGAGCCTTCGGGCTCGACTGGATCCACTCGCGCTCGCGGCCGATGGCGCGCTGGCGGGCGTCGTCCTCGCGGCCTTCCTGCTTGAGGCGCTTGGCCTTGGCTTCGAGGTACTTGGTGTAGTTGCCCTCATAAGGAATGCCGCGTCCGCGATCGAGTTCGAGAATCCAGCCGGTGACATTGTCGAGGAAGTAGCGGTCGTGGGTGATGATCATCACGGCGCCCGGATAGGCGCGCAGATGCTTTTCCAGCCACGCCGTCGTCTCGGCATCGAGATGGTTGGTCGGCTCGTCGAGCAGCAGAAGATCAGGCTGGCGAAGCAGCAGCTGGCAGAGCGCGACGCGGCGGCGCTCGCCACCCGATAGCTTGGTGACGTTGGCATCCTTGGGCGGGCAGCCCAGCGCTTCCATTGCCATCTCGACCTGCTGTTCGAGATCCCACAGGTTCAGCCGGTCCATCTCGTCCTGGAGCTTGGCCGACTCGTCGGCCGTCTCGTCGGAATAGTTCATCATCAATTCGTTGTAACGCTCGATGATGGCGGTCTTGGCCGCGACACCTTCCATGATGTTTTCGAACACGGTCTTGTCCGGATCGAGCGCCGGCTCCTGCGCCAGGTAGCCGACAGTGGCGCCTTCGGCGAGCCACGCCTCACCGCTCCAGTCCTTGTCGATGCCGGCCATGATCTTGAGGATCGTCGACTTGCCGGCGCCGTTTGGGCCCAGGATGCCGATCTTGGCGTCCGGGTAGAAGGACAGATGAACGTTCTCGAGCACCTTCTTGGTGCCATAGGCCTTGTTGAGGCCGGCCATGTGATAGATGAACTGGCGTGCCACGCGCGCTTTCCCTGAAAAATGACTGGATTTGTCGAATTGAATGGAGGTTGGCCGCTATGTAGGCGATGCGGCGCCGAACGGCAATCGCTTTTGCCATATCAGGCCAACCACACGGACAAGTGTGCACCGACAGCCAGGTTTTCAACCGGTCGATGGCGCGCGGAAATCTCCGGTTAACCCTTCCACGTCAAAACAGGACCGAAGTGGAATCGCTGGCTGGCCGCGATTTCGAAAAGAGAGCGGATCGACGGCATTGCTGAACAGTTTCCTGCTCCTTGCCGAAGCGATTGTCTACTTCAGCGTCATGGTGACGCTTTTCCGCTTCCGCAAGCGCATCGGCCTGGGCGTCTTCATCTGCGCACTCGGCGTCATGCATTTCCTGGAAACCTATCTCGCCAGCGTCTTCTACGTCGCGCTGCCGTTTGGCATGGTCTCGCCGGGCTCGGCGGTGCTGTTTTCGGGCAAGCTGGTGATGCTCCTTCTGCTCTACATGAAGGAGGATGCCGCCACAGTGCGGCAGCCGATCTATGGCCTGCTGCTCGGCAATGCGCTGATGATCGGTCTGGTCCTGCTCCTGCGCCTGCACGCCATCGCTCCGCTTCCCGATGGCCGGCTCCCCGATATCGGCTTCATCGACGAGATGGGCTGGCTGATGGTTTGGGGCACGACGCTGCTGTTCGTCGATGCCATCCTGATCATCCTGCTCTATGAGAAACTTGGACGCGTCCTGCGCAAGGCGCGGTTCGCACGCATCCTGATTTGCGTCGCCTGCGTGCTGACTTTCGATCAGGCGGGATTCTTCACCGCGCTGCATTTCGTTGCCGGCGCGCCGATCGCGGTCTTCTTCGGCGGCTGGTTCGCCAAGATGGCGGCAGCACTGACCTTCAGCGCCATGCTGGTCGCCTATCTCAAATGGTTCGAGGTCCGGGATGTCCAGATGCCGCGTGGGCTGACCGACATCTTCGAGACCTTGACCTATCGCGAACGCTACGAGGCGCTGGTCGAACATGTCGGCCGCGATGGCCTGACCGGACTGCTGCACAGGGGACGCTTCGATGCCGATGGCGAGGCCGCCGTCCAGTCCAGCCTGCGCACGGCGAGGCCGCTCAGCCTGCTCATCGTCGACGTCGACCACTTCAAGTCGATCAACGATCGTTTCGGCCATGCCGAAGGCGACAAGGTGCTGAAGGCGGTCGCAACCGTACTTTGCGAGGCGGCAGGCGTCGAGGACCAGGTGTTCCGGATCGGCGGCGAGGAATTCGCGATCCTGAGTTCGCGTCCGCATTCCGTCGCCAGGCTCTTTGGCGAAAGGGTCCGCACCGCGCTCAAGGCATCGGCCGCCACCAGCCGGTTCGAATTGACCGTCAGCGCCGGCGTTTCCACCGTCAGCGAAACGACGCAGTGCCTGGCCGACCTGTTCGCGCTCGCCGACCAACGCCTTTACAAGGCGAAATCGACCGGACGCGACCGCGTCGTCGGCGAACCCGGCGGGCATGAAGCCGACGCCGATATCGCCTGGACCAGGTCCGCGCAGATCTAGCCAAAGTCAGTCCAGACCCAACCTTGTCGCTACGATTTCCCCTGCCGTGCCGGCGCGCTGCTCGTCATGCCACTCATGCAACCCCCGCTGAATGAACACCGCCATGCCAACATAACAGCAGGCACGGCAAGCGAAAGCCCGGCTGGCTGCCTAAATCCGTGCCCGTGCGTTACTGGAACCCGATCGCGTCGACCGTGCCGGTCGGGCAACCGGCCTTGTTGGTCGGCACGGAGGCCAGCAGCAGATCCTTGAGCGAGCTGTTCGGACCGATCGGGCCGGCAAGGCCAAGCGTCAGTTCGCCGATCAGCCGCCGGCCGCTCGACGGATCGATAAGGCAGGACACACGCACCCGGTCCCCTGCTCCCGCGCCGAAGGACTGGTCGAAGGCGCTGCGGATCTGGTCCGCGGTCAGCTTGCCGCCGATATTTTTGGCGAAGAGGTCGCGCACGGGCGAGCTGTTGACCTCACGCATCAAATGAAGGGCGTCGGAAAAATACTCCTGCTGGCTTTTGCCATAGCAGGTGCCGTGCTTGATCCATTCATGCCGTTCCAGCTTCGAGGCGGTGCCCGGCATCACCCTGTCGAGTTCGGCGCGGGTCTCGGCATCGAGGTTGACCGGTGGCAGGTCCTGCCAGTGAGCCGGATTGTCATTGGCCTTGTCGCTGGCAGTAGCCTGGCAATAGAAATTGCCGTTCGGCTGCGGCCACAGGCCGTGCAGCGTGAAATTGGTGGCGTCGAATTCGCCAGGGCTTTGCGCCTTGCATTCGGTCTTGTTCGACTTGGTCTCGCAGAAGGCCGGCTGCCAGCTCAGCGCGAAAACATATTCGGGTTTTCCCGAGGCCGCCGGCTTGCCTTGCCCGCCCGGTGCCGCCGGCGCGGTCACCGCACTGCTGCCCGAGAGATGGCCGCAGCTGACCTTCACCCAACGGCGCTCGGGATCGGCGCCCGGCACCAGGATGAGGTAGTGGGTCGGAGCGTCCTTGTTGCCGGCCAGCAATTGATAGGTCTTGCCCGCATCGGTCGAGACATTGCCGGGGTTCTTGGCGTTCTTGATCGCCTGCGTCGCGGGACAGGCAGCGTCGGCCACGAAGGTGCCGCTCATCTTGACGTCGGCATGCGCCGCGCCTGCCAGCGACCCCGCCAGCAAGGCCAATCCGAAAACAACAGCAATGCGCATGGAGATTCCCCTGCTGGAAAGTGGGCGACAGACTGAAACTGTCTCCATGTCAGAATTGCGATATTTTGCGGGCTCGTGGCAAGAAAGATCGTCGCGGAAAAGCCGGCAGGCCCGATTGACGCAAATCAGGCGCCGGCGCACACGTTGGACATTGCAAGGGCGGAACCAGGGGGAGGCCAGCCGGCATGCCATTCAGCCAGCAGCGCGTGGTCCGCTCGCCGACCGGCGCCGACCTCAATCTGTTCGTCCGGCAGGCCGACAGCTCTCCGCGTGCGGTGGTCCAGATCAATCATGGCCTGGCCGAGCATGCCGGGCGCTACGACCGCTTCGCCGGTTTCCTGTCCGCTCGGGGTTTCCATGTCTATGTCCATGATCACCGTGGCCATGGGACGACCAGGGCGCCCGACGCGCCGCTCGGCAGATTCGCCGACAAGGACGGCCCGGCCAAGGTGATCGCCGATGTCGACGCCATCCGCGATCTTATCGCCCGCGAGCAGCCTGACCTGCCGGTGATCCTTTTCGGCCACTCGATGGGCGCGTCCGTGGCGCTGAACTACTTGTTACGGCACTCGAATCGGATCCATGCCGCAGCCATCTGGAACGGCAATTTCTCGCAAGGCTTGCTCGGCCAGGTGGCGCTCGGCATCCTGGCCTGGGAACGGATGCGGCTGGGCTCCGATGTCCCGTCGCGCCTGCTGCCGAAACTCACCTTCCAGGCCTGGGGCAAGGCGGTCCCCGACCATCGCACCTTGTTCGACTGGCTTTCGCGCGACGAGGCGGAGGTCGCGAAATACATCGCCGATCCGCTCTGCGGCTGGGATGCCTCCATATCGATGTGGCGCGATGTGGTCGCGATGGCGCTGAACGGTGGCAAGGATGCAGGCTTTGCCGGCATCCGGCGCGACCTTCCCGTCGCCATCGTTGGCGGCGAGAAAGACCCTGCCTCGGACTACGGCAAGGGCATCACCCATCTCGCGAACCGCATGCGCAAGATGGGCTTTTCTAATCTGGTTTCGAAGGTTTACGCCGACACCCGCCACGAGAGCCTGAACGAGGTGAACCGGGACATCGTCATGGACGATTTCGCCAACTGGGCGGACGCTGTCCTGAAAGCCTGACGGTTTGGCCCATCGCAAGAACCGTGACAGCCGCCGCCGGGCTTGATAGAGGCTCTGCTTTCGCAGCGATCAGGATGATTGCAGCAACCACGGTGATTTATGGCCGAACCCCCGCTGAAAGGCGTCCGCGTCGTCGAACTCGCCCGCATTCTTGCCGGGCCCTGGGCCGGGCAGTTGCTTGCCGATCTCGGCGCCGATGTCATCAAGGTCGAGAGCCCCGACGGTGGCGACGACACCCGCAAATGGGGTCCGCCCTTCGTCATGAGCCACGACGGCGAGAACCTGTCGGCCGCCTATTACCATTCCTGCAATCGCGGCAAGCGCTCCATCGCCATCGACTTCTCGACGCCCGAAGGCGCCGAGACGGTGCGCCGGCTGGTCGCGACGGCGGATGTGCTGATCGAGAACTTCAAGCTCGGCGGCCTGAAGAAATACGGGCTCGACCATGGCAGCCTGAAGGAAATCAACCCTCGCCTCGTCTACTGCTCGATCACCGGTTTCGGTCAGAATGGGCCTTATGCGCCTCGCGCGGGCTACGATTTCATTATCCAGGCCATGGCCGGCATGATGTCGATCACCGGCGAGCCCGGCCGCGAGCCGCAGAAAGCCGGCGTCGCCATCTCGGATATCTTCACCGGCCTCTATTCGGTCATCGCCATCCAGGCAGCACTTCGCCACGCCGAACAGACCGGCGAAGGCCAGCACATCGACATGGCGCTGTTCGACACGCAGATCTCGGCGCTCGGCAACCAGAACCTCAATTATCTCGTTTCCGGCAAGTCCCCGGTCCAGATGGGCAATGCCCATATGAACATCGCCCCTTACGAAGTGCTTCCAGTCAGGGACGGCCACATCATCCTGGCTGTCGGCAATGACGGCCAGTTCGCCAAGTTCTGCGCCGCGGTCGGGCTGGGCGATTTGCCGGCCAATCCCGATTTCACCACCAATCCGGCCCGCGTCGCCAATCGCGTGGAACTTCGCGCACGCATCATCGATGCACTGAAGATTTTTGATCGCGATCCGCTGCTGGCGAAGCTCGAAGCCGCCAGCGTACCGGCGAGCCCGATCAACACGATCGGCCAGATGTTCGACGACCCGCAGACCATTGCCCGCGGCATGCGGCTCGACCTCGACGACGGCCATGGCAACCGCCTGCCATCGGTGCGCGCGCCGATGGTGATGTCGGGCACACCGCTTACTTACGAACGCCCCTCGCCGCGCCTTGGCGAGCACACTGACGAAATCCTTGCCGAACTGGAGAAGTCTGGGAAATGAAGACCGGTGGACAACTGATCGTCGACGCCCTCGAAGCCAATGGCACCGACCGTATGTTCTGCGTGCCGGGCGAATCCTACCTTGCGGTGCTTGACGCGCTGCATGATTCCTCGATCCGCACCATCGTCTGCCGCCAGGAAGGCGGCGCTGCCATGATGGCCGACTGCCAGGGCCGGCTGACCGGCAAGCCCGGCATCTGCTTCGTCACCCGCGGACCCGGCGCCACCAACGCTTCGGCCGGCATCCACATCGCCATGCAGGATTCGGTTCCCCTCATCCTGTTCATCGGCCAGGTCGCCAGCCACGCCAAGGAACGCGAGGCGTTCCAGGAAGTGGACTATGTCAGGTTCTTCGGCGACATCGCCAAATGGGTGGTCGAGATCGACGACGCCTCGCGCATCCCCGAATTCGTCACGCGCGCCTTTGCCGTGGCGACGTCGGGCCGCCCCGGCCCGGTCGTCATATCGCTGCCTGAGGATATGCTGACCAGCGTCGTCGACGCGCCGGAAGCACTTCCGCACACGCCGGTCGAAACCTATCCCGGCGAGGCCGAACTCGACGCACTGGAAATGCTGCTTGCCGGTGCGAAGCGACCCTTCGTCATCCTTGGCGGCACGCGCTGGAACGCGGACGCGGTGGCGCGGATGCATGAGATCGCCGAGGCCTGGTCGCTTCCTGTCGGCTGTTCCTTCCGCCGCCAGATGCTGTTCGACCATCTTCATCCAAACTATGCCGGCGATGTCGGCATCGGCATCAATCCGAAGCTGGCAACCGCTATCAAGCAGGCCGACGTCGTTCTCTTGATCGGCGGGCGCATGGGCGAGATGCCCTCTTCCGACTACACGCTGCTGAAGAGCCCCTATCCCGACCAGGCCCTGGTGCATGTCCATGCCGATGCCGGCGAACTCGGCCGCGTCTACCGTCCGACCCTGGCGATCAATGCTTCGCCAGCGGCTTTCGTCGAGGCTTTCACCAAGCGCATGCCGGCCGGAACGCCATCATGGGCGGCCGAAACAGCCAAGCTGCATACCGCCTATCTCGACTGGTCGACTCCGCCTGAAAACGGTCCCGGCCCGGTCCAGATGGGACCTATCATGAACTACCTGGAAAAAGTGCTGCCGGACGATGCCATCCTCACCAATGGCGCCGGAAATTACGCAACCTGGGTACACCGCTTCCATCGCTTCCGCCGCTTCGCCACGCAAGGAGCGCCGACGTCGGGCTCGATGGGCTACGGCACGCCGGCGGCGGTCGCCGCCAAGGCGCTGTATCCGGAGCGCACAGTGGTCGCCTTCGCCGGCGACGGCTGCTTCCTGATGAACGGCCAGGAATTCGCCACCGCCGTGCAGTACGACCTGCCGATCGTCGTCATTCTCGTCAATAACGGTATTTACGGCACCATCCGCATGCACCAGGAACGCGAATATCCCGGCCGCGTCGTCGGCACCGATCTGAAGAACCCTGATTTTGCAGCACTTGCCCGCGCCTATGGCGGCCATGGCGAGACGGTGGAGAAGACAGCTGATTTCGCGCCTGCCTTCGAGCGCGCGCGAACCAGCGGCAAACCGGCGATCGTCGAGATCAGGCTCGATCCCGAAGCGATCACCCCGACCCGGACGATGACGCAGATACGCGACAGGGCTTAAGGGCCGGCAGAACAGAGGGCGGCGCTGTCCCGCCAGGCTTCAAGCGTTAGCCGCGCTTCGGGCTCTACATCGCCTTTTCGATCTGGCCGCGAATCTCGCCGTCCTTGTTGGCCGCCGTGTGCACATTGACGTAATACTTGCCGGCCTCGAGGTCAGCGGCCTGCGCATCGGTCAGCGTCGCCGACCCCTTGATCGGGCTCTTGAGCTTGCCTTTGAACGGGATCACCGGAGGCGCATTCTCGCCCGCCGCCGCCGGGCCGTGAATGTGCGCCGCTGTCGCCGGGCCGCTGAGGCCGGAATACTTCACGTTCCAGCTGAGCTTCTTCTTGGTGGTATCGAAGGTGAGACTGGCCGTCCCCTTGCCCTTCGTGGTGACGGCTGGGCTCTGCTGGCCGCCATCGAGGGTCGCCTTGTATTTTACCATCTCGGCCATGGCCGGTGATGCGAACAGGAAAGCGGTGGAAATGGCGAGCGCCGATAGCGCCGGCAGGAAGGAGTGAGCGCGCATGAAGGACCTCCGATTGATAGAGCGTGCGTCGCGGCTCCCCGACGCGCGCATGCTTCAATGCAACGGCTGGACGGCGCAATGTATCCCCGCACACGGTTTTGTGATTGGAGCGCATGGAAAAGGGGCGGTCGCCCGCCCCTTTGATAGTCAGACCCGGTCTCAGGCGCTGTTGATCGCGCCTGCGAGGCCTACTTGACCGCCTTGTCGGTGATGGCGGTGGTATAGGCGCCTTTCGGCTCCTTGGTGATGATCTTCTGGTCGAGCAGCGCCTTGGCGGTGCGTTCGTAGGTCGCCGGGTCGAGCTTGCCGTCGGCATTGTCGATCAGCTTGGCGACTTCGCTCATCATCCGCTTCTGGTGGTTCTCGTCCTGGCCGCCGCCGTCCATGACGATGCTTGCGGCTTCGTCATTGTTGTCGACCGCGTATTTCCAGCCCTTCATCGAGGCGCGCACGAACCGCACCATCTTGTCCTCGAAGGCCGGATCCTTGAGCTTGTCTTCCGAGGCATAGAGGCCGTCCTCAAGCAGGTCGTTGCCCATGGCCGAGTAGTTGAACACGGTCAGCTGTTCGGGCTTATAGCCGGCGTCGATCAGCTGCCAGTACTCATTGTAGGTCATGACCGAGATGCAATCGGCCTGCTTCTGGATCAGCGGCTGCACGTCAAAGCTCTGCTTCAGCACGGTGACGCCATCGGGGCCACCCTCCGTCTTGAGGCCAAGCTTGTTCATCCACGCGTAGAACGGATATTCGTTGCCGAAGAACCAGACGCCGAGCGTATGACCCTTGAAGTCGGCTTCGGTCTTGATCGGGCCGTCCTTCGGGCAGACCAACTCCATGCCGGCCTTCTTGAACGGCTGGGCGATGTTGACCAGCGGCACGCCCTTTTCGCGCGCGGCGAGCGCGCCGCCCATCCAGTCGACGATGACGTCGGCACCGCCGCCGGCGATCACCTGCTCGGGGGCGATGTCGGGGCCGCCTGGCTTGATGTCGACGTCGAGGCCTTCGGCTTCATAGAAACCCTTTGCCTTGGCGACATAGTAGCCGGCAAACTGCGCCTGCGTGACCCATTTCAGCTGCAAGGTCACCTTGTCGGCGGCCATCGCCTGGAACGCGGCCAGCGACATCGCGCCGGCCAGAACTGGAATAATAAGTCTTTTCATTTTTTTACCCTCTGAAGTTAGTGCCCAAACCCACCGCCCCTATCCACCACGGACAGAGGGATGCCAAAACGTGACGGCCCTTTCGACAAGGGCGACCACGCCATAAAAGACCGAACCCGCAAGTGCTGCAACTGCGATTTCGGCCCAGACCATGTCGATGTTCATCCGCCCGACCTCGGTCGAAATGCGGAAGCCCATGCCGACGACGGGTGTGCCGAAGAACTCGGCGACGATGGCGCCAATCAGCGCCAGCGTCGAATTGATCTTCAGCGCGTTGAAGATGAAGGGAGCGGCGGCCGGCAGCCTGAGCTTGACGAGCGTCGGCCAGTAGCCCGACGCATAGGTGCGCATCAGGTCGCGCTCCATATGGCCGGACGCGGCGAGCCCGGCGACCGTATTCACCAGCATCGGGAAGAAGGTCATGATGATGACCACCGCCGCCTTGGACTGCCAGTCGAAGCCGAACCACATGACCATGATCGGCGCCACGCCGATGATCGGCAGCGCCGAGACCATATTGCCGATCGGCAGAAGTCCACGCCGCAGAAACGGTACGCGGTCGGCGAGAACAGCGGTGATGAAGCCAGCGCCGCTGCCCACCACATAACCGAAGAGCACCGCCTTGAAGATGGTTTGCCGGACATCGGCGCCGAGCACCGGCAGCGAGCTGACGATGCGCGCGCCGATGGCGCTCGGCGGCGGCAGCAGGATGAAAGGAATGCCGGCGCCGCGTGTGACGGCTTCCCAGATGATCAGGATCCAGGCGCCGAAGATAGCGGGGATGACCAGACGCAGTGCGGTCCGGACCCATCCTGCCGTCGGCCGCAACCCCGAAAGCACCGCCACACAACGCCAGCCAAGCAGCCAGGCAGCCGCGAGCAGAAGGAAATACGGCGCCAGCGCCGTCCCTTCGAAACCTGAAATGCCCGATATCAGCAGCCAGGCGACGAGATGGGCGCCTATGAAGAGCATCACGGCCTCCGCCAGGGGCGTAGTCCTGACCATGGAGATCAGCGCCGCCAGCACGGCCACGCCAAGCATCAAGCCCTTCATTCCGAGATAGGGGTAGTCGATACTGGCCGTCGGATCGGCAAGCGCTGCCGCTTCCGGCTTCGACATGGCGCCGACCGCAATCGCGATCAGGCACAGCACGATCGCCAGCACAGCCTGCCAGGAAGGTTTCAGCCAGTTCATGCTGGCCTCCCACCCATGGCGCGGTCAACGACGCGGCCGGCGATGCCAACCACCATCACCAGCAGCGCCGCCACGACGGAGCCGGCGACCAGCGCTGACCAGATGTCGATCGACTGGCTGTAATAGGCGCCCGCCAACAGCTTGGCGCCGATACCGGCGACCGCGCCGGTCGGCAGTTCGCCGACGATTGCGCCTACTAGGCTTGCCGCCACCGCGACCTTCATCGAGGTGAACAGGAACGGCACCGAGGCCGGCACACGCAGTTTCCAGAAGGTCTGCGCGCGGCTGGCATTGTAGGTGTGCATCAGGTCGAGATGCATGATCTCGGGCGAGCGCAGGCCCTTCACCATGCCGACCGTCACCGGGAAGAACGACAGATAGGTCGAAATCATCGCCTTCGGGATCAGTCCGGTAATGCCGATCGCCGCCAGCACCACGATGATCATCGGCGCCACCGCCAGGATCGGGATGGTCTGCGAGGCGATGATCCACGGCATCAGGCTGCGGTCGAGCGTCGCCACATGGACGATGCCGACGGCGATGACGATGCCGAGTGCTGTGCCGAAGGCGAAGCCGAGCAGCGTCGAGGACAGCGTAACCCAGGCGTTGTAGACGAGGCTGCGGTTCGAGGTGATGGGCCGCAGAAAAGTGTTCTCGAAGAAATTCACCGCCACCTGATGCGGCGCCGGCAGCGTTGGCTTGGGCTGCGACAGCGTCTTGCCGATGAGTTCGCCGAACGTGGAGGTTTCGTTGGCACGCCGGTCGAGATCGCGCTGGAACGGCGCGTTGAGGATAACGGCGAAGACGTACCAGAGCACGACCACGCCCAGAAGGATGGAGGTTACGGGGATGATCTTGGAGCGGAAGCTATCCATGGGCGAAGTCTCCTCCTCTCCCCCACGGGGAGAGGGTAGCCGGAGCGAAGCGAAGGCCGACCACCTTCGCCTTCGTCATCCTAGGGCGGAGCAACGCGAAGCGTCGCGCAGACCCTAGGATCCATTCCGTGACGTTGGCCGAGGGGTATAAGCGGTCGAGAGTGTTCGCCTTCGAACGCACGGCGTAAGGTGCATCGGTCTGCACCGCTGCGGAACGTTGAGGTAACGGCATGGATCCTAGGGTCTGCGCCGCGTCGCTTCGCTCCTTGCTCCGCCCTAGGATGACGAAGTCGCGATGGACCGCGCGCTTGTCGCTCCCCTCAATCATCATAACTATGCCCTGCCCTCAACCCATCGCGCACCCGCGCGGCGATCGCCAGAAACTCCGGCGTCTCGCGGATGTCGAGCGGCCGCTCTTTCGGCAGCGTCGATTCGATGATGTCGCTGACCCGGCCCGGGCGCGGCGACATGACGACGATGCGCGTCGACAGGTAGACGGCTTCCGGAATGGAATGGGTAACGAAGCAGATGGTCTTGTTCGTCCGTCCCCATAGTTGCAGCAATTGCTCGTTGAGGTGGTCGCGCACGATCTCATCCAGCGCGCCGAACGGCTCGTCCATCAGCAACAGGTCGGCATCGAAGGCCAGCGCACGCGCGATCGAGGCGCGCTGCTGCATGCCGCCGGAAAGCTGCCAGGGGTATTTCTTCTCGAAGCCACTGAGGTTGACGAGGTCGAGCGTGCGCTTGATCCGCTCCGCCTGCTCGGTCTTGGACAGGCCCATGATTTCCAGCGGCAGCCCGACATTGCGCTCGATGGTGCGCCAGGGAAACAGGGCGGCGGCCTGGAAGACATAGCCGTAGGCACGTCTCTCGCGCGCCTGTTCCGGCGTCATGCCATTGACCGAGATCGTCCCCGAAGTGGGCTTTTCCAGATCGGCGATGACGCGCAGCAAAGTAGTCTTGCCGCAACCCGAAGGCCCGATGAAGGAGACGAACTCACCCTTGCCGATGGTCAGGTCGACATTGGACAGCGCCTGTACCGGCCCGTCATTGGTCTGGAAGGTGAGGCCCAGTTTGCTTGCCGAAACGACGGCTGGCGAAGGTCCCGTCATCGGTTGCTGCCTGCCTTCCGCCGCACGAAACCGATTGCTTTTATCGTGATGTTGTTTTCCACTCGACCCGTCCCATTGGCCCCAGTCCTGCTGAGTTTGTCCCGCTCGGTCGACGCCCGGAGTTTCCCCGATGTCGCCTAAACCGACTTGTCATCTTATCCGCCCTGAAAGCACTTATGAAGGCAAGCAGGGCCTGACCTACTTCGCCGGCATCGCCACCGAGTCGGTCGGCTCCTCCGGCATCTGCATGCACGTGCTCACCATGCCGCCCGGTGCCCGCGCCAAGGCGCATCTGCACGAGAACCATGAAACGGCGATCTACGTGCTCTCCGGCGAGGTCCATACCTGGTATGGCGACCGGCTGGAGCATCACATCGTCGTCAAGGCCGGCGACCTCTTCTACATTCCCGCGGGCGTGCCGCATTTGCCGGCCAATCTGAGCAATGCGCCGTCCTCGGCCGTCATCGCCCGCACCGATCCCAACGAACAGGAAAGCGTCGTCCTGCTGCCGGAACTGGACGCGCTCGTCGCCTGAGGCTGACGGAATGCCTTCCGCCCTCATCGGCACCGGGCAACTTCGCCCATGACGCTGCCGTCCTCGTCGGCGATCGCCAATTTCTTGGCATTCTTGGCGCTGTGCTTGATCGTGAAGGTGGCCGGCGACTTTCCCTCCTCGCCTTCGGCTTCGCACTCTGCCTTGACCGTCAGCGAACCATCGGCCTCACCGTGTTTGCCGGTGAAGGCGCAGGCACTGGTCGCGGTGATAAAATCGGTGTCGGTCAGCAGCAGCATGTCTTCGGCATAGACCTTCTGGCCGTTCTTGTTGATGCAGCCGGACTTATTGCCATAGGGCTTGGACAGGTCGATGCCGGCCGCAGAGGCGGAGCCGGCTGCCAGAACAACAACGGCGGTGAGATAGAGCCCCGCGCACCTCACCTCAAACACCCGTCGCCGGAATGCCTGTCCGCTCGACCTTGCGCGGCGCGGTGATCTCCTTCCAGGTCGACAGCGCCCGGTTGACGGCCGCGTTCGGTTCGCGGCCGACGAACTCACCATGGCCAGGCTTCGCCTTGACCTCGCCCTCCTCGACCGACAGCTCGCCGCGCGAGAACACGAAGCGCGGCAGGCCGGTCACTTCGACCCCTTCGAAGACGTTGTAGTCGATGACGGATTGCTGCTTCTTGGCGGAAATCTTCTTCTTGCGCTGGGGGTCCCAGACGATGATGTCGGCATCCGCGCCTTCGACGATCGCGCCCTTCTTCGGATACATGTTGAGGATCTTGGCGATGTTGGTCGAGGTCACGGCGACAAACTCGTTCATCGTCAGCCGGCCGGTATTGACGCCCCTGGTCCACAGCACCGGCAACCGGTCCTCGAGGCCACCCGTGCCGTTGGGGATCTTGGTGAAATTGCCGACGCCGAAGCGCTTCTGGTCGGTGGTGAAGGCGCAATGGTCGGTCGCCACCACTTGCAGCGAACCGGCCTGCAGGCCGGCCCATAGCGAATCCTGGTGCAGTTTGTTGCGGAAGGGTGGGCTCATCACGCGGCGCGCCGCATGGTCCCAGTCCTTGTCGAAGTACTCGCTCTCGTCCAGCGTCAGGTGCTGGATCAGCGGCTCGCCGAACACCCGCATGCCTTTCTGGCGTGCCCGGCGGATCGCCTCGTGGCTCTGTTCGCACGAGACATGCACGACATAGAGCGGCACGCCCGCCATGTCGGCGATCATGATGGCGCGGTTGGTCGCCTCACCCTCCACTTCCGGCGGGCGCGAATAGGCATGTCCCTCGGGGCCATTATTGCCGGCGGCAAGCAGCTTCTGCGACAGGGCCGCGACCACGTCGCCATTCTCGGCATGCACCAGCGGCAGCGCGCCGAGGTCGGCGCAGCGCTGGAACGACGCGTACATCTCGTCGTCGTCGACCATCAGCGCGCCCTTGTACGCCATGAAGTGCTTGAACGAGGTGATGCCCTTATCGACGACGGTGGCCATCTCGTCGAACACCTGCTTGCCCCACCAGGTGATCGCCATGTGGAACGAATAATCGCAGGACGCGCTCGAGGTCTTGTTGTCCCACATCTGCAGGGCTTCGAGCAGCGATTGCTGCGGCGCCGGCAGGCAGAAATCGACCACCATCGTGGTGCCGCCGGCCAAGGCCGCACGCGTGCCGGATTCGAAATCATCGGCCGAATAGGTGCCCATGAACGGCATTTCGAGATGGGTGTGCGGGTCGATGCCGCCCGGCATCACATAGCAGCCGGTGGCGTCGTACTCATGGTCGCCATGCAGGTTCGAGCCGATGGCAACGATCCTGCCATGCTGCATCAGCACGTCGGCCTTCCAGGTTCGGTCGGCGGTGACGACGGTGCCGTTCTTGATGACTTTGGTCATTTTGCTGTTCCCTTGTTCTTCTCTTCCCGCTTCTTGGTGAGCGGCGTTGAAGGTAAATCTCTAAGTTCACTCAACGATAACGGCCGTCTCCACCACGGCATGAAACAAAACGTCGGCGCCGGCCGCTGCCCATTCCTTGGTGATCTCTTCCGCCTCATTGTGGCTTAACCCATCCACGCAAGGGCACATCACCATGGCGGTCGGCGCGACGCGGTTGATCCAGCAGGCGTCGTGGCCGGCACCCGAGACGATGTTGCGATGCGTATAGCCAAGCCGCTCGGCCGCATCGCGGATCGCCTTGACGCAGCCCTTGTCGAAGGTGACCGGATCGAAAGCGCCGACCTGCTCGATCTTGTACTGGATGTCGAGCGCGTCGCAGATCGTGTCGATGCCTTCGCGGATGCGGCCATCCATGGCGTCAAGCACTTCCTTTTCCGGCGAGCGTATGTCGATGGTGAAGACGGTGCGCCCGGCGATGATGTTGCGCGAGTTGGGATAGACCTCCATGTGGCCGACCGCGCCGACAGCGTCGGGCTGGTAGTCCATGGCGATCTCGTGCACCAATTCGATCACTCGCGCCATGCCGAGCCCGGCATTGCGGCGCTTGGGCATCGGCGTCGAGCCGGTATGCGCTTCCTTGCCGGCCAGCGTCACCTGCAGCCATTTTAGGCCCTGGCCATGGGTGACGACACCGATGTCGATGTCCTCGTCCTCGAGGATCGGCCCCTGCTCGATATGCAGTTCGAAGAAGGCGTGGATCTTGCGATCGCCGACCTTCTCGGCGCCCTTCCAGCCGATGCGCTCAAGTTCCTCACCGAATTTCTTGCCGTTCTTGTCCGTGTGCTCGTAGACGTCGGCCTGGTCGAGCACGCCGGCGAACACGCCGGACGCCATCATAGCCGGCGCGAAGCGCGCGCCCTCCTCGTTGGTCCAGTTGGTGACGACGATCGGATGTTTCGTCTTGATATCGAGGTCGTTGAGCGAGCGCACGATCTCCAGCCCGCCGAGAACGCCGAGAACGCCATCATATTTGCCGCCGGTCGGTTGCGTATCGAGATGGCTGCCGACATAGACCGGCGGCAGGCTGGGGTCGGTGCCTTCGCGGCGGGCAAACATGGTGCCCATCTCGTCGACGCCCATTTCGAGCCCCGCGGCATCGCACCAGCGCTTGAACAGATGCCGGCCTTCGCCATCCTCGTCGGTCACGGTCTGACGATTGTTGCCGCCGGCAATGCCGGGGCCGATCTTCGCCATCTCCATCAGCGAATCCCACAAACGGTCTGAATTGATTCGCAAATTCTCACCGGGTGCGGCCATTCAAAACCTCATCAATTGCGGGGCGTCCCCCTCCCCCTCGAGGGGAGGGTGGCCGCGAAGCGGTCGGGTGGGGTCGGCTGACATACGCTCGACTTTTTCCTTGACCACCTGCGCGACATGCCAAGCGCTGTTTATGACATCGGGTTCGTCGACACGGAAGACCTCGAACCCAAGCGATCGTAGATACGCGTCACGAACGGCATCGTGCTGCTTGCCCTTTTCGTGCTCATGCAAATCGCCGTCGACTTCAACAATCAGCTTTGTAGAAAAGCAGGCAAAGTCAACGATATAGGGCCCAATCGGACATTGTCGGCGAAACTTGATTCCGTTTGTTTTCAACTCACGCAATTCATACCAAAGAAGGGATTCGCCTTTGGTCGCGTGAACTCGAAGCGCGCGCGCCTTTTGGCGCATTTCGAAGCTCACGCGGGTACGGGGCATCAGAAGCGACCTCGCGGCAAAGGATCACGTCGGCACCCGGTCGAACCGACCCCACCCGACCGCTTCGCGGCCACCCTCCCCTCGAGGGGGAGGGATATCGGCGCCCAGTTCTTCAATCGATCATCCTAAGCACTTCACGCACATGGTCGATCAGTTCGTTGATCTGGCCCTTGGTGATGATCAGCGGCGGCGACAGTGCGATGATGTCGCCGGTGGTGCGGATCAGCGCGCCGCGCTCGAACGCCTTGACGAAGGCCGAGAAGGCCCGCTTTGTCGGACTGCCGGCGATCGGCGCCAGTTCGATCGCACCGATCAGGCCGATGTTCCTGATGTCGATGACATGCGGTTCGCCCTTCAGCGAATGCAGTGCATCTTCCCAGTAAGGCGCCAGTTCGTCGCCGCGCGTCAGCAGGCCCTCTTCCTTGTAGGTGTCGAGCGTGCCGAGTGCGGCCGCACAGGCGATCGGGTTGCCCGAATAGGTGTAGCCGTGGAAGAACTCGATCATGTGCTCGGGGCCGGTCATGAAGGCGTCGTGGATTTCCTTCTTCACGAACACCGCGCCCATCGGGATGACGCCGTTGGAGACGCCCTTCGCGGTGGTCATGATGTCGGGCGTGACGCCGAAATAGTCGGCCGCGAACGGCGCGCCGAGACGGCCGAAGCCGGTGATGACCTCGTCGAAGATCAACAGGATGCCGTGCTTGGTGCAGATTTCGCGCAGCTTCTCGAGATAGCCCTTCGGCGGCAGGATGACGCCCGTGGAACCCGCGACCGGCTCGACGATGACGGCGGCGATGGTCGAGGCGTCATGCAGGGCGACGATACGCTCGAGCTCGTTGGCGAGCTCCGCGCCATACTCCGGCACGCCTTTGGAGAAGGCGTTCTTCTCCGGCAGATGCGTGTGCGGCATGTGGTCGACGCCGCCCAGCAACGTGCCGAACATCTTGCGGTTGGTGACGATGCCGCCGACCGAGATGCCGCCGAAATTGACGCCGTGATAACCGCGCTCGCGGCCGATGAGCCGGGTGCGCGACCCTTCGCCCTTCACGCGGTGATAGGCGATCGCCATCTTCAGCGCCGTTTCGACCGATTCCGAACCGGAATTGGTGAAGAAGACATGGTCCATGCCCTTGGGCGCGAGGTCGACCAGGCGGTTCGCCAGTTCGAACACGATCGGATGGCCCATCTGGAAGGCGGGTGCATAATCCAGCTCGGCGGCCTGGTGCTGGATCGCCTCGGTGATCTTGGGACGGCAATGGCCGGCGTTGACGCACCACAGGCCGGCGGTGCCGTCCAATACCTTGCGGCCATCGCTGGTCGTGTAATGCATGTCCTTGGCGGACACGAACATGCGCGGCGCCTGCTTGAACTGCCGGTTTGCCGTGAACGGCATCCAGAATGCGCTGAGATCGTTCGGCGTGACTTTCAGCCGGTTGGACATGACCAAGACTTCCCCTTGTAACCTGTTTCGCTGCGTCCAACGCTTGGTCTTTGCCGCGCTTTCATGCTACGCAAATTTTGACCGATTGGACAAACGTTTAGCACCGCCATGTCGGCGGTCAATGGATTACTAGCGGAAATGCGGCTCCTGAAGTGCGTTCCACAGCCTGGGGAAAAACTGGTCCAGAGAATTGGTCCAGATGACCTTGAATGCGAGATATGGCAATAGGAAGGTCCGCAACGGTGACCACGAGCACGCAAGCCCCTCGCCGCACCCGCATCCAGCAGGAAAAGCGCGAACTGATCCTGGAGGCCGCGCTCGAAGTGTTCTCCACCAACGGCTTCCGCGGTTCGACCATCGACCAGATCGCCGAAGCCGCCGGCATGTCGAAGCCGAACCTGCTCTACTATTTCCGCCGCAAGGAAGACATCCACGAGACATTGATGGAACGGCTGCTCGAAACCTGGCTGGCGCCGCTGCGGGAACTCGACAACATCGGCGATCCGATGACCGAACTCAGGAGTTACATCAGGCGCAAGCTGGAAATGGCGCGCGACTTTCCGCGCGAGAGCCGCCTGTTCGCCAACGAGATCCTGCAAGGCGCGCCGCGCATCATGCCGCTGCTGGCGGGCGAGTTGAAGACGCTGGTCGACGAGAAAGCCGCCGTCATCAAGGGCTGGATGCGCGCCGGCAAGATCGCCCGGACCGATCCCTGGCATCTGATCTTCTCGATCTGGGCGACGACGCAGCATTACGCCGATTTCGATGTCCAGGTCCGCGCCGTGCTGGGGCCGAACCGTGGCGGCGACGGCCGCTTCGAGGACGCTGCCCGCTTCCTGGAGCAATTGTTCCTCGATGGGCTGAAGCCGAAAGGGTAACAGGCGAAATCATGTCTAGATTGGCCGAAGCGCACATTGGCTTCGTCATTCTAGGGCGAAGCAAGGAGCGAAGCGACGCGGCGCAGACCCTAGAATCCATGCCGCGACACATGAGCGCCGCTACGGTCCAGAATTCTGCTCGGCTGCACTATACTGTCAAGGTAACGGCATGGATCCTCGGGTCTGCGCGTCCGCTTCGCTTCCGCTCCGCCCGTGGATGACGAAGTTGAGAGCGCGCCGGCAGATAACTTCACGCGCTGCGCCGTTCGGCCGGCATCGCCTCCAGCAATCTTTGAAGTTTGGAGATCGAGTTCTGCTCGGCGAGCGGCGTGTAGACGATCAGCCGCATGTCCGAGCCGTCGTCGATCGACAGGCTCATATGCTCGAAGGCCATCAAGCCCACCATGGGATGCCGGACATGCTTCACTCCGGTTAGCCTGCGCGCCACGTCGCGCCGGGGCCACCAGTCACGGAACTCGGGACTTGAACTCATCATCAGCGCGATCAGCCGTTCGAAATCCAGATCGCCGACATATTTGGCGCTTTCGGCACGAAACGAAGCAAGCACCACGCGGGCGAGTTCTTCCCAGTCGACCAGCAGGCGGCGATGGTGCGGGTTGGTGAACACCATGTGGACGATGTTTCTGCTATCGCCCTCGAGCAAGCCATAGTCGCCGAACACCGCCACGGCCGCGTCGTTCCAGGCAAGAACGTCCCAACGACGGCCGACGACATAGGCGGGCTGCAGCACCAGGCTTTGCAGCATGTGCAACAGCGTAGCGTCGACCTTTTCAGACGCCGCCACACGACGCTCCGGCTGCTGGCGGCCGGCCAGGATGAACAGATGCCGCTTCTCGACGGCGTCGAGGCGCAAAGCCTCGCAGAGCGCCGCCAGCACTTCCACCGAGGGCCGCACGTCCCTGCCCTGCTCGAGCCAGGTGTACCAGGTGGTGCCGACACCGGCGATCATCGCCACTTCCTCCCGCCGCAGACCCGGCGTGCGCCGTCGCGGACCTGTCGCGATGCCGGTGGCCGATGGCGCCAGCCTTTCCCGGCGCGACCGCAGGAAGGCGCCGAGTTCGCGCCGGCGGCTCTCGTCGGCTGATCGGGTGGAGGCAACGGGAGCGTTCATACCGGCTATTATAGCAGTATTGATACCAGGATAAAGTTTGAACTGTTTGACATGGGCGAAGCGCTCCATCTTGCGTTCAGAGCAACAACAGGAGGCTCTGAACATGGAATTGAAAGACAAGACCATTCTCATTACCGGCTCGACCGACGGCGTCGGCCGCGTGGTGGCGCAAAGGCTGGGTTCCGCCGGCGCACGGGTGCTGGTGCATGGCCGCGATTCCACACGCGGCGACGCCACTGTAGCCGCCATCGAAGCGCCGGCGGCAAGGCCGAATTTTTCGCGGCCGATCTCGCTTCGCTGGCGGAGGTACGACGCCTCGCCGAAGCCGTTCGCGCCAGCACGAGCCGCCTCGACATCCTCATCAACAACGCCGGCGTCGGCACCGCTGGCGACAAACGACAGACAAGCGCCGATGGCCACGAGTTGCGCTTTGCCGTCAATTATCTCGCCGGCTTCCTGCTGACTTCGGAGCTTCTGCCGCTGCTGAAGGCGAGCGCGCCGGCACGCATCGTCAACGTCGCGTCCGCCGGCCAGCAGGCGATCGATTTCGACGACGTCATGCTGACCCGCGGCTACAGCGGCGTGCGCGCCTATTGCCAGAGCAAGCTGGCGCAGATCCTGTTCACCGTCGATCTGGCGGGGCAGTTGGAAGGCAGCGGCGTCACCGTCAACGCACTGCATCCGGCGAGCTACATGAACACCACCATGGTCCGCCAGGCGGGCGTCACGCCATGGAGTTCGGTCGAGACCGGCGCCGAGGCTATCTTGAATCTCGCCACCTCGCCCGCGCTGGAAGGGCGCAGCGGCCTCTATTTCGACGGCCTGCGCGAATCCCGCGCCGACGCCCAGGCTTACGATGCCAAGGCAAGACAACAATTGCGAAGCCTGAGCCTCGACCTCGTCGGGCTGGCTTTCCCTGAAACGAAGGAACAGCATTCATGACCAGCAACATCGAACACACGGTGATCATCGGCGGCTCATCCGGCATCGGCCTGGCGACGGCGCGCAAACTGCTCGGCCCGGGCATGAAGGTCACGATCACGGGGCGCAACCAGGACAAGCTCGTCAGCGCCTGGAAAGGCCTTGGCGTAGCGGCCGACAAGGCGGCCTTCGACGCTTCGAAACCGGATGAAGTCCGCCAATTCTTCGAGCGCCTCGGCTCGTTCGACCACCTCGTTCTGGCGGCGAGCGGCGGCAAGGGCCTCGGTCCGTTCGAAACCCTCGACCTCACCGATATCGCCGGGGGCGTCGACGAGAAGGTGCGGCCTCAACTCTCCTGCCTGCAGGCCGCCTTGCCGACGCTGAACAAATCGGGGTCGGTCACCTTCATCTCGGCGGTATCGGCCCAGCTCGCCACGCCGGGCGTCGCCGGCATCGGCGCCATCAATGGCATGCTCCTGACCGTGGCGCCGATCCTGGCCATCGAGCTGAAGCCGCTGCGCGTCAACGTCGTGGCGCCGGGTGTCATCGACACGCCATGGTGGGACTTTTTGCCCGCAGAGCAGCGGCAGGCGGTCTTTGCCGACTATGCGGGGAAAACGCCGGTCGGCCGCATCGGCCGCGCCGAGGACGTCGCCTCGGCGATAGCCTTCCTCGTCTCCAACGGCTTCATGACCGGCCAGGTGCTGACCTGCGACGGCGGCCTACGGTTCGCGGCGTAAAACGTTGGAGAGTTAAAGCGACTGCGCGATCAGCGACAAAAACCTCCGCTCAGTGCGACATTGCCGACGAAGCCATTGATGCGGGATGCACGCTCCGGACCTGATGATCCCAGAAATTGTGGAACATCGGCGTCGCCACGATCAGGAACAGCACCAGCACCACGCAGGCAATCGCGGTCCAGAGGCCGACCATCACCAGCACTCCCGCGATGATCTGCGCGACAATGCCCGCCCACAACGCCAGCCGGGCCTGGGGCACGCCACGCGCGGCCACTAACCTGGTCAGGAAATCCGCGTTCTGGATGTTGCGCAGGCCGGCGAAGACAAAGGCACCGCCGAGCAGCAGCCGACCGAGAAACAGCAAGGTCGAAGGCAAATCGACAGGCATTGAACTCCCCCTTTGAAACAGTAGGGGCGCCGCCTTTCCCGGGCGGCGCCCCAACAGATGTCCGGACTGTCAGGCTGCCTTGGCGGCCGGCATCGGATGGATGGCGTGGAACGGAATGCAAAGTCGGTTCCATGTGTTGATCATGCCGATCGCGACGGAGAGCTTGACCAGTTCCTCTTCCGAGAAATGCTCCAGCGTGCGCGCATAGAGTTCGTCCGGCACGCCATCGTTGGCGATCAGCGTCACCGCCTCGGTCCAGGCCAGTCCGGCGCGTTCGCGCTCGGAGAACAGCGGCGATTCCTTCCAGGCGGCGACGAGATAGAGCCGCTGCTCGGTCTCGCCGTCGCGCCTGGCTTCGCGGCTGTGCATCTCGACGCAGAAGGAACAGCCATTGATCTGCGAGGCCCTGAGCTTGACCAGGTGCAGCAGGCTCACCTCCAGTCCACATTCGTCGACCGCCTTGTTGAGTGCCGACACAGCCTTCATGATCTCGGGCGCCTTGGCGAAGAACTGCAGCCTCTGTTTCATCGTCTTTCCTTTCACATCCTTGGGGAGGTTAATTTAGGCTTGGTTGGTTGAACTGGGTTTCTGCCGCCGTTGATGGCGCTCGACAAAGGCGCAGCTCGCGGCAAATGATCTGGGGTCGCCTTCCGCGGCGTAATCCGCCACGATATCGGACAACTTCACCTCGGCGAGGGCTGCCCGGTAGGCGCGCTCCGCCTTCAGCATCGCGGCATTGATGCCGCAAGGTTTGACATAAGCAGAGGCATCGAGCTTGACCGGACCGTTGCGGCGGATCTCGCCGCAGCGAAAAGCCGGCTCGCGCCCTTCGATGGCCAGCACGATGTTGAGCAGCGTGATGCGTTCGGCAGCCCGCGCCAGCCGGTAGCCGCCGGCCGGGCCCGGCACCGATTCCAGAATGCCGGACGCCGTCAGCATGTTGAGGTGCTTCAGCAAATAGCTCGGCGACAGGCCAAAGGATTCCGCCAGCGCCGCGCCCGGCATGGTACTGTTGCCGTCGACGCTCGCCAGTGTCGCCGCGCAGTGGATGGCCGCCTCAACACCCTCGCCCAGCTTCATAATGCTAGTCTCCAATTCATAGACACAGAATATCCTGGATAATATTTATCTGCAATAGGAAAATGAAAAAGCGACGTCCGCAGACGCCGCTTTTGAAGGTTGCCCCTACTCCGCCGCCACCTTGGCCATCGGGTTGTTCGGGTGCGTGGTCCAGTTGGCATAGACCGGCGACACCGGTCTGCCGGTGCGCTGATCCAACGCGCCGGCGGCCAGCGGTTCCATGGTGATGCAATTGTCGACAGGGCAGACATTGACGCACAGATTGCAGCCGACGCATTCGGCCTCGATCACCTCGAAATGCCTGACGCCGTTGACCATGCTGGTGATCGCCTGGTGCGAGGTGTCCTCGCAGGCGATGTGGCAGCGGCCGCATTTGATGCAGGCATCCTGGTCGATATGCGCCTTGGCGACATAGTTGAGGTTGAGATACTGCCAGTCGGTGACGTTGGGCGTGGCGCGGCCGATAATGTCGTCGAGCGAGCGGTGGCCCTTCTCGTCCATCCAGTTTTCGAGGCCGGCGATCATCTCCTGCACGATCTTGAAGCCGTAGGTCATCGCCGCCGTGCAGACCTGCACATTGCCGGCGCCTAGCGCCATGAATTCGGCGGCGTCCCGCCACGTGGTGATGCCGCCAATGCCGGAGATCGGCAGGCCGCGGGTTTCGGGATCGCGGGCGATCTCGGCCACCATGTTCATGGCGATCGGCTTCACCGCCGGGCCGCAATAGCCGCCATGCGAACCCTTGCCATCGATGGTCGGCATCGGCGCGAAACTGTCGAGGTCGACGCCGGTGATCGAATTGATGGTGTTGATCAGCGACACCGCGTCGGTGCCGCCGGCATGCGCTGCCCGCGCCGGCTTGCGGATATCGGCGATGTTGGGCGTCAGCTTGGTGATGACGGGCATGCGCGTATATTGCTTGCACCAGCGCACCACCATTTCGATATATTCCGGCACCTGGCCGACGGCCGCGCCCATGCCGCGTTCCGACATGCCGTGCGGACAACCGAAATTGAGCTCGATGCCGTCGGCGCCGGTCTCCTCGACCAGCGGCAGGATCGATTTCCAGCTCTCCTCGACGCAGGGCACCATGATGGAGGCGATCAGCGCACGGTCGGGCCAATCCATCTTGACCTGCTTCATCTCGCGCAGATTGGTCTGCAAATCGCGGTCGGTGATCAGTTCGATGTTGTTGAGGCCGAGCAGGCGCCGGTCGGCGCCCCAGATCGCGCCGTAGCGCGGGCCGTTGACGTTGACCACCGGCGGCCCCTCTTCACCCAACGTCTTCCAGACCACACCGCCCCAACCCGCCTTGAAAGCGCGGATGACGTTGTAGGCCTTGTCGGTCGGCGGTGCCGAGGCCAGCCAGAACGGATTGGGCGATTTGATGCCGACGAAATTATTTCTGATGTCAGCCATGACAGGTCCCTTTCAACGGAGACGAAGGAGCATTTCCACAGGTGCAAGACTGCCGCCTTCAAGCGCGGCGGTGAGATTAGCGATCTTGGTGCGGGCATCCTCGCCCATGATCAAGGCGACGCCGGGCGGCGGCTTTTTGCCCTCGGCCTGCGCGGCAGCCATGCGGGCACGCATGGTGGCGAAGAATTCGATGGCGAAAGCGCCGCGCGGGCGCTCGGCGATTACTGAAAAGCCGCAGGCGGTGGCGGCGGCTCGATAATCAGCAGGCGTGGCGACGAACGATATGGTCGCGTCGGAGGCCCATGGCAGCGGATAGGCCAGTGCTCCATCCTTGAGCCGCATCACGTCATAGACGGCAAAGACGCCGCCGGGCTTCAGCACGCGGGCGGCCTCGCTCATCAGCTTGGCCTTGTCGGGAAGGTTCATGCCGACATGCAGGATCATTGCCGCATCGAAGCTGGCCTTGCCGAACGGCATGTCCAGCGCGCTGCCTTGCACGAAGCGCGTCTTGCCGGCCATTCCCACCCGTTTCGACAGGCTGGTCGCGATATCGACATAGCTTTGGGTCAGGTCGATGCCGGTGACATCGGCGCCGGCATTGTTCGCGGCAAAACGGGCCGGGCCGCCGATGCCTGAACCGATGTCGAGAAGCCGGGCTCCAGGCTTCAGCCCCATCTGGTCGATGAGTTCCCTGGTGGCGGCCACGCCGCCAATGTGGAATTCGTCGACCGCTGCGAGATCGTCAGCGCTCAGATGGTCAATTTCCACGCCGGTGTCGGCAAGCGCGGCAAGAATCCGCTCCTCCAGGCCTGAAATCTCGTAGTGACGGGCAATGCCCGGTTCCACCGTGGCCATGGTCCTTATCCCTGGGTCAGGCTCCTGTGGATGCTTTCCGCCGCGTCGCGGCCTTGCGCCACAGCCGAAACGGTCAGGTCGTCGCCACCAAAAATGCAGTCGCCGCCGGCCCAGACCTTGGCCAGCGATGTGCGCCCTTCCGCGTCGACCTTGATACGGCCGGCTTCGAGATCGATCGACGCCCCGCTGCCGTTGAGTGCAGCCGGCACGAAACTCTGGCCGATGGCCTTGAACACCTGGTCGGCAACCAGCGTCAGCGTCTCGCCGGTGCCGGCAAGCCGGTCGCCGTCGAGTGCCGTGTATTCGAGTTCGATGGCACTGACCTTGCCGCCTTCGGCAATCACCCGCTTCGGCTGCAGCCAGTGACGGATGGTGACGCCATTGGCGGCGGCCAGGTCCTGTTCGAATTCGGAGGCGTTCATATGCTCCTGGCCGCGCCGGTAGCAGATCGTCACCTCCTCGGCGCCAAGCAGCTTCGACTGCACGGCGGCGTCGATCGCCGTCATGCCGCCGCCGATGACGACGACGCGGCGGCCGACCGGCAATCCGGAGAGGTCGCTGGCCTGGCGCAGTTCGGCAATGAATTCGACCGCGTTGGTGACGCCGGCGGCATCCTCGCCATCGGCGCGCAGCGCGTTGACACCGCCAAGCCCCATGCCAAGGAAAACGGCGTCGTAATTGCGGATCAGGTCGGAGAGCTGGTAATCGCGGCCGAGCGCCTTGCCATTCTGGATGTCGATGCCGCCGATCGCGGTGACATAGTCGACCTCGGCCTGGGCAAAGTTGTCGACGCTCTTATATGCGGCGATGCCATATTCGTTGAGGCCGCCCGCCTTCGGGCGCGCCTCCAGGATGGTCACGTCATGGCCATGGCGGGCGAGCCGGTGCGCCGCGGCAAGACCAGCCGGGCCGGCGCCGACGACGGCTACGGTTTTTCCTGTCGGCTCGGCGCGCGGATAAAATTGCCTGCTCTCGCTCATCGCGACATCGGTGGCGTAGCGCTGCAGACGACCGATCTGGACCGGCTTGCCTTCCGCAACCTCGCGCACGCAAACCTCCTCGCACAGCGTCTCGGTGGGGCAGACGCGGGCGCACATGCCGCCCAAAATGTTCTGGTCGAAGATGGTCTTGGCCGAGCCGATCGGGTTACCGGTCGAGATCTGGCGGATGAACAGCGGAATGTCGATCGAGGTCGGGCATGCGTTCATGCACGGCGCGTCGTAGCAGAAATAGCAGCGGTCGGATTCGACCAGCGCCTCGTGATGATCGAGCGGGGGATGCAGGTCGGAAAAATTATCCGCGTATTGGTCGGGCAGAAGCCGGCCGCCGACAATACCCTCTTTGAACTGGCCTTCTGGCATTCTCAGTTCCCCATGTTTTCGTTTTGGGGAAGGCTAGCACGTTTTATTTTTTTATCAATTGGTCAATTTTTGGCACAAACCGTTGAAAAGACTGGAAGAAAACATGATAGTGGTATTCATGTTATGATGACGGTGACACTGGGATAAGGCCGCCACCCCTGCCATTGCCATGGATAGACCTGATTTCGTCGGCGACCAATTGCTGCAGGCGCCACAGATTGCGGTCGCGAATGCCGAATTCCTCGAGGTGGCTGACGGTGTTGTAGAGATATTCGGCGCCCGATCCGACATGGCCACAGGCCCGCGCCAGCACCCGCGCCACCCGGTCCAGCGGCTGCCCGAGCGAAGTGCCCCTGCCCGTCACCCCGACCCAGAAACCCAGCGCCCGAAGATGCCCTTGCGCCGTACGCACCGAGACCCACCTGACCGAAGCGACGCTCTCATGATCGTCGATCTCGCGCCGCAACAGCCTTTCGATCTGAGCAGTCTTCTCCCCTTCCGGCAAACGGTAGATCACACCATCGCACCGCCCGCCGCGTTCGAGGGCCATCATCAGCCCAGGCTGCGCGACGCTGCCGCGCCAGCGAACCATGTCGATGCAGAACGAGCGGTGCCAGCCATGGGCGGTGGCACGCTGGCGTTCGACGGACTCGAAAGCCGGCTTCCAGATCAGCGAGCCATAGGCGAACACCCATAGCGGCCCCGCATCTGCTTCATCGGCGAGCCGCGCGGAAAGGACCCGGAAATCCTCGTCGCTCAGTTGCGTCCAGCCGCCGCTGGGCCCGGGATCGGCCTCGTCGCGATGGCACAGTGCGACAAGCTCGGCTGTAAGTGACATCTGCCGCATGGAACGACGACCTCCTCCTCGAGGCCAAGCAAAGGCGAAAATCGCAAGACACGCAAGATTGCCAAGAGGGTGCGCCTTGCCGTTCCCGATTTCCAGCCCAGATGTCGGATTTCCGTCGTCAAGATCGTCCTAGGATGGATCGAACGACGATCGGCGCACAAAGGTGAGGAGACCGACCATGCCACAATCCCCGATGCCCTTCTTCTGGTACGAACTGATGACATCAGACCTCGACGCCGCCGAGGCTTTCTACCCCGCCGTGGTGGGCTGGAAGGCCGAGCCCTTCGATAAGGCTCCAGGCATGCCGCGCTATGTCGTCATGAATGCCGGCGAGCGTGGCGTCGGCGGCCTGATGACGATGCCTCAGGATGCCGCCAAGATGGGCATGCCGCCCGCCTGGCTGGGCTACATCCACGCCAGGGATGTCGACGCGGCAACAGCGTCGCTGGAAAAGGCGGGGGGCGCCGTTCACCGCCAGCCCGACGACATTCCAGGCGTCGGCCGCTTTGCCGTCGTGGCCGATCCGCAAGGCGCGACCTTCATGCTCCTGCAGCCGAACGGCCCCGACCAGCCCGTCGTGCCGGCCAGCACGCCGGGCCATATCGGCTGGCATGAGCTTTATACGAGCGACTGGAAGGCCGCGTTTGACTTCTATTCCAGCCAGTTCGGCTGGGCCAATGCCGGCGAATTCGACATGGGGCCGATGGGCACTTACCAGACCTTTACCGCCGGCCCCGAATCCGGCGGTGGCATCATGAACAAGCCCGAGCAGATTCCGGTGCCGGTCTGGCAGTTCTATTTTAACGTCACCGGCATCGACGCGGCCGCAAAACGCGTCACCGACAATGGCGGCAAGATCCTGATGGGACCGATGGAGGTCCCCGGAGGCAGCTGGGTCGTGCAATGCCAGGATCCGCAAGGCGCGCACTTCGCTTTGATGGCGCCGGTGCGATAAGCGCCCGCGTCAACCGCTGATATCACGCTTGCTGGCGTCGACTTATTCCGGTGCCAGCACCGCGACCTTGAGGGTCTCTTTCCTGGCACCGCTGAACTGGACGGTGGCTTGGCCGGCCGCGAGTTTGAAGCGCACGCTTTTGCGGATGCCGGGACACGTCTTGACGCCGCTATAGCCGGACGATTTCACGGCTTTGCCGTCCTGGATGACATCGACCCAGGCCTCGCCCGACAGGCTGATCTGGATGGTCCCCTCCGGCGGCACCGCCACACTGGCGACGGCACCGAACGTGCCTTCCGCAGGTGCGCGTTCGGGCGGCACCGCAAAGCCGGCCTTCTCGGCCGGCACCAGCGCCAGATCCGCGGCCGCCCCTACTGCCAGTGTCGCTCCGGACGGCGTTGAGGGTGCCGTTGCAAACAGCGCCTGTTCGCGCGTCACCGGCCATCTGAAGGCCTCGCAGCCGGCGTCCTCGGCCATGGCTAAACTGGTACTCACAAGGATTGCGAACAGGCTGATGGCGACTTTTTTCATGACAAGGGGACCCACATGTGAAGAGCATCCAAATCGACGCCTACAACCAATACAACCAAACACACAAAAATGCAACCTTTACGAGAACAATATGAAAGGCGGGGAACATTTCCAATCACCAATTGTTGATGGCTGGCCATGGGAAGTGAATGGTCCACTGCCGGGCAATAACTTATGGGCCATCCGAGAAGCCAAACGGAGTTTTGGATGAAGCTTTTCGATGGCCTTGCCAGATACCAGCCGCAGGCGCTTGGCGTTCTGCGCATCATGACCGCGCTGCAGTTCATCGAGCACGGCACGCAGAAACTGTTCAATTTCCCCGCCAGCGACCACGCAGCCACCGCGTTGAGCGGACTGCCGCTAGCAGCCGGCATCCTCGAATTCGCCGGTGGCATTCTGCTGGCGCTGGGCCTTTTCACCCGCCCGGTCGCATTCCTTCTGGCCGGCGAAATGGCGATTGCCTATTTCATGGCTCACATGCCGCGCGACTTCTTCCCCGTCAACAACAGCGGCGATTCGGCGATCTCGTTCTGCTTCATCTTCCTCTATCTGGTCTTTGCCGGCGCCGGCGCCTTCGCGCTGGACAACCGCCGTAGCGCGTGAACCCCATGCGGGGGTGGTTCACCCCCGCATCCGTTCGAAATTCGCATCGAACAGCGGCGCCGCCTGGATTCGCGCCGCATGCCGTTTGCCGAGCAACTCGATTTCGAAGCCGTCGCTCTCCTCTGCGATCTCCTTCGGCACATAGCCGACAGCGACCGACTTCTTCGAATGATGGGCATAGCCGCCCGACGTCACCCAGCCGCGCACCGCGCCACCGAACCAGATCGGTTCGTCGCCGATGACATCGGCATCGTCGGCATCGACGATGAAGGCGCGCAGCCGCAACTTGCCGCCCTGTTTGCGCTCGGCCAGAGCCGCCGCCTTGCCGATGAAATCCGCGTCCTTGCCGTAGGCGACGAAACGATCGAGGCCGGCTTCCAGCGGCCCGTAGATCGGCCGGTATTCGCGCCCCCATGAGCCGTAGTTCTTCTCCAGCCGCAGCGCGTTGAGCGCGCGCGAGCCGAACAGACCGATGCCGAATTCCGCCCCCGCCGCCATCAGCGCCTGATAGGCGACACGCTGATATTCCGGCGCCACCCAGATCTCGTAGCCGAGATCGCCGGTGTAGCTGACGCGGCCGACCAGGCATGGCGCCATGCCGACATCCATCTTGCCGACGGCCATAAAGGGAAATGCCGCGTTCGAGATGTCGGAGCGCGTGGCTTTCGCCAGCACGTCCCTGGCCTTGGGGCCGGCAATCGACAGGCCGGTAAGCTTTTGTCCCAGCGCTTCGATATAGACCGAGCCATCGTCGGGCAGATGCTGCTCGAACCAGCGCATGTGATATTGCTCGGCAATGCCGGAGCCGGCCAGGAACCAGCCCGCTTCTTCCCGACCTTGGGGGCTGAGATTGGCCAGCGTGAAATCGCCGATCAGCCTGCCGTCGTCCTTCAGCATCGGGGCGAGCGTCATCCGGCCGGGCTTCGGCAGCTTGCAGGCGAGCATCCGGTCGAGCCAGGCCGCGGCCCCCTCGCCCGTCACCTTGTATTTGGCGAAGCTCGATATCTCCGACAAGCCGACGCCTGCGCGAACCGTCGCGACTTCGGCGGCGACATGGCTGAAGTCGCTCGAGCGCCGCCATGAGAACTCGTCCTTGACGCCTTCCGGCGCGTACCAGAGCGGCACTTCCAGCCCGTAGGCGACGCCCCACTGCGCACCCTTGGCCGACAACAGGTCATAGACGGGCGTCGTCTTTAGCGGCCGCCCGGCCGGCAGTTCCTCGTTGGGGAAGCGGATCGAAAAACGCCGGGAATAGTTTTCGCGCACCTTGGCGTTGGTGTAGGCCATCGTCGCCCAGTCGCCGTAGCGCGCAACATCCATCGCCCAGATATCGGCGCCGGGATCGCCCTCGATCATCCAGTTGGATAGCGCCAGACCAACGCCACCGCCCTGGCTGAAGCCGGCCATGACGCCGCAGGCGACCCAGAAGCCCGGCAGGCCGCGCACCGGCCCGACCAGCGGGTTGCCGTCGGGCGCGAAAGTGAAGGGCCCATTGATGATCTGCTTGATGCCGGTGTTCTGGAAAGCCGGGAAATGCCGGAAACCGACCTCGAGCGACGGCGCGATGCGGTCGATATCCGGCGCCAGCAATTCATGGCCGAAATTCCACGGCGTCTGGTATTCTGACCATGGTTTGTTGGCTTTCTCATAGGTGCCCATCAGCATGCCGCCGCGTTCCTGGCGCAGATAGAGTTCGCCGTCGAAATCGACCGCATGGATGATTTCGGTGCCGGTTTTCTGGTTCCAGGCGGCAACCTCCGGCATGTCCTCGGTGATCAGGTACATGTGCTCCATCGCCAGTACTGGCAGTTCGAGCCCAACCATGCGGCCGACCTCGCGCGCCCACAGGCCGCCGGCATTGACGACATGCTCGGCCACCACCTCGCCCTTGTTGGTGATGACGCGCCACAGCCCGTCGGGACGGCGCACGATATCCTCGACCTTGGTGAAGCGCTCCACCTCGGCGCCGAGTTTTCGTGCCGCCTTGGCATAGGCGTGGGTGACACCGGAGGGATCGAGGTGGCCGTCCTCCTTGTTGCGGACGGCGCCGACGAACTGCTTGGGATCGAGCAGCGGCATCAGTTCGGCCGCCTCTTTCGGGGAGATTTCCTCCAGCTCGATGCCGAGATAACGGCCCTTGGCGACCACCCCGCGCAGCCAGTCGAGCCGCGCCTCGGTGGCCGCAAGAAGCACGCCGCCGGTCAGGTGGACGCCGGTTGCCTGGCCCGACAGCTCCTCGATCTCCTTGTAGAGGTTGATGGTGTATTTCTGCAGCTTGGCGACGTTGGGATCGCCATTGATCGTGTGCATGCCGCCAGCCGCGTGCCAGGTCGAGCCTGAAGTCAGCTCGTCGCGCTCCAGCAGCACGACGTCGGTCCAGCCATGACGGGCGAGATGGAACAGCACCGAACATCCGACGACGCCACCGCCGATGACCACGACCTTTGCATGCGATTTCATGGTTTCTTCTCTGATGTCAGTTAGTTGGATGGGTGGGATGATTCAAAACGGGACGTTCGTGGCGCATCACGGCTCGCCCTGTCCGATCGCTTCCTTGCGCTTGGCCACGTAGGCCTCGAGCGCTTCGCGCACGGCGATGTCCATCACCGGCTCGACATAATCCTCCAGCGCCTTCTTCCACAGCCGCGTCGCGCGCGCGGTCGCGTCGAGGCCGCCGGCCTCCTGCCAGGCCTCGTAATTCTGCCAGTTGGAGAGCATCGGCTGGTAGAAGGCGGTGGCGTAGCGCTCCAGCGTGTGCGGCTCGCCGAAGAAATGGCCGCCGGTCGGCACCGCGCCCAGCGCCTCGACGGCAAGTTCGGCCTCGTCGACCACGATCGGGCGCAAAAACTCCATCATGTGCTGGATCACCTCGACGTCGATGATGAATTTCTCGAACGAAGCCGTCAGCCCGCCCTCCTGCCAGCCGGCGGCGTGGTAGACGAGATTGCCATGGCCAAGCACCGCGCCCCACAACGCCATCAGGGTCTCATAGGCGCCTTGCGCGTCGGCGACGTTGGAAGCCGAACCGGGCGTCGTCCGGTATGGCAGGCCATAGCGGCGCGCCAATTGACCCGAAGCAATGTTGGCCTTGGTGTTTTCAGGCGTGCCGAAGGCCGGCGCGCCCGACTTCATGTCGACATTGGAGGTGAAGGCGCCGTACATCACGGGCGCGCCTGGCCGCACCAGCTGCGTCAGCACCACGCCGAACAGCGCCTCGGCATTCTGCTGCGCCAGCGCCCCGGCCAGCGTCACCGGGCTCATCGCTCCCATCAACGTGAACGGTGTCACCGCCACCGACTGGCCGTACTCGGCCATGGTCATCAGCCCCTCGGCCATCATCTCGTCGAAGCGACGCGGCGAGTTGACCGATATGATGGTGGCAATGCCGGGATCATCAGCCATCTGGGCCAGCGTCATCCCACGCGCGATCGCCATCATCTCGATGCCGTCCAGCGCCCTGCCCCGGCCGATCGCCGAGACATGAAAACTCTTGTCGGTCAGCGTCAGATTGGTGAAGTACGTATCGAGATGGCGTGAGTTGGCCGGCAGTTCGACCGGCGCGCAGACCTGGTTGCCAAGCATGTGGACGCAGTTGAAATGCTGCGCCAGCCTGGTCAGATCCGCATAGTCGCGCAGATTGCCGGCACGGCGGCCCCGCTCCATGTCATGCACATTGGGAGGACCGGCAACCAGCGTGAAATTGATGGTGTTGCCGCCGAGATGGATTGTGTTGGCCGGATTGCGTGGGGTCAGCGTATAGCCGGACCGCGTTGTCTTCAGCGCCTCGTCGATCATGCCGCGATCGACGCGCACATTGGCCGAGGCGTGATCGACCTTGGCGCCGGCCTTCTCGAACAGCGACAGCGCACGCGGGCTCATCACCTCGATGCCGAAATTCTCCAATATGTGCATCGACGCCTGATGGATCGCCTCGATCTGGTCTGGTGACAGCAAGGCCATCGGCGGATAGGGATTGATCACCCGCCTGGGCCGCAGCTGTGCGATGGGCGCTGGCCCCCGGTTGCTGGTGCGCTCGGCGCCGCGCTTGCGTCTTGGTTCGGTCATGCCGGCATCAAAGCTTCGGTAAACCGCGCAAGCTGTCAGAAATGCGCCGTTTACGGGCGTGATTTTAGCCAAGGCGGCATATGCTCAGCACGACTTTATAAAAGGCGACAATTGGCGTCGGAATACAGCTATGGCATTTTCTCACCTGACCGTGCCGACGAGGCGTTAACAGCGGCAGCAAGATTCCCTTTATGATTTCGGCCTATTGCTCATCCAATGCGTAGGTCGAGTTTTAGTAAAATTGTAGCGGTTGGCGTGCTGCTGGCACTTTCGGCCTGCGCGACGGCACCCAGTCACATCAACAATGTCTGCGCCGTCTTCGACCAGAACGATGGCTGGTTCGACAATTGGCAGTCGGGTGCCGAGCGCGCCTCACAGAAATACGGCGTGCCGGTGCCGGTGCTGATGGCAACGGTGCGCAAGGAATCCGGCTTCAAGAGCAACGCCCGGCCGCCGCGCACCAAACTGCTCGGCTTCATTCCGTGGAAACATGTCTCCTCGGCCACCGGCTTCTCGCAGGCGCTGGACGGCACCTGGTCGCAATATCAGCGCGAAACCGGCAACTGGGCGGCGCGGCGCACGAGATTCGCCGACGCCGTCGACTTCGTCGGCTGGTATCATTCCAAGACAGCCGACACATACGGCGTCGCGCGTAACGACACCTACAACCTCTACCTCGCCTATTACCTGGGCTGGACCGCCTATGGCCGCGGCAATCGTGGCGATGCCGGCGTCCAGGGCTACGCACGGGCCACCGACAAGATGGCCCGCGACTATGCTGTTCAGCTGCAGCAATGCGGGAGCTGATGTCCTGTCCGCGCTAATGCGGCTTTGTCGTGTCCTTCGGTTTTGAATCACCGGTTTCCGACACCTCGTCGCGGACTTCGTGGCGACGGGCCCGCGAAACGGCGTCCGCCTCCTCGGCGGCCTCCCCGATCGCGTCGGCCTCAGCACCTGCCACCTTGCCATGTGGCCGCTTTGGCGGCTCGCCGGCAAAGCCCGGACCTTCGCCATGCGGCGCGTCGTCAGGCACGCCTTCATGGGCGGCATGTTCCTTGTCGAACTTGATCACCGGCTCCATGGTCTTGAGCACGTCCTCGGAGAGCCAGCACAGGCTCATATGGCCATCGCCGAGGTTCTTGACCGGCGGCACCTTGGTCTCGCACAGATTGTCAGGCACCAGCTTCTTGTAGCCGCAGCGTGTCTGGAACGGACAGCCGGACGGCGGGTTCATCGCCGAGGGGATGTCACCTTCCAGCACGATGTGCTTCTTGACCACGCTGGTGTCGGCAATCGGGATCGCCGACAGCAGCGCCTCGGTATAGGGATGGTAGGGCGGCGCGAAGATCTGGTCTGTCGTGCCTTGCTCGACGATATAGCCGAGATACATGACGACGACGCGGTCAGCGATGTAGCGCACGACCGAGAGATCGTGGCTGATGAACAGCATCGTCGTCTTGTTCTTGCGCTGGATGTCCATCAGCAGTTCCGTCACCGCCGCCTGCACCGAGACATCGAGCGCCGAAACCGGCTCGTCGGCCACCACCACCTTGGCGTCGCCGGCGAAGGCTCGCGCCACGCCGATACGCTGCTTCTGGCCGCCGGAAAGCTGGCGCGGCTTGCGGGTTTCGAACGCCCGCGGCAGTTTCACCAGGTCGAGCAGTTCCAGCATGCGCTTGCGCCGGTCGGCAACGGTCTTGCCGACGTTGAATTTTTCCAGCGTCCGGATGATCTGCGACCCGACCGAATGGCTGGGGTTGAGCGTGTCGAACGGGTTCTGGAACACCATCTGGATCGACGACACGGTGTCGACGCTGCGCTTCTCGATGCCGGTCGACTGGATTTCCTTGTTGCCGAGCGTGACGCTGCCGGAGCTGGCGGTTTCCAGTCCGAGCAATACCTTGGCAAGCGTCGACTTTCCGCAGCCGGATTCGCCGACGATGGCCACGGTCTCGGATTCGCGTGCCATGAACGAGATCGTCTCGTTGGCCTTGACGACGCGGCCTTCGCTCGAGCCGAACACCTCGCTGCCGCCGACCTTGTAGTATTTCCGCAGGTCCTCGATCTTGAGAACCGGCGCACCGGGCACGACGCGCTCATTCACCTTCTTGGCGCCGGGCGGCAATGCCTCCCAATCGATCTCGTTGAAGCGCACGCAGCGCGAGAAATGGCCCTCGTGTCCGGCGACTTCGATCATCGGGATTTCGGCGGCGTTGCAGACGCCCTCGACGAAATGGTGGCAGCGCGGGCCGAAATTGCAGCCTTTGGGCCGTTCGTGCGGCAGTGGCAATTGCCCCGGGATCGAGATCAGCGGCCGCGAGTTCTTGTCGGCGCCAGGCAGCGGGATCGAACGGAACAGCCCCTGCGTATAGGGGTGGCGCATCCGGTCGAAGACGTCCTTGATCTTGCCGGTCTCGACCGCCTCGCCCGAATACATCACCGTGATGCGGTCGCAGGTTTCCAGGATGAGGCCGAGATTGTGCGACACGAAGATCATCGAGGTGCCGAACTTCTCGCCCAACCCCTTGACCAGATCGACAATGCCCGCTTCCACGGTTACGTCGAGCGCCGTCGTCGGCTCGTCGAGCAGAAGCAGCGCCGGCTTCGACAGCAGCGCCATGGCGATAACGATGCGCTGCTGCTGGCCGCCGGAAAGCTGGTGCGGATAGGAGCGCATCATGCGCTCGGGATCGGGAAGCTTGACCGAGCGCACCATTTCGAGCGCCCTGGAGTAGGCCTCTTTCGTCGACACCTTGTCGTGGATCAACGGCACTTCCATCAGCTGCTGGCCGATCTTCATCGCCGGATTGAGGCTGGCCATCGGCTCCTGGTAGATCATGGCGATCTTGTTGCCGCGGATGGCGCGCAGCTCCTCGTCGGAGAGCTCGCCCATGTCCTTGCCCTGGAACTTGATCTTGCCGCCAACGATCTTTCCGATGTTGGAGAGGTCGCGCATGATGCCGAGCGACACGGTCGACTTGCCGCAACCGGATTCGCCGACGATGCCCATCGCCTCACCCGGCATGACCGTGCAGGAAAAGTCCATGACGGCCGGTATCTCGCCCTTGCGGGTGAAGAAGGAGATCGAAAGGTTCTCGATCTCGATGATCGGCTGTGCCGGATTTCGAACTGCCTCGTTCATGGGTCGCTCCAATCCTTATTCTTGGCCAAGTGGGATCTGAGACCCCGCCGTCAATCCTTCATCGATTGCTCACGCAGTGAGTCGGCGAGCAGGTTGAGGCCCAGCACGAACGACATCAACGCGATCGTCGGCGGAAGCGCCGGGTGAATAAAGGACCGCAGCAATCGGCTGGCATCCTTGATCGCCGTACCCCAGTCCGGGCTCTCGGGCGCGAGGCCCAGGCCGAAGTAACCCAGCGTGCCGAGCAGTATGGTGGTGTAGCCGATGCGCAGGCAGGCATCGACAATCAGCGGCCCGCGCGCATTGGGCAGGATCTCCCACAGCATGATGTACCAAGGCGATTCACCGCGCGTCTGCGCCGCCGCCACATAGTCGCGCGTCTTGATGTCCATCACCAGGCCGCGCACGATGCGGAACACGCCCGGGCTGGAGGCGAACACCACCGCCACGAAGATATTGAGCTGGTTGGGATCGATGTGGACGATGTGCAGCGGATCCCTGTCGAAGACAAGGCCGAGGTAGATCCAGCCGCCGATGATCAGTGTCAGGCCGAGCAGGATATAAATCCGGTCGGGCCGGTTCTTGTAGCGTGTCCAGAACAGCACGCTGAAGAAAATGATCGGAAACAGGAAGAAGACGCCGGCCAGGGCATAGGGGATCGGCGTGTCCATGATGCCGGGCGTCACCAGCAGGTAGAACAGGAGGATCACCGGGAAGGCCAGCACGAGGTTGGCCAGGAACGACAGGATGGAATCGATCTTGCCGCCGTAGTAGCCGGCCGGCAGGCCAAGCGTGATGCCGACCATCAGCGCGAAACCGGTCGCGGCGGGTGCGATGATCAACACGATCTGGCTGCCATAGACCATGCGCGAGAACACGTCGCGGGCGAGCTTGTCGCCGCCGAAGAGGTAGACGAGCCCCGATTGCGGTTCGATGGCGCCCGGCAGCGTGTCCTTCATGATCGGGATCTGGCCGAGCGGATCGAAAGGCGAGATGGTCGAGGCGAAAATCGCCGTGAACAGCCAGAACAGGCAGATGAACACGCCCGCTATGCCGACGCCGCTGTCGAACAACTGGCCGTAGAGCGCCAGCTTCTTCTTGTAGAGAAAGCTCGCACCCATGACGATGGCGAGCGCGGCCCAGACCGGCCAGAAGCGCCAGAGCACTTCGAGGATGATGGTGGAGGCGCCGATATATTGAGCTTGCATGCGCCTTCTCCCTACTGAACGCGGATGCGCGGATTGAGGAATGCGTAGCCGACGTCGGAAATGAGCTGGGTGATCAGCACGATGAACACCGAGACCAGCGAACAGCCGAGCAGAAGATCGATGTCGTTGTTGCCGGCGGCCTCGACCAGCGTGTAGCCGAAGCCCTGGTAGCGGAACATCACCTCGACGATGACGACGCCGGTGAGCAGCCAGGGGAACTGCAGCATGATGACGGTGAACGGTGCGATCAACGCGTTGCGCAGCGCGTGCTTGACCACGACGCTTTTGAAGGAAAGCCCCTTCAGGCGTGCCGTGCGGATATATTGCTGCGTCATCACCTCGACCATTGAGGCGCGTGTCATGCGTGCGATATAGCCGATGCCGTAGATCGCCAGCGTGATCACCGGCAGGGTGAAATTGTAGAACGTGATGCCCTGGCTTGCGGACGCGGCCGACCCGTTCAGCCAGCCGAGCCACGAAGCGAAGATGACGGTGAAGATGACACCCGACACATATTCAGGCGTCGCCGTCGAGGCGATCGAGGCGATCGACAGCACGCGATCGGTGCGCGACCCCTCCCGCATGCCGGCAAGGATGCCAACCAGCAGCGACACCGGCACCATTACGCCCAGCACGCAGAGCATCAGAATGCCGGTAGCGCCCAGCGCAGGGAACAGCTTGGCCGCGACCGTGGTCTTGAACTTGGTCGAGCAGCCGAAATCACCCTCGATCACGCCGGAGAATGTCGGCACGGCCGGGTCATTGCAGAAGGAGAAGCGCTGCGTGGTCTTTCCGGTCGCCGGATCCGTGATCGGCTGCTTGGGCACGACGCCGAGCCACTGGCCATAGCGAACGAAGAAATTCTGGCGATAGCCGTGATTGACCAGCCAGCTTTCGAGTTGCTCCGCCGATGTGTGCATTTCGGTCTGGCTGATCGCCAGCTTTTTCAGATTGGGTTCGAGATTGACGAGGAAGAAGACGACCAGCGTCAGGCACAGCATCGTGAGCAGTATCGTGCCGATGCGTCTGATGATGAATGAGAACATTGTGCCCCCCTGCCGGCCGGGTTGGGGTCAGATATGGTCAACCCTGTGACGAAAACCCTGTAGCGTCCCGCCGCCGCTGCATCCAATGCAACGGCGACGATCCTGCGAATATGAGAGGCAGGCGCCCCTCATATCCATCAAGCAGCGGTCACGCCTGATCGAGCCAGACCTTGCCGAAATCGTGCTCGTAGGTGGGGTGCATCGAGTGGTTCTTCACCTCGGGCTTGATGTTGATGTAGAGCTTGCGCCAGTAAGGCTGGATGATGATGCCGGAATCCTGCAGCATCTGCTCGATGTCCTTCATCACCACCTTGCGCTTCTCCGCATCGGCGATGCCGAGCGCCTCGTTGACCTTCTTGTCGAAGTCCGGATTGGCATAGGCCGTCTCGTTCCAGGCTTCGCCCGAGCGGTAGGCGATGGCGATGACCTGGATGCCAAGCGGACGCATGTTCCAGTTGGTTTCCGAGAATGGATACTTCGTCCAGTCGTTCCAGAAGGTCGAGCTCGGCAGCACGGTGCGCTTCACCTTGATGCCGGCCTCGCGCAGCTGGGCCGCGATCGCGTCCGTGGTGTTCTTGTGGTAGTCCTCGTCGTTGCTGATCAGCTCGTGTTCGAAATCGATCACGCCGGCTTCCGTCAGCATCTGCTTGGCCTTGGCGACGTCGCGCTTGATCTTCGGCAGTTCGACATATTCCGGATGGATCGGCGCGACATGGTGGTTTTCGGCCGGCGTGCCGGCATTGCCGTAGCCGAGCTGCAGGACCACCGAATTGTCGACGGCCAGGCACATCGCCTGACGCACCTTCTGGTCGCCATAAGGCTTGGCGTTGACGTTGAAGCGCGACACCACGGTAGCCGCGGTCACCACTTCCGAAGGCGGCGCGCCGACGTCCGCGATGATCTTGACGTAGTCGGCGGTCGTTTCGTGGTTGGTCTGCACTTCGCCCGATTCGAAGGCCGAAACGGTCGCGGCCGGATCGGTGCCGTAGTCGATGAACTCGACGCCGTCGAGGAAGGCTTCGCCCTGCCACCACTTGCCGGTCGTGCGGCGCTTGTAGACCACCTTCTGGCCGACATCATAGGAGACGAGCTCGAACGGACCAGTGCCGATCGGGCAGTTCTTGAAGTTGGCGCCCTTCTCGTCGAAGCTCTTGTGGACGACGAGGCCGGGATAGTCGCACAGGTTCGGGATGATGGCGATGTCGGGCTTCGACAGCTTCAGTTTGACGGTCATGTCGTCGACCTTGACGATCGACCCTTCGCGCAACTTCTTGGTCTTTTCGTCGACGAGGCTGCCGAGACGTCCAGGCATCGAGTTGCCTTCGGCTGATTTGTCGGCCCAGCGGGTGAAATTGTAGATCACGTCATCGGCGGTGAACTTGTCGCCATTGTTCCATTCGACGCCAGGCCGCACATGCAGCGTGTACTCGGTGGCGTCGTCGTTGATGTCCCAGCTTGCCAGCAGATATGGAGCGAATGTGTACTCCTTGGTGTATTTCACCAGCGGCTCGAGCGCCTGGCGCTCGGCGTTGGAAATCTCGGACCAGTCGGCGGTACGCGGATCCTTGGGATCCTTGACCGACATCGCCACTTTCAGCACGCCGCCCTTCTTGCCCTGGACGTCCTCGGCCTTGGCCGGGGTCGGAGCGGCAAGGCCGAGCAGGCCGTAGGCCATGGCGGTCGAGGCACCGAAGACGCTGGCGAGCGCGAGGAATTCGCGGCGATCGACTTTGCCCGACTTGGCTTCTTCGGCCATCGCCAGGATGTGATCCGGAACGCTGTCGCCGTTGCTCTTATAGATTGTCATGACTAACTCCCATTGTTGGCTTTCCGCCGATTAACATTCCGCATCCGGGCCATGATGTCAAAGACGGCATGGATTGGGAACATGTTAGCGAATGTGCAACTTTGGAAGGGGGGCAGTTCGCGTGATAGCGACAGTCTTGGCGCAAAATTGCTAGTGCGCCCAGATTTCGCCAAAATCTCTTCGGGCAATTAAATTGAGACATTCGCACTGGTTACGACAGCGCCAGTTGCGGCCAGGATGAAGGCCAGGCCCTCAATATTCCTTCTCGTAGAAGATGCCGCCCTTGGCTTCGCCGGCGTCCGTCGCCTCGCCGCGCAATTTGACGCCGCGCCCGACATTGAGATCGATGGTCGCCTTGCCGGAACCCGGCTTGTCGCCCTTCTGGATGGTCACATAGGTGCGGTCGTTCAGGTACTTGCCGGCCGAGACCGCCGTGCCGCCCTTATCATCGGTGGTCACGTCGAGGTCGTCGACGCCGATGGCGCTGCGCAGGTTTTCCAGAAGCGACGTCGAACCGCCGACGCCGGCCAATTGTCCGGCGGCCTCGGCCAGCTGCGCGATCTGCAGCGGCGACAGGTTCGACATCGACCGCCCGAAGATCAACTGCGCCAGCACCTCGTCCTCCGGCAGCGCCGGCACCGAACTGAAGGTGAATTTGGGATTGGTCGCCTCGCCCGACACCACGATGGTGACGGTCGCGCCGGTCGTGGTCGTCGTCGCCGTCAGATTGAGGTAAGGCACCAGCGAACCCGAGAACCCGACCGTGCCTTCGGTGAAGGTCAGCCGCTTGCCAAGGATCGACAGCCGGCCGCGCTGCAAGGTGAAGGTGCCGACGGCTTGCGGCGACGAGGCCGGGCCGGTCAGCTTGAGCGAGCCACCGAATTCGGCGTCGACACCCCGGCCCTGGATGAAGATCTGGTTCGGCGCGTTGACCGTGACGTCGAGTGCAAGGCCGCTGCCACCGCTCTTGCCGCTGGTCGTGGCCGGGCGCAGCGCCTTGTCCTGCGCCCTGACCGGACCCGGCGCATTCTTGTGCTTGACGTCGAGCGCCGAGAGCGAGCCCGGCAATTTGTCCGGGACCGTGATGACGGTCTTGGCCAGGTTGACGGTGCCGGCAATCGCCGGTGCCGAAGTCAGCGGCCCCTTGATCGTCAGGTCGCCGCCAAGGTTGGCGGTCACCACGCGACCGTCCGTATAACGGCCGTCCGTGAGCTTGATCGACAGGTCGGCCGGGAACCCTTGCGCCGGATTGATGCCGACCGTGCCACTGGCCGACAGGCTGCCGCGCGTCGACAGTGTACCGGTCAGCCGGTTGATCCTGGCTACGTCGTTGCCGATCGAGACATCGAGGGCGATGTCGTTGACAGCGAGACCCGAATTGGCATCGACCAAGCGTGCGCCGGACGCCCTCACCGTACCACCGATGACAGGCGATTTCGCCGGACCGCGCACCTGGACATTGACGTTGGCGTTGCCGGTCAGCGACAAGCCCTGCGCGGCAAGTTTCTCGCTGAGAAGGCCGAATGGCACCGCACCGTTGAAGTCGAGCGCCAGCGCCGGAGTGCCCACCGTCGTCACCGTGCCGCCGCCCTTGAGCCCAAGGCCGGCCCCGTCGCTGATATTGGCGTTGAAGGCCAGCTTGTTGCCGGCAAAGGTGCCGGACGAAGAAACGCTCACCGCGCCGACGCCCGCGCCACGGGTCTGCGATGTCTGCACGCCGGCCGCGTCTATGTTGAAGGCAACTGCGGGGCTCGCCGGTGCGCCCGTCACCTTCACCGTGCCGGAAATGGAACCCGCGGCATCGAGCCCGGGCGAAAAACTGTTGGCGAGCGACATCGGCACGCGCGCCAGCACCGCATTGATGTCGAGCGCCTGTCCGACCTTGCCGGTGACCGTCGCGGTGCCGCCGCCAAGGTTGAGCACCAGCCTGTCCAATGTCGTCGTGCCATTGGCGATGCTGACGGTCGAGGCCTGGGCGATGGCCGCCTTGATGCCCTGGACGGTCGCCTGCCCTGAAGCGAGCTCGATCGTGGTGGTGTCGCCGGCCACCTTCACGCGGCCGGCAGCCCTGGCCGGAATGCCCTTGACCGTGGCGCCGCCGGAGAAGCCGGTCCAGTCGCCGTCGCGCCTGAGGTCGACGTCGATGCCGCTGATCACGGTGCCACCCGATGTGACCGTGTCGGCGCGGATCTTGCCGGAGACGACTGGCGCCGCAAGATAGTTTGCGATCAACGCATCGATGGAAACTGCCTTTGCCTGGAGATCGCCACGCGTGATCGAGGCGGTAGCCGCCTTGATGGCGACCTGGGGTGCCGCGCCATTCCTGGAGAAGGCGATCGTGCCGCGAACGTCGCCCTCGGCCTTTTCCAGCGCCAGCGCGGCAAGCGGCCCGATGTCAGGGAGGTCGAGCGAAATGATGCCTTCAGGCACGAACTTGTCGTCCAGCGCCAGATCCCCCGAGATCCGGTTCTTGCCCAGCGACAGGAGCAGGCCATTGACGGCGCTCTTGCCGTTCGCCGTTGCCAGCACGGCACTCCCCTGCAGCGCCTGCCCGGCGACATTGCCGGTGAGTTGGACATTGGCCGCCGGATTGGCGGCATCGGCCTTGCCGGTAGCCGTGAGCTTCAATCCGGTGATCTCGCGCGATGCCACCGACAGTCTGTCGCTGTTGACGGTAAGCGACAGGTCGGGCGCCATGGCCGGCCCTTGCGCGCTCAGCGCGAAGGCGATGGCGCCCGTGGCATCCTTCGACAATGGCGAGATGTCGCTCAGCGCCCCCCTGATGTCGGCGGTCACTTTGTTGTCGGCAAGGCTTGCCTGTCCGTCGGCGCTCAGCGCGCCGGAAGTCAGCTTCAATCCACCGATGTGGAGATTGCCGTTGGGTTCGCGCTTCAGCATGGCGCTTATCTGGGCGCGGTCGCCAAGCATGCCGCGCGCCGTCGCCGGCAAGGCCGACGATGGCGCATCCGCCTTCAGGTTGAGATCGATGGCACCGTCACGCAGCGATACCTGGCCGGCCACCTGGCTGCTCAGCGCATCGCTTTTCAGCGAGCCGCTGTCGATGGCCACAGTGTCGGCGCTCAGCCGGGCGCTGAGCGCGGCCGTGACCTTGCCGGCGATAAGCGGCGCGATGGTTGGATTGTCGAGCCCAACCTTGTCCACCGACGCCGTTCCGGAAACCGGCCCGGCGCGATTCCGGAGATCGAATGCGTCCGAGTGCAGTGCCAGGGTCAGTCCGTCCACCTTCGCCGGGCTGGTGACGACCGAGGGCAGGATCACGGAAAGGTCCAGTCGGGCATGCGTGCTTTCGCCCGCGATTTTAGCCGATACTGATCGGACCTCGATCTTGACGGGGCTCTCGGCGCTGCCGACCGTCAGCGGCAGGCTGGGGCCGGACGAGGTCAGATCGATGGCAAAGTCGCTCGCCCCATTCGGATTGATGGTGCCTGTGGCCTGCCCGGAGACCTTGTCGCCGGACAGGGTGGCATGGTCGAGGGCGACGCCGCCGGCGATCGTGTAGCTGCCGGCCGCATCGACGGCGAGCGGTCCGAGCCCTGCCTGGCGGGTCTGACTGGTCTCGGCACCGGCCAGTTTCGCGTTGAACCGGATATCGGGAGTTGCCGGCGCTCCGCTCACTTCAGCGATACCGTCAAGCGTTCCCGTGGCATCCAGGCCAGGCGAAAACGCATTGGCAAGCGCCGCCGGCAAGGCGGAGACCTGCGCCGCCAGATCGAGCGTCTCGCCAGCGCTGCCCGACAGCGCCACCTTGCCGCCGCCAATATCGAGCACCAGCTTCTCGATCTTGGCCGTACCGTCGGCGATGGTCAGAGCCGACGGTTCGGCAATCGCCGTCTTGATGCCACGAACGGTGGCGTCGCCCGAGGCGATTTCGACGCTGGTGGTGCCCTCGGCGATCTTCACCCGGCCGGCAGCGGTCGCAGGAATGCCCGCTATGGTCGCGCCACCAGTGAAATCGGTCCAGTCGCCGTCGCGCTTGAGGTCGACGCCGATGCTGCTGATTTCCGTGCTTCCCGAAGTGACCGCATCGGCCTTGATGGTGCCCGAGATCGCCGGCGCCTTGAGATAATTGGCGACGAGCGCATTGATGGCGATCGCTTTGGCCGTCACCTCGCCACGCCCGACCGACGTGCTTTTGGCATCGATGGCAATGGACGGTGCATCGCCGTCCTTGGCGAACAGGATGGTGCCGTTGATGTCGCCGGTCACCGCCTGGCCGGCGAGCGCGGCCAACTGGTCGATGGCAGGTGCGGCGAGCGTCAGCGTGCCCAGGGGCATGAACTTGTCGTCGAGCGCCAGGTCGCCTGAGACCTTGTTGTCGCCCAGCGACACCAGGAAGCCATTGATCGAACGCTTGCCCTCGCTGGTCACCAGGGCCGCCTTGATGTCGAGCGGCTGGTCGTTGACGGCGCCGGTCAGCGAGACGTTGGCGGAAGGGTTCGTTATGTCGGCCTTGCCGCTCGCGCTCAGCTTGATGGCCTTCACCGTGCGGCCCGAAGCGGTCAGGCTGTCGCTGTTGGCGCTAACGGTGAAATCCGGCGCGGTCATCGCGCCGCTTGCCGACAGCGCGAAATCGACCCCGCCGGCAACCGGCACGCCGACCGTCGGCGACAACACCGAAACGTCGCCCAATTTGCCCTTGATGTCGGCCTGGATGTCAGTGCCTTGCATGCTGGCCGTACCGCTGGCGCTGAGCGATCCTGAAGTGAGTTCGATGGAATTCGCGGCGAAAGATCCCTGCGGATCGCGCGATGCCGTGGCCGAGAACTTCACCCGCCCGCCGAGTACCGAGGCGATCTGCTGGGGAAACGCGGTCGCCACGGCATCGGCATTCATTTTGAGCTGCATCGACATGTCGGCGAGCGCCACCGTCGCCGTCAGCGAGGCATTGACCGCATCGGAGCGCAGCGTACCCTGATCGATGGCAATGGCGTCCTTGCTGATCGAACCGGCCAGATCGACATTGACCTTGCCGGTGATCAGCGGCGCCAACGTCGCGACGTCGGTGTTCAGGCCGCCCGCCTCCAGCTTGACGGCAACCGGGCCGGCGCGGTTCTGGATATCGAAACCATCGGAATGGATTTGCGCCGCCAGATCGTCCAGCCGCGTGCCGCCGGCGACGATCGAAACGAAGGAGGCGCCGATGTCGACGATCGGCGCCTTGCCGTCGCCGAAGGCGCGCGCGGTGGCGTTCTTGATCGCGAGCGTGATCGGCTGCGCCTTGCTGCCGACGCTGATCACCACGGGCGGGCCCTTGGCGGCGAGTTCGACCGACAGGTCGCTGGCGCCGGCAGGATCGGCAATGCCGGACGCGGTGCCGTGCACCGCATCGCTCTCGATGCTGGCCCGGTCGATGCTGATGCCGCCCACCGACGTGGCGGTGCCCGCGACATCGAAGTTGGTCTTGCCGGCAAACAACGGCTTCAGGTTTTCCGGCAGGAAGCGGGCAAAATCGCCGTCGCCCTTTGCCTCGACATGATTGCCCTTGTCGGTGAGCTGGTGACGGCCGGTGAGCTGGGTGACGATCCGATGGTCGACGAGGAAGGTGCCGACACCGCTCCAGTTGGCAAGCGGCCCACTGCCCGAAACCACGATATCTACTGGTGGCGCATCCGGCAGCTTGAGCAGGTTGGCAATGATGCCGCCGGCCGGCTCCGACGCCTTGAGGTCGAGGTCCAGCTTGTTATCGGCGGGTGCGAAATGGATCTTGGCGTCGACATTGCCCTGTTTGCCGTCGTGACGGGTGACATTGAGCACCGTCTGGACCGCCAGTGGCGCGGCATCGGCCTTGAGCATTCCCTTGGCCGCGAGCTCGGCGATGCCGCTGCCGGCCAGTTGCTGGCCAAGCGCGATTTCCGGCAGTTCGATCTGCTTGATGTCGATGGAGACCGGCAGCGTCGTCGTGCCGCTCTGCGCGGGCGGCTGCGTACCGGCCACCGGCAGGCGTGCCAGTTCGACGCGATCGGCGGCGATGCGATCGGCGCTGAAGCTTTTGGACAGAAGTGCCGTCGGCGACCAGTCGACGGCCACCTTGCGCGCCACCAGCCAGGCGCCCTCACGGTCCTCAAGCACGACATGGTCGACGCTGAGATTACCCGACCAGATGCCGTTGATGCCGCTGACGGTGACCTTGCGGTCGGCGCTTGAAGCCAGCCGCGAAATGATGCCGGCGAGGTTGTCGCGCCCGCGCTCGGTCTTGGTCAGCACGACCAGCGCGCCGATCGCACCCGCGACCACGATCAGCAGCGTGTAAAGGACAATGCGAAGGATGCGCCAGACCGTTTTCATCGTCAGAACGCCTGTCCGATGCCGGCATAGATGCCGAAATGCGGATCACCTGGGTCGCGGTTGAGCGGCACGGCCGCGTCGATGCGCAGCGGCCCGAACGGCGTGACGTAGCGCAGGCCGACACCGGCGCCGACCTTGACGTCGGAGAAGTTGGGAACCGACTTGGTCGACACGGTGCCGGCATCGACGAACGGCACGATGCCGATCGTGTCGGTGACCGCGATGCGCATCTCGACCGAAGTCTCGAAGAAGGACAGACCGCCGATCGGCTGGCCGGTGAAGTCCTTCGGGCCGATGCCCTGATAGGCATAGCCGCGCACCGAACCGCCGCCGCCGGAATAAAACCGCCGGTCGGCCGGGACGTTCTGCAGCCCGGTACCGACGATCGAGCCTACGGCGACACGTTCGGCCAGCACGAATTTCGAGGCCGTGTCCAGCGATTGATAGGCCGACCCTTCGCCCTTCAGCTTGAGGAAGGCCGCACCGCTCAAAATGTCGTAGCTCGGCTCGGCATAGGCCAGCAAACGGAAGCCGGTGGTCGGGTTGAGCCGGTTGTCTCTGTTGTCATAGACATACTGCAGCGGAATGCTGGCGATCAGGTATTTGTGCTTGCCGAAGGCGTCGTGAATGCGCGAATAATCGAGCGCGACCTCGGCCGACACGGTCTGCTTCTTATCGAGTTCATAGGACAGGCCGGTGCTGCCCTTGACCGAGAAATGGTCGTAGGCGTCGGGATGTTCCAGCACCGTCTTGATGCTGGCGAAAAACTTCGACGCCGGCCCGATGACGCCGGGTTTCTCGAACATGATGCCGGCGTTGTAGTTCAGTTCGGACAGATTGTTGCTGCCGATGCCGCTGATGGCACCGTCGATGCGCAGCTTTTCGGCACGGCCAAACAGGTTGCGATGGCCCCAGTAGCCCTCCAGGCCAAGCCCCTCGGTGTTCGAGAATGTGCCGCCCAGCCCGAAATAACGCGGCTTGCGCTCGCTGACCTGAACGCCGATCGGGATGTTGCCGTCGGCATCGAGCCTGTCGGCTTCCTTGAAGGTGACACTGTTGAACACCTCGAGCGCCAGCAGCCTGTCGCGCGCGTCGCTGATTTCCTGCGGCGAGTACTGCTTGCCGCGCTTCAGCCCAGTCATGTATTCGGTGAAGTCGCGGTCGACCTTCTCGGTGCCTTCCACCGTGGTCGCGCCATAGCCGGCTACCGGCCCGGCCGCGACCGTCAGCGTCACGTCGAGCGTCGATGTGGCGTGGTCGGCGACGATCTGCCGGCCGGTCACCTTGGCCAGCGGCCTGCCCTGCTCCTTCAGCGTCCGCACGATCAGCGCCTCGGCCTTGAGCACAGCGCCCGATCCGGCGTCGCCGCCTGCTATCAGCCCATAATCGGCGCTCATCAGCCCCGCCGCGTCGCCTTCCAGCCTGATGTTGCCGAGCGTGAATTTGGGGCCGGCCGAGATGGTGATCGCCACCGGAATGGGCTGTGGCCCCTTGAATTCGGCGTCCGGCGGCAATTCGTCGAGCGGCTTGCCGTCGATGGTGACGGTGACGACGCCTTCATAACGGGCATCGGCATAAAGGGCGGCGACCAGCTGTTCACGGTCGCTGCGTGCCTTGGCCATCAGCCCGAGCGAGCCCGAAACCGGCCGGTCCTCGTCGCCTTTCAACGCCGAGGCGTTTTCGAGCTTCTTGACCAGGTCCTTGTCGGCATCGGGCGCGGAGATGGTCACCGCATAGCGCAGGGGATCGACAATGTCGGCGTCCTCGTCGCTGGACGATCCCCACAGCTTGATGCCGAAAAGCTCGAACGCGGCCGCGGGCCTCGATTCGCAAAGCAGCGCCATCGAGCACATCATGGCCAAAAGCAGGGCGCGCGGAAGCACGCGCCCTGGCGCGATCCCTCCTGACATCTGCTCTTCATACGCCGGCATTAAGACAACCTAGTTCGTAAAACTAAAATTGGAATGAAGTTCTGAAGCGCTCGTAAAGGGGCCACAATCCAATTGTCTGAAATAGGACGGGCTTGGAATTCACACCTTCTGCGTTTCCGCAAGAAAGCGTGATCCCCTTTCCCATGGAGGTTACTGTCCGCATACCGGTCCTTGGCCGGAAAATAAACCGTTGGCAGGCGGCACCTGCCGCGTTCGCGCGTTGACAAGCCCGACTGAAGCTTGATCATGCCCGGACGTCTGCAATTGTCTGGAGGGTGTAATGGCAATGCGCGCGGCTCGTGGTCTGTCGATTCTCGTCCTTTTTTTCCTTGCCTGGGGTAGCGTCGCGCAAGCGGCCGAGGCCCGGCGGATCGCGACGACGGACAATTCCGATTATTTCGGCTTCGATCTCCGGTCCGACCAGAACGTCACGCTCGACCAGTGCAAGACGACATGCCTCGGCGATCCGGCCTGCCGCGCCTTCACCTACAACACCAAGGCAAAATGGTGCTTTCTCAAATCCGACTATAACCAGTTGAAATCCTTCACCGGCGCGGTCGCCGGCAAGGTCGTCAACATGGACGGCGATCCCGACATCGGCGCGCCGCCGGAACTCGCCTTCTTTCCCAACTGGATGGCCGACCAGGCCCAGCAATACCGCAACAAGCTGCTCGGCCCGGCCTTCGACAAGCCGACAGAGGGCATGGCGGCGCTGACCAATGCCGCCGAACAGGCCGTATTGACCGGCGACCATCGCTCCGCCATGCAGAAATACGAGGCCGCGGTCTCGGTCATGCCTGACGATGGCCAGCTCTGGCTCAAGCTGGCGCGCGAAACGCTGGCCGTGCAGCCTGCCGCCAACACCTCCGAAGCCTCGACTTTGCCGGCAAACGGCACGTCGGCCGCCTTCAACGCCTATAAGCTGCTGCGCACCACCAAGACGCGCGCCGAAGTGCTGGCGCTGCTCGGCAACGGTCTCGACAAGCGCGATCTCTACCGGCCGGCGCTGCAGGCCTATGAGGCCAGCCTTGCGCTGGAAAGCTCGCCCGCGGTCCAGGCCGACTATGCCGATCTGAAAGCCCGCAAAGGATTCCGCGTTGTCGATCACAGCATCGATGCCGACACCAGCGCGCCGCGCATCTGCGCGCAATTCTCCGAGGAACTGGTCAAGACCGGCGTCGACTACGCGCAGTTCGTCACCGTCGACAACGCGCCGCCCAAGGGCGTCGAGGCCAAGGACAAGCAGATCTGCGTCGAGGGCCTGGAGCATGGCCAGCATTACGACGTCACCTTCCGCGCCGGCCTGCCGGCGGCGATCGGCGAAGTGACCGCCGCCCCCGTGGTGCTGTCGATCTACGTACAGGACCGCGCGCCGTCCGCCCGCTTCACCGGCGACAGCTTCGTGCTGCCGGCCGGCGCGCGCCGCGGCATCCCGGTCGTCACCGTCAACATGAACGCCGCCGAAATGAAGCTCTACCGCATCGGCGACCGTTCGCTGGCGCAGCTTCTGTCGGGCTACCAGTTCCTGCACCAGCTCGACGGCTATGACATCTCCAACATTTCCGAGCAGATGGGCGCACCGGTCTGGCAGGGCCAACTCGACATCGGCAACGACCTCAACAAGGAAGTCACCACCTCCTTCCCGGTCGACGAAGCGCTGCCGCAGCGCAAGCCCGGCGTCTATGTGCTGACCGCGCAGCCCGTCAACGACAAGAGCGACGACTACGGTTCGCTGGCCACGCAGTGGTTCGTCGTTTCCGACATCGGCCTGTCGACCTATACCGGCCAGGACGGGCTCAATGTCTTTGCCCGTTCGCTGGGCAGCGCCAAGCCGATTGCCGGCGCCGAACTGACGCTGGTTGCCAGGAACAACGAGGTTCTCGGCACCGCGACGTCGGATGCCGACGGCCACGCCGTCTTCAACCCCGGCCTGACGCGCGGTGACGGCGGCATGGTGCCGGCCGTGCTGATGGCCAAGCAGGGCGATAATGATTTCGTCTTCCTCGACATGGCCAAGGCCGGCTTCGACCTGTCCGACCGTGGCGTCACCGGACGCGCGGCACCAGGCGCGCTCGACGTCTATGCCTGGACCGAGCGCGGCATCTACCGCGCCGGCGAGGACGTCCATGTCGCCGCCCTTGCCCGCGATGGTGCGAGCAAGGCGGTCGAGAACCTGCCGCTGACCTTCATCTTCTCGCGCCCCGATGGCGTCGAGGACCGCCGCATCGTCAGTGACGGCGCCTCGGCCGGCGGCCATGCCGTCGACCTGCCGCTCGAACCCAACGCCATGCGCGGCACATGGTCGGTGTCGATCCACACCGATCCCAAGCAGCCGGCGGTGGCCAGCCAGATGTTCCTGGTCGAGGACTTCGTGCCGGATCGCATCGAATTCGACATGAAAGCCGACAAGCAGGAGATTGCGCGGGGCGAAACCGCCAACATCGACATCGACGGCCGCTTCCTCTATGGCGCGCCGGCGGCGGGCCTTGCGCTGGAAGGGGAGTTGACGCTGTCGACCTCTCGTGACTGGGACCGCTTTCCCAACTTTTCCTTCGGCCTCGCCGACGAGCAGTCGGCGGAGCCGACGGTCACGCCGCTCACCGACCTCCCGGTGGTCGGCGATGACGGCAAGGCGACCTTCCCTGTTACCGTCGACCAGTTGCCCTCGACCACCAAGCTGGTCGACGGCAAGGTGACGGTGCGCATGCGCGAAACCGGCGGCCGCGCCATCGAGCGCTCGCTCAACATCGGCATCCGCCCGCAAGGCCATATGATCGGCATCCGATCGGACTTCGCCGATGGTGAAGTGCCGCAGGGCGGCACCGCCAAGTTCAGCCTGATCGCCGTCGATCCCAACGGCAAGCGCGAGGCGCTGAAAGGCGCGCGGTGGACACTGGTCAAGGTCGAACGCAATTACCAGTGGTACCGCTCCAACAACTCCTGGAACTACGAGCCGGTCTCCTTCACCAAGTCGATTTCCAACGGCCAGGTCGACCTCGGCGCCGACGGCGACGCCACCGTCTCCGTGCCGGTCGATTGGGGCCAGTACCGGCTCGAGGTCGAGACATCCGATCCTGAGGGGCCGGCGACCAGCTACGAGTTCGACGCCGGCTGGTATGTCGCCTCGACGACCACCGAAACGCCTGATGGCCTGGAGATCGCGCTCGACAAGGACAATTACGCCGCGGGCGAAGTGGCGAAGCTGAAAATCTCGCCGCATTTTGCCGGCGAACTTCTGATCAACATCGGTTCCGACAAGCTGTTGAAGACCATAACGGCGACCGTACCGGCAGGCGGCAGCACCGTCGATATCCCCGTCGGTGACGATTGGGGTGCCGGCGCCTATGTCACGGCAACCCTGTTCCGGCCGGGCGATGCGCAGGAAACGCGCATGCCGGCCCGCGCCATCGGCGTGAAGTGGCTGACGGTCGATCCGGGCGCCAAGAAGCTCGCCATCACGCTGACGCCGCCCGACAAGACCGTGCCGCGCCAGCAGCTGTCGATCCCGGTTTCCGTGGCCGGCGTGCAGCCGGGCACGAACGCCTATGTCATGGTTGCCGCCGTCGATGTCGGCATCCTCAATTTGACCAACTACAAGGCGCCGGATCCGGAGAACTGGTTCTTCGGCCAGCGCATGCTCGGCATGGAGATCCGCGACATCTACGGCCGCCTGATCGATGGCTCGCTGGGCACCACCGGCAAGCTCCGGACCGGCGGCGACGGCGCCAACATGCAGGCGCAGGGCAGCCCGCCCACCGAAAAGCTGGTCGCCTTCTTCTCCGGCATCGTCCAGCTCGATGCCGACGGCAAGGCGCGGATCGACTTCGATATCCCGCCGTTCAATGGCACCGTGCGCGTCATGGCCGTCGCCTGGACCAAGGAAGCGGTCGGCCATGCCCAGGCGGACGTGATCGTGCGCGATCCCATAGTGATTACCGCCGGCCTGCCGCGCTTCCTGGCGCCTGGCGACAATGCCGTCATGCGCCTCGACGTGGCCGACACCGACGGCCCGGCCGGCGACTACGCGCTGTCGATCGATACGACGGGCGACCTGTCGATCGGCGACAAGTCCCTGCCCCAGAAGCTGACGCTCGCCCAGGGCAAGCGCCAGACGCTAACCGTGCCGCTGATCGCCAGGACGGCGGGCAATGCCTCGCTCACCATCAAGCTGGCGCACGCCGACGGCACCAAGGTCGAGCAGACGCTCTATGTGCCGGTGCGCCCGGCGCAATTGCCGGTCACCACGCGCCTTGTGGTCGACCTCAAGGGCAATGGCGGCGCGCTGCGCGTCGACAAGGAACTCTTGGCAGCCAGCCTGCTCGATGGCGCTTCGGTCAGTGTCGGCGTTTCGCAGGCGGCAGCCTTCGACGTGCCCTCGCTGCTGATGACGCTTGATCGCTACCCCTATGGCTGCGCCGAGCAGACCACCAGCCGCGCCATGCCGCTTCTCTACGTCAACGAGATGGCATCCGGCGTCGGCATGGAAAGCGACCCTGACCTGCACGGCCGCATCCAGGACGCGATCTACAAGGTCCTGAGCTACCAGTCCTCGAGCGGCAGCTTCGGCCTGTGGGGTCCGGGCTCCGGCGACCCGTGGCTCGACGCCTATGTCAGCGAATTCCTGACCAGGGCGCGGGAGCAGAAATACGACGTGCCGGCTCTGGCGATGAACCAGGCCCTCAACAACCTGCAGAACTCGCTCGGCTACGACCAGAGCGTACAGGACCGCGGCAGCGAGATCGCCTACGCCCTTTATGTGCTCGCCCGCAACAAGAAGGCCTCGATCGGCGATCTGCGCTATTACGCCGACACCCAGCTCGAAGCCTTCTCGAGCCCGATGGCCGTTGCCCAACTGGCGGCGAGCCTGGCGCTCTACGGCGACACGCAGCGTTCGGAGGCGACGTTCAAGACCGCGCTTCAGCTCGCCAAGTCGAGCACGGACTACGACTGGTACCGCTCCGACTACGGTTCGGCGCTGCGTGACGGCGCGGCGATGCTGTCGCTGGCGGCGGAATCGAAGCCGGTATCGACCATCGTGCCCGAGCTGATCAAACTGGTGACCAGGGAACGCGCCGAAGCCCGCTGGACCAGCACCCAGGACGATTCCTGGATGCTGCTGGCGGCGCGCGCGCTGAAGGAGGGCAACGACTCCATCGCGCTCACCGTCAATGGCGCGCCGCATTCCGGCGGCTATTCCAACCAGGTCAACGGCTCCGAGCTTGTCGACAGCCCGCTGGAAATCGCCAACACCGGCAAGACCACGCTGCAGGCCGTCGTCACCACCGTGGCGTCGCCGATCCAGCCCTTGCCGGCCGGCGGTGACGGCTTCACCATCAGCCGCACCTACTACAAGCTCGATGGCACCGAAGCCAATGTGACCGAGGCAACCCAGAACGAACGCTATGTCGTCGTGCTCAAGGTCACCGAGCAGAACAGCTGGCCGTCGCGCCTGCTGGTCACCGACCTGTTGCCGGCCGGCTTCGAGATCGACAATCCAGGCCTGGTCTCCAGCGCCCAGTTGACGAACTTCTCCTGGCTGGCACAGACCGACGCCGCGCATCTGGAATTCCGCGACGATCGCTTCGTCGCGGCATTCAACCCGGCCGATGGCGACCACGACCACAATCTGACGCTTGCCTATGTCGTGCGCGCCGTGACGCCGGGCACCTATGCCCATCCGGCGGCAACGGTGGAGGACATGTACCGTCCGCAATATTCGGCCCGTACAGCTACCGGCATGATGGAGATCAAGGCACCGTAAGGTGCCTTGGCGGAAATGAACGTGAGGTTCGCGCCGCCCCTCATTGCCCTGCCGGGCATTTCTCCCCGTATAGAGACGGGGAGAAAGAAGCCTGCACCAAAGCTTTCGCCAGCTTTAAACGTCGCAGGAAAGGCGCCAATGCATGCCACAGCTCCCTTCTCCCCGTCACTAAACGGGGAGAAGGTGGCGGCAGCCGGATGAGGGGCGGCGCCATGCTTTCCAAGAAACTCCTCCGTCGCGCTGCCATCGCAGTTGCCTCCCTTGCCGCCTTCTTCACGATTGCCGCCGCCGCCCTCTGGCAACTCGACCGCGCCTTCCCGCCCCCGCTTCCTGAAAGGCTCACCGTCTCCACGGAAGTCCAGGACTGCGACGGCCAGCTGTTGCGCGCCTTTGCCACACCGGACGGCTACTGGCGGCTGGAAACCCGGCTCGACCAGGTCGACAAGCAGTTCGTCGACATGCTGGTCACCTATGAGGACAAGCGCTTCTGGGACCATGAGGGGGTCGACGTGCTGGCGCTGGCGCGCGCCGCCGGCCAGTTCGCAACCAGCGGCCATATCGTCTCCGGCGGCTCGACCCTGTCGATGCAGCTCGCCCGCCTGATCGAGCCGCGCGAGAGCCGCAGCCTCGGCTCCAAGCTCAAGCAGATGCTGCGGGCCATCCAGATCGAGCGGCGGTTGTCGAAGCGCGAGATCCTCCAACGCTATCTCACACTGGCGCCCTATGGCGGCAATCTGGAGGGCGTGCGTGCCGCTTCGCTCGCCTATTTCGGCAAGGAGCCAAAGCGGCTCACCGTTTCCGAAGCCGCGCTTCTGGTGGCCCTCCCGCAACTGCCGGAAAAACGCCGCCCTGACCGCAACCTGCAGATCGCCCACGCAGCTCGCGACCGTGTGCTCACCCGCATGGTCTCATCAGGCCTGATCGGCGAACGCGAGGCGGCACGCGCGGCGCTTGACGATGTGTTGGGCCTGCGCCGGCGCTTGCCGGCCCTCGCCCCGCATGCCTCTTACGCGATGCTGCCCAAGGCCGTCCCCGGCCAGCCGCTCAAGCTGACGATTCGCAAAAGCGTTCAGCAAGGACTGGAACAGGTGGCCCGCGACGCCGCCACCAGGCTCGGGCCGCGTCTGTCGGTCGCCATGGTGCTGGCCGATGCCCGCACCGGCGACATTCTGGGCGAAGTCGGCTCGGCCAATTTCTTCGATTCCAGCCGTTCCGGCTGGATCGACATGACCAAGGTCGTGCGCTCGCCCGGCTCGACGCTGAAGCCGTTCATCTATGGCCTCGCCTTCGAACAGGGACTGGTGGCGCAGGAGACGCTGATCGAGGACAGCCCGGTCGATTTCAGCGGCTACAGACCCAAGAATTTCGACATGGGCTATCAGGGCGATGTCTCGATCCGCCAGGCGCTGCAATTGTCGCTCAACGTCCCGGCGATCCGGGTGCTCGACGCGGTCGGTCCGGCGCGGCTGACGGCGCGCTTCCGCCAGGCGGGCGTCAACCCAATCCTGCCGGTCAATGAGGCGCCGGGGCTGGCCATCGGGCTTGGTGGCGTCGGCGTCACGCTGCGCGACCTCGTCCAGCTCTATACGGGGCTCGCCAATGGCGGCAAGACGCACTCGCTGCGCGACGGCACCGAACCGGCCAATGCCGTGAGTTCGACCGCCACCATCCTCAGCGACCAGGCCAATTGGCAGATCATCGACATCCTCTCCGGAGTAAAACCGCCGGAAGGTGCCTTGCAGCGCGGCATCGCCTACAAGACCGGAACCTCCTACGGCTACCGCGACGCCTGGTCGGTGGGCTTCGATGGCCGCTATGTGCTGGGCGTCTGGGTCGGCAGGCCCGATGCCGGCGCGGTGCCGGGCCTCTCCGGCTATGTCTCGGCCGCCCCGATCCTGTTCGAAGGCTTTGTCCGCTCGGGCCTCGCCACCGTACCGCTGCCAGGCAAACCGCCCGGTGCCTTCACACCCAAGCGCGAGGACCTGCCTGTGACGCTCGCCCGCTTCGGCGCCGGCGCGGATGGCCTGGTGCAGGCGACGCCGACCGAACCGGCGCCGAGCATCATCTTCCCGCCGGACGGCGCCCGCGTCGATCTCTCCACCAACTCGGCCGACGCCTCGCCGCTGGTGCTGAAATTGCAAGGCGGCCGCGCCCCGTTCCGCTGGCTGGCCAATGGCAAGCCCCTCATCGGCCTCGACCGCCGCCGCACCGCGACCTGGCTGCCCGACGGCGCGGGCTATTCGACGCTCACCGTCATCGACGCCGCAGGACGGGCTGCCAGTGTGAAGGTCTTCGTCCAGTGAAAGCGATCCTTGAATAGAATGCGCCAGGCGATTCAGCGCATTGGCTTTTGTGCGCTGATGATTGCCGGCTCGGCCCTGCCGGCGCCTGCCGATCCCCTCCCCGCGGGTTTCGTTCGCCTCGCCGATGTCGCCCCATCGATCCGCCAGGACATTCGCTACGCCAACGCCGACAATTTTCTGCACCGCAAGGTGAATGGCTATGACGCGCCGGTCTGCATTTTGACCCGGGAGGCCGCCGAGGCACTTTCCAGAGTCCAGCGGGCGATCGCCACCAGAGGCCTGACGCTGGTCGTCTTCGACTGCTATCGCCCTGCCCGCGCCGTTGCCGACATGGGTGAATGGACGGCCGCGGGTGGACCGCCGGACCCGCAATGGTATCCGACGGTCAAGCGTGGCGATCTCATTGCCAAGGGCTACGTCGGTGATCGGTCCAGCCATTCGCGCGGCTCCACCGTCGATGTTGCCATCGCGCCTGTCGACAGTACCCCCGTGCCGAAACCGGCCTGCGGCGCGATCGATGCCGACACCCTCGATTTCGGCACCGGCTTCGATTGTTTCGACCCGATGAGCGAGACCGCGCATCGCCCGCTCGGCGCCAAAGCTGCGGCAAACCGAAAGCTGCTCGTCGATGCCATGCGTGCTGGCGGGTTCAAGAACTACGCGCGCGAATGGTGGCATTTTGCGCTGGCCCGGGAGCCATTTCAAAAGCAGCGCTTCGATTTCCCGGTGACCGCCGAGTAACCTGCCCAACCACCCTTGCCCAACCAGCCTTGCCCGGCAACCGCGCATCCCTAGATAGGCCGGATGGTGGGCCGACTCCGGCGCGGAGCGACCGCGAGGAAAATATTTCTCATAACAGCGACAAGTCGTCGAAGATTTTCTTCAGGAGAACAAAAAAGGCAACATTCAATGCATCTTATTTCTATCAATTCGCTAGATTTGGCGCGGGTTCAACGGAGGCAGAAATGACCAAACCTCATTTCAGGAAACTGCTCGGCGCACTGGTCGCCACATCTATCCAGTTCGGCACGCTCGGTTTCGCATTTGCCGACACCACCATTCTCAATGTGTCCTACGATCCGACGCGCGAGCTCTACAAGGCCTATGACGAGGCCTTCGCCGCGCATTGGAAGGCGGAGACCGGCGAGACGGTGACCATCCAGCAGTCGCATGGCGGATCGGGTGCCCAGGCCCGCGCGGTGATCGATGGCCTCGACGCCGATGTGGTGACGCTGGCGCTCGAAGGCGACATCAACGCCATCGTCTCCAAGTCAAAGAAGATCAATCCAGACTGGCGCACCAAATTCGAAAACAATTCGGCGCCCTACACTTCGACGATCATCTTCCTTGTCCGCAAGGGCAATCCCAAGGGCATCCACGACTGGAACGACCTCGTCAAGGACGGCGTCCAGGTGATCACGCCCAACCCCAAAACCTCGGGCGGCGCACGCTGGAACTATCTCGCGGCCTGGGCCTATGCCAACGCCAATGATGGCGGCGATGAAGCCAAGACCAAGGACTTCGTCGGCAAGCTCTACGCCAATGCTCCCGTGCTCGACACCGGCGCGCGCGGCTCGACCGTGACCTTCGCGCAAAAAGGCCTGGGTGACGTGCTGATCGCCTGGGAAAACGACGCCTATCTGGCGCTCGACGAGTTCGGCGCCGACAATTTCGACATCGTTTATCCGCCGACCTCCATCCTGGCCGAGCCACCGGTGGCCGTGGTCGACGCCAATGTCGACGCCAAGGGCACACGCAAGGTGGCCGAGGCCTATCTGAGCTACCTCTATTCCAAGGAAGGCCAGACCATCATCGCCAAGAACCATTATAGGCCGTCCAAGCCCGAACTGGTTCCGCCCCAGGATCTCGCCAAGCTGCCGCCGATCAAGCTGATCACCATCGACGATCCGCTTTTCGGCGGCTGGAAGAAAGCGCAGCCTTATCATTTCGGCGACGGTGGTATATTCGACCAGATCTACAAGCCGGCCCAGTGAGCTAAACCTAGATCGGGACGACATGACCACAGCACCCGCGCGGGCGGGGTGGCGGTTCAGACAGCCGAGCGTCATTCCGGGTTTCGGATTGACGTTCGGCTTCTCGCTTGCCTACCTCACCCTCATCATCCTCATCCCCCTATCCGGGCTGATCTGGCGTTCGGCCGCTCTCGGCTGGGTCGATTTCTGGGCCATCGCCACCGATCGCCGCACGATCAACGCCCTTCGAATCAGCTTCGGCACGGCGTTCATCGCGGCTGTCGTCAATGTCGTCTTCGGCACGCTCGTCGCCTGGGTGCTGGTGCGCTACCGTTTTCCGGGCCGCCGCATCGTCGACGCCATGGTCGACCTGCCCTTCGCCCTGCCGACGGCTGTGGCCGGCATCGCGCTGACCACGCTCTACGCGCCGAATGGCTGGATCGGCAAATTGCTGATGCCGCTCGGCATCAAGGTCGCCTACACGCCGCTCGGCATCGTCATTGCGCTGATCTTCATCGGCCTGCCCTTCGTCGTGCGAACCGTGCAGCCGATCATGGAAGAGATCGACAAGGAAGTGGAGGAAGCCGCAGCCACGCTTGGCGCCAGCCGCTTCCAGATCATCACCCGCGTGCTCTTTCCCGGCCTGGCGCCCGCCATCATCACCGGCTTCTCGCTGGCCTTCGCGCGTGGCGTCGGCGAATACGGCTCGGTCATCTTCATCGCCGGCAACCTGCCCTACAAATCCGAGATCGCGCCGCTTCTGATCGTCATCCGGCTCGAGGAATACAATTACCCGGCGGCGACCGCGATCGCCGCGATCATGCTGGCGCTGTCGTTCATCATGCTGTTGATCGTCAATCTGGTGCAGACATGGAGCCGCAAGCGCTATGGCTGATCCCGAGATCAAATCATACGAACCGTATCATGAGAGCCGCTCGGCGGCGGTGACCGAGAGCCGGCCGGCACGCGCCGTGCTGATGGCCATCGTCTTCGTCTTTCTCGCCGTCTTCCTGCTGCTGCCGCTGATCATCGTTTTCAAGGAAGCTTTCGCCAAAGGCGTTGGCACCTACCTGCAATCGCTAAGCGATGCCGACACGCGTTCGGCGATCCGCCTGACCTTGCTGGTGGCCGCGATCTCGGTCCCGCTCAACATCGTCTTCGGCATCTCGGCCGCCTGGGCGATCGCCAAGTTCGAGTTCAAGGGCAAGGCCTTCCTGACCACGCTGATCGACCTGCCCTTCTCGGTCTCGCCGGTCATTTCGGGTCTGGTCTACGTGCTTCTCTTCGGTGCTCAAGGGTTGCTCGGCGAGTGGCTGAAGGCACATGGCATCCAGATCCTGTTCGCCGTGCCGGGCATTGTGCTGGCCACCGTCTTCGTCACCTTCCCCTTCGTCGCCCGCGAACTTATTCCGCTCATGCAGGAACAGGGCAATGGCGACGAGGAGGCGGCGCTGTCGCTTGGCGCCAATGGCTGGCAGGCCTTCTGGTACGTGACCTTGCCTAACGTCAAATGGGGCCTGCTCTACGGCGTCCTTTTGTGCAATGCGCGCGCCATGGGCGAGTTCGGCGCGGTTTCGGTGGTCTCGGGCCACATACGCGGCCTGACCAACACCATGCCGCTGCATGTCGAAATCCTCTACAACGAGTACAACGCCGTCGGCGCCTTTGCCGTCGCTTCCTTGCTTGCCGGGCTGGCGCTCGTCACGCTGGTCTTGAAAACACTGCTCGAGATGCGCTACGGCGCCGAACTCGCCGCGACGCGCGGACATTAGAAGGTTCATTGCATGGAAGTTCGCGTTGCCAACGTGCGCAAGGAGTTCGAGCGGTTTCCGGCGCTCCACGATGTCTCGCTCGACATCAAGTCGGGCGAACTGATCGCGCTGCTCGGACCGTCCGGCTCCGGCAAGACGACGCTGCTCAGGCTGATCGCCGGACTGGAGCGCCCGACGCGTGGGAAAATCTTCTTTGGTGACGAGGACGCTTCGCAGAAATCGATCCAGGAGCGCAACGTAGGCTTCGTCTTCCAGCACTACGCGCTGTTCCGCCACATGACGGTGGCCGACAATATCGGCTTCGGCCTCAAGGTGCGGCACGGGCCGACGCGGCCGTCGACCCCCGAAATCCGCCGCCGCGCCTCCGAGCTTCTCGATCTTGTCCAGCTTTCAGGGCTGGAGAAGCGCTATCCGGCGCAGCTTTCGGGCGGCCAGCGCCAGCGTGTGGCGCTCGCCCGCGCCATGGCCATCGAACCCAAGGTGCTGCTGCTCGACGAGCCGTTCGGCGCGCTCGATGCGCAGGTGCGCCGGGAACTGCGTCGCTGGCTGCGCGAAATCCATGACCGCACCGGCCACACCACCGTCTTCGTGACCCACGACCAGGAAGAGGCTTTGGAGCTTGCCGACCGCGTCGTGGTGATGAGCCAGGGGCGCATCGAACAGGTCGGCACCGCCGACGACATCTACGACACGCCGAACTCGCCTTTCGTGTACGGCTTCATCGGTGAATCCAGCTCCCTTCCCGTCAAGGTCGAGAATGGCGAGATCTGGCTGGCCGACCGTCCGATCGGATTGTCGGCGCCGCATGCGCCCGAGGGCGACGCGATGCTCTACTTCCGGCCGCATGACGTCGAACTGCTGGACGGCTGCAGCGGCTGCATCGCCGGCACCGTGGCCGCCAGCCGCCGGGTCGCCGGCACAAGGCGCGTCGAGCTCGAGATCGGCGGCGAACGCCAGCGGGTCGAGATCGAACTGCCGGTCGATCATCCGGCGGCGCAGAAGAGCCGCGTGGCGTTCCGGCCGGGGCGCTGGAAGCTGTTTCCGGCTGCGTAGCGATAGGACCGCCGTCAATCCCTATCCCGGTCGAGGGCGGCCGCCTACCCTTTCACCAGGCCTTTCAACGACAGCACCAATGTCATGGGATTTTTCGGGGAAGCCGCAAAGCCATGGCGCTCATAAAAGGCTTTCGCTTCGTCCGATATCGCATGAACAAAAATTCCGCGTATCCCGAGGATCGTCGCGGCTTGACCGGCGCGCAGGACGGCATCTTGCAGAAGCGCTGCACCCAGTCCCTTCCCTTGCCAGCCTGTGCCCACCGCGAGACGCCCGAGCACGACCATTGGAATGGGATCCGGCATGTTGCGCCGAACAATGCCGGGCGCTTCCGCTAGGTCAAGCCCGCCCGAAGACAGGCAGTAGTAGCCGACAACGCGTATGCCTTCCGCGACCACATAAGTACGAGATGCGCCACTGACCTGGTTGGCCCGTGCGCGGCGGCGAAGCCATTGGTCGAGACTTTCCGTTCCGCTTTGGAAAAGTTCGAGATCGTGGTTCTCGGCCAGCGGCGTGGGCGCCGACAGCATCAGTCCTGCCATGGCTTGGGCACGTTCATAAGACGCGCAAAACCTTCCCCGCCTGGCGGTTCATCGAGGATGTCGAGATAGTGCCGGTAACTCTGGGCATCCACCTTGATCAGTGTTTGGTCCAGGAGCGTATCCTCGGCCGCGCGGTAGGCGGCATCGATCATGAAATCGGAACGGGTTTTCCCGCGTAGCTTCGCGGCGCGGTCAATCAGTATGCGCATATCTTCGCGAATGCGCAGATTGACAGGCTTAGCGTGAGTTTCGGCTGCGGCTTTCGCCATGGAGGGCTCCTTTCCTTCACCATAACATGCCGCATACACAATGTGTATCTATTTGTCCTTTCCATTGGGAAAAGGTTGACGTGAACCGAGCTCCAATATGATGCCGCTCAAAAGAAAAACCTAGGATCAGCCTGTCTGGGAAACGGTTTTCTAGCAACGAGTGCCAAGCCCTGAATCTATGCCTCGCCGTCCCTTTGTACCCTCGCTATGCTCGAACGATAAAACATTACATCCGGAGCCATTTCATGAAGCGATTTTTCCTCGGCGTTGCCGCCGCAGCCGGCCTCATCCTCGCATCCTCCCAGGCCTGGTCGGCCGACAAGCTGCTCAATGCCTCCTATGACGTCGGCCGCGAACTCTTCGTGCAGGTCAACAAGGCCTTTATCGCCAAGCATCCGGGCGTCAGCATCGACCAGTCCCATGCCGGCACTTCGGCGCAGGCGCGCGCCATCGCCGAGGGCCTCGGCGCCGATGTCGTCACCTTCAACCAGGTCACCGATGTCGACTTCCTGGTCAAGAAAGGCCTCGTCTCGGCCGACTGGCAGAAGGATTTTCCAGACAACGCCTCGCCCTTCTATTCGCTGCCATCGTTTCTCGTCCGCGCGGGCAATCCAAAGCACATCAAGGACTGGAGCGACCTCGTGCGCGACGACGTGCAGGTGATCTTTCCCAATCCGAAGACGTCGGGCAATGCGCGCTACACCTATCTGGCGGCCACCGCCTACGCCAAGGAAGCCTTCAAGGGCGACGACGCCAAGGTGAAGGAGTTCATTACCAAGCTGTTCAACAACGTGCCGATCTTCGACACCGGCGGGCGCGCCGCGACCACCACCTTCGTGCAGCGCGAGATCGGCGACGTGCTGATCACCTTCGAATCCGAGACGCGCGGCATCCGCAAGGAATATGGCGACGACAAGTTCGAGCAGGTCACCCCTTCGGTCAGCCTGCTGGCGGAATTCCCGGTGGCGATCGTCGACAAGGTCGCCGACGAACACGGCACGCGTGACCTGGCCAAGAGCTATCTCGACTTCCTCTATACGCCCGAGGGCCAGGGCATTGCCGCCGAGAATGGCCTGCGCGCACGCGACGCGGCTGTCGCGGCCAAATACAAGGCCGATTTTCCGGACGTGCGCCTGCTGACGGTGGAAGACGTCTTCGGCGGTTGGGACAAGGTCCAAAAAGAGCATTTCGCCGCCGGCGGCCTGCTCGACCAAGCTTATGGCAGCCGGTAAAGTTTCAGCGGTCCGATAGAAAGATCAGGAGAGCCGGCCCCGGGGCCGGCTTTTCTTGTTTAGGCAGACGATAGGGCAATCCGGCGCCTTCGTGCAAAACGTTACAAACAATCAACGCGTTCGTGCCAAACATGCCTTTCCAATGGCTTGTTTTCGCGAAACGGCAGGGTGTGGAAGCAATGCCGTCATCATTTGCACACAAACAGCCGCCAGATGCGGGGTGGTTGGGGCTTCAACGGGTTGACTCGGGCATGCTGACGAAAAAAGGCAAATACGGCCTCAAGGCCCTCGTGCATCTTTCCAACCTTCCGGTTGGCCAATTGGCCTTCGTCAACGACATCGCCGTCGCCAACAACATCCCGAAGAAATTCCTCGATGCCATACTGGGCGAATTGCGCAACGCCGGCTTCGTCCAGAGCCGCAAGGGCAAGGAAGGCGGCTATCGCCTCGCCCGCCCCGCTTCCGAGATCAAGATCGGCCATGTCGTGCGTGTGCTGGACGGTCCGCTGGCGCCGATACCTTGCGCCAGCCGCACGCAGTACCAGCGCTGCGAGGATTGCGACGAAGCGACCTGCCAGGTCCGGCACATGATGCTGGAAGTGCGCCAGGCGATCGCCGAGGTGCTGGACAACCGCAGCCTCGCCGCCATGCGCGATGCCGACAACGACGATTTTCCGGTCGAGTTGACATCCCAGATCTAGAGCCGGGCGAATGAGGCTGTCGAGGTTCACGAAATCCCGAAAAGTCCCCCGCAAGCCATCGGCAGCCAGCTTCCGCACCGAGATCATCGCCGACGTCTTTGTCCCCGAATATGCCGAGGACGTGCGGTTCTTCAGCCGCAAGCAGCTTAACGCCGGCAAGCTCCGCCGCTTCTCCACCAGGGATCTTCGCGAAAGCCTGGCCGCCCTCTTCTACCTGGCGGTCGCGGCGGTGCTGCCGGTGCGCTGGTGGTCGCCGATCTGCGATTGGGCGTCGCGGTTTCGCCTGAAGCGTCATATGCGCAAGGATTTCCCCGGATATGCCGCCGCAACCCGCGCGGTGCTCGGCAGCGACATCGATGCGCGCAAGCTGTTCGAGGCATTGCTCGCGGCGCGCCATCGCCGCCGCATGCAGCTTGCCGCGCATCTGGTCGCCCGTCGCTGGACGCCGGCGATCCGGCTGGAAGGGCTTGAGGACTTGCAGGCCGCTTTGCAACGCGGCCATGGCGCGATCCTCTGGTGCGATCAGTTCACCGCCCAGACAATGATCGGCAAGCGCGCCATGCATGAGGCCGGCATCGAAGCGCATCAGGTCAGCGTCAACACGCATGGCGTTTCCGAGACGGCATTCGGCCAGCGCTTTCTCAATCCGCCAATGGTTCGTGTCGAGAACCGGTTCCTGAAAAGCCGGATCGTCTTCGACCGTGACGACGCCTATCAGGTCACCATCCGCATTCAGAAGATGCTGAGGCAGAACGGCGTCGTGATGATGACCAACACAATCCACGCCGGCTCGACCTTCACCGAAACCGCGCTTGGCGAAAGCGGCTGGACGCACCTTGCCTCGGCACCGGCGAATTTCGCCGCGCGCGGCAAGACGGCCCTGTTTGCGATGTCGACCTTCGAGGTCGTTCCCTTCCGGGAATATCGCGCCGTCTTGAGCCCCGAGCTGGTGCCGGCGGCACCGGCGCTCCAGGCAGCGGACACAGTCAGGGACGGCGCCAAGAACATGGCCCTGCAGGCACGCTACATCCTGCTCAAACGCGACCGCCTGCTGCAGGCGCTGAAAGAGTGCCCCGAGCAGATGATGTCCTGGTCGCGCCATGAGCGGTTGACGGAAGCCCAGGACGGCATCGGCATCAGCGCCGAAGAAGGCTCATGACGGGCGTATCAAGCGCATTGCCTGGGCGACGAGTTCGTCGACCGGCCGTGTCGCGTCGAGCGTCAATGCCCGCTCGTCTTGCCCCGGCGGCTCGAGGATGGCGAACTGGCTGTCAACCAGGCTTGCCGGCATGAAATGGCCCTTGCGGTTGCCAACGCGCCGCCGCGCGGTGGCGGGATCGATCTCCAGATAGAGGAAGACGATATCAGGGCAAAAACCGCGCAGGCGCTCGCGATAACCGCGCTTCAGCGCCGAGCAGGCGGCGACCACACCTTGCCGCTTGCCGATCGATGCCTGGATCTGCTCGCCGATCGCGTCGAGCCAGCCTTCGCGCAGTTGATCGGTGAGCGGCTCGCCGCGTGCCATGCGGGCGACGTTTTCGGGCGGATGCAGCCTGTCGCCCTCGATGAAGACGGCACCGAGCGCGGTGGCCAGCGCGATGCCGACGGCTGACTTGCCGCAGCCGGCGACACCCATCACCACGACGGCCGCTGGCGCCAAACCGGAAGCGCCCGTCGGCGCCTGCGCTGCGTTTTCGTCCACCGTCAGCGGCTCGCCGGTGCGCGGCCATAAAGCAGGAGCATGGCGACGATGACGACGCCATAGATGATCTGCCGTCCCGCCTCCGGCATCTGCATGACCGAGAGGATGGATTGCAACAGCGTGATCAGGATCACGCCGGCGACGGTGCCGAGATAGGAGCCGCGCCCGCCCAGGATCGAGGTACCGCCCAGCACCACGGCTGCGATCGACGGTAGCAGATAGGCATCGCCCATCGACTGCGCCGCCTTGGAGGCGTAGCCGGCCAGCAGCACGCCGCCGAAGGCGGAGAGCCCTCCGGAGACAGCGAAGGCGATCATCACCACGCGTCTCGTGTCGATGCCGGAGAGATAGGCGGCACGCTCGCGGTTGCCGATGCCATAGACCGCGCGGCCGAAGCCGGTGCGCGTCAGCACGAACACCATCGCGATCCCTATAAGCGCCCAGATGATGACGGCGTTGGGGACGCCCGGAATGGTGAAGCCGGTGGCCAGGTAGCGCATGGCGCCGGTCGCCGAGTCCTGTGGCGAGAAGCCGCCGGTGTAGACCACCATCAGCCCTTGCGCGACGGCATTGGTGGCGAGCGTGATGATCATTGAGGGAATGCGCAAATAGGCCACGCCGATGCCGTTGACGATGCCGATCAGCACGCCGCAGAAGATGCCGAACGGGATCGCCAGCACCACCCCGGCCGGACCGTAGGCGGCCGCCGCGCAGGCCATCATCGCGCCCGCCGCCACCGACCACGGCACCGACAGGTCGATCTGGCCGAGCAGGATGACCAGCATCATGCCGGTGGCGATGACGCCGAGGAACGAGGCCACCTTGAGCTGCTGCAGGAGATATTCAGGCGACAGGAAGCTGCGTGAATAAAGACTGCCGACCAACAGCAGCACCACGATGCAGGCAAAGGCGGTCAGCACCGCCGGGTCGGCGCGGCGGATGAATTTCGGCATGCGGCCGGCAATGCCGCCCAAGGTCGTCTCGCTCACAGGAACCACTCCAGCCGGTTGCGGACCCGAAACAGGGCGAAGGCGCCGAGGCTGACGGCGACCAGCAGGATAACGCCCTGGAACAGCGGCTGCCAGAGCGGATCGAAGTCGAACACGAACAACAGGTCGCCGATGGTGCGGAAGGCAAGGGCGCCGAAGATGGCGCCGATGGCGCTTCCCTTGCCGCCGAACAGCGACACACCACCCAGCACGACCGCCGCGATCGAGAACAACGTGTAGGAGTTGCCGCTCGCGTAGGCAGCCTCGCCCGTATAGGTGAAGAAGGTGAGGAACAGCCCGCCGATCGCCGCCAGCAGCCCGGCCAGCGTATAGGCGGCGAACTTGCCGCGCCGGATCGGCACGCCGGACATATAGGCCGCCGTTTCCGAAGAGCCCGCCGCGTATGCCGCGCGGCCAAGGATCGAGCGGCTGAACGGCACCCAGATCACCAGCACGATGGCGAGCAGCACCACCAGGCTCGCCGGCACAAAGCCGAACACGCGGCCGGTCAGCGCGTCGGCCAGGTCCTCATTGACCGAACCGCCCGGGAAAGGTCGCAACAACAGTCCGATGCCGTAGTAGACAGCCCCGGTGGCGATGGTGGCGACGATCGGCTGCAGCCGCCCATAGATGACGATGGCGCCGTTGACGGCGCCGCACAGAAGGCCCGCCACAAGCACGGCGATGACGCCGAGCGTGGTCTGCATCGGCGTGCCCACCACCAGCCAGGAGGCCAGGCAGTTGGTGAGCAGGAAGATCATGCCCACGGACAGGTCGATGCCGGAGGTGATGACGACCAGCGTCTGCGCCATGGCGACGAAGGCAAGCAGCACGCCCTTGTTCGCCGCCGTCTGCACGACATTGGCGGTGAAGCCCGCCGGGTGGTTCGAGGTGTAGATGACGAACATGACGATGAAGATGCCGAGAGCCAGCAACGTTCCGCGCTGCTCGGCCAGCCAGTAGCGCCAGTCTTTCACACGCTTGCTCCCAGGCCCACCGGGCTCTCCTCGCCATGGATGTTGAGCGCGCTCGCTATAAGCGCCCGCTCGGTGATCTCGCCGCCGACCAGCTCGCGCTTGACGGCGCCGTCATAGAGCACCAGGACCCGGTCGCAGCAGCCGATCAGTTCGTCATAGTCGGTCGAATAGAACAGGATCGCCGCGCCCGCATCCGCCAGCTTGCGCATCAGCTGATAGATCTCCTGTTTGGTGCCGACATCGATGCCGCGTGTCGGGTCGTTGAGCAGGATGATGCGCGGCTGACGCATCAGCCATTTGGCGATCACCACCTTCTGCTGGTTGCCGCCCGACAGCGCGCCGACCGGAATGTCGAGGCCCGCCGTCTTGATCGCCAGCAGGCCGACCATGTCGTCGATCAGCCGCTGTTCGGCGGCGCGATCGATGATGCCGCCTTTCGACAGCCGATCGAGCGCGGCGAAAGACAGGTTTTCGCGCACCGTCATCGGCAGCATCAGTCCTTCGGTCTTGCGGTCCTCCGGGATGAGCGCCATGCCGACGCTATCCTCGCGGGCCGCTGCCGGGCTGGTGATCGTCACTGGCTTGCCGTCGATCAGCACCTCGCCGGAGAGGCCGCGCAGCACACCGAAGAAGGCGAGCAGCAATTCGCGCTGGCCCTGGCCGTCCAGCCCGCCGAGGCCGACCACCTCGCCTGCCCCGACTGTCAGCGAGATATCGTGCAGCCGGTCGGCCCAGGACAATTTGCGCGCCTCGAGCCGGGGGGCGGCGCCAGTGGGTGCCGCCGCCGGCTTGGGCGGAAAAATATGGCTGTATTCACGGCCTATCATCAGCTCGACCACCTCGTTGTCGCTCTTAGAGCCGGCCTCGTAGCTGGCGACATTGCGGCCATTGCGGAACACGGTGCAATGGTCGGCCAGTTCGGCGATCTCATTCATGCGGTGCGAGATGTAGAGCAGCGCCAGCCCTTCCGAGCGCAGTCGTTTCAAGACGCCGAAGATCTTCGCGACATCCGCCGCCGTCAGCGCCGAGGTCGCTTCGTCGAGGATGAGGATGCGCGGTTTCCTGGCCAGCGCCTTCGCGATCTCCACCATCTGCCGTCGTGACAGCGGCAGGTCCTTGACCAGCGCCAGCGGATGGATGTCGCCGGCACCCGCGCGCGCCAGCGCATTCTCGGCGATGCGCCGCTGCGCCCTGCGGTCGATCATGCCGAAGCGTTTTGGCGGATCGGAAATGACGATGTTGTCGGCGACGCTGAGTTCGGGGATCAGCGACAGTTCCTGGAAGATGCAGACGATGCCGGCCTTGTTCGCCGCACCCGGCGACGCGAAGGTCACCTCGCGTCCGTCCAGCACCATGCCGCCCTCGTCGGGCGCCACGACACCGGCCATGACCTTGATCAGCGTCGATTTGCCAGCCCCATTTTCACCGAGAATGGCGTGGATGCTGCCGGCCTCGACCGTCAGTTCGGCCTTTTCCAGCGCCCGCACGCCGCCATAGCGCTTGGAAATGCCTTCCATGCGAAAGAGTGGAGCCGCACCGTCCATCAACCCTCCCAGGGCGATTGTGGGATTGCAGGCTGGGGCCGCGGGATCAGCC
>NZ_JAIUIL010000011.1:0-215038 GCF_020165595.1 Mesorhizobium sp. BR-1-1-10 | reverse complement strand
CCCCCTCTCGGGCCGCTAACGCGCCCACCTCTCCCCCGCCTCCGGCGGGGGCGAGGAACCCAGGTTTTGAGAGGTCACCCCTTCCCCATCCTCTCCACCTCCCCCGCCGACAGGAACAACATCACCACGTCGCTCATGCCCAGCAGCGGCGTGAAGGTGACGATGGTGATGCCGCCGGTGGCGTTGGTGCGGGTCAGGCCTTCGGAATAGATGTCGAGCGGCGGCTCCTCGTCGAACCAGACGCCGTGCAGCGTCTCGCCCTGCCATTTCTCGCGACCTTTTTCGTAGCTCTTGAACGACAGCACGCTCTCGCCGGCCTGCACATCGCCGCCGCCGCCATGGCGCACCACGACGCTGTCGAGCGCACCGGGCGCGCCGCGCCCCATGATGGTGTCCAAAATGGCGTCGGCCGGTATCATGCCGGTGCCCCATGCCGCCTGCTGCTGCGGCGGGCCGACCAGCACGCGCTGCGGGTTGTCGCGCGTGCCCTCGCCGGTGACGCCGGCGGCCCACAGCCGTACCGGCGTATCGAAAACCTTGCCGTGCCACCACGCGGGGTAGCGGCCGGTGAGGTGCATCGCCCATTCGGCGCCGCCTGCTTTTGTCTTGCCGAGCTGGTTGCCGGCCATGAACAGGCGTTCGCGGTTGGCCGCGCCAGCGGCATGAAATTCGGCCTGGCGCTGATACGGCTTGTAAGAAGCCAGTTGGTTGGCGCGCGTTCTGCGGTCAAGCTCCGCCAACAGCGCCAGATATTCGGTTCGGGCCGAGATCAGACGGCTCCTCGAGGAACGGTTTGACAACGGTTTCAAGGGCGCGGATGCGGTTGCGTATCTCGTCATCGCTCAGGGCGTCCAGTTGGTTGACGGCGACACCGAAATCCTTGGGCAGCACCGACAGCACGATCTTCAGATACTGGTCCGGCTTGTCGGTCCGCACCTCGGCGAGGACACCGGCGCCATGCGCCTGAAAATCGGCCCGCACGGCGGCCAGGAAATCGTCGCCCAATGTTTTCTTGGTCCGCTTCGGCCGGGGTGTCCTCGCGGCTACCGGACTGGCAGCGGGCTTGCGCGTTGCCGCCCTGGCCTTGCGGCGCGCCGGCCCGGTTTCATCAGTCATGGGTCCGCGCCCCGACATTGACATCACCGGCGGCGGCCTTCGGCGGCGCCTGCCTGGCCCGCTTTTTCAAGCGGGCGGATTTCTTCCTGGCCTTTCCGCGCTTCGGCTTCGCGGCCTGTGCGGGCCTCGCCACAGGCCTTGCAGCCTTGAGCCGCGCCATGGCGAGACCTACGAGCTGTGCGCCGATACCGGCCGGCGGAAAGCAGAAGCCACCGGCCGCATCGCGCACCATGCCGATCAGCACGCCGGCGGGAACCGCCTCGACACGGCCGAGGCGCGCCACCGGGCCGGCGCCCTCGAATTCGCCTATGGCGCTGACGATCTCGCGGCCGTCATCGCCGGTGATGATGCTGGCATAGCGGGGCATGGGATTTCTCGCATCTCGCGGAAGCGGCGCTCTACGGCGCCACCGCATCGGCAGGCAACCCAACCAGGGGCCAGAAACACAAAACCCGCCTCGGCGGCGGGTCGGTGGCGCAAATCAGCACCATGGGTGGATTTATAGCATCGCTGCCCTCACCGGTCAATGCAAAATAGGAAAAAATTCACATTTCCCGAGGGGCATGATCCCGGCGGCTGACATTTATCCGGCTGTTCATGAACCGGCACCTGTGAAATCATCAGCGCCAGCTCATGGAATGATTCCCGTCGCACGGCCTTGTGGGAGAGGACGATGGACAGACCAGCCATGGCATCCGTCTTCAGGATGCGGCACGCTCCGGCCACGGTTTCCGGTGTGCGCAGCACCGGCCAGGGTCAGGCCGATCCGGTCATCCGGGTGCACTCGCTTGGCGAAGCGATCCGCTTCGTCGCCAACGCTTACCCCAATTACGACATCGGCACCGTCGCCATAGATTGCGGCGACCCTTCGATCCCGCGCCTCGGCAGCCTGGAAGTCAGGGCGCTTTGGCGCGAGTATGGCGAGCGCCTGACGCAGGAGTAGCACCTGACCGCTCACGATCGGCGCGCTGGTTCCCGCACGCCGGCCGGATCGGAAACGCCGCTGATGCGTTCCACTGCGATCAACGGAGGGAAAAGTCCATGAACGTCGCCAATCTGCAACTCGAAGGCCTGCTGATGGCCGTCGCCTCGATCAACCACGTCCTGGTCAAAAAGGGGGTGCTGACGTCGGAGGAGATCGACATCGCGCTCCGCAAGGCCGAGGCGTCGGAAACCGGCGAGGAGCGATCGGACGGCATGTCGGCGTCGAACCGCGACGCCGTCAATTTTCCGATCCGGCTGCTGGAACTCGCCAACCAGTGCCAGCCGGAGGCCGACATGCCGTCTTTCTCGAAGCTGGCCCGCATGGTCGGCCAGATGAAGGAGCCCTACAACGATCAGATGTGAGATCCCTGCCCCTGGCGGACTCCTCGTGCCCTGCCCCCGGCATGCTCATTACGCCCTGCCCGGCCATCCCAGGTTCAGCGCCAGAATTCTTCCAGGTCCGTGGACCGCCGCGAACAGCAGTCCGGCCAGGAACGAAAAATGGTCGACGAAGAAACCGAACTCGGCCTGGTTGCCGGCCCAGTGGCTGGGTCCGTGGAAGGCAAAGGCAAGGAACAGCACATAGGCGGCGGCGACCAGGGCGGCTTGGGTGAAGAAGGCGCCGCTGAGGAAACACAGCACCAGGGCCACCTCCAGGATTGCCGCGCACCATGCCAGGAAGAGCGGGAACGGAAAGCCCGCGGCCGCGATATAGCCCGCCGTGGCCTCCATGCCCAGGAACTTGAAGGTCACCGCCATCAGGAAGACGGCGGCGAAGATCAGGCGGGCGACGAGAAGGGCCGCGGTCTGCCACGGCGATTGTGCGATTTGGGGCGACATGGTTGTTCTCCAGCTTCATCAGCCCCAAGGACGCACCGCCATGTGCCGATCCGACATGCCGGGCAAAAATTTTCACCGGTTCCGGTTTGACGCCCGATGCTATGGCAGCGCACCGCTCGAAGGAAGAAGCAAGACCGCTTACCGGCAGGCACAGCTTTAGAAATTCTTAATGATCCTGAAACTTGTCCGTAACCCTGATCGTGATATTGTTAGCCGGGGCTAATGCACAGCTGTGTCTGGTGCACGATATGGGTGGGTGGGTTTTGGGCGCAAGCGTCAGGCTGGGGACGAAGTCCTATCTGGTCCGGACACCGGTTCTGGAGTGCGAAGGCTGCGGCGGCACTGGACAGGTTTTCCAATGCCCGCGCTGGACGAGTTCCAGCGGCCTTTGCTGCCCCGCCGGCACGCATCGCCGCGGCTGTCCCGGCGCCAGCGCGCGCTGCGCCCAATGCAGCGACACCGACAGCACCGGCCCGACCTCTTCATCGGCCTAGGCTGAACTGGCGTTGCTCCGCGATGGAACCAGCATCGCCGATCCGTGTTATGTGTGACCGCGACATATAGGCGTCCGCGCGACCATGCGGCTTACAGAAAGTGAGGCCCGACATGCCTGACGACAAATCCAAGACCAAACAGGACCGCAAGCTGGTCTCGAGCGAGGAAACTTACGAGGTCGCGGCCTTCGCGCGCAAATACGGCATTCCGCAGAGCGAGGCCCAGACCATCATCAAGCGCTACGGACCCTCGCGCAAGAAGCTCGACAACCACATGGCCGCCCGCGGATAGAAGGAGCGGCCGCAAGGCGGCAACCAATTCGCCGGCATGGCGTTGAAGAATGCTGCGGGCCGCGTCAACCGGGCTCGGCGGTACGGTGAACAGGATGTCTTTTTCCCGGTTTCTCATCCTGGCCAACGAAATGGCAGACGAGCATCTGTCCCGCCCGGCCCGCGGCATGCCAAACTGACGGAGCCGGCCATGGCTGGAGCAGCCCTATGGCAGGCAAAGCCAGGCTGGCGAAACGGAGGGCGCAACCATGTCCGACACAACACGCAGGACCGGCAGTTGCCTGTGCGGTGGCGTGCATTTCGTCGTCAACGGCCAGCCGTCGCGGGTTGGCCTTTGCCATTGCAAGGATTGCCGCAAGGCGGGTGGTTCGGTCTATTCGGCCTTTGCCATCTGGCCGCGCGATGCGTTCGAGACATCGGGCGAAGTCGCCAGCTACGGCACACGCAGCTTCTGCCCGACCTGCGGCAGCCGCGTCGCCTGGGTCGACGACAACGAGGCCGAGGTGATGCTCGGCAGCCTCGACGTCGCACCGACGGATTTGGCACCGCAGTATGAATTGTGGACCGGCCGGCGCGAGACCTGGCTGCATGCCTTGCCCGACGCCGAGCAGTTCGAACATGATCGGCCGCAAGCACAGGATGTCGATCCGCCGGCGCCCAGGCCCTTGTCGGACGCCGTCGCGCGCGACTGAAAGCATGGTTAGAAATTGATTGTCCGGGCCTGGAACCCTCCCCTGTCGTCGACGTTATCCGGCGCTTCCTCGGTGCATGTCGGCCGATGTGCCTGATTCATGGAGACGACCGTTGAACGACAAGATGTTTCCCCGACCGATCCGCCTGAAATTCGCTCCCGAGCGGGAGCGCGTGGTGCGCAGCGCCTGGGAGGGGCTGGAATGCCTTGGCGACTGGCCGGCCGGCCAAGGCCGCCGATACCGGGCGGCACTGCGCAGCTGCCGCGATGCGCTGGACGGCTGGACGCCGGCGGAAAAGGCGATGCGGGCGATGATCGACGCCGCGCGCGAGGCGCGCATCCTGCAATGAGGCCCTGGTAGCGGGCAATGAGGACCCAGTAGCGGGAGAAACCAATGGCCGGTTTGATGCTGTCGACACCGCTGCGGGTCAAGCCTCATGGCTCGGACACGATCCGCGAGGTGGCCACGCTTCAGGACGCCAGTGAAATCCTGATCGACTGGCCACAAGCCAGGCGCGGCCCCTTCTACCAGACCGCCCGCGAAAAGATCGAGTCGGTGCTGGCCAACAATGAGGGCGCGGCACAGGCGCAGGAAGCCTTCACCGCGCTCTGCGATCACGCGGGCCTTCTGGTCAGGTAAGCCAAGGCACCCTGCAAACGAAAAGCAGGCGAACTCGCCTGCTTTCTTGTGCGGAACCGCTTTCGGGTCATTCCACTGGCAGATCGCCGTCCACGATCGGGTGGGAGGCCTCGAAGCCGAAGCTCTTCGGCGCCGTCAGCATCAGGACGATGACGATGGCAATAGAGGCAAGCAACGCGGTGGTACTGGCAACATCTCTCACGGCTCCATCCTTTCCAGATCCGGTTTGTCAGAGAAACGTTTCCTGATCCGCGAAGTTCCTCCGCCGTCATGACAATGCTGCTGAACGATCTCTACTGCTTTGGCGGCTGGGGCGGCACCTCGCCCGGCTTGATGACCGGCGTCTTGCCTTCATCGGGTGCCGGCGCGGCCATGCCCTGATCGCCTGTGGGGGGCGGTTTCAGCACGCCGCCGCAATCGTTGAGCTTCTCGCTCAGGTCGCCGCTGCCGGACTGCTGCTTGCCGCCCTGATCCGTTTGTGCCCGGCATTTGTCGGCCTGCTGGTTCGGCGACTGCTGGGCCGTCTGTGCCGCTGCCGGCAATGCCAGGGCCAGCATCGCGGCGCATGACGCAATGACGAGGGATTTCATCTCGGCCTCCTTCGTTGAAGCCGCCCCACGGCGGCCTTCCGTTCACGGGGACAACGTCCGCCGGCCCAAAAGGTTGGCCCAAGGGATTGGGGGAGAGCTTGCGCGGGATCGGCCCGTTGCGGCCGGCGCTTGCGAAGGCGCCGCAACCAATCCCGTTCTCCAGCCGTTGCCTGTGCCGGAGGCCAGCCATGTTCGAGCATTTCCAGCCTATAGACGTCGACATCGAGGACGCCGGCATCTTCGTGCGCCGCGCCGGTGCCGGACCGGCGGTGCTTTTGCTGCACGGCTTTCCGCAAACCCATCTGATGTGGCGCGATATTGCGCCGCTGCTTGCCGATCGTTTCACCGTCATCTGCGCCGACCTGCGTGGCTATGGGCGCAGCGCCTGCCCGGCCTCGAGCGCCGATCATGCTCCCTATGCCAAGCGGGCCATGGCATCGGAGATGGTGGCGATGATGGCCAGGCTCGGCTTTACCAGCTTCATGGTCGCCGGCCATGATCGCGGCGGGCGCGTCGCCTACCGCATGGCGCTCGACCATCCCGGCCGTATCGAAAAACTCGCCGTGCTCGACATCGTCCCCACGGCCGACGCCTGGGATCGGGCCGACGCCCGGCTGGCCCTCGGCTTCTGGCCGTGGTCCTTGCTGGCACAGCCCGAACCCTTGCCGGAAAAGATCCTGGCGGGCGCCGCCGACGCCATCGTCGACAATGCGTTGGGTGGCTGGGGGTCGTCGCCCGATGTCTTTCCGGCCGGCATCCGCCAGGCCTATGTCGAAGCCTTGCGCGACCCCGCCCACCTCCACGCGATCTGCGAGGAATACCGGGCCGCGGCAACGCTGGACCGCGATCACGACCGGGCGGACAAAGCCGCCGGCCGGCGCATCGCCTGCCCGGTGCTGGCCTTGTGGAGCGGGCAAGGCGCGCTCGCCCAATGGTATGCCAGCGAAGGTGGGCCGTTGGCGCTCTGGCGGAACTGGGCCGACGACGTGCGCGGCCGCGCGATCTCGGGCGGACATTTCTTCCCGGAGGAGGCGCCCGCGCAAACGGCAGGTGCGCTGATCGATTTCTTCGGCGGGCTCAAGTCGGATGCCGGTTAGCCACCCGCCACCGGGCACCTCGGATCAGCCGGCTGGTTCCTCCGCTATATCCTCGCCCTCGGGCTCGCCGGGCCGGAAAGGATCGGGCATTCGCGGACATTCCTCGAACCGATGGTCGCGGCCGCCGCAGAAGGAGCAGCACATCGCCTCGCGGCCCTCGTTTCCGGGCCGCCATTGCGGTGTTTCGTAAGGTTTCCTGCCGTCCATGCCCAGCAATGCGCGACGCCTGATTTGGTTGCGCGGCGCGCAACGCGCGCCCGGCAAGGCCCGTCGCGGAACCAACGGACACGATAGGGGGTTATGTGCGACAATGCATGCGGCCATTCCCCGGCGAATCCGGGCCAGCCGCGTTCGCAATTCCGTCAAACCGAAGAGAACCATCATGTCCGCTCGCGTTCCGACCCTGTTGATGGCCATGGCCGTCGTGCTCGCGGCGACCGGTCTGGCCGATGCCCGGCCCGACAGCCGCTCCATGGGCTGCGCTCAGATCCGGGCCATGATCCAGAACCACCGCGCCGTGGTGCTGACCACTGGCCCCAACACCTACGATCGCTATGTCAGGCAGTTCGGCAACGAGTGCGACTGGCCTGAAGTGCCGATGTCGGCCTATGTCCCGTCCCGCGACGGGGACTGCCCGGTCTATCGTTGCGAAGAGCCGGTCAACAATTTCCCGAATTGACCGCAAGCTGCCTGGGCGCCATAACGTGCCGGCTTTCCCGCTTCGTCTAATGGTAGGACAGCGCCCTTTGAAGGCGTGAATCGTGGTTCGAGCCCATGAGCGGGAACCAGGCAGCTGCAAGCCAACGAGTAGCCGGAACCAGGTCGGGTAGCTCCCGATCCTCTCCGATCAATGATGCCGTGATCCGGGACAGGAACCGGCCGGTATCCGGGCAGGAGGAAGGTGGCTTCCTCCCTGGACCTCCGTCGCGATTGACGGCCAGGTAACGTTACGTTAACTTTAATTTAGCTTAAGCTAAACTAGGGGGATCTAATGAAGATGGTTTTCATTTGCCTGGCGATTGTCCTCGCCGGCTCAAATGTCGCTGCGGCACACGAAAAGAAGGCGACCGTCACCGCCTCGAAGGCATGCGCTGGTCTGTCGATCAAGGCGGCGGTGGCAGCAAAATTGGACTGCATAGCAACCGGAACAGCAACGTCGACCCCGACCGACGCAGCGAATGCCAAGCCGCGCCTTGGGTACCAAAACCCTTGGACCATGTCCTCGTTTGGCCTTTGATGTTCCCGGAATTCTGGCTGCCCAGAGGCGCGGAGACCGAAGCCGCCGGGCTTTTGATAAGGCGTGAGTGCGCCGTCAGATCTCGGTCCTGGCCTGTTCCCGCCTGAGCTTCTCGACAATCGGACCATCTGATTGGGGTCACTTCCTCCCGTCAGCATGAAACCTTGCGGCCTGTTGGACGTTCATCGTCGGCCAACAGGAGAGTTTCATGGATCCGGCAACCGCGGCGGTGATGATCATGCTGTCGTGCAACGCATCGCTCTGTCGGCCCATGGAGTCGCGCCCGGTCGTCTATTCATCGATGGCGCAGTGCCAAGCGGCGCTTGAAATCAGATTGGCACCGTGGCCGAGCGGCGAAATGGTCGGCCGGTGCAAGCAGGTCGACCGGATGGCGACCGGCTCGATTGCCCCGGAAGGCTATGCCTCGGTTCAAGTCACGCGTGGAATCGGCGGCGATGCGGTCACCACCAGCTATTTCGTTCCGAGAGCCGACGACTGAATCAGAGGCCGGACGCCGGGGCTACCGGGCAGTTGGTGATTTCGCCCGCGGTCGGCAGGTGTTTGAAGCGAACCTCCTGAAACCATTTCATGGACCCCGCGTTGACGACCGGGGCATCGCCAGACACCGGAGAGAGTCCATGACCGTCAATTGCCGCATATCCATCGACAACAGGCCCGACGCCACCAATGTTACTTTCCAGGCGGTGCCGCGCATTGGCGAGAGCGTGTCCCTGTCGGTCGACGGAAACCCACAGGATCTGCGGGTCTCGCGCGTCGTGCACGTTCCCAACGGTGGACTGGAAGGCGCCGCGATCATCGTCGAAGTGACGACCAGCATCCTCTAGGGATTGGTTCGCGCGGAGATGCCCGAAAGGCTCACGCTACAGTGATCGGCGGCGATGAAACCTCATGCCGCCCAACGCGTTCCACGGGCTAAACATGGTCTAGGTTCCAATGCAAACTGCATGGTTCTCCAAGCCCGTAGTCGTTTCGGTAGGCGTTGCCGGAGCCATCCGCAACCTGTCCAACACACAACAGGCGATCGAGCTCCTGACCACGCATTGGCGCGATGCCGGGAGCCTGAAACATCAGTCCGCGTTGCGCGCCTGCCGCAGGGCAATGAGCGGCGACTTGCCCCCCGAAACCGCCAGGGAGGCCTTTGTCGAGGCCGCGCGCGAGGCGCATATCCTGGTCGAGCAGGTGCAGCCCGACAGGAAATAGGGGGCGGCGTCCAGACCGGCGGATCACCCTAGATGCCGAAACCCGGCGAAACACCATCGGCCTCGCTGCCGGCCTGCGCCACGATGATGGAGGCCAGGGGCGCGCTCAGCTGCCATTTGAGATGGCCGGGGGACCGCTCCAAAATGGCGGAGCCACCGAGCGACTGCGGCGCCACACGCTGCAGCACGACAGTGCCGAACCCCTTGCGCGTGGTCTGATCGCGCCGGTCGCCGGGATGCGGTTCGCAGTTTTCCTCCCAGGTCAGCTGGAATTCCCGTTCGCCAGCGGAGCCGGGAGCATGCGCTCCCGAGCCGATGGTCCAGGTAATCTCGACCCGGCCGCCTTCGCTGCCCAGCGCGCCATACTTTGATGAGTTGGTGCCCAGTTCGTGAAAGGCCATGCCGAGGTTCTGCACCGCGTTCGACTGCAGCGTCAGGACCGGGCCGGAGAGCAGGATCTGCTCCTCGAGGCCGAAGGGCTTGAGATGTTCCTGGATAAGGTCGAACAGGCTCGCCCCCGCCCACTCGGAGGTGACGAGCAGATCGTGCGACCGCGACAGTGCCATGATGCGGGCGCGGATCAATTCCTCGAACTCGCCCGGACCATTCGAGCGCTTGCTGGTCTCCCTGACCATCGACAGGATGACCGCGAACTGGTTCTTGACCCGATGGTTGACCTCCCGCATCAGCAGCCTGATCCGGCGCTCGCTTTCCTTGGCGGCGGAGATATCGCGGGCGATTTTCGAGGCGCCGATGATTTCGCCATCGCCGTTCTTGATCGGCGAAATCGTCAGTGAGACCGAAATCAGCGCTCCGTCCTTGCGCTTGCGCGTCGTCTCATAGCTCGCCACGCGGTCGCCGCTGCGAATCTTGCTGATGATCTCGGTCTCCTCGCTCTTGAGGTGATCGGGAATGAGCATGAGGACGGATTGGCCGATCGCCTCCTCGGCGGTGTAGCCGAACATGCGTTCCGCCGCCTGGTTCCAGCTTTGGATGACGCTGTTCAGGTCCTTGCTGATGATGGCATCGAAGGAGGAATCGACAATTGCCGCGAGCCGGGCGTCGGCGGTCGCCCCCTGTCTGTCGCTGCCATCGATGTCGTTCATCGCCACCCGCAATTGCATCTTTCCCGATCAGATAAGGCGCAAACGGATCAAGGCAATCGCCGGCGCGAGAATGGAAGGCTTACCGCGAAAGTTTCACTCCGCCTGTTCCGGCGGGGCCTTGCCGTCGCCATTGGGCAGGAGCACGCCGAACTCCTGCGACTTGGCGCCCACCTCGGCCGTCAGGAAGCCATCGGAGGCAAGGCCACGGCGCAGCAATTCGCGTACCGCCGCCGAGCGGCTGGGCATGCGTTTGTCGAAACGCCAGTTTTCCAGCGCGGCCAGTTCATCCTGGGTCAACATGATCTGCAGTCGTTCCGGGCGTTCCAGGTCAGCCATGTGCGCCTCCAAGCGCAAAGATCAGGCGAGTTAGTAACCGTCTCATTCTACTTACAGTTAGGAATTTCGGCATCCTGCGTCAAGCGCGGTCAGTGGGTGAATGCAGCGTCGTACCAATGATGATCATCCAACGCAGGTTGCCCATTCGTGTAACTATGCTAACTAGCTGTTTTTGTTTACACTTTTTTCACTTTTAACTTGCCACGCGCCGCCATGGGGCGCATCCTGCCAGCTTGAGGAAACCAACTCGCTTTGGGAGGTTTCAATGCGATACGATTATTCCACGCGACTGCGTGAAGACGTCTATGCGAGCGTCCGCGCAGCGTTCAAGACCGCGGGCATCATCAACGTGTCGGTGGTGGCGGAAAGGATCAGGGTCAGGAACCTGGCCGAGAACGTCGCCCTCGAGGACATTGAACATCTGGTCCTGCAGGCTGCACAACTGGTTGGCGCTGCGATCGAATTCGACGCTTTGGGCAACGGATTGGCCCCGCCTGGAACCGGATTCGTCGAGAACCGTGATGAGAGCTCGATGATCCCTCTCGCTCTACATCGATCAGGCTCGATGCAATAGCCAAAAGCGCCAAGGTGCGACGGCTCCATGCGGCATGGAACCAGTCCGGCCTTCGGAGATTACCGCACCGTCCAGCAGAGGAGGACGTCGTGAAGGTCCTGCGCAGTCTGCTTGCCGAACTGTCGTCCAGCTGGCTCCAGCGCCGCAAGGTGCAGAAATCACTCGCTGGAAATCCAGTCAAACCCGTTTCCCGCGTCCCCCGCCAGGCCGCGACGGTGAGGCCGGTACACAAGCCAAGGTCGCCCTCCTCCCGCGATGTCGCTTCCAATATGTGAACGACCGAGATCGACCCAGTCTCGGAGATCACCGGCACCCACGGCTAGGTCGAGGCCGCCGAGGCCTTTCGGGAGGTGGCGCGCTGTCGCCGCATCCGGCGTTTGGCGACGAGCTTGAGGGCAATTGGCGGCTCGTTCGACAGCGCGCCGACCACTGCGTCCACCATGCCATGCGCCACGAAATCCGCGTTGATGTCACGGGCGAGCTTTTCGGCCGCTTCCTTGTCCTCATTGGCGGCTTGCGACCAGAATACGATTCCCACCCTCAACGCCGCTTTTGCCCGCTTCAGCCGGCGAACCAGAAACCGGGCGTGCTTGATGGAATCCCGGTTCAGGAAGCCGACCACCACGGTATCGATGGTTTCGAGCTCGAGACGGCGGATGTTGGCGGGTTCCATATCGGCAAAGCCGGCCTTCGACACCGTCGTGCCCTGGACTTCCAGCACCTGTGCCAGCATCGCGGCGGCGGCATCGTCCAGTTCACCGCGCCCGCCTGTGCAAAGCACCGACAGATCCGTGCCGTCGGGCAGTTCGGTCTCGTCTTCGCGGGAAGGATCCTTGTCATCCGGCTCCTCTTCGGCCGCCGACGGGCCATCCTCTTCCTCTGCTTCCTCATGCGCACTGTCGTCGAGGTTTGCCACCATCACCAGGGCGCTCTCGGCCACCTGACGCCTTTGCTGGTCGCCCATGACACCGCGCGCACGGTCCTGCTCGCCCAGCAGGAGGGCGGGAATGGCCACCTTGTCGTAGAACTCGACCAGATATTTCTCTTCCAGCATCTCCTCGGCGTGGTCCGTGGCTTCGTCAGGGTCACCGGCCAGCAGACGCTGGTAGAGGCGTGCGTGGGGTTCGAGCACGGGCTCGTTGCCAAACAGGACATCGAGGAACTCGAACTGCGGCACGTGCCTGCCCAGCACCACCAGGCACACGGTGAGCGGTGTTGACAAAACCAGCCCGAGCGGGCCCCACAGCCACGTCCAGAAGATGGCCGCAACGATGATGGCCAGGGACGACAGCCCGGTTCGCGAGCCATAAAGCCAGGGTTCCACGACATTGCCGGTGATCAGTTCCATCACCACGAACAGGGCGGCTGTCCACAGCACCAGCGACCAGCCCGGCGCCACGGCCAGCGCCAGGAACAGCGGCAGCAGCATGCCGATCGCCGGGCCGATATAGGGAACGAAACGCAGGCCAAGGGCCAGCAGCCCCCACAGCAAGGCATTCGGAATGCCCAGGATCCACAGGCCGGCCGCAATTGGTACGGCGTACACGATGTTGACGACCAATTGCATCAGCAGGTACCGGCCAACACGCTTGCCGGCATCCTGAAGCGCCTCGGTGGTACGGTGAAGGTCCCCATACCCGACAAGGCGGATGAAGCGGTCGCGCAAATCCTCCCGCTCCAGCAGCATGAAGATGACGACGACGATGATCAGCCCGGCCGATCCGAGCGGGCTGATCAGCGGCCCGACTATGTTCTGCAGAACCTCCAGGGGTCTTTCGCGCGAGACGATCTCGACCGGCACCGGTTCACGCGGCTTTTCCGGGGTGGCGGCCGGCGGCGGCGTCTCCTGCCTGTCGATCTCCTGGCCGACACGTTCGACCACCTTGCTCAACCTGGCAATGATCCCTCCCCCAACGCCAGTCTCCTTGAGCGAGCGGACCTTGGTCAGGATGTTGGCCTGGTAGACCGGGATGTTTTGCGCCAGTTCGCTGACCTGCGTGGCGACGATGAAGCTGAACAGGGCAAGTGCGGCGAAAGCCCCCAATACGCTGACGATGACGGCGGCAATCCGGGGAATACCGGCCCGTTTGAGCGCGGACACAAGGGGGGCGAGCGCGAAAGTCAGCAACAGCGCGATCGCTATCGGCAGGAAAACCTCACGCCCGAAATACAACGCTGCCACCGTGGTGACGATGGTGGCTACATTGGGCAACGACGTTCGGGGGTGCGGGGCGGCGGGCGAAAGAATATCCTCCAAGCCATGCGCGGGCGACGCCATCCCGTTTCGACGATTGGCCGCCATTCCATGCCTCCCCTGCCAGTCCCATGATCGGGCATATAGAGCCGGCCAGCAACATTAGCCAGAGGTGGAAAGACACGCCGTCCAAAGGGCGGTTTTTCCGATACGGCGGCCGCTGACTCGGATCAGCGCGCGCCGTGCCGCGCCAGCGCATGCTCGATCAAGATATCGATGACCTCGCTGTAGCCGATGCCGATCGCGGCCAGCGCCTTGGCGTACATCGATATGTCGGTGAAACCGGGCAGCGTGTTGACCTCGTTGACCAGCAGGGAGCCGTCGGCGCGCAGGAAGAAGTCGACGCGCGCCATCGCCTCGCAGCCGAGCGCCTTGAAGGCTTGCCCAGCCATTTCCCTCGCCCGGTCGATCACTGCTGCCGGCACATCAGCGGGCACTTTGACCACCGCGCCGTCGGCGTCGAGATATTTGGCCTCATAGGTGTAGAAGCCGTGCTTGCCGGCCGGGATGATCTCGCCGGGCAGCGACACCGTGAGCGAGCCGTCGGCCCGTTGCAGCACCGAGCACTCGATCTCGCGGCCTTCGACGAACTCCTCGATCAACGCCTTGCCGTCATAGCGGAAAGCCGTTTCGACGGCCTGATCGAAACCATCCCGGTCGTTCACCTTGCTCACTCCGAACGACGAGCCCTGGCGCGCCGGCTTGGCGAAGAATGGCAGCCCCAGCGCCCCGGCGATCTCCTGGAAGGAACCGACGTCGTTACGATGGACGGTGACCGAGCGGGCGACGGCAAGCCCGGCTCCGTGCATGAGCCGCTTGGCGACATCCTTGTCCATGGCCGCGGCCGAGGCCAGGATGCCGCAGCCGACATAGGCGACGTCGGCAACCTCCGCATAGCCCTGCACCGAGCCGTCCTCCCCGAAAGGACCGTGCAGCACGGGGAAGACGACATCGACCGGCGCCAGGTCAGCCCGCGTTCCCGTAGGCGACGCTGAGATCAGCCGGCCCTTGCCGCCGGGCAGCAGGGCTATCTCCACGCCATCCTGCGACACTGGAGCTCCCGCCCGTTCGCCGATGGCCTCGGACGCCGGCTGCAGCAGCCATCTGCCCTCCCTGGAAATGGCGATCGGCACCACCTCGTAGCGCGTCCGGTCGATCGCCTTCAGCACATTGGCGGCCGAAAGCCGCGACACGTCATGCTCGGCCGAGCGCCCGCCATAGAGGATCGCAACCCTGATCTTTCCGGTCATCGAAATCCCTCAACTGTCAAAATCAAATGGCGACGGCAATGCCGCGATTGGCAAAGAAGCGGTCGAAAGCGGCTGGCGCCAACACTGCGTTGGCCTGTGTGGCACTGGTATGGCCGGATGGGTTGTGAAAGCGGAACCCTTCATCCGAGGCGGCGGTGACCAGAACCAAATGTCCGCCCTTCGACGGCGGCTCGCGCTCGGGCCAGCGGATCGAACTGCTGACCGAAGCGATGAAGAACCGCGACCGGCCGAGGATCGACGGAATGTCAGCCGTCGCGACATCGGTCATCACCTCGGCATCGAGGCCGAATTCCGCCTTCACGAAGGTGACGAAGGGCGCATAGATCAGCCCCTTGATCGAGCCTTCATTGACGACATAGCCGCCATATGGAGTGCATCGCCTGGCCAGTTCGATCGTCGGCACGATCTCGCCGCGCGTCGCCAGGATCATCTTGAGACACGCCATGCCGCAGACATTGGCGGCCCAGGCCGTGTATTCATCGAGCGTGGCAGCGCCTGATCCCTGCCATAGCGGATCCCGCCGCAACGCGGCTTCGGCGCCGTCGGCGAGCACTGCCAGCGTCATGTCAGGCGTCTCCCACTGACTGAAAAACGGCACGGTTTCAGGCAATGGACTCATGCGAACTCCCCGGGTCTTCAACTCGTATACGAGCATACAAGACTGGAGAAAAGCCGCTCGGACCTGTCGAGGCGCGCGGCGTCTACTCGACCTTCGTCCAGCCAAAAACCAGCCAGGCGTATTTCGATTTTTCGTCGGGTTCGGCGGTATAGGTCATCTGGATGTCGCCGCCCTTGGCGTAGATATCAAGCCGGGGTGCCGTGTCCAGCTCCAGCCATAGCGAACTCTTGTTGAAGGACCAGGTTCCGCACCAGATGCAGGAACCTGATGCCGGGTCACCGGGCTGATGGAAATTGTAGCGGCCGTCCGCCGTGATCTCCAGATAGTCGAACGCGCCGTAGAACGCGGTCACCGTCTGCTGGAAGTCATTGGCGGCCGCTTCCTGTTCCGGCGTTGCCGCATCCTTCATGTCGCGCGGCGGCCGGGTGGTCGCGCCGCTGAGTTGCCATTTGCCGACAAAGTCCTTCTGGGTCGGAAGATATTCCTCCTGAGCCCGTGCCGAAGATATATGAGAAATTGTTAATATGAATGGTGTGGCCATGCCCAAAATCGCAAGCAACGGCGCGGCGACACGGATCGCCCTGGCTGGTTTTTGCATAAAAATTGTTTCTCCACGGTGGGCAAGAGATGGTCTGTTCGGGATGTTATTTGGAAAGGCCGCGCGCATTGCTTTGAGGTCGATTCCCGTCCGCCGTTTCCCGGTTAGCACCGCAGCCACCAATCTGGCAACGCAAGGCACGGCTCAACAAGGCTGATTGGCGCCAGTCTCCACCGTCTCGTGCCGCTTGCGAAGGTGCCGGCGCGAGAAAGCCCGCTTGCGGCTGGCAGCCCTGTCATTGACCGGATGTGCCGGTTGTTTCCCGCCTTCTTTCGAGAGCGAAGAGGTCGGTCGGCGCACCGTGCGGCGTCACCTCGCCTTCGAAGCGAAAACCGCGTTTTTCAAGGACGCGCCGCGAAGGCGGCATCGGCCGTGCGCACCAGTCAGATAACCCGCTCGGCATGCAGGTCGAAGGCAAAAGCCAGGCCGCGCCTTTCCAGTCGTGCCGCCGGCTCACTTCGTATTGATCACCGACGCGGCCCGATAGGTGTCCATGGTCGCGCCGTTGCGGTCCTCGTCGAACAGCGTATCGCTGCCGAAGCTGGCGCGCAGGCCGATGACGACCTTGTTGGCTCTGGTGTCCTGCGTAGACGTTTCGAACTTCCTCCGCTCGAATTCATAGCGTCCGAACACCGCCCATGGCGTTTCGTCGAACCGGTACATGGCCTGCACGGCGGCACCGACCACGTCTTCGTTGGTGCCGTTGTAGTCGGTTCGGTTGAAGTCGAGCTCCGCATCGAGGCGAAGATTCTTCCGGACGAAGTAGCGCGCCACCGCGCGTATACCCCATTGGTCGCCATGAAAGTCGCTGATGGTGAGCTGGCCGACACTGGCCTGGCCATAGAGGGTCAGATTGCCGAAATAGAGTTGTGCTTCCGGGCCGACCGCATAGTTGTTTACGGTCACCCCGCTTTCGCCGACAGATGTGTAGGCGGCGAAAATGCCGGCGGCGAAACGGTCGGAATCGCGGTAGAAGCCATGGACCGCACCGCGCGTGTCATCCAGGGGATCGTAATGGCCCCAGATGCGGTCGTAGGTCAGGTCGCCCTGCAAATTCCAGCGCTCGGCAAACGGAATGTTGACGCGCACGGCGCCGCCGCCGGCCCGGGTCGTGTAGTCGTCGCCGACGAAGCGAAGCCCGCCGAGATAGAGTTCGCCGTAGCCCGAAACATGCGGCGTCACCACCGTCTCCGCTGCCAGCGGCTGCTGCGTATCGGCGGCGTAAGCGGAGGTCGCGGCGACCAGCGACGACGCGGCGAAGATTGAAAAGCGATGCATTAGAGCCCTCGAATGCGAATTTCCGGACCAGCGTCCGGCCGTGGAGATCAGAATTTGTAGGCCACGCCGATCCGCAGATCCTGTGTCGTCAGTTCGATGGCATCCCGATTGAGGGGAGCGCCATTGGAGAAGGCGTGGCGCACGGAGGTGTGGCGGCCGAAATCGGCGAACCTGTATTCGCCCCGAACCACCCAATTGTCGGTGACGGCGTATTCGCCGCCCGCACCCAGCGTATAACCCGCGACGGTATCTCGGACGTCGGCATAGGGACCGCCCGGAATGTTGGTGGTCGTGTGTTTGTAGCTTGCCACCGCCAGGCCGCCGGTGACGAAAGGAAGCCAGCGATCGATCGCATAACCGGCTCTGAGGCGCACGGTGCCTACCGCCTCAAGCTCGAGCTCGCCACCAAAGGCGGGGTCGTCGACGCCGAGCGCCCGGTAGAGCGTCGTGTCGTTCACGCTTGCAAAGCTGTAGTCTCCCTCGACGCCAACAACCAATCCGCTGTCGAACTGCTTGTTGTAGCCGGCAAACACACCGCCGAAACCGCCGGACGGGCTGTAACCCCAGCCGTAATTGTCGAAGCTGCCCGGCGCGAAAGTCTGTCCGACCCTGGCGTCGCTCCGGGCATATCCGGCCTGTGCTCCGAAATAGCCGCCGGACCAGTTGTAGCTGGCCGCGACCGGCAAGGTCTCGGTGGGGTCGGCGGCCAACGCCATGCCGGCGGGAACGAAAAGAAAGGCAGTGGCGAGAAGAATCGTTTTCATTGCTTGTCTGCTGTCCCCGGGATGCTGCACCACGACCGACATGGTCAGTGGCGGTCAGTCGAAGCTACGGTGTTGCATTGATCGCCGGCGGCGTCTTGGGCTGGACAGCATCGGAATTGTCTTGGAGCGCGCCGCCGCACCCCGCCCGGCCGGTGTGGCCGTTCAGCATCAGCCGCGGCGCAGGCAAAACCCCGGCGCGGACGCCAGGGTTTTGTTCGAACCGGCGTGTCAGAACTTATAGCTGAGGCCGACGCGTAAATCGTGCGTCTTGAGATCGATGTTCGAAACCGTGCCAAGACCAAAAATCGGCACCGAGAGATCCTCTTTGCCAAAGTCGGAATAGCGATATTCGACGCGGGCGATCCATTTGTCGGTGAAAGCGTGCTCGACGCCGGCCCCAACCGTCCAGCCAAGATGGGTTTCGTCGTGGATTGTTACTGTACCGAGGGGACCACTGCTGACCACACTCATTTCATACTTGGCCGCTGCCACGCCGGCACTGATATAAGGCAACGTCCGATCGAACGCATAGCCGGCCCGCAGCCGGGCCGAACCCGACCACTTGAGTTCGCTCGACAACAACGCGCCGGCACCGGCGAAGGTCCCCACCGCATCGACATTGCTGTAGGCAAGGTCAGCCTCGGCGCCGAGCACGAAACGGTTCGCCAATTCCTGATTGACGCCGATATGGATGCCACCAATAAAACCGTCCGGATCGAAGGCAGCATTGACGTCGGTGCCCCCAATGCCGGCGCCGCCGATGAAGAGATTGGATTTCCCGGCTACGTAACCGAAGTGAACGCCGGCATAGAGGCCGGACCAGTCATAGCCGGCAGCAACCGGCAAGGTTTCGTTGACGTCCGCCGCGGACGCCATGCCGACCGGCGCAAGCGCGAGGATGGTGGCGAGAAGAATCGTTTTCACTGTTTGCTACCCCAATGATGTTGCTTCCCCCGGCCGTGGAAAATACTCCGCGGCGACCCGGGTATCGTCGAGGTTTTGCATTGTTCGCGGGCGGCGTCTTGGGCTGAGCCGCATTGGAATTGTCGTGGAGAGCGCCGCGGCACTCGGGGCGATCAGTGTGGCCGTTCGGCATCAGTCGATCGGTTCGAAGACAACTGATCCGACTCGCTTCGAGTCCTTGTCTTTGGTGCCGCGCTTCCGCCCGGAATTGCGAAAACAAGGAGTTAGAGCGGCCATCGATTCTGTGAGACGATGATTCGCTCTAACGGGCGGCGTTCGGCGTCGAGCCGAAGCGGCGGCGGAAACAGCGATTGAAGTAGGAGACGTCGGAAAAGCCGCTCAACAGCGCGATCTCGCTGACCCGCATGCGGTCGTTGCGCCGGTCACGCAGCATGCGGTGGGCCCTCTGCAGGCGCAGTTCGAGAATATGCTCGGCGAAACTCGAGCCCGTTTCCTGCAGGAGATCATGGACGTAGCGCGCGGAAAGCCGCAAACGCTGGGCGATGTGCTGGGCCGAGATGCCGGGATCGGCGAAATTGTCCCGCATCGTCTGCAGGATGGCTTGCAGCCTTGCCGCGCGCAGGCCTCGCACGCCCGCCAGCTCGGCGATCTCGCCCTTGGCGCCCGTCGCCAATCCGATCAGGTCCACGATCGTTTCGGTGGCATGGGCGACAAGATCGGGCAAGAGCAATGCCGGCCCCGCTTCCAGGAAGCCGCAATAGCGCTTGAGCATGTCGAGCGCTTCATTGTCGACGCCGATGGTCAGCGCCAGGCGGTCCTCGACATGGGCGAAGGCATTTTCCATGATTTCGCGGGGCACCACGACATTGGTCCAGACATTGCGGTCGCCGCCGGTCATTTCCAGCGCTTCCGAAGCCGAGACCAGCGCGCCTTCGCCCCTGCCGATGCTGTAGTCGCGGCCGGTCTGCACACCGCTCAGCCTGGTGTCGCCATAGTTGACCAGCAGCAGATAGCCGTCGCGGCCGTCATCGGCGATGTTGTGCGTCTTGCGGCTCGCATGCTTGATCGTCCCGGCCATCCGCCCGAGCACCAGCGGCCCGATGGCGGTGGCTTCGATATCCGCCTGGAACGGCACATTGCCGGAGATGGCATATTCGACCGACCAGATCTCGGCGACATGAATGTCCTGCCAGAGCGAGAAGCGCGCGCGGTCGTCGAGATGCGACGGCAGATCGAGCGAAGAGAAGACGTTCTTTTTCAACGAGCAACCGGCCTTTCCCGCGCACGCGTCTTCCCTGAAGCCGCACCGTATGGGACCGATTTGCCTCTTGTCCAGAGACGGCGCCATCCATGCTCCGCAGGACAATTTCAGTGCCGCCCAGGTCAAGAATCCGATCGGATTGGCCGGTGTGGCGTCCGAGTCTCCGAAATACCCCGGAAATGCGGCATCGGAATCACCTCGCCTCGACGCGGTCGATCGATTGCTCCTAGAACGTGATCTTCACCGACGCGGCGCTGCGGTTGGCCGGGCCGTGGTGGACGGCCTCGATGTTGTTGCCGTCCGGGTCGAGCAGGAAGGCGGCATAATAGCCGGGATGATAGGACCGCTCGCCCGGCGCGCCATTGTCCGTGCCGCCGGCTTCGAGCCCGGCCTTGTAGAAGGCATCGACCATGGCGTGATCCCTGGCCTGGAAGGCCAGATGATGACGTCCGGTCAGCTTTCCCAGCGCGGCCCGGCTGTCGGCGCTGGAAATGAACAATTCGTCGGCCCAGAAATAATCCTCGCCGGTGCCGCCGATCGGGACACCAAGGACTTGGAAAACCGCCTCGTAGAAACGCCGGCTGGCGGGGAGATCCCGGACCACGAGCTGGAGGTGGTCGATGAGCCGGCCGCGATGCAATTCCTGGGTTTCCATGAAAGCGCCTCCTCGCAAGGCCTCGAATTTAGGCGCGGTTGGCAGGGCGTCAACGCGGGGCGCGAGCCTCTGCTGACAACCAGCGACAATTTTTCGAGCCCGATGGAACTTTTGCACCGATGGCAAGTTTGGAGGCGCGGCGGGAGAATGTCGGTTGGATTGTTTTCAGAAGCTTGAAGCGCTGGTCGACGGCGCCAATGCCGATGCCATCGAGGAAGCGAACGCATTGCTGCGCCGGTTCAAGGACAGGTCCGAACAGACGACGCGGGCCATCGACGAGTTCATGCTGGACTTCAAGACATTGGTCTTCGTCGTCGAAGCCGGCGAAGAGGGTTTCGAAAAGCCGATCCGCAAGCTCGCCCGCGCCAGGCTTGCAAAGCTCAAGCAGCTGGTGAACGTGCCGGCTTAGGCGCATGCCGCTCTTGCTATTACGCAATTCCTGGGGAAAGCGCTGGGCGCTTTCCCGGGAAAACCATTTGAGACTTTCGTGGAATTTGCTCTAACCCTTGAGCAGCGCCGCCAGCCGGGGAATGCCCTCGCTCACCGCGCTGCGGGTGGCCAGCGTGAACGACAGCCGCAGCGTGTTGCGCCCGGTGCCGTCGGCGTAAAAGGCGTTGCCCGGCACGAAGGCGACCCGCGCCTCCTTCACCGACCGTGCCAGGAGGTCCGTGGCGTCGGTGCCCTCCGGAAGCGTCACCCAGACGAACATGCCGCCTTCCGGACGGCTCCAGGTCACCCCCTCCGGCATGTTGGCTTCAAGCGCGCCGAGCAGGCCGTCGCGGCGCTCGCGGTAGGCGCCGATGAGTTTTTCCACCTGGCCGTCGAACACGGCTTCGGCGACGCGGTGCATCACCATCTGGTTGACGGACGGGCTGTGCAGGTCCGAAGCCTGCTTCATCAGCACCAGTTTTTCCACCACGTGGCGCGGCGCGCAAACCCAGCCGACACGCATGCCCGGCGACAAAATTTTCGAGAACGAGCCGCAATAGAGCGTGCGCGCCTTGTCGATGCCGCCGGACCTGATGCAGTCGAGCGCCAGGATCGGCGGCACACCCTCGCCGTCATAGCGCAGCGCCCGGTAGGCGGCATCCTCGATGACGGCGATGTCGAGCTCGCCGGCAAGGTCGAGCACCGCTTCGCGCTGCTTTCGGTCCAGCGTGTTGCCGGTCGGGTTGGCGAAATCGGGCACCAGATAGGCGAATTTCACCTTGCCGCCATTGGCGGCGGCGGCAGTGTGGTAGGCATCGGGCGTCATGTTGCCGCCCTCGGGCCGCAGCCGGTCATAGCGGGGCTCGTAGGCGTTGAAGGCCTGCAGCGCGCCGAGATAGGTCGGCCATGTCACCAGCGCGGTATCGCCTGGCGACAGGAACAGCTTGCCGAGGTAATCCAGCGCCTGCTGCGAGCCGGAAGTGATGAAGATGTTGGCTTCGTCGCAGGCCACGCCGAGCTTGCCCATTTGCCCGGCGAGCCAGCGCCGCAGCGGCAGATAGCCTTCCGAAACCTGGTATTGCAGTGCTGCCCCCGCTTCCGGGCCGCCGAGCACGTCGGCATAGGCATCGCGGATGGCGTCCGCCGGAAACAGCGACGGATCGGGAATGCCGCCGGCGAAGGAGATGATGTCGGGCTGGTCGAGCAGCTTCAACAGCTCGCGGATTTCGGAGGCCTTCATGCGCGATGAGCGCGAGGCCAGAAGGTTCAAAAGGGTCACGACACGCCTCCCCGGACGTTTTTACAATAGGTCAACCTGACTGACCTATATCCGCTTTGCCAGGCGATTTGAATAGTGCCTGAAGGGCTTCCGCTATACGCCAGTCACCGCCAGGCCCGAACCGGCACGGGTTTCCGCTAAAGGCTCTTCTTGTAACCAATATGGCTGGCACTGAAGCCGAGCCCTTCATAAAAGCGGTGCGCATCCGCTCGCCCCTTGTCGGTGGTGAGCTGCACAAGGCCGCAGCCCCGCGCCCGGCACTCGTCGATCGCCCATTCGAACATCTTCTTGCCGACGCCGTCGGAGCGCCTGTCGCTGACAACGCGAACCGCCTCGATCTGCCCGCGCCAGCCGCCCTTGCGCGAAATGCCGGCAAGGAAGCTGATCTGCAGGGTGCCGATTACCTCCGCGCCATCCACGGCCACGGCAAGCAGCTGATTGGGATCGGCATCGATGGCGTCAAAGGCATCGATATAGCCCTGCGCCAACGGCAACGAGGCGTCTTCGCGGGCGGCACCCAGCGGATCGTCGGCGAGCATGGCGACGATGGCTGGCAAGTCGGAGGCTTGCGCCTTGCGGAATTGGATGTCGGTCATGGACGTGAGATACGGCCGCCCGGCGCCGGCGGCAAGCCGCTAATGGAATGGAGATCAATGGGCGGCAGGACAACGAGGGGGGCGCAACCTCTCGAGGTTCAATCCGCGTCGCCCGCGGGCTTCGCCTTGCCGCACTGCGCCAGCACCTTGCCGATTGCGCCACTGGAACCCTTCAGCGCAAAACTGATCGAACCATATTTGGCAGCGCTGACCGACACGTCCCCCTTGGACCGCAACAGGTCGAGCAGCGGGTCCCCCTTCTCCAGATCGGCCACGAAATAATTGTACATCGCCTCCAGCTGCAGGGTCTTGGTCACCGTCTTGCCGTCGGCCTTGAAGTCGAACGCGCCGCTGATGCCCGGTTCCAGTTGTTGGCCGCTGGCGCCCAGATCGTAGCTCAGCACCGGTTTGTCGTAGCAATTGAGCATCAGATAGGCGTCGCCCCTGGGCCCGCCGCAGACCGAAGCGGTCAGCACGCTGCCACCCTCGTCTTCCTCCATCTTGGCGCTCCAGCCGCCGCAGGATGCCGCGAAGGCCGATTGCGAGCCAAGCACCGCCGCCAAGGCACCGGCGGCAACGAGATTTCTTCTCATGACGTCTCCCTCCGGGCCATTTGCAGCGCCCGCCGGCAGCATATAGGAAAAGCCGTTGAATGGCATTGCATGTGCCGCGCGCCTTGGAGAGAGCGGTGTTGAGAACCTTTGGTCGCCTGTGTTTTCCGACCGCGGCCCTGGTGGCCTTGCCGCTCGCCGCGCATGCCGAATGGAAGCCGGTCGAGAAGGTCGAGACCTACGCCATTTCAGGCCAGTCCGGGCTCGAGCTCTACCGGTCGATTGGCGAGAACGGGCCGAATGTCGGCATTACCCGCGCCATTGCTCACACCAATTTCAAGCTGACCTGGACCAGGGATTATCAGCCGCGTGCCGGAGCCTGCGTGCTGGTCTCGGCCAAGCCAAAGCTCATCATCACCTACACCTTGCCCAGCCCCTCCTCGCCGCTGCCGTCCGCCATCCAGAAGAACTGGGAGGTTTTCCTCGCAGGCGTCAGCGCCCACGAAAAGGTGCATGGCGCGACCATTGTCGACATGGCGCGCAAGATCGAGGCGGCGACGGTCGGCCTCACCGTTCCCGACGATCCCAAATGCAGCAAGATCCGGGTCGAGATGACCAAACGCCTGTCCGCCCTTTCGCAGGCGCAGCGGCAGGCAAGCCGCGATTTCGACCGCATCGAACTCGGCCAGGGCGGCAATCTGCAAAAGCTCATTCTTGCCCTGGTCAATGGCGGCTGAGCCACCGCGCCTCGCGGCGCGGCGGCGTATTCGCGGTTCGCTCCGCCCTAGCGGCTGAGATCAAGCGCGGCTGACAGATCCCCCATCGGCGGCTCGCCATTGGCGGCCAGCGCCTTGTCGCGGGCGACGATGCCCGTCAGCACCGGCAGATCGTAGCGCGCGGTGATGAAGCGCAGGATCGACGTCGTATCGTATTGCGTGTGGTCAACCGTGCCCATCCTGGCATAGGGCGAGACGATGAAGGCCGGGATGCGGTTGCCCGGGCCCCAGCGGTCGGCCTTGGGCGGCGCGACGTGATCCCAGAAGCCGCCATTCTCGTCATAGGTGACGACGACCAGCATGTGGCTCCATTGCGGGCTCTTCTCCAGATGCGCGACGAGGTCGGCCAGATGCCGGTCGCCCGATGTCACGTCGGCATAGCCTGAGTGCTCGTTGAGATTGCCCTGCGGCTTGTAGAAGGCGACCTGCGGCAGCTTGCCGTCGTCGATCGCCTTGATGAACTCGGCGCCATCCAGGCCGCCATCCCTGAGATGCTCGGTGCGCGCTGCCGTGCCGGGCGCGTAGGCGGCGAAATAGTTGAACGGCTGGTGGTGGAACTGGAAGTTCGGCACCGGCGTGGCGTTCTTGCCGTCGAGCGCCGTCTGCCAGGCGCCGGCGTACCAGGCCCAGTCGACCCCCTTCAGCGACAGGAGATCGCCGATGGTGATGTCGTGCTGCGGCGGCAGCGTGGTGGGCGCGGCCGGATCGGCCAGCGCCTTGTCACCGCCCTCGGCAGGCTTGTTGGCGCTCGGCTGATAGGGCGGCTGCATGGTGTTGACGGCGTAAAAATCGGGCGTGATGGCGCCGTCATTGACGAATTTCGGCACGCCGCCCAGCGCCGACGGCGGCGAATTGTCGGCCACCTTCAAGGTCGTTCCGTCGGCCTCGACCACGGCGATCTGGCCCTTGATCGGACTCGTGTCGGCATGCGGATAGACCGGCGTACAGGCGCAGGCGAGCTGGAAATGGTTGAGGAAGGAGCCGCCAAAGGCGCCCTGGAAGAAATTGTCGGCCAGCACATATTTCTTCGCCACCTGCCACATCGGCAGGCTCGAGCCGTCATAATGGCCCATGACCAGCCCGCCGGAATCGGCCCAGGCGACGAATTTATCGTTCTTGCCGCCGTCGATCTGCATCTGCTCCTGGTAGAAACGGTGCCACAAATCGTGGGTGATGACATTGGTGCCTTCGTTGAAGCCCTTGGGATCGTCGATGGCGAAGGCCGCGTTGGCGAGATGCGCGGTCTGCGCCTCCGTCACCACGGGCGTGACGCCCTTTCCGGTCAGCCCGCCCCAGGCCGGCGGCAGTTCGGTCAGCGGCTTGCCATCGCGATCGAGCTGGCGCGCCTGTTCGGCCGAGACATTGGCCAGCCCATTGGCGCCGGGGAAGCCACCATAAAGATTATCGAAGCTGCGGTTCTCCGCATAGATGACGACGACGGTGTCGATCTTGTCGAAGCCGGGAGGGGCGGCATTGGCGGCCGCAAGGGGAAACAAAGCCGAACCGGCCAGACAGAAGGAAGTGAGGAACTTGAGCCTCGTCATGGAAAGACCTCGTGGCAGACTTTAACTAGAAGAGCTATTGCGCGGGAACCATAGGCAGCTAACGTGGATGCCTTGTCACCTTTGTGACATCCGCCGCCGCGGCGAACACGGTTTCGTGAGCACTGGGACCGGTCATCAATCCGTTGCACTGCGTTCTTATTTCCGGGCCAAAGCGGACCGTGCCCCATGATGACGAGACGATGGAAAAGCCTGATGATCGCGAGTGCCGCGATCTCGGCATTTGGCTTTGCCGCGCCCGCGAATACGGCGGGGCCGGACGGGGTCCATCCCGGTCCGCTGTCGCGTGGCCAAGCCTTCGCACGCGCCGAGGCGCTGACTGCCTTGGGGCGAAGGATGTTCTTCGACCCGGCGCTCTCGGCTTCGGGAAAACAGGCCTGTTCCTCCTGCCACGATCCGCGCCATGCCTTCGGTCCGGCCTCGGCATCTCCCGTCGAGATGGGCGGCCCGAACCTCGACCTGCCTGGCGTGCGCGCGGTGCCGTCGCTGCGCTATCTCGAGGCGGCACCCGCCTTCACCGAGCATTTCCACGATTCCGAGGACGAGGGCGACGAGAGCGTCGACAATGGCCCGACCGGCGGTCTGACCTGGGACGGCCGCGCCGATCACGGTGTGGACCAGGCGAAAATCCCCCTGCTCTCGCCCTTCGAGATGGCAAACAAGGATGCCGTGGCGGTCTCCGCCGCCTTGCGCAAGTCAGCCTATGCCGATGACTTCAAGGCAACCTTCGGCAACGATGTCTTCGACCGCCCGGACGATGCCTTCGACGCCGCCGCCGAGGCGCTTGGCACGTTCGAGCAGAGCGCGGTCGACTTCTACCCCTATTCCAGCCGCTACGACGCCTTCCTCGCCGGCAAGGCGACGCTATCGGCGCGGGAATTGCATGGCCGCGCCCTGTTCGAGGACGAGGCGAAAGGCAATTGCGCCTCCTGCCACCTCAGCGAACCGGCCAATGACGGTGAGCCGCCGCAATTCACCGATTTCGGCCTGATCGCCATCGCCGTGCCGCGCAATCCGGCCATCCCGGCCAACGCCGACCCGGCCTATGTCGATCTCGGCCTGTGCGGTCCCCTGCGCACCGATTTCCGTGGCCGCACCGACTATTGCGGCCTGTTCAAGACACCGACCCTGCGCAACGTCGCACTGCGCAAGAGCTTCTTCCACAACGGATATTTCCACACGCTGCGCGAAGCGGTGGCCTTCTACGCCAGCCGCGACACCGACCCCGGCCGCTGGTACCCGAAAAACGCTTACGGTACGGTCGATAAATATGACGATTTGCCAAAGGCTTACTGGCCGAACTTGAATCAAGACCCGCCCTTCGGCGGCAAGAAACCCGGCGACAAGCCGGCGCTCGACGATGCCGAGATCGACGACATCGTGGCGTTTCTGCAGACGCTGACGGATGCGGATCAGGCGGCGAAGCGGTCGCAGTGAACTGGGAAGCCACGTCGTAAGGGTCGCTAGTTGACGTGGGGATTAGCCGAAGCCCTCCCTCGCTTCGTCATCCTAGGGCGGAGCAAGGAGCGAAGCGACGCGGCGCAGACCCTAGGATCCATGCCGCGACGCTTGCGACGGACAAAACGGTGCCGAACCTGGCTCCAACCTCCGACGAAACGCCATCAAACCGCGACCAACCTGTTCCGCGAAACAGCTCGAACCATTCCGGATTGGTCTTCTCGATCAGTTCGATCTTCCATTGTCGCGACCAGCGCTTCAGCGATTTCTCGCGTTGAATGGCGTCACGAATGTCGAAATGTTCCTCGGTACCAGACCAACCGCTGCACACCGTAGCGCCTGGTGAAGCGCGAACCTTCGCCGGATTTGTGCTCCGGCATGCGGCGACCGAGATCGTTGGTGACACCGATGTAGATGGTGCCGCCCTTCTGGCTCGCGGTCACGTAAACATAGCCGGTCATGCGTTGACGGTAACCGCCAACCCGTCCGGGGACTATCCTCGTTCGCCGTATTTTTTCGGCCCACGTCGCGGCATGGATCCTAGGGTCTGCGCGGCGTCGCTTCGCTCCTTGCTACGCCTAGGATGACGAAGGGAGGGAGGGCTTCGGCTAATCTGAGAGGTATGGGATCGCCGCAGCCGCCTCTCACAGCGCCCGGATCACACCCCCATCCACGCGGATATTCTGCCCGGTAATATACCCTGCCCCGTCCGACGCCAAAAACGCGATCGTCGCGGCGATCTCCTCTGATGTGCCATAGCGCTGCATCGGCACGTTGTCGCGGCGCTCTTCGGTGGCGGGCAGGCTGTCGATCCAGCCGGGCAGCACGTTGTTCATGCGCACATTGTCGGCCGCGTAGGTGTTGGCGAAAATCTTGGTGTAGGCGGCAAGGCCGGCGCGGAACACGGCCGACGTCGGGAACATCGCGTTCGGTTCTGCTACCCAGGCCGTCGAGATGTTGATGATGGCGCCGCCCTTCTGCTTGACCATCTGCGGCGCCACGATGCGCACCGGCCGGATGACGTTCATCAGGTAGACGTCCATGCCGGTGTGCCACTGCTCGTCCGTGATCTCCAGGATCGGCGCGCGCGGCCCATGGCCGCCGCTGTTGACCAGCACGTCGATGCGGCCATAGCGCTCCAGGGTCAGGTCGGCGAGCCGCTGCAGATCGTCGTTCGACTGGTTGGAGCCGGTGACGCCGAGCCCGCCAAGCTCCTTGGCCAGCGCCTCGCCCTTGCCGGACGAGGACAGGATGGCGACCTTGAAACCATCCGCCGCCAGCCGTTTGGCCGCCGCCGCCCCCATGCCGCTGCCGCCGGCCACGATGACGGCTGTCTTTTCTACACTCATCGGATTTCCTTTTCAGATTGGCGAGAGCTACGGTTTCAGCGGTCCTATAGCCGGTTTCGCCGCGCAGTTCGAACGAGAAAGCCTGAATCGAGCTGCAGAAAACTTGCGCGGTGAGCTGCGCCCTATCCTTCAACCGTCTCCAGCTCGCTCAGCAGCGTGCCTTCCATGTCGGGCTCGTCGCCGGAGCAGACGCACAGCATCTCGGCGTCGCCCTCGCCCACCGACAGATAGGCGTGGCCCATGGTGGAATCGATGTAGACGCTCTCGCCCGCTTTCAGCCGCACCGGCGCGTACTGGTCGGTGTGCAGTTCGATCTCGCCCTTGAGCACGATCAGGAATTCCTCGCCGGCATGCCTGGTCAGCGGGCCGAACTCTTGCGGCGTGCGGGCGCGCGCATAGGCGTGGATCGGCACCATGCGCTTGCGCACCAGGTCGGTGGCCAGATACCGGTAGTCGTAGTTGCGGGTCAGCTGGCGCAGCGTGTTGGACTGCGAGGTCACCGAACGGCGGGTGCGCGCTGCCGGCTGCTTGCGGTCGCCGCTGAGCAGTTCCGTCACATGGATGCCGAGCCCCTCGCAGATCTGCAGCAGCTTGTCGTAGGTCAGCGACATCTGGTCGTTCTCGACCTTGGACAGCGTCGACACCGCGACGCCGGTGAGCGCGCTGACCTCCTGCAAGGTCCAGCCATGGGTTTTTCTCAAAGCCCGCAGACAATCACCGAGATTGGGTTGCTCCGACATTGCCAGCTCCAAGGCGCGGGATCGCGCCGCTCCACCCTAGGTAGTCGAACTCCCCGCAGCCATCAACAACATCGAAATTTTCTTATACGCTAAATATTGACTGGATACGAAAATATTTTTACGACTGACGGATGCAGTCAAAGTCCTTCCAAAAGATTGTCGTCATCGGCGGCGGCATTGCCGGCCTCTCGCTTGCCGCCGAGGTGGCGGGCTGGGCCGAAGTCACCGTCATCGAGCGCGAACCGCATCTCGGCTACCACGCCAGCGGACGCTCCGCCGCTCTGTTCACCGAGACCTATGGCAACCGCCTCGTGCGCGGGCTGACGCTGGCCAGCCGGCAGGCAATCGTCGAGGGCGGTTTCGTCGCCCACCGGCGTGGCGCGCTGCATGTCGGATGGACCGGTGAAGATGCCGCCATCGACAAGCTGGCTCGTGATTTGCAGGCGCTGGTGCCATCAGTGCGCCGCCTCTCGGCGGCCGAGCTCCACGCGCTGGTTCCGGTCATTGCCCAGCAAGCCACATGCGGCGGCGTCTATGAGCCGGACGCGGTGGATGTCGACACGGACAAGATGCTTGCGACCTGCGCGTCCAAGCTCAAAGCCGGCGGCGGCACCATCCGCACCGGCGAGGAGGTCCGCGCCATCTCACGCGACGGCAGCGCTTTTAGGGTTGAAACAAGCGCCGGCGTCTACTCGGCTGACATCATCGTCAACGCCGCCGGCGCCTGGGTCGATGTCGTCGCCGGCATGGTGGGGCTCCCGGGCCTCGGCTTCCAGCCGAAACGGCGCACCGCCTTCCTGTTCGATCCGCCCGCCGGGTTGGACATCGCCGGCTGGCCGCTGGTGGTCGACCTGCACGAGCAGTTCTACTTCAAGCCCGATGCCGGCAGATTGATCGGTTCGCTCGCCGACGAGACGGACTCCGAGCCTTGTGATGCGTATCCCGAGGATATCGACGTCGCCATCGCCGTCGACCGCATCGAACAGGCGACGTCGATGCGCATCGGCCGCCCGTCGACGCCATGGGCAGGCCTGCGTACCTTCGCTCCCGACCGCACGCCGGTCGCCGGCTTCGACCCGCGCCTGCCCGGCTTCTTCTGGCTCGGCGGCCAAGGTGGCTACGGTTTTCAGGTGTCGCTGACGCTGGCCAGGCTGAGCGCGGCGCTGATGCGCGGCGAGCCCATGCCCGACGACGTCACCGCACTCGGCGTCACCGCTGGGGCGCTGGCGCCCGATCGCTTCCTTACCCCGGCGACGACGCCATGAAGTTCCTTCCCTCAACCCCGAATGTGTCATCAGGAGCGTTTGCGATGAAATCTCTGCGCGCGGTGCTTGCCCCGTCCCTTCTGGCCACGTCCCTTCTGGCCACGTCCGTTCTGGCCTCATCCATCCTTCTCGGCGGACAGGCCTACGCCAAGACGCTGGTCTATTGCTCGGAAGCCAATCCCGAGACCTTCAACCCGGCGATCGGCATCGCCGATTCCACCATGGACGCCGCCGCCAAGACGATCTTCAATCGGCTGGTCGAGTTCAAGCCGGGCACCACCGAGGTCGGCCCGGCGCTGGCAGAAAGCTGGGAGGTTTCGCCTGATGGCAAGACCTACACTTTCCATCTCAGGCACGGCGTGAAGTTTCAGTCGAACGAGCATTTTTCGCCCACGCGCGACTTCGACGCGGACGACGTGCTCTACACCTTCAACCGCCAGCGCGACGCCAACAATCCCTATCACAAGCTTGGCGGCGGCTCTTACGAGTACTTCAACGCGCTGGGCATGGGCACGCTGATCGACAGAATAGACAAGGTCGACGACTACACCGTGCGCTTCACGCTGACGGCTCCCAACGTCACATTCCTGGCCGGGCTGGCACTCGACTATCTCTCCATCCTGTCGTTGGAGCAGACCGAAAAGATGGTCGCGGCCGGCACGCCGGAGCTGATCGACAGCATGCCGGTCGGCACCGGACCGTTCGTGCTTGAGGCCTATGTGCCCGACAGCCAGGTCCGTTATGCCGCAAACAAGGATTACTGGCGCGGCGCGCCGAAGATCGACACGCTGGTCTTCGCCGTCACGCCCGAGCCGACCACCCGCGTCGAGCGCATCAAGGCCAATGAATGCCAGGTCGCCGCGCCGCCGCCGCCAAGTGCCGTCGCCGACCTGCGCAGCGATCCCGACATCACGGTTCTCGATCTCAAGGGCCAGAACATCGGCATTCTCGGCTTCAATGTCGAGCACCAGCCGCTGGGCGACGTGCGCGTGCGCACGGCACTGGCCAAGGCCGTCGACCGCAAGGCGATCGTCGATGCGGTCTATGCCGGCGCCGGCACGGTGGCCGGCAGCGTCGTGCCGCCGGCGCAGCTCGGCGCCGTCACCGATGCCGGCATCGAGTACGATCCCGATGGCGCCAAGAAACTGCTCAAGGAAGCGGGCCATGAAAGCGGCCTCAAGATCAGCCTGTGGGCGATGCCGGTGTCGCGCCCCTACAATCCCAACGCCAAGCGCATGGCCGAGATGATCCAGGCCGACTGGGCGAAGGTCGGCGTGCAATCGGAGATCGTCAGCTTCGAATGGGGCGAATACCTCAAGCGCACCGCGGCGGGCGAACAGGACGCCTTCCTGCTCGGCGGCAGCAGCGACAATGGCGATCCCGACAACATGCTGAGCTATCTGCTCTCCTGCGACGGCGTGAAGGGTGGCTCCAACCGCTCGCGCTGGTGCGACAAGGATTTCGAGAAGCTGCTCGACGAGGGCCGCGTTGCCGCCGACCCGAAAGAGCGCGCCGCGATCTATGGAAAGGCGCAGGCCATCCTGAAGGCCGAGGTGCCGGTGGCGCCGATCGCCCATTCGATGGTGGCGATCCCGATCCGCAAGAGCGTGCTGAATTACGTGCTCGACCCCTTCGGCCGGCAGAATTTCGCCGCCGTCGATATCGCGGAGTGAGGCTTGTCGCGCTGGGTACCCCCCTCATCCGGCCGCTACGCGGCCGATTTTGCGAAGATCCCGCGATCCACAAAAAGCGAGACCACCATGCCAAAAGACCTGAACGCTCTTCTCGCCACCTACATCGCCGATGGCGCGGTGGGTGCGTCGCTCGCCTATGCCAGGGGTGACACCACACCAACCGCCCTCACATCAGGCCTCGCCGATCGCGCGCTGGGCACGCCTGTCACGTCGGACCAGCTGTTCAAGATCGGCAGCTGCACCAAGACCTTCGTCGCCGCGGCCCTGGTCAAGCTCGCCGAGACCGGCAAGCTCGACCTCGGCGCGCCGATCGCCTCCTGGTTCCCGGACCTACCTGGCGCCAAAACCATTTCGGTACGCCAGCTGGTCAACCATCGCAGCGGCCTGCCGGAATTCGAATATTACATTCCGATGGACCCGAGCCGGCAATGGACGCCGCAACAGCTGGTCGACATCGCCTTCGCCTCCGACAAACAGAAGCCACCGGGCGGACCGGCCGTCTACAACAACACCGGCTATGTCCTGGCCGGCATGGTGATCGAGGCCGTCACCGGCCAGAAGCTGGGCGCCTATGTCAGAAGCGCGGTCCTTGAGCCACTCGGCCTGAACAACACCTGGTCGCCGGCGACCGAGGCCTTCCCCGATAAATCGATGGTGCGCGGCTATTACCACCGGCCGCCGCGGGCGCCGAACGCGCCCACCGACATCGCCTCGGGCGGCGAGATGTGGCAAATGGACGGCGTGCTGCCCTACTCCAATGAACTGCAGGATTCCTCCGACTCCTTCCCCTTCGGCGCCGCCTATGGCTGCGGCGACATGGTGTCGACGCCGTCAGACATGGTGGGCTTCATGCGCGGCCTGTTCTCCGGCGGACTGTTGTCGCCGCCGGTCTTCGCCGAGATGTTCGAACACCGCGTGCCGGCGAGTTTCCCCGGCACCCGCATGCGCGAGACGGGCGCGGGCATGTTCCAGAGCACCTATGCGGACCGCGCCTTCTACGGGCACCAGGGCAGCATTCCGGGCTACGTCGCCGTCATGCTGCACGATCCCGAGACGGACCTCACCATCGCCATGACCAGCAATGTCGGCTCCGGCAATCGCCTCTCCTTCCAGGCGAGCGGCATGCATCCGGTGGTGGAACAAGCGATCGCGACAATCTTGCGGCTGTGATCTTAGGGAGGGTAGGAAATCGAACTGCTGCCGTCAGAGGGCCTCACGCGATCTATGCGCGGACGTCAGCCATCTCTGCGCCTCTCGAAGAGCTGGAGGTATCGTTCGAACACGAAAAACCGATTGCGTCTTTGGCCGGTGACTTCGATTAGAACGCCGTGGCTTATGAGATCGGCAATCAATGACGTAGCCGTGTTTGTCGTCGTGTCCAACAGAATGGTGACACCCTTCACGTCGACCAATGGTTGCCTGTAGAGATGTTCTTACAAGTTGTTGCGCGTTTCCTTGACGGCGATGGCTGAAGCGCGGCAGCGTTTCCCGTTCTATCCGCTCTTTAAGCACCAGAATTTTGCGGAACACGTCAGCAGACGCACGCGCTGTCTCTTCAACTCCGTGGAGAAAGAAAATCAGCCAGTCGCGCATATGGTTGCCCTCGCGTACGGCCATGAGGTGATCGATATACGCTGTCTTGTTGCGCTCGAAATAGTCGGACAGATAGAGCGCGGGTTTGACAAGAAGCCCCTGTGAGGCGAGGTAAAGCGAAATCATCAGGCGGCCCAGCCGCCCGTTGCCATCCAGGAACGGATGGATGGTTTCGAATTGATAGTGGGCGATCGCAATGCGGATGAGTGGCGGTACGCGCAGGCTGTCGGCATGGATGAATTTTTCCATATCGCTCATGAGCTCGGGAACATGCTCGTGATGCGGGGGCACGAAGACCGCGTTTCTTAGACTCACGCCAATCCAGTTCTGACTGGTTCGAAATTCGCCGGGTTGCTTGGTGTCGCCGCGCACCCCCTGCATGAGGATGGCGTGAGTTTCCTTCAGTAGCCTGTTGGAGAAAGGCAGGCGCTCCAGGCTGGTAATGGCGCTATTGATCGCTTGGATATAGTTCTGCACCTCCTCCCAGTCGTCGCGTGCCTCAGGAGACAAATCTTCGATCTGCTTGAAAGCGTCCTCGATATTGGTGTGGGTGCCTTCGATCCGGCTGGACTGGGTTGCTTCCTTCGCAACGTACATGCTGATGAAAAAATCGATGTCGGGAACGAGTTGTGCGAACGCATTCAATTCACCCAATGCTCGATCGGCGCGGCCAAGCACCTCTATGATGTTCGGGTCGGAGACGATCCAGGGATGATTGATCGAGGTCGGCACGAAGCTGCGATGTTCCAACCGCTTTTCGTACTGCCCCGCCTTGTAAGACGACAAATCCATATTTCAGAAACGTCCACGATTTCTACAATAAGAAAATCGTTATGTCAGATTCGACCAACTTCCAAAAGCTATTTCAATTTCTCACCAGGTTTCTGAAATAAGGGTTCGGCTATTTCAGAAACTTCCGTATTGCGGCTTCGACGGGCCAGCGGCCTGCACCCGGTCGTCGATCGGGCGATCCGCATCATTCTCGACTGACCGCGTTCAGCCGCCCTGCCGCGACGATGGATCGGGCAGGCCCGGCAGCATCTGGCTCAGCACCCGGTCGCGAAGGAAGAAATGGTGGAAGATGGCAGCGGCCGCGTGCAGGCCGGCGATCCACATCATGACGTCGCCGAGCGTGCCGTGAATCTCCGCCAGCGGCGCGCCCCAGCTGCCGGAAAACGGACCGATAGCTCCCAGCCCATAGACAGTGACCGGGTGGCCGCCGAACAAGGCGCCGACCATGGCTGTCGCCGGAACGGCGAACAGCAGCGCATAAAGCGCCCAATGCGTTGCCTTCGAGGCGACCTCCATCCAGGACGGCATGGCCGGGGCATCGGGAATGCGGTCGAACCGGCGCCAGATCAGGCGAACGACCAGCAAGCAGAAAACGGTGAAGCCGAGCGACTCGTGCAGCAGCAGCGTCGACGCCCTGGCCGCTGAATAGACCCGCTCCGGCGGACCGCCCGCCGAGACCAGGAAGGCAATGAGCACCAGCAGTGCCGTCAGCCAATGAAATGCCTGGGCGAGGCGCCCATAGCGGGTTGTCGTGCCGGAAAATGACATGCGAGAGCTCCGAAACGTTGGACATCTCTCCTTGCCCGCGAATGTGGCCTTATTTCAGCTGTTCCTCAATCGCCTTGCTGCGCGAATGGCATCGCCGAGTTCGCCGACGGCGCAGCCCGACAAGGTTCAGCTCATACTCGTGGAGCGGAAGTTCGCGGCGGCCGCGGCCACGATCTCGGCATTGTCCCTCGCCACCGTTCCATCGGCGAGCGTCTTGCCGTCCTCCAGCCCGACCCGTGTCGACCAGCGCTTTTGCCGCGCAAGGTCCACGAACGGCCAGACCGTGCCGTCCACGCCGTGCAGCAGGATCTGCCGCCGCACGCCTGCGCGTTCGAGAATGGCGGCGATGCCGTGCGCCTCGTCGAGGGCTGCAGGCAGGTCCGGTATGTCGATCTCGATCAGGATGCGCAGTACGCGGCCGTGATCGGCGAGCGCCACGAAGCGCTCGGCATCTTCCGTCGTGGCCAGGCCCGCCTCGATGCCGACGCCCTGCTTGCGCAACAACTCCATCACGGCGGGCGCGTCGGTTTCTGAAAGATTGACCGAGGCATAGTCGGGCAGTTCCCGCCAGGCGGCGATCGCCGCGCGGGTGCGCGCCACATCGTTCTCGATCCAGGCGCCGGTCGACACGCCGATCAATGTGCCCGGACAGGCCTGGCGCACGGCAAGGACCGTCGCATCCACCGCCGCCAGGCTTTCGCGCCCGTCGGCGCCGCGCGGATGGATGTGTAGTTCGGCGGCACCGGCGGCGACGCAGGAAGCCGCATCGCCGGCCATTGCCTTTGCCGTCAGCGGCAGCCTGGGATGGAAATCGCGCGAACGCGCGCCGGTGATGCAGGCTTGGACGATCATCGATTTCACCTCGGGCAAAAGAGCGCAGTCTAGACAAGCCGCCAAACCGCGCAAAAGCCGGCAGGGCCGTCACTCCTGACACGATGGCGCCGCCAGCAGCACGGCGTTCGCCGGCATTTGAATAAAAGGCGCCTGTGGATATTTACCCCACCTTGCGCCAGGCAGGCCAATATCCATCAGGGCGGGATCATGGAGGGAACCATTGACCAGCGATTTTTCAGCCGCCCGTCTCCATCTCGAACGCGCCTACCATTATCTGCGCGGCAATGACGAGACGAGCCGCGCCACATGCGAGGCCCTCGACCTGTTGATCGAGATGGTAGCGGAAGCACAACACAGAAAGCCGGAACCCGGGGTGCTGGAATTTCCGCGAGCATCGGCACGCCGACTCGGCTGAACAGCACGCGTGGCGTTGGTTCAGCCCGCGCGCATCAAATCTTCGTCTTCACGCATGTCGCTCCGGGCCGCTTTTGGAGCGACATGCATTTGATCCGTCAGGACGCCCTGCGTCTCGATGCGGCGCCGGCCATTCGCGCCGCCTGCGCCACGACCCGCTCCAGCGGTTCGGGCCGGTGCAGCAGAAAACCCTGACCGAACTCGACGCCCATATCGCCCAGCATGGCCACCGTGTCCTGCCGCTCGATCTTTTCGCCCACCACGGCGCAACCGAGGCTGCGGGCAATGCTGGTGATGGCCAGCACGATCTCGCGATCGAAGCGGCTTTCGGTGACGTGCTCGATGAAGGAGCCGTCGATCTTGATGGCATCGACCGGAAAGCGCCTGAGATACTCGAACGAACTCATGCCGGCGCCGAAATCGTCGAGGCTGACCCGGCAGCGCCGCTCGCGCGCCTTGCGCACGAACGCCTCGGCGGCGTCGAAGTTGGTGACGGCGGCGGTTTCGGTGATCTCGAAGCCGATGCCGGAATGCGGCGTCCCGGTCTCCTCGATGACCCGGTCGACAAAGTCCCATAGTCCTGGGTCGCTCAGCGTCTGCGCCGACAGGTTGAAGCCGAGCGTGATCGCGCCGGACTTCATCGCCGCGCCGTGCCGAGACAGGGCGGTGCGGATGATCCAGCGGTCGAGCCGCGCGGCAACGCCGAAGCGCTCCGCCGCCGGAATGAACTCGCCGGGCGGGATCAGCCGGCCGCCCTGTCCTGCAAGCCGCGCCAGCACTTCGACATGGCGGCTCTCTTCCCAGGGCCTGCCCAGCCGGTGGATCTGCTGGCCGAACAATTTCAGCCTGCCGTCATCCATGGCGTCGACCGTGTCGGCGGCGAGCCGCGCCGCGTTGAGGCCGGCCGAACCGGAGACGGCATCGGTCGAAAACAGCGCGAAGCGATCGCGCCCGGCGGCCTTGGCCGCGTAGCAGGCATCGTCGGCGCAGGCCAGCGCGTCGGCAACCGTGGTGGCACGGTCGCGGACGACGGTGATGCCGATGCTGGCCGCCAACCGGCGCGACGTCGCGGCAAGGCCGAGATCGGCGTCGCGCACGGCCGCCAGGATGGCGCCGGCCAGACCTTCGGCTTGCACGGCGTCGCAATCGGGCACCATCAGGGCGAACTCGTCGCCGCCGAGCCGCGCCGCATGCGCCGATGGCGGCAGGCAGCGGCCGATACCCGCCGCGACGCTCTTCAGCGCCAGATCGCCCGCGGCATGGCCGGCGAAATCGTTGAGGGCCTTGAAGTAGTCGAGGTCGACATAGAACACCGCCAGCGGCACGGCCGTGGCGATATGGTGGGCGAGCAGACGGTCGAAGGCGGCGCGGTTCCAAAGGCCGGTCAGCGCGTCGTGGCGGGCGGCGAAGGCAAGCTCCTGTTCGCGCAGCTTGTCCTCGGTGATGTCGCGCACAGTGCCCAGCACCTGGCCGGTGGCACCGGCGGCGGCGATGAAGCGCAGCAGCGATTCGACATGCCGGATCTGGCCGTCGCGCTTGATAATGCGGTACTGCGCGGCGATGACGCCGTCGGTTCCCAATGGCACCCTGTGGGCGCGTTCGGCGGCGTCCTTATCGTCGGGATGCAGGTAGCTGTGCCAGAGATCGGCCGTCACCTCGTCGGTCACTGCGACGAGGCCGAATATCTCTCTTGTGCGCGCGTCCCAATAGCTCTTGTTGGTAGCGATGTCGTAGTGCCAGATGCCGGTGCCGCTGGCGGCGAGCGCCAGGCGAAAGCGGATATTGACCTGTTCGAGCGCGGCTTCGGCCGCCTTCTGCTTGGAGATGTCGGTCTGCACGCCCATCAGCCTGAGCGGCTTCCCGTCGGCGTCGCTCTCGACGATGCCGCCTCGGTCGAGCACCCAAACCCAGTGGCCCTGCTTGTGCTTGAGCCTGAGTTCGGTCTCGATGGCGTCGGTCAGCCCGGCAATGTGGCGGTCGCCGCTGGCCTGCGCCCGTTCCCGGTCGTCGGGATGGGTAAGCTGCAGCCACAGGTCACTGGTATTGGCGAGTTCGCCGTCCTCGTAACCCAGCATCCGGGCCCAGGTCGCCGAATAGAAGCAGTCGCCGGTGCTGAGATCCCAGTCCCAGACGCCAAGATGGGCGCGCTCCAGGGCCTTGGCCCAGAACGCTCCGCTACGACTTTTCTTATCCTGACCCGCCATTCGTCCGTTTTGCCCGCTCCACCCGCGGCAATCTGCGGCAAAACCAGAAAAGAAACCGTTACCGGGCGGCGGAAGAGGGGATGTCCACGCTCCTAGCGACAGTCTTGGCATCGGCCTTTCGATTGGCGGGCAAGAACCGGAGTTTGGCGCGCCTCGATTGGTCATAGGGATGGCCGTGTTCACCAGCCAGTCCGGTGATCACGAAGCAAGACAGGAAAAGGACCTCCCAATGACCAAGCAGGAAGACAACAAGGCCGTCGTCGTCAGATGGTTCACCGACTTCTGGGGTGAAACCTGCGACCTCTCCGTCGTCGACGCCGTCGCGGCCCCCGATATGCTGCTCAAATACTCGCTGCACGAGCCGCGCCGCGGGCGCGACGACATCAAGGCCTTCATGACCGATTTTCGTGCAGCCTTCCCGGATCTCAACTTCTGGGCCACCGCCGATCTCATCGCCGAGGGCGACTACGTCGTCGGCCAGTGGGAGGGCGGCGGCACGCATACCGGCCCGGCCTTCGGCGATTTTCTCATCGGTTCGCTGCCCGCCGCCACCGGCCGCACGATGCGCTTCACCGGCACCACGGTGCTCAAGGTGATCGACGGCAGGATCGTCGAGGAAATCGGCCTCGACGACGGCGTCGCCGCCCTCACCCAGCTCGGCCTCATCAAGCCCGCCTGAGAAATCTCACGCAGAACCGAGGTGGGGGCCAGGCGGCATTGCCGCCGCCTGGCCATGCCGCTTACTGGCTCGGCGCCATCGCGTGTTCGCACGACACTTTCGGGTTCATGTCGGCGAACGTGCCGGTCGGGTTGCCTTTCCAGGCCCAGACATGCAGTTCGTAGAACTCACCCAGGCCATAGCGGTTGGGCGCGCTGTTGAAGTTGAACAGCTGTCCCTCGAGCGACGCCGGCCCCTTCGAGGTGATGTATTCGACCGCCACCAGCTTCAGCGTGCCGTCGGCCATCGGCTCGTACATCACCGCTTCGGGACGGGCGATGTCGATCTTGTCGTCCTTCAGGTACCCGCCATTGACATAGTGGATGCCCATGGCGCCGCCGGTGATGCCGCTGGCGCAGGGAATGGGCGCATAGCCTTCCGCCGTCGCGGCGTTGACATCGAGAAACCGGCTGTTGGCGGCCCGCACCTTTTCGGCCAGCGGATTGGCACCGGACGTGATTTCAGCCGCCTCCTGATGCGCCTGGGCAAAGGTGGTGCAGGCGGCCAGAATGGCCCCTGCCACGAAAAGCCCGTTGCGAAAATCGCGTATCATGTTTGTTCCATTCTTCTTGAAAAAGCACAGCGGGCCGGCCGCCGAAAATACGGAGGCCCGGCAGGCAAGCGCCGTGGCTGTTGTTGCTTGGTGATCCCGGATACGGTGCAAGGAATGCCGGGAGAGATCATCCCTTCGGCAGATACGGGATCGTTCCGGCCAGATCGGTGTCGTCAATCAGCTGGAAACGGCTGTCGCTGCCGCCCTGGCGGGCCGAAACGAAGGGCGCGTAGGCCGGATCGGTGGTGAAGGCGCGCGCCGCCGCTTCCGACGGGAACGCCATCAGGGCGATCAGCGTGGTGTCGAGCGGCTTACCTTCGAGCGTCTTCACATTGCCGCTGCGCGACAGATATTTGCCGCCATGCTTGTGGACGAGGTCGTGCACCGAGGCGGCATAGGCCGGCACCCATTTCGGGTCCTTCATCTTGATGTCGGCGATAACGTAAGCAGTCATTGTCGTCTCCTGGTTGCGGCGCACAGGGATATCCCGTGCAACCGTCCAGAGGGCTCGCATGGCTAGGCCCAAGCCGACCAGTCCGCGATCTGTACTGGGCCGGTACAGTTTCTGTACTCGCCGCTTCGATCACGAAGGACTAATGTTGCCCGCAGGTTCTAGGGAGAGGCACGGTCATGACCCAGCACGGATACAAACAGTTCTGCCCGCTATCGATGGCCGCCGAGGTGCTGTGCACCCGCTGGACGATGGTGCTGATGCGTGAGCTTGTGGCCGGTTCGACCCGTTTCAACGACTTGCGCCGCGGCGTGCCCAAAATGTCGCCGACCCTTCTGTCGCAACGGCTTAAGGAGCTCGAGCTGGCGGGGATCGTCGAGCGCAAGGAGGTCCCGGGAGAAAAAGGAATTTTCGACTATCGGCTGACGGAAGCCGGCCGCGATTTGCGCCCGGTCGTCGAGGCGATGGGCTTCTGGGGGCAGAAATGGGTCGAGTCCCGCCTGTCCCTCAAGAACCTCGATCCGTCGCTGCTGATGTGGGACATGCGGCGCAATTTGAACCCCTCGCCGCTGCCGGAAGGACGAACGGTGATACAATTTCTGTATCAGGAACTCCCCGCCTCCAAACGCTCCTGGTGGCTGATCGTCGAAAAGCACGGCGAAGTCGATCTGTGCTGGTATGATCCGGGCTTCGACGTCGACCTCTATGTCTCGACCGACCTGCACACGATGACGGCGATCTGGATGGGAGTGCTCACCGTCGAGAAGGCCGGCCCGAAGGTCGTCCTGACCGGCGACCAGGCCATCGGCAGGAAGATGCAGGCCTGGCTGGGGCTCAGCCCGTTCGCGGTGGAACCCAAACGCGCGGCGTAGCAGCCGGTCCCGTCTGTGCAGGCGTCTCGGCTGCGCTCACATGCAACATCCCGGTTCCAATCACGCGTGCGCCTCCTGACAGTTGGCAGGAAACGGGTGGCGGGGCTGGCTTCTGGCGGCTTCAATGCCAGCCATGTTCATCGCTCTGGCCAAACATCTGCAACCCGCGCCGCTGCTGGCCGACGATCCACGCTGGGCGCGCATTGTCGCCCGCGACAAGTCGGCCGACGGCGCATTCTGGTATTCGGTGGCGACGACGGGGGTTTATTGCCGGCCCTCCTGTCCGTCGCGGCGCGCCAACCCAGCCAATGTCCAGTTGCACGACACTTTACAGGCGGCGAGGGCGACAGGCTTTCGCCCATGCCGGCGCTGCAATCCGGAAGGCCCTTCGCTCGAGGCCGCCAACGCCGCGATGATCGCCGACGCCTGCCGCAGGATCGGGCAGAGCGAGGTTGAACCGTCGCTGATCGAACTGGCCGATGCCGCCGGCCGCAGCCCCGGCTATTTCCACCGCGTTTTCAAGGCGGTCACCGGGCTGACGCCGAAGGATTATGCAGCGGCCCGGCGTGCCGCCCGGGTCCGCCAGGGCCTGGAAGACGGCGTCAGCGTGACATCGGCGATCTACGATGCGGGCTTCAATTCGAGCGGGCGCTTCTACGAGAAATCGACCGGCATGCTCGGCATGACGCCGACGCGCTATCGCGCCGGCGGCGCCAACGAAGAGATCCGCTTCGCCGTCGGCGAAACCTCGCTCGGCACCATCCTGGTCGCATCGAGCCGGAAAGGCGTCGCCTCGATCCTGCTCGGCCAGGACCCCGACGCGCTGGTGCGCGACCTGCAGGACCGTTTCCCCAAGGCGCGGCTGGTCGGTGGCGACAGCGACTACGAGGCGCTGGTGGCCCGCGTCGTTGGCCTCGTCGAGGCGCCGGCGCTCGGTCTCGACCTGCCGCTCGACGTGCGCGGCACCGCGTTCCAGCAGCGCGTCTGGCAGGCCTTGCGGGATATCCCGGCTGGCCGCACGGTTTCCTATGCCGAGATCGCCGGCCGCATCGGCGCGCCGAACGCAACCCGCGCCGTCGCCGCCGCCTGCGCCGCCAACGCCCTCGCGGTCGCCATCCCTTGCCACCGTGTGATCAGGAAGGATGGCGTCCTGTCGGGCTATGCCTGGGGCGCCGAGCGCAAACGCGCGCTGCTCGACCGCGAGGCCGGCGATGCTGCGGACAATGCCTCGCGGTCCTCGCGGGCCTGACGGCAATGCGCGCGATGGCCAGTTCTTCCACCACCGGTGCGAACGGTCAGGTCGCCAACGGCGCTGCCGTCAGCCTGGAGGACGCGAAGGCGCTGGTGTTGGCCGTCATCGGCACGCTTGTCGAGGATGGCAAGGCCGAGTGGAGCCGCACGACGACCGGCGAGTTCGAGCTGCGGCTGATATCAGGCGAAGTTTTTTTGCTGGACGAGGTCGGCGTCACCCGTGTCGCTTGAGGCGGTCCAAACCGCACTTGCTTTCGCCGTTCAGCCCCCTGGATTGAATTTGAAAGCAAGCATCGGAGTGTGCGGCACCGGCCAGTTCGTTAGGGTCAAGGCATAGACAGGAGTGAAGGCAATGAACCACATGCAAACCGATATGCAGGCGACAACCGCCAGCGTCCTTGACACCATCAGCTACGCCATCGGCCAGTCGGCGCTTGGAAACATCCTGGCGGCGCGCAGCCCTATCGGCGTCTGCGCCATCCTCATCGGCGCCGACGCCGGCACGTTGCGGCAGGACCTCGCCAACCGCTTCCCCAGCAGGGTGCTGCTCGAAGACGCGGCCGGCCTGCGCGATGATCTCGCGGCGATAGCGCGCTTCATCGAAACGCCCGGCGCCGGTCTCGACCTGCCGCTCGACATGCGCAACGGCACGCCCTTCCAGCAGCGCGTGTGGGAGGCGCTGCGCGCCATCCCATGCGGTGCCACCGTCACTTACACCGCCCTTGCCCGGCGCCTCGGCATGCCGGATGGCGCCCGCGCCGTGGCGACGGCCTGTGCCGCCAACGCCGTCGCGCTAGGCATTCCTTGCCACCGGGTGTTGCGCGCCGACGGCTCGCTGTCCGGCTACCGCTGGGGCATCGAGCGCAAGCGCGCCTTGCTGGAAAGGGAGGCCGCGATATGAACGCCGACGCCAGGGTCGCGCCATCGCTGGTCGCAGCCGCCGAGACACGCATCGCCGCCTATGACTGGCCGGCGCTCGCCACCGAGCTCGACAGCTTCGGCTGCGCGGTGATGGAAAAGCTGCTCTCGGCCGATGAGTGCCGGCAACTCGCCGGCCTCTATCCCCAGGAGCAACATTTCCGCAGCCACATCCACATGGCCAGGCACGGTTTCGGCAAGGGCGAATACCGTTATTTCCGCTATCCCTTGCCCGATCTGGTCGGCGGCCTGCGCGGCGCGCTCTATCCCAGGCTGGCCGCGGTCGCCAACCGCTGGAACGAGCGCATGGGGATCGCCATGCGCTATCCCGCCACGCATGGCGCGTTTCTCGACCAGTGCCATGCCGCCGGTCAGGTCAGGCCGACGCCGCTTTTGCTGCAATATGTGCCCGGCGACTTCAACTGCCTGCACCAGGACCTCTATGGCGACCTTGCCTTCCCGCTGCAGGTGGCGATCCTGCTTTCCGAACCGGGCGAGGATTTCACCGGCGGCGAATTCGCCCTGACCGAACAGCGGCCGCGCATGCAGAGCCGGGTCGAAGTGGTGCCCTTGCGCCAGGGCGATGCGGTGGCTTTCGCGGTCCACAACCGGCCGGTGCAGGGCACGAAGGGCAATTACCGCGTCAACCTGCGCCACGGCGTCAGCCGCCTGCGCTCCGGCATGCGCCACACGGTCGGCATCATTTTTCACGATGGGAAGTGAGCGCCGGCTCATGCTCCCAATAGGGCGGATCGCCGAAAGCGTTGCGCAGCCATGCGGTAAGTGCGCGCAGTTTGGCGGATCCGCGCCGATCCTCGGGACAAGCGATATAGATGGTGGCTCCTTCAGGCTCCGCACCCACATCGACGACCGTCAATCGCTTGTCGGCGATCTCGGTGCGGATGAAGTAGGCGGGGAGCAACGCCAGCCCCAGGCCGGCAAGTGCGGCGTCGCGCATCAAAATCCCATTGTTGACGCGCAGCGCGGTTTCCGGGCGGATCGTCACCAGCCGCCGCGAAATCTTGAACCGCCAGTCGGCGGCACCTCGGATGGAATAGATGATGCCCTTATGGCGCTTCAAGTCATCGGTGGTCACGGGCAACCCGAATTGCTCGGTATAATCCGGCGAGGCCACCAGGAAGCGACGGCTGGAAGCTAGCTTCTTGACGATGACAGGTCCATCTTCGACGACCGGCCCATGACGCACAATGGCATCGTAGCCATCGGCCACCATGCTGACGAAACGATCCTCGAGATCGAGCGTCAGTTCAATTCCCGGGTGCTTGGCCAGGAAGCCATATAGCGCCGGGCCGAGATGGAGGATGCCGAAACTGGTCGGCGCCGATATCCTGAGCGGCCCGGCGAGTTCGCCGCGGCGCTCGGCGATTTCGGCGCGGGCATCGGCCACCTCCTGCATGATGCGCTTGGCGCGCTCGTAAAAACCTCGTCCCGCCTCGGTGATGGAGAGTTTGCGGGTAGTGCGGTCCAGCAGCTTTGTGCCGAGGCCGCGCTCCAGTTCCGACAGTCGCTCGCTGATGACGGATTTCGACAGGCTCATGCGCCTGGCCGCTTCGCTGATCGAACCGGATTCCGCTACGGCGACAAACGCGGCGGCCGATTCGAGCTTCAGCATTGTTCGGCTTTCCCAAATTCACCATCAGGCGACAGCCACCTAACGAAATCAAGGACATGGTGCCATAATTGTACAAGTCGCGATACCGCGATCACAGAACAAAAGCTCGGAGAGTGCAGCATGTTTCGTCCGTTCGTTGTCGTCCTTGGTCTGCTGGCCATGAGTGTTCCGGCGTCTGCGCGCGTTGTCGCGTTTCCGGCCGGCTTCAAGACGCAGACGATCGAGACCAACGGCACCAGCCTGAACGTCCGTGTCGGCGGACAAGGGCCGGCGGTCGTGCTGCTGCATGGTTTCGCCGACACCGGCGACATGTGGGCGCCGGCTGCGATAGCGTTGATGAAGGACCACACCGTGATCGTGCCGGACCTGCGCGGCATGGGCCTTTCGGCGCATCCCGACGGCGGCTACACGAAGAAGAGCCAAGCCGTCGACATCGCCGGCGTGATGGACGCGCTGAAGATCGACAAGGCCGACCTGGTCACCCATGACATCGGCAACATGGTCGGCTATGCGCTGGCCGCGCAGTATCCGAAGCGCATCACCAAATGGGTTGTCATCGACGCGCCGCTGCCGGGCATAGGCGACTGGGACAAGATCAAGCAGAGCCCGCTGCTGTGGCATTTCAACTTCCGCGGCCCCGACATGGAACGGCTGGTGGCGGGCCGCGAGCGCATCTACCTCGACCGCTTCTACAACGAATTGTCGGCCGATCCCAAGAAGATCGACGAGGCGACGCGCGTCCACTACGCCAAGCTTTACGCCCGGCCACATGCCATGCACGACGCCTTCGAGCAGTTCAAGGCATTCGACCAGGATGCGATCGACAATCAGGCGATGCTCACCACGGGCGGCAAGCTGACCATGCCAGTGCTCGCGGCGGGTGCGGAAAAATCGGCCGGAACGACGCAGGCCGACATCTTGCGGTTGGTCGCCAGTAAGGTCACCGGAGCCATCGTGCCTGCATCGGGCCATTGGATCATGGAGGAAAACCCGGACGCCACCGTCACGCTGATTACAGACTTCCTCGCCAAGTAACAGCACGGCTTCAGCGACCACCGCGGGCTCTGCCAGGGCCGACCTTTGTAACGATGAAGCCGAACGGGATCGCGCCCAGCAAGGGTGCGGCCCGTCGCGACGATGGGAGACATTCTATGCCGTTAACGCATTTCCTGGCTCTTGGAAGCGCCGTTCTCCTGGCGGCGACAGCACCGGCGTCAGCCGCCGATGTCCCGAAGAAAACGGTCGTCCTGGTGCACGGCGCGTTCGCCGACGGATCGAGCTGGAGCAAGGTCATTCCCTTACTGGAGGCCAAGGGGCTCAATGTGGTGGCCGTGCAAAATCCGTTGAGCTCGCTTGCCGCCGATGTCGACGCAACCATGCGCGTCATCGAGGCACAACTTGGTCCAGTCATTCTGGTCGGTCACTCCTGGGCCGGCGTCGTCATCAGCCAGGCCGGCGTGAACGACAGGGTCAAGGCGCTGGTCTACGTCGCCGCCTTCGCGCCGCCAAAGGGCGTGTCGATCAACGAGCTTGGCAAGGGTCAGCCGCCGCCGCCCTGGGCAAGCGCGCTGCAACCCGACAGCGGCGGCTATCTCAGGTTGAGCGCCGAGGGTGTCGCCAAATATTTCGCGCAAGACCTGCCGCCGGCGGAAATCGGGGTGATCGCCGCCACCCAGGGACCAGCCTTCTCCGGTATCTTCGACGAAAAGCTCACCGCGGCCGCGTATGAGACAAAGCCGAGCTGGTACATCGTCGCCAGGCACGACGGAATGATCCCGCCGGCGGCCGAGGCCGCGATGGCGAAGGCGATCGGCGCCAAGGTCACCGAGTTGCCGACCAGCCACGTCGCCATGCTCGCCAAGCCCCGCGAAGTCGCCGATGTTATCCTGGCGGCGGTGGACTCGGTGAAGTAGGCAGGGAAACGATACCGGCGAGGAGGCCAGGATAGATCCCCTCCACGTTTGCCATCTCCAGGATCCACGGGCAGGCATAATAGTCGCTGATGCTGTCGATCACCCCGCCCGTGGCGCCGATCCGGACCAGATATGCCTGCCGCCAGACCTCGCCATATTGCCTGTCGACGACCAGCACCATCTCCCCTTCGAACGCGCCTGGCCGCACGCGCCAGGGCAGTTCGCTGCGCTCATATTCGACGAAGTAGGGCGAACCCGACAGCAAGCCGCTGTAGCAGTCCGACACCTGGAGGCGTGCATCGGCGCTGGTCAGTGCCCGCACGCCGTCCCAGTCCCTGGCGTTGAAGAGCGCGACATAGCGATCAAGCAGCCGCTCCAGTTCGGGATCGTGTGGCGGCGCCGCGGCCGGTTGCGCGGGTAGAGCGGCGAGCTTGGCGCGGCCGCGATTGAGCGCCGATTTGACGCCGCCCGGTGTCGAGCCGACCATCTCGGCGATCTCCTCCAGCGAATGGTCGAAGACATCCTTGAGCAGCACGCAGGCGCGCTCCTTCGGTGGCAGATGCACCACCAACCGCTCGATGGCGCGGCCGGCGCCCGGACCGGCCGGCTCGACCGGCTGCACCACGTCGTCGTCGGCATAGAAGGCCTCTGCCGCGTGCCGCGTGCGGCGATTGCGGATGAAATCGATGCACCTGTTATGCGCGATGCGGAAAAGCCACGGCCGCAGCGCCTGCGCATCGTCGAGCAGCTCGATCTTGCGATAGGCCTCGAACAGCGCCTCCTGCATGATGTCCTCGCCATCCAGCGCCGAGCCGGTCATGCGGGCGCAATAGCGATGCAGCCTGGCGCGCAGATGCGAAACCGTCTCCAGGAACGCGGCATAGCGCAGGTCGAACACGCGGTCGGGCTCAGGCCAGACCCGCATGCCTCGTGCCGTGTCGGGGGATTTGCGGATCTGCTGGTTCATCGCGGCACATAGGTCAGGGTCACCACGCCATTGGCAAAACGGTTGATGTCGACCAGTTCGAGATCGATCGGCCCGACGTCGTCGAAGGCGCGCTTGCCCTGCCCGACCCATGTCGGCACGATCGACAGATGATACTCGTCCACCAGCCCAGTGGAAAGCAAGGTGCGGTCGAGCTGCGACACGCCATATTTCAGGATGTCGCCCCCCGGCTGGCGTTTCAGCGCCGCGAGCGCCTCGGCGACGTCGCCCTCGATCAGCGCGGCATTCCACGACACCGTCTTCAGCGTCGTCGAGGCGACCAGCTTCTTCAGGCCGTTGATGCGGTCCATGTACGGACCCTTGGTCCCGGGCCAGCGCGCGAAGAACATCTCGTAGGTGGCGCGGCCAAGCAGGAAGAACTCGACGTTCGAAAGCGCCCGCAAGGCATGGTCCACATTCTCTCCGACGAAAAATGGCGACGCCCACGTCATCGGCGCCTCGATGACGCCATCCAGCGAGACGAAACTCGACACGATCAGCCGCCGCATGCTCACGCCGCCTTTTCGCTGGTCTTCTCACCGGGAGCCGGCAGCCCCAGTCTCGGCCGCACCCAGGCGGCGAAGCGGGCAATGGCGTCATCGGCCTCCGGCGCCCGCCCTGCCATCATCTGGAACGAGTGGAGCATGCCGTCAAAGACGTCGAGCCGCGTCTCGACGCCCGCCTGCCTCGCCCGCTCGGCGAACATGCGGCTTTCGTCGACCAGCGTCTCGTCGGCGCCGGCCTGCAGGAAGACGGGCGGAAAGCCGGAGAGGTCGGCGTAGAGCGGACTGACTTCGGGATCGCGCCGATCGGCATCGCCGATGAAATTGGCCGCCAGCCAGTCGACGGCTTCCCTGGCGAAGGCCGGGTCCTTGTCGCGGTTGGTCTCGTAGCTGGCGCCGGTCAACGCCATGTCGAACCAGCCGGAGATGATCAGCGTGGCGACCGGCAGCGGCCGCCTTTGCGCGCGCAGCCGCTGCAGGACGCCATAGGTCGGCACCGCGCCGCAGGAGTCGCCGGCGATCACGATCCGCTTGGGGTCGAGGCCTTGGTCGACGAGCCAGTCCCAGGCCGATGACGCGGCCTCGAGCTGAGCCGGATGCTTGGCTTGGTGCGCCAGCGGATAGTCGTAGAGCAGCGCCCGGCAGCCGACGGCCTTGGCGAGATGACCGACCAGCTTGCGGTGCGTGTAGATCGAGCCGCCGATGAAGCCGCCGCCATGCGCGTAAAACAGCACCCGCTGCTCGTCGGCGCCCTTCGGCACGATCCACATCGCCGGCACGCCGCCGGCATCGACCTCGATATAATCGACGCCGCCCGGTTCGCCGGTCAGCGCCGTCCAATTGACGTCGTTGTAGTCGATGACCGCCTGCGGGCTGGTCAACTTGCCCGCATTGGCCGCGAGCGCGGCGTAGTGGTTCCTGTTTGCCTGACTTTGCATGCTCGCCATGACCGTTTCTCCGTGGTGGCCGATCGCGGTCCGGCGCGACCTTCAGGCAAGAGACGGACGGGCAGGCAAAAAGGATACGTGCCGACCTGCGTTTTTTTTCGGCGGCCTACGCCTCGCCCCGCAACATCGCCGCGTGGCGTTGGGCGAATTCGACGAACGGCGTTGCGCGCACGCCGAACATATCGTGGGTGGCAAGATGCACCCGCGATTTCGGCCGCCGCAGGCGCTCGGTCAACTGCTCGTCCAGCGCATCGGCGAAGTCGGCGGGAACGCCGGCGGCCAGCAGGTTGCGGCGGCGGTCCTGCGGGCTGATGTCGACGTAGCGGACCGGTTTGCCGATCGCCTGCGAAATCCGCGCCGCGATGTCGCTCATCGTCAGCGCCTCGGGTCCGGTCATGTCGAGGCTCTCGCCTTCATGGCCGCCATCGCGCAGCAGACGGACGGCGACCTTGGCGATATCCTCGACATCGACCGGCGACAGTTCGGTGCCGCCAAGCGCCAGATAGAAGGCGCCCTCGGCGGCGATGGTCGGCGCGTCGCGCAGATAGACCTGCATGAACTGGCTGGGGCGCAGATGCGTCCACGCCATGCCGGCTCCTTCGAGATAGCGCTCGATCTCCTCATGCATGCGCGTGAAGCGGAACTTCGTCGCGTCATAGCCGATGTTGGATTCGGCACCGGAAAACTTCACCACATGCGCGACGCCGGCCTGCTTGCAGGCATCGATAAAACGGCACTGCGTCTCTACCATGTCTTGCGCGGCGGTCGAAATCATCAGCACGCGATCGACACTATCGAGAGCCGCGCCAAGCGTCTCCGCCCGGCGCATGTCGCCGTCGACCAGCTCGACGCCGGCAAGTCCGCCGAGCCCTGCCGCGGATGCCCGGTTAAGATCGCGAACCAGCGCCCTCACTTGATGCTTCTGCCGCGCGAACTCGCGCACGATTGCCTTGCCGTTCAGGCCGGTGGCGCCTGTCACCAGGATCATCTGTCTCTCCATTCAGCGTTGATGCGGCCGCCCTTCCGGCGACCCACCTTGAAGACGAAGAGAAGCGGGCAAAGGATTCCGGCCAAACGTCTTTTTACCGGCGTGCGGCCTGCACGCCGGTAATCAGCACGCTGGCGCGTAGCGGCTGACCACCATGCCGCAGCCATAAGCCTTCGAGCCAAGCAGAAGCAGGTTTCGGAACCCGCCTTGGTCGAAGATGCGGCGGCCGGCGCCCAGCACGGCCGGATTGACGAACAGCTGGAACTCGTCGACCACCCCGGCCGCGATCAGCGCCGACGCAAAGCCCGCCCCGCCGAAGACGGCCATGTCGCCGCCCTCACCCGCCTTCAATGCGTTGACCTCGCGCGGCAGGTCGCCGCTCACCACCGTCGTGCGCTCCCATCGCGAGGTCTCGAGCCTGTCGCTCGGCACCACCTTGCGCGCTTCGACGATACGCTGGGCGAAGGCATAGAACGGATCGGCCGGGTATTTCCGCGCCGCGTTGCCCCAATGGGTGAGGTAACCTTCCTCAGCCATCTTGCGGCTGAGCAGGATGGTGTCGATGCCGGCAAACACCGCGTTGAAATCACGCTTCAGTTCCTCGTCCCAGCCGATGTCGTCGCCCCATCCCCAAAGTTGCCAGGGGTGGTTCTCATTGGCACCGACAAAGCCGTCGACCGACATCTGCATCTGAAGGATCAGCTTTTTCATGGGGTTCTCCTCGTTTCCGGATTCCAGGCAGGAAGGATCACGCCGCGCTTTGCGAACGGGCAAAGGCTTGTGCCCAGCTCTCGAAAGTGGTCGGCGTGGCGTTGCGGATTGACGGTGCCTCAAGTGCCCAGCGTTCACCCTTGTTGAAACTCGCCGCCGTTTCGCCGAGCGCATCGGCAAAGCTCGGTGACAGACCGTTGGCGATCATCCCGGCGCGCGCCTCAGTGAATGGAGCCGCCTTGTAAGTGACCTGCCTCCCCATCGCGCTGCCCAGGATCGTGGTGGCCTGCTCGAAGGTATAATAGCCGCCGCCATGCAATTCGATAATCCGCTCGCTTGGAAAACGCGTAGCGTCCAGCAGGGCGGCGGCGCGCTGGCCGAGATCGCTGGCAGCAATCAAAGGCATCGGCAGATCGCCACGGAACGGCGTCATGAAGATGCCGGAAGCGGCCTGCTGGACAAAGCCCATGCCCTTGGCGAAGTTCTCCATGAAGAACGAGGCGCGCAAAAACACCAGTTCGTCGAGGCCGAGCGCCGCCAGCCGGTCCTCCATCAAGGCGGCGCCGAGCGAAGTTCCCATCCTGAGATGGGCGTTGAGGCCGCTGAGCAGCACGACGCGGCGCACGCCTGACTTCGCGATCACCGCCGCCAGCCGCTCGCTGACTTCATCTTCGAAGCGATGAAGATCCGGCGCCGTGACGTCGAACGGAATCATTACATAGGCGCTGTCGGCACCGGAAAAGGCGGAGGCGAGCGCGTCGCTATAGTCAAGCGCGACACCCAGGCTGCGCGCCACGCCGCGCACAATATGCCCCCGCCCGGTCAGGACCCGGGCGACTGCCTTGCCAACCTCGTTGGTGGCCCCGATGACCACGACGGTTCTTGGTGAGCTGATTTTCCCGACGGCCTGACTCATGACGTCCTCCTGCTGGCCAAGTTGCGGCCCAACGATTTACTTTTGGAAGCATTTGACTGATGGAAAGAACGATGTCAATAGTAAAGTGATTTAAAAATGGAACCGTAGAGATGTCGACGCGTGAAAGATCCGGCTGCCCGATCAGCCTGTCGCTGGAATTGCTCGGCGACCGCTGGACGCTGCTCATCATCCGCGACCTGGTCTTCGCCGGCAAAAAGCATTTTCGCGAGTTCCTGCAATCCGATGAAGGCATCTCCTCGCGCACATTGGCCGAGCGGCTGCAGACGCTGCAGGACGAAGGCATCCTCACCCGCAGCGACGACCCTAGCCATGGGCTGAAGGCGATCTACCGGCTGACCGAAGCCGGCATCGATCTCCTGCCGGTGCTAGCCACGCTCGGCGCCTGGGGCAGCAAGCACCGCAAATCCGACGACAAACTCGCCCGCATCGCCGACGAACTGGCGGCCGGCGGCGAGCCGGCGCTGGAACGGATGAAGGCGGCACTGCGGGCGGAGCATGTTGTCTAGGAAGTGGCGCTGCCTCCTCCGCCCTGTGGAAAAGGAGGCACTTTACGCGCCTCGGTTACGCCCAAAGGACACGATGCAGCAAAGACCCAATTGACAACGATCTCTGTTTGTTCACTATATGTTTCTGTCTATCAGCAATCGCGGATGAGCGGAACAGGATGGAAACGACGGCCACCATCCTGCATGCCGATCTCGACGCCTTCTATGCCTCGGTCGAGCAACTGCTCGACCCGTCGCTGCGCGGCAAGCCGATCGCGGTTGGCGGCGGCGTGGTGCTCGCCGCCTCTTACGAAGCGCGCGCCTTTGGCGTGCGCGGCGGCATGCCTGGACGCAAAGCGCGCGAGCTTTGCCCGCAATTGATCTTCGTCGGCGGCAATTTCAGCCACTACCAGCGGCTGGGCGACGCGGCGATCAAGGTGCTCGACGATTTCACGCCGGTGGTCGAACGCATCTCCATCGACGAGGCCTTCGCTGATGTCGCCGGCTGCACGCATCTGTTCGGCTCCCCGCGGGAAATCGCGACGGCGATCCGCGGCCGTGTGCGGGCCGAACTCGGCCTGCCGATCTCGATCGGCGTGGCTCGCACCAAGCATCTGGCCAAGATCGCCTCGCAAGTCGCCAAGCCAGACGGGCTGGTGGTGGTCGAGCCCGGCACCGAGCTTGCCTTTCTGCACGATTTGCCGGTCTCGCTGATGTGGGGCGTCGGCCCGGCAACCAGGGCGCGCTTGGCCGAGATCGGCGTCGAGACCATCGGCGAGCTGGCCCGGACCCACAGCGGCGCCCTGACCCGGCTGCTAGGCCCCGCGGCCGGCGAAAAGCTCGCGGCGCTGTCGTGGAACCGCGATCCGCGCAAGCTGCAGACGAAGCGCCGGGCGCACTCGGCCGGCGCGCAATCGGCGCTCGGGCAAAAGCCGGCCGTGGCGCGAGTGATCGTGCCGACACTGCTGCATCTGGCCGATCGCGTCGCCAGCCGGCTGCGCGCCAAGAACCGCCCCGGCCGCACGGTAACCGTGCGCGTGCGCTTTGCCGATCTCAGCGCCGTCACGCGCTCGATCACGCTGGAACAGCCGATCTCGGCGACCGCCATGCTGGCCGAGATCGCAGGGGATTTGGTGCGCGGCGTGCTCGCCGAGCATCCCCGGGAGAAAACGATCTCGCTGCTGGCGATCTCGGTCTCGCACCTGGAGGAGAGCGCCGAACTGCAGCTCGACCTGCCGCTCGGCCTCGCCGACGAGAAGCGCCGCCCGGGCAGCCAAAAAGGCCTCGCGCGCTTCGGCGCCGACCGCGCCATCGACAAGATCCGCCAGCGTTTCGGCAAACAGGCGGTCGGCTACGGTACGGTGGTCCTGGAAGCGGCCCGCTCGGTGCCCGACGCATTCAGGGAACTGGCGGAGAAGGAATTGTGAGCGGAGGAGCCCTCCCCGTCGCTCACGCTTTGCGGATCGACGTCCCGAACCAGGCGGCGCGGTGGTCGTCACCAGCGCCGGCTTTCAACAGGTCTTCTTCACGGCACGCCCGTTGGGCGGCGGGGTCAGTTTGCAGACCGTCGACATCGCTGCAATGATCGAGGAAGGAGCGGAGACGCCGATGTTCGGGGCCTTCCAAAGAGAGTTGCCGGGTGACTGTCCTCGACAAGACAAAGCAATGGGCGAGAGCCATCAAGCGCGATGTGATGGCCCTGTGGCTGGCCGCCCGCGATCCTCGCGTTCCCTGGTACGCCAAGCTTGCCGCCGGCATGGTCGCCGCCTACGCCCTCAGTCCTATCGATCTGATACCCGATTTCATTCCCGTACTCGGATATCTGGACGATCTGATCATCGTGCCGCTTGGCATCCTGCTTGCGGTGAAGTTGATCCCCGCCGATCTGATGGCGGAGTTTCGCGCGGAGGCCATTCGCCGATCGAGGCCGACCAGCCGCGGCGGTCTCGCATTCATTGTCGGACTTTGGGTTCTGATGGCCGCCGCGCTCATCTGGCTATTCTGGCCAGATCGCTCGGCCTGATATGGATTTCAGGCTGGGCGTTTCCCGTCGCCCGGCAGACCACGAATGAAGTTGGTCGCCTGGTCGAAAGATTCCCCACGTCAAAGCCTAGCGGTGCCGAAAATCCGGTCCCAGAATATCGACGTCACGCCGAAATTGGCGTTGTCGTCGATATGGTGGTGCACCGCGTGGCGGCGCTTGAGCGTGTAGAGATAGCTCGGATGGGCCGGATGCCAGTGGTGGATCATGTGGTGGACGCTGATGTACCAGAGATAGCCCAGCATCAACCCGCAACTCACCGCGCTGGCGGTCGCGAAGTCGGAGACCATCCAGACGGGCAGGAACGCCACCAGCGCATGCACGCCCAGGCTGAGCCAGGTGGGCGTGCCCACCGGACTGCGCTCCTCGACGTGGTGACGGTCGTGCAGGTCTCGGATCCAGGGGACGTGGTGCAGCACGAAACGGTGCAGCACATATTCGATCAGCGTCCACAGGCCAAGGCAGATCAGCATCGTGCCGACCCAGTCCGGCGCGCTTTCTTCTCCGGCCTCGATCAGTCCGGCCACCCCCAATATCGCGATCACCAGGGGATAGACCACGAAGTCGCTGTAGTAGCCGATCAGACCCAGCTGCATTCGGACGCCTCACCTGATTTTCGACGCCGCCCCAGAAACGATGCTATCAGTTTGCCGGACTCGCGTATGAGGTGCAATGCGGATGCATCTGACATAGCGTCGCAATTTCCAGGTGCAAGATCGGCAGCCATGATCTCAGAATCGGCCGGCTTCGCACCGGTGCCGCAAACGGACATGCAAACATGGCAAAACGCAGCGCGGGTCTGCTGATCTATCGCCGGAGCGATGACGGTATCGGGGTGCTGCTGGTTCATCCCGGCGGCCCCTTCTGGGCAAAGAAGGACGATGGCGCCTGGTCGATCCCGAAGGGCCTCATCGACGAGGACGAGGACGAATTGGCGGCGGCACGACGCGAGACCGAGGAAGAGCTCGGCATGAAGGTCGAAGGCCCCTTCGCTCGCCTTGGCGACTATCGGCAACCGGGCGGCAAGATCGTCATGGCTTGGTCCGTCGAGGCCGACATCGATGTGACCGCCATCAAGAGCAACACCTTCACCATGGAATGGCCGCCGCGGTCGGGATCGATGAAGGAATTCCCGGAGGTCGACAGGGCCGGCTGGTTCACCTTGGCCGAGGCCGGGGTGAAGATTCTGCAGGGTCAGCGCCCTATGCTGTCGGATTTGGCAGAACAGTTGGGTATCGAATAGTTGCCGACGGCAAAAGCCGCCGATCTCCCCTCGGAGGTCGGCTGTTCATCCCGCAAACCTGGCCGCGGTCCAAGCCCCGCCAGCCGCGTTCGACTCCACCGCGGCGGCGACGAACTTCACGCCGCGCGCGCCGTCGATCACGTCTGGCACCCGCGCCGCGCGGGCGGGATCCACCGCGCCGCCCGAGCGGTGGGCTCGGATGATGTCGGCGGCGTCGCGGTAGAAATTGGCGAAGGCCTCGATATAGCCTTCGGGATGCGCCGCCGGCATGCGCGACACGCGGCGGGATTCCTCCGTCGAGCCATGGCCGCCGCGCACCAGCGTGCGGGTTTCCTCGCCATATCTGGAAAAGCGCAGTTCCTCCGGCCGGCCGCCCGACCATTCGAGCCCGGCCCTGTCGCCATAAATGCGCACGGAGAGGTCGTTGTAGTGGCCGGGCGACGTCTGGCTGGCCAGGATCGTGCCGCGTGCGCCATCGGTCCAGCGCACCAGCACATGGGCATTGTCGTCGAGCCGGCGTCCGGGCACCGCGGTGAACAGGTCGGCCGACACCGTCTCGGCCTCGCGGCCCGAAATGAAGCCTGCCAGGTTGAAGGCATGCACGCCGATATCGGCCAGCACCGCCGACTGCCCCGCCCTCGCCGGATCGGTGCGCCATTCCGCCTGCTTCTGGCCGTCGGCATCGATCGGCTTGGTCAGCCAGTCCTGGATGTAGGCGCCATGCACAGACACGACCCGGCCAAGCTCGCCCGCCATCACCATCTCGCGCGCCTGGCGCACCATCGCGTAGCCGGTGTTGTTGAGCGTGACGACGAAGCGGCGGTTTTTCGCCTTCGTGAGTGCAACCAGTGCCTCGGCGTCCGCCAGCGTCGTCGACAGCGGTTTGTCGCAGATCACGTCGATGCCGGCCTCGAGGAAGGCGGTGGCGATCGGCGCGTGCAGATGGTTGGGCGTGACGATGACGACCGCCTCTATGCCATCCGGCCGCGCGGCCTCCGCTTTGGCCATGGCGCGGTACTCGGCATAGCTGCGCTCCGGCGCGATGCCGATCTCGGCGGCCGAGGCGGCGGCATTGTCCGGGTCGGACGACAGCGCGCCGGCAACCAGCGCGATCTGGTCGTCGAGGCGCATGGCCAGCCGATGCACGGCGCCGATGAAGGCATTGCGGCCGCCGCCGACCATGCCGACCCGCAGACGCTGGCGCGTCGATCCATCCGATGTTGCATAGACCATGTTTTCTCCTCGGGGCTGATCACTAGCGGGGTCGTCATCCCAGGGCGTAGCAAGGAGCGAAGCGACGCGCCGCAGACCCCAGGATCTGCGCGGCTGCTTCACCTTGGGATGACGAAATCGCCGAGCCCTCGCCCTATCCCCATCGAACACCATTTCCAATTTCCATATTGTAAAACGATCGTATCGCGCTAGCCTGAATTCATGAGCGGGGCGAGAAAACCATCCGGACGATCCAGTGCCGACGAGGCAGCGACGCGCAAACGCGGCCGTTCGCTGGCGGCACTTGGCTATATACAGCCGCGAACTTATGAGGAGCTGCGCGCGGTGCTGTCTTCCGGCACCGTGCATTTTCCCAAGCGCCTGCGCCAGGTGGCGATCTTCCTGTGGCAGCACCCGAGCGAGGTGGCGCTCGGCACCATTGCCCAAGTGGCGGCACAGGCCGGCGTGCAGCCCTCGACGCTGGTGCGCTTCGCCCAGATCTTCGGCTATTCCGGCTTTTCCGATTTCCAGGGCCTGTTCAAGGACCACGTCAAGGGATCGTGGCCGGAAGGCCGCGGCGAGCAGCGCGCCGAGGCCGAGCCTAATGCCGCCACGCATTTCCTGCGCGGCATGGTTGGCGCCTCGCAGGCCTCGCTCGGCCGCATCGAAAGCGGCTTCGATATCGAAAGCTTCGAGAAGATGGTGGCGACGCTGGCCAAGGCGGACCTGATCTACGTCATCGGCTCCAAGCGCGCCTTCCCCGTCACCACCTATCTGTCGCTGACGCTTTCGCAGCAAGGCGTGCGCAATGTGCTGGTCGACAATGTCGGCTCGACCGCGCTCGATCAGGTCGGCTGCATTGGCGCACGCGACGCCGTGCTGGCGGTGTCCTTCAGCCCCTACAATTCGATCACGCCGGACCTGGTGGCCGTGGCGCATGAACGCAAGGCCCGCATCGTCACTATTACCGACAGCACCTTCTCGCCGCTCATCCGGCTGTCGGACAGCTGGCTGGAAGTGGTGGAATCCGACTTCGCCGGCTTCCGCTCGCTGGCGGCGTCGCTGGCGGTGGGCATGGCGCTGGTCCAAGGCGTCGCGGCGCGCCGCGGCACATGAGGCGCCGCTGGTACAATTGACTATCGGGAATTAGCATTCCATATTTCAATAAATAGAAACTTTGTTCCGGGAGGAGGAATGGAGATCAGGCTCGAAGGCAAGGTGGCGCTGGTCACCGGGTCGACGCAAGGCATCGGCCGTGCCATTGCCGAGACGCTGGCGCGCTCCGGCGCTGCCGGCCTGCTGATCACCGGGCGCGACAGCAAGCGCGGCGAGGCCGTGGCTGCGGAACTGTCGGCCCTGGGTACGCCGACGCTCTTCGTCGCCGCCGACCTTGGAGACACGGAAACTCCCGCCCTCTTGGCGCAGGCCTGCATCGACCGCTTCGGCCGCATCGACGGCCTCGTCAACGCCGCCGGCCTGACCGACCGCGCCTCCTTCCTCGACGCCACGCCGGACGACTGGTCGGCGCTGTTTGCCGTCAACGCCCGTGCGCCCTTCTTCCTGATGCAGGCCGTGATCGCCGACATGAAGAAGCGTGGCCACGGCGGCGCCATCGTCAACATCCTCTCGATAAACGCCCATTGCGGCTCGCCGGAACTCGCCGTCTATTCCGCCACCAAGGGCGCGCTGGCGACGCTGACCAAGAATGCCGCCAACGCCCACCGCTTCGACCGCATCCGCGTCAACGGCATCAATGTCGGCTGGACCGACACGCCGGCCGAACGCATCATGCAGGCGCAGACGCTGGGCAATGGCCCGGGATGGCTCGACGCCGCCAATGCCGCGCAGCCCTTCGGTCGGCTGCTCAAGCCGGACGATATCGCCAATCTCGCCGTGTTCCTGCTTTCCGACGCAGCCGGGCCGATGACCGGCGCGGTGATCGACCAGGAGCAGGCGGTGATCGGGGCGAACCGGTGAACTCCATCGAAAGGCTCGGGCCCAGACTGCTGGAGCGGCTGCCCGCAGCCGTGCAAAAGCCGTCATACGACCGCGCGGCGCTCTCACCAGGCATGGCGCATCTGGGCGTCGGCGCCTTCCATCGCTGTCACCAGGCCGAATACACCGACGACCTGCTTTCGCGCCGGTTCGACCGCTGGGGCATCGTCGGCATCAACATTCGCCCGCCCGCCCTGACCAAGACGCTTGGCCGGCAAGACGGCCTCTACACGAGGCTGATCCGCGAGAACGATCATGTCGAGGCACGCGTCATCGGCAGCATCGTGAAGGTGGTCGACAGCCAGGACAGCGCCGCACCGGCGCTCGAGGTGCTCGTCTCCGCCGACATCGAGCTGGTGACGATGACGGTGACCGAAAAAGGCTATTGCCATGTGCCCTCGACTGGCGCGCTCGACCTCGATCATCCCGACATCGTCCACGACCTCGCCAACCCAGAAGCGCCCCGCAGCGTGCCCGGCATCCTCACGCGGGCGCTGGAGCGACGCGGGGCCACGCATGGCCGGAAGCTGACGCTGCTCTCCTGCGACAACATTCCGACCAACGGCGTCATCCTGGAAAATGTCGTGCGGAGCTTTGCCGAACGGCGCGGCAATGGCCTGGCCGACTGGATCGCGGCCAATGCCGCCTTCCCCTCGGCCATGGTCGACCGCATCGCTCCGGCGGTGACACAGGACGATCTCGACAGCGTCGAGCGACGGTTCGGCTATCGCGACGCCGCCGTCGCCGTCGGCGAACCCTTCCGGCAATGGGTGATCGAGAAAAAGTTCGCCGGCCGCATGCCGCGCTGGGACCTGGCCGGCGCGACCTTTGTCGACGACGTCACCCCGTTCGAGCATCTCAAGATGCGGGTGCTCAACGGCGCCCAGACGACACTCGCCACGCTCGGCGTACTGGCCGGCCTCGAACACACGTCGGATGCCATCGCCGACCCGCTGCTTTCGATCTTCGTCAGGCGAATGCTGGTCGAGCAAACCCTGCCGACACTGATGCCGGTGGCTGGCATGAATCCATCTGCTTATGTCGAGCAGAGCCTTGGCCGGTTGAAGAACACCGCGATCCGCCATCGCAACCACCAGATCGCCACCGACGGCTCGCAAAAAATCGTGCAGCGCCTGCTCAACCCGATCCGCGACCGCCTGAACCTGGGGGCCAGCATCGGCCTGCTGTCGGTGCCGGTCGCCGGCTGGATGGCTTATCTGATCCTGGCCTCGGCGCGCTTCGGCAAGCGCTGGCCGGTGTCGGATCCCTATGCCGGCAAGGTCGCCGCGATTGCGGACGAAACCGGCCACGATGCGCGGGCGCTGGCTTCCGCCATCCTGGCCATCGACACGATATTCGACCCGGGCCTTGCCGCGGACGAGACGTTCCGGCAGGCCGTCACGTCAGCGCTTGGCGAACTGCTTTCGGGCGATCCGATGGCGGCAGTCCGTCACAGTCTCGAACAAGATGAGGTCGCGAGGTTGAAGCGATCCAAACAATCGGCATTATAGGCATCGATCGTGGGTTCGCGGCCAGGGGAGGCATGATGAAACTTGGACTGCTCACCGCACCGTTCGCGGACACGCCGCTTGGCGAGGTCGCCGGCTGGGCAAGCTCTGTCGGCTTCGAGGCACTGGAAATCGCCTGCTGGCCGAAAACCTCCGGCGCGACCCGCCGCTATGCCGGCACCAGCCATATCGATGCTGATGGCACTTCGGTCTCGCGGGCGAAAGAAATCGTTGCATCGCTGGCGGAAAAGAACCTCACGGTCTCCGGTCTCGGTTATTACCCCAACCCGCTGCACCCGGATACCGCCCATCGCGAGGCGGTCATCGGCCACCTGAAGAAGGTCATCGTCCTGGCGGCAAACATGGGCGTTCCCCTGGTCAACACCTTCTGCGGCGGCGATGCCTCCAAGACAGTCGACGTCAACTGGCAGGACGCGCTGAAAGTCTGGCCGGAAATCGTTGCCCATGCGCGCGGCCACGGGGTAAAACTCGCCTTCGAAAACTGCCCAATGATCTTCAGCTATGATGAATGGCCGGGCGGGCACAACATCGCCTATTCGCCGCAGGTCTGGCGTCGCATTCTCGAAGCCTGGGGCGGCGATGTCGGCATGAATTTCGACCCCTCGCATCTGGTCTGGCAGATGATCGACCAGGCCCGCTTCATCCGGGAATTCGGCCCCTATATGCTGCATGTCCACGCCAAGGACCTGATGATTGATCGTGATGGTTTGTACGAGCGCGGAATTCTGTCGGCGGGCATAGGCTGGCAGGTGCCGCGCATGCCGGGGCTGGGCGATGTCGACTGGAGCGGCTTCTTCTCGGGCCTCTACCGCGCCGGTTATGACGGATCGGTCATCATCGAACACGAGGACAGGCGATTTGAAGGCAGCGACGAGCAGGTGAAGCGGGGCTTTCTGCTCGCCCGCGACGTGCTGCGTCCCTTCGTCAAGTAACGGCAAAGCGAGCCACTTGACTCTGATTGTGAGTGGCGCGGCCCAACAGGTTAAAACTGAACTGAAAAACAATGTGGAGGAAGACTGAAATGAAGAACTATCTGACCATGGTCCCGCTGCTTGCCAGCGCGGCGCTGCTGGCCTCGGTGGGCGTGTCGTCCGCTGCCGGCAAATACACGATCGGCATTTCCAACACCGTGCAGGGCAATGGCTGGCGCGAGGAAATGGTTTGCGCCATGAAGGCGCAGGCGCTCGCCTCCGGCGAAGTGACCAAGCTCAACATCGCCCACCGCAACACCGATGCCGCCGGCCAGCTGGAAGACATCCGCAACCTGATCAGCGCCAAGGTCGACGCCATCGTCGTCAACCCCGCCGACCCGGCCGGCATCAAGGCCGGCCTGGAAGAAGCCACCAAGGCCGGCATCGTCGTCGTCGCCGTCGACCAGGCGGTCACCGAGCCGTCGGCTTACATCATTTCCAACAACCAGGAGCAGTATGCGTATCTCGGTGCCAAATGGCTGTTCCAGCAGATGGGCGGCAAGGGCGAGGTGTTTTACATGCGCGGCGCGGCGGGCGCTTCGGCCGATAGCGATCGCGACAAAGGCTTCAAGAAGGCACTGGCCGAATTCCCCGACGTGAAGGTGGCGCAGGAGGTCTTCACCGGCTGGCAGCAGGACCAGGCCAAGCAGCAGATGCTGTCCTTCCTGGCCACCGGCACGCCGTTCAACGGCGTGTGGACGTCGGGCATCGATAACGTCATCGTCGACGCGCTGGTCGAATCGCAGGCGCCGCTGGTGCCCGTGGTCGGCGCAGACAATGCCGGCTTCGTCGGCCAGCTGAGCTCGGTCAAGGGCCTCGTGGGTGCCGCCGTCACCAACCCCGGTTCGATCGGTGGTGCCGGCGTGACGCTGGCGCTGCAGATCCTCGACGGCAAGAAGCCGGCCCAGCAGACCGTGCTGGTCGACCCGCAGCTGTGGGAGAATGCCACCGAGGAAGGCAAGGCCAAGCTGAAAGCCGCCGCCGACCCGTCGCTGAGCCCTGAATGGCCGGTCTCGATCATGATCCCCGACTGGACGACGTATACCAAGGACCAGATCGTGGCCTGCAAGGGCCCGGGCGAGTAAGCAGCGGCTTTGCTGACCATGGTCGGCGCCGCCCCTCACTGTCCTGCCGGACATCTCTCCCGGTAAACGGGGCGAGAGAAGCTGGCCGCAACGCCGGAGGCAAGCCCCCTCTCCCCGTCTCTATATGGGGAGAGGATGCCGGCAGGCAGGTGAGGGGCGGCGCTGACATTCGCGGTTATTAGGCACATAAATCGAGACCCAAATCATTTGACCACCAGTCCCCTCCTCGACGCGTCAGGCGTCGCCAAGAACTACGGCGCGGTCGCGGCTCTCCGCGATGCGTCGCTCTCCGTGCTGCCGGGCGAGGTGCATGCGCTGATGGGTGCCAATGGCGCCGGCAAGTCGACGCTGGTGAAGATCCTGACCGGCGCGATATCAGCCAATGCCGGACGCATCCTGATCCGTGGCGAGGCGCGCGACATACGCTCGCCGGCCGCCGCGCGCCGGGCCGGGCTGCTGCCTGTCTACCAGGAGCCGTCGCTGATCCCCGATCTCGATGTGCTGTCCAATCTGCGGCTGACCGGCACGCCGGTCGAGCCGTTCCGCGCCTGGGTACGCGAACTCGGCATACCTGACCTCGACCTGCGCGACACCGCGCGCGACATCCCGCTCGCCATCCTGCGCGTGCTCGACCTGGCCCGCGCGCTGGCCGTCGAGCCCGACGTGCTGCTGCTCGACGAGATGACGGCCGCACTCCCCGCCAACCTTGCCGAAAAGGTGCTGGAAGTGGTGCGCCGGCAGGGCGACGCCGGCCGCGCCGTGATCTTCATCTCCCACCGCTTCGTCGAAATCTCGGCCCTTTGCGACCGCGCCACGGTGCTGCGCGACGGCGCGACCGTCGGCGTCGTCGACATCGTGCCGGGCGTCGAGGAAAAGATCGTCGAGCTGATGCTCGGCACTCGCATTGTCAAGACCCATGTCGCCGCCCGCGGCGCCAGCGAAGAGGCCCGCCCCCCTGCTCGCCCGCGCATCGCCGTGCGAAACCTGCGCGTCGGGACCAAGCTCAGCGATGTCTCCTTCGATCTCCGCGATGGCGAGGTGGCCGGCGTCGTGGCGCTGGAAGGCCAGGGCCAGGACGAACTGTTCGCCGCCCTTGCCGGCTCGATCAAACCATCGGGCGGCACGATCGAGGTCGACGGCAGCCCGGTGAAATTCGCCCACCCGATCGACGCCATCCGATCGGGGGTCGCCTATGTGCCGGGCGACCGTTCCGAGGCGCTCGCCATGCAGCGCTCGGTGCGCGAGAACATTGCGCTCCCCTTCAGTGCCGCCTTGCGCAACTGGGGGCCTATTCGTATGCCCAAGGAGCGCGCCACTGTCGCGAGCGCCATCCAGCGCCTGCAGATCGACACCCGCGCTCAAGGCGAGGTGCAGCGCCTGTCCGGCGGCAACCAGCAAAAGGTCACCATCGCCCGCTGGATCGCGGCCGACGCGCGCACCATCCTGTGTTTCGACCCGACGCGCGGCATCGATGTCGGCACCAAGCAGGAGATCTATCGTCTGCTGCGCGAGCTCGCCGGCAACGGCAAGTCGGTTCTGTTCTACACCTCCGAACTGGAAGAAGTGCAGCGCGTCTGCGACCGCGTCATCGTCATCTTCGGCGGCCGCCTGGTCGATATTTTCCCGGTCGAGGAGGCCGACGAGCCGACACTGATGCGCGCCGCCTACGGCCTGCCGCGCGGCGTCAAGGCGGATATCGGTATTTTGGCCGCACCCACGGCGAATGCTTCCGATGCGCCGGAGGCAACGCCATGAGCCATTTCCTGCGCCGGCAAGGCTGGGTAACAGGCCTGTTCGCCCTCCTCGTCATGCTGTTCATCGCCACCAAGATCATCCAGCCCGGCTATGGCAGCGGCGATTTCGGCTCGCTGGCGCGGGCCGTACTGCCCTACGCCTTTGCCGTCGCCGCGCAGACGGTCGTCGTCATCGCCGGCGGCATCGATCTCTCGGTCGCCGCCATGATGGCGTTGACCAGCGTCACCGCCGCCTCGATGATGGCGGGCGCGAGCGAGGAATACGCGCTGTTCGTGGTGCCTTTCGTGCTCGCCATGGGGTTCGTGCTGGGCGCCGTCAACGGGATGCTGATCGTCGTCACCCGCGTGCCGGACATCGTCGTCACGCTGGCCATGCTGTTCGTGCTGCAAGGCGCGGCCCTTCTGGTGCTCGGCGCCCCGGGCGGCGCGGCGGCCGAATGGCTGAAGGCGCTGATCTCGGGCACCGTGCCGATCCCGGGCCTGCCCGACGCCGTCGACGCGTGGCTGCCCAAGGCGCTGCTGGTGCTGATCGTCTGCCTCTGCATCGTCTGGATACCGCTTCGACGGTCGCGCCTCGGCCTTTCCATCTACGCCATCGGCTCCAGCGAACTGGCGGCGTTCCGCAGCGGCGTGCCTGTCGCCCGCACCAGGGTCATCGCCTACGCGCTGTCAGGCCTGTTCGCGGCCATGGGCGGGTTGGCGCTGACCATGAGCACAGGCATCGGCGCGCCGATCCCCGGCCCCTATCTCCTGGCCAGCGTCGCCGCGGTCGTGCTGGGCGGCGTGGCGCTCGGCGGCGGCAAGGGCGGCCTGCTCGGCCCCATCGTCGCCGTCTTCGTGCTGCGGCTGGTGCGCACGGATCTCACCTTGCTCGCCATCGACCCCAACGTCACCGCCATCATCGAAGGCCTGATCATGGTCGCCGTGGTGATGTTCGGCGCCTTCATCACGATGCGAGGGCGGCAATCATGAAATTCACCCGCAGCGCTGTACGGCGCCGTAGAGCACCATCCTTCCAGAACGCCACCACCAAGCCCCCCTCCTCGCGAACGGGAGCCACCCCATGAGCACCACCGCGATCACGCCCGCGCCGGTCTCCTTCGGCCGCCGCATAAAACGCTTCATGGCCGACCGGCCCCTCATCCCGCTGATCATCCTGCTGGTCATCCTGGTGGTGATCCTGCAGATCCTGCGCCCCGGCATCGTCAACGAGCGCTGGATCGCCAACACCATCAAATTCGCCATTCCGCTGGCGATCCTCGCCGGCTGCCAGACCATGACAATGCTGACCGGCGGCATCGACCTTTCGGTCGGCACGGTGGCGACGATGAGCGCCTTCATCATGGCAACGCAGATCGTCAGCCAGGACCCGGCTGTGGCCTTCCTCCTGGCGATGATGCCGGCGGTGCTGATCGGCCTCGTCAACGGCATCGGCGTCGGTGTCTTCCGCGTCCACCCGCTGATCATGACGCTGGGCACCAGCCTGATCGGCACCGGCTGCCTGCAGGTCTACCAGCGCACCGTGATCGCGTCCGGCGCCAAGATCCCCGACTTTCTCGCCTGGCTGGGGACCGGCGTCACCCCCGTACTCGGCTTTGCCTTCCCCAACGCGCTGCTGCTGTTCGTGCCGCTGGCGGCCCTCATCGTCTTCACGCTCGCCCGCACCGGCTTCGGCCGCCTGCTCTACGCCGTCGGCGACAATGAGCGCGCGACGCGCCTGTCGGGCGTGCAATACTGGCAGGTCATCACGGCGCTCTACGTCACCTCCAGCGTGCTCGCCGGCGTCACCGGCCTGCTCTATATCGGCCTGATCAAGGCGCCGTCGCTGTCGCTCGCCGAACCGCTGGTGCTGCCCTCGGTGGCGGCGGCCGTCATCGGCGGCACCTCCATCTTCGGCGGCCGCGGCGGCTACACCGGCACCATCATCGGCGCGCTGATCCTCACGGTGCTGACGACGCTGCTGACGATTTTGCAGATGCCGGAGGGAGCGAGGCGGATACTGTTCGGGTTGATCGTCCTGTTCGTGACGGCGGCCTATCTGCGCATTGTCGAGGACAAGTAGGCGCGGGCCGACTATTGGCACGGGGCAGCCACAGGCTTTGGCGACAAGGGAGACGAAATCATGGAAAAAATCATCCTGGACTGCGATCCGGGGCACGACGACGCCATCGCCATCCTGCTTGCGGCGGGAAACCCGAATATCGACCTTCTCGGCATCACGACGGTTTCGGGAAACCACAATGTCGAGAACACCACGCGCAATGCTCTGGCCGTATGCACCGCCTACGGCATCAAGGTGCCGGTGGCGAAGGGCTCACCCGGCCCGCTCATCGGCGACCAGGTGCTGGCCGTCGAAATCCATGGCGATACCGGGCTCGACGGCCCCGTCCTGCCGCCCGCCTCGTTCGAACTCGACAAGCGGCATGCCGTCGACTTCATCATCGACACGGTCATGGCACACGAGCCGAAAACCATCACGCTGGTGCCGGTCGGTCCCTACACCAACATCGCGCTCGCCATCCGCAAGGACCCACGCATCATCGATCGAGTGAAGGGCGTCGTCGCGATGGGCGGAGCCTACACGCGCGGCAACATCACGCCAGCGGCGGAGTTCAATGTCTATGGCGACCCGGAGGCCGCAGACGTCGTGTTCCGCGCCGATTGGGATGTCACCATGGTCGGCCTCGACCTCACGCACCAGGCGCTGGCCACTCCGGACCTGCAAAACAGGGTGCGCGCCGTCGGCGGCCCGATCGCCAAGTTCATCCTCGATATCTGGGAGTTCATAGCGACCACGCATGGCGGCCTCCTGCAGATCGAGTATCCAGCCGTCCACGACGCGTGCTGCGTCGCGGCCATGATCGACCCGACCGTCTTCACCACCGAGAAGGCCGATATCCGCGTCGAAATCGCCGGGCGGTGGACCAAGGGCATGACGGTGTGCAATTTCGAGAAGATGGGCGGGATGCACCATTTTGGCGGCACGGCGAGCGAGCAGGTCGACTTCCGCCATACCGTGGCGATGAAACTTGACCATCCGAAATTCTGCGGCCTGATCGTCGATGCGCTGGAGCGGCTAACCCACGCCAAGGCCTGACGGGTGAAGGTTTCGGCGATGTTCACAGGGATTAAGTGGCTCCGCATAGAAAGCCCGCCGCGCCATTTGCGGCACGGCGGGCCGCCCCCGTTGGCCAGGGGCAAGCTACCAGCATCACTCGATGATCTGCACGACCCTGCGTGTATCGGGATCAACCAGAACCGCATGATCGCCGACAACAGTGTATTTGTATCTGACGTCGGGGACGTCGATTGTATGAAGCTCGACAGTGTCAGGGAGAGCGGAGCCGACGTTGAGTTCGACGCCGAGCAGGCTGACTGACGCGAGTTTTTGCTTGTGGATGTATTCGCGAACGACCGTCTGCTGCTCAGGCTTGAGAATTACGACGTCTCCCGCGAAGGAAGCACCAATTCCAGCCACAAGCGCGAGGGCCGCGACAGCGCCGACAAGATACCTTTTCATGACAAGTCCTTTTGTGAACTAAGACACATTTTCAGAGGCCAGAACAATTCTGGCCTCTGCCGCAGCCAATCAGCCACCATTGGCAGGTGCCGCTGGCTTCGCGGGCGCTGAAGTGGCCGGAGCTTCCACCTTTGGCGCCTCAACCTTCACGTTGATGTCCTTCCCGCCGCCGCCGCCGATGTTGATGACACCGGTAAATATCAGCAGGACAACGATGGCGATTATCGCAAGAACAATAGCGACCGCAGTGCCGCCGCCACCTCCAGAGTTAACAACAGTTGGGCCGTCAGCCATGACTTTCTCCTCTCCTATTCTTTGAGTTGTCACCGGTCAGCAACGGCTCCCGCTGCATTGCGTTCCCAGGCAAGGCTTAGGTCTAATAATTGGCAAGACTGAAGTCGTATGCGGCAACCCATTTCTTGCCGATACGTTGGGTTTCGCGCCGGAGCAACGCAGCCAATCACCCATCATCGCGGAATCCAGCTCGACCGCCGGATATTCTGAGAGCGAGGCAAGCAGTGACATCAGCCCAGAGACCGAGCATCCACGACGACAATCGCCCCGCAAATGACAATGATGTTCAGGCCCCGGAAATCCCGTCGGGCCCGCCCGTCTGTCTGAGTGAGGACGCCAACATGGTCGATCTTGTCAGGCGAACCGAGCGCTTGGCCATCGCCGTTGTCGTGGGAATGGCGATCTGCCTGACGCTTATCCCGGCGATCTATGTTGCCCTCACCTACGGAATGTAGACGGTATCAGTCGTCTGTCCGCTCCGAGGCAGGCGCAATCTCTTCACCACCTGCTTTCTCCAGGCTTGCTCCCATTGCGCCTGGCATGCCGGACATGTTCCCGCGCGCCATCAATCCCGAGAATCTCAGACAAAAAAGAACCCGCCCCGGCGTCAACCGAAGGCGGGCTCTCTCCGTTTTCCAGTCCGTTGATAAAGCATTCGACGGCTATCAACCTCCAATGCCCGAGAGCGTTCCACCGGAGTGATGAACTATGCTTCGATCTGCCCGTCGATCGTTCCGAGGCAGGGCCTGCTCTCTTTCGCCTTCGGCGAACTCAATCTTTCTTCCACGCCGCCAGCAGCGGGCCCTTGCTTCCATAGACGGGATCCTTGCGCGGACGGCCGACCTTGGGGATCGTCACCACCGCCTTGGCGTGGTCGGCGGTGGTCGTGCATTCGTCATAGGTACCGGCCGGCGGATAGGCGCCAACGACGAGAAAGTCGTCCGAAGCGGAGATGCGCTGGTGCCCCGTGCCGGCCGGAAGAACCGCGACATCGCCGGCCTTCAGCGCCAGCGTTCGGCCCTTCTTGCCGCCAAACCGGACCTTCGCCGTGCCACGCGCCACGCCGAGCACTTCGTGGATGCGCGAATGGTAGTGAACATAATCGTAGATGCCGTTGCGCCAGCTGTCTCCCCAGCCATTGGCCGAGAAAAGCGCCTCTAACACGGCCGCGGGATCGAAGTCTTCCGGCAATCTCACTGCGCCGCGATAGACGACCAGCGGCCAGGACGGATGATTGGGCACCAGGCCATCATCGCCAAACCTGAACTCGTTCGCTTTGCGCGGCCTGACAAGGTCGGCCGCATGACGGCTGTCCGGTCTTGCGGCACCGGTCACCTGTTCGGCCACTTTCTTGATGCTTTGCAGGATGCTCATGACGTCGCCTCGCCTCGGGGAACCAACGCTGATTCAACCCGATGGCCATCGCTTGGTTCCCCGCGGGCTCGCGCCCGCCACCGCCGCGAGGCGGATCGCTGAAGATCAGGCGGACCTGCCGCCTCGCCCTGCCTGCAGCGCATTGTCCATCGCAGCGGCCGGCGAAACCATATCCGGCAGCAATATGTCGTTGCGGCGTGCGAAGGTGACCAGCGTCGCGCGCACCGTCTCCGGGTCGATCTCACCGGCGATGCCCGCCTTGCAGGCATTGAGGGCGACGGCATGGGCGCCGTTGCGGCTGGCGGCCGGCCAGTCCTGCAACAGCGCGTAGGCTTCCATCACGCTTTCGATCTTCCTCGGAAAGCCCATTCCGACCAGAATGGTCACCGGTTCTTCAAACTGCCAGCGATTCATGGCTTGTGCCTCCTCTCGATTGTGCGGACCCGCGGCGGGCCGAACACCGGAAGGCGCGGCCCGCCGCGTAAGGTTCATGGGACTGCCCGTAAGGTTCATGGGACTGCCCGTAAGGTTCATGGGATTGAATGTCAGCGCTCAGCCGCCGGCCGAGGCCTCGGACGCCTCCGACACCTGTTGCGCGGCCAGGAACATCAGCGTCGCGGCAACGGTCCGCCGCTTCCAGCCGGCGGCTTCGGCCCTGTCGAGCAGTTCCGCCAGCAGCGGCTTCAACGCACCGCGGCATTCGCTTTCATAGGCCAGGAACTCCTTTGCCTGATGTGTCGGCGCGGGCACGGGCCCAAGGTCGGCAAGCGCATCCATATCTCTCTCCCTTCAACCGATGCCCGCTCCCTGTCGAGGGAGCGGGCGGACTGGTCGGACCTCAGAAGTCCATGCCGGCGCCGGCCGGCATTGCCGGGCTGGCGGCTTCCTTCTTCGGCTTCTCGGCCACCATTGCCTCGGTGGTCACCAGCAGGCCGGCGACCGACGCCGCATCCTGCAGCGCGGTGCGCACCACCTTGGCCGGGTCGATCACGCCCTGGCCATAGAGATCGCCGAACTCGTTGGTCTGAGCGTTCCAGCCCCAGCCGAATTCGCTCTTCTCGCGCAGCTTGCCGACGATGATCGAGCCTTCAGCACCGGCATTTTCCGCGATCTGGCGGACCGGCGTCTCGATGGCGCGGCGCACGATCTCTACACCGGTCTTCTGGTCGGCATTGTCCGTCTGGACAGCATCGAGCGCCTTGGCGGCCCGAAGCAACGCGACGCCGCCGCCGGGCAGCACGCCTTCCTCGACAGCCGCGCGGGTCGCGTGCAAGGCATCGTCGACGCGGTCCTTGCGCTCCTTGACCTCAACCTCGGTCGAGCCGCCGACGCGGATCACCGCGACACCACCGGCAAGCTTGGCCAGCCGCTCCTGCAGCTTCTCGCGGTCATAGTCGGAGGTGGTCTCCTCGATCTGGGCCTTGATCTGCGCGACGCGGCCCTGGATTTCTTCCTTGCGCCCGACGCCGTCGACGATGGTGGTGTTTTCCTTTTCGATCACCACCTTCTTGGCGCGGCCCAGCATCTCCAGCGTCACATTCTCGAGCTTGATGCCGAGATCCTCGGAGATCGCGGTGCCGCCGGTGAGGATCGCGATGTCTTCCAGCATGGCCTTGCGGCGGTCGCCGAAGCCCGGCGCCTTGACGGCCGCGACCTTGAGGCCGCCGCGCAGCTTGTTGACGACCAGCGTCGCCAGCGCCTCGCCCTCGACATCCTCGGCGATGATCAGCAGCGGCTTGCCCGACTGGACCACCGCTTCCAGCACCGGAAGCAGCGCCTGCAGGTTGGCGAGCTTCTTTTCGTGGATCAGCACGTAGGGCTCGTCAAGTTCGACGCGCATCTTGTCCTGGTTGGTGACGAAATAGGGCGAGAGATAGCCACGGTCGAACTGCATGCCTTCGACGACTTCCAACTCGGTCTCGGCGGTCTTGGCTTCCTCCACCGTAATGACGCCTTCATTGCCGACCTTCTCCATCGCTTCGGCGAGGAAGCGGCCGATCTCGGCGTCGCCATTGGCGGAGATGGTGCCGACCTGCGCGATCTCGTCGTTGCGGGTCACCTTGCGGGCGTTGGCCTTCAGCTCGGCGACGACGGCGTCCACCGCCTTGTCGATGCCGCGCTTCAGGTCCATCGGGTTCATGCCCGAGGCAACGGCCTTGGCGCCCTCCTTGACGATGGCCTGGGCCAGCACGGTCGCGGTGGTGGTGCCGTCGCCGGCAAGGTCATTGGTCTTGGAGGCGACTTCGCGCACCATCTGCGCGCCCATGTTCTCGAACTTGTCCTCAAGCTCGATTTCCTTGGCGACGGTGACGCCATCCTTGGTGATGCGCGGCGCACCGAACGACTTGTCGATGACGACGTTGCGGCCCTTGGGACCGAGCGTCACCTTCACCGCATTGGCCAGGATATCGACGCCGCGCAGCATCTTCTCGCGCGCTTCGGTATGGAATTTTACCTCTTTGGCAGCCATTGGATCACTCCTCTATCTCTAGGCAGCATTCGTTGACTGGTGGATTTCTAAGAAGCCGTCAGGCGGCCTTCTTCACTTGCGCGGTCTGTTCGATCACGCCCATCACGTCACTTTCCTTCATGATGAGCAGGTCCTCGCCATTGAGCTTGATCTCGGTGCCGGACCATTTGCCGAAAAGGATACGGTCACCCACCCTGACATCCAGCTCGGTCAGTTTGCCGCTGTCGTCGCGCGCGCCGGGACCGACGGCGATGACTTCGCCTTCCTGCGGTTTTTCCTTGGCGGTATCGGGAATGATGATGCCGCCGGAGGTCTTTTCCTCGGCCTCGATGCGGCGGACCAGGATACGGTCATGCAATGGACGGAACGCCATGTCGTTCTCCTCTTGGGACAAACAGGTTTTCAGCTTCCTCCACACCGGACCGGCAATTCGGGCCGATGCGGAAATGCGGCGACCCTTTGTCAGGCATCGCGCGCGCATATCGAGCTAGTTTTCCCTTTTTTCGGTTTCAAGAGGCCGGCCAGAAAATTTTAGCACTCACGCCGTCGGAGTGCCAACTCACTGTTATAGCGGTCTTATTCGCTCTGCGTCGGGAGCCGCCCCTTGAATTTACGCCTAGATCCGGCAAAATTATCCGAGCCGGTACCATCGCCGGCGCCGGAACCGCTCACCCTCTGAAGGAGTTGTTTACCGACGGCGCACATCGATGGGCCGAGAGACTTTTTCGCCGTTACGGCCACCGCTGCCGCCGAAAGGAGACACGAATGATCGCAAGCGTCAGCAAGGAGTTCCGCCTCCAGATGGAAGGCTATGGCCTGACCACCGCACAAATCCATTACCGTCTGCCTGACCATCGGAGCCTGCTGCAGCTTTATGTCTGGCAGGACTACGACCTGGCGCCGGAGTTCCCCGAACTCAAGGGCTTTCTCTCCTATTGGGAGCGCGAATTGGACGGGCCGCTTCACTCCGTCCACATCGCCCACCACCGGCTCATCACCCCATCGGAATGGCGGGCGGTCGACGGTGTCATCACGGTCCAGTAAGGGCGGCGTCATCGCGCGGTGCTGACCTTACCAGAAGCCGACCAGCGACCTCACCATCGCCTTCGCACCCGCCGTCTGCAAGCAAGCTTCAGATACGATGATTGACCAGCGCCACGCCGAGCCCGGCAAGGATCGAGCCGCAGGTTCCCGGCACCAGCCACCTTGCGCCGCTTGCCGGGGACCGCGCAAGGGCCAGCGAGGCGATGCCGGCCGCCGCCAGGTCCGCCATCGAGAACCAGCGGATCAGCGTTTGTCGATGAGATCGCAATGCCGCCACGGCCGCGTTGGATGCCCTCACAAAGCCAGGCTTCCCTGTTCCGCCCCCTCGGCATTGGGATCTCCGGGCGCCGTTGCCCAGGCGAGTTCGACCAGCGTCACGGTGCGCTTCCCCGTGCCGTCGAGCTGGCAGACGATGAGGCCCTGCTCCTCGATATAGGTGAGCAGCCGCCGGGCGCGGCGCATGGAGTGCGAGCCGTAGGCGCGGGCAATCGCGCCATCGCTCGGGCACGGCCAGCCCTCCTTCGCCGCGCGCGCGATCATCATGAACACGCCTTGCATGTCCTCCGGCAGCAGCGAAGCGCGCACCGAGACGTCGCGCCACACATCGTCCTCGCTGGCTTCGGCCCCCAGCCCGGCACGGGCGCGCGTCAACATGCGCCGGAAGGCGGGCAGGTCAGGCACGACCGAGGCGAGCCCCTCGATGCGGCAGCGCACGACAAACTCCTGGTAGAGCACCCCGATCACGCGGAAGCCCGCGTCAGGTTGTGCAAGAATGGCGCGCAGCACGCGGTCCACCCGCTCGCGCCGCTCCGCCAGATCCTCGGCGCTGACTTGCGGCTCCGCCGGTTCGGGGCGGATTTCCAGCGCAGCCGACTTCGCCGCCATCAACTGGTCGAGCAGGTCCGGCGAGGCCACCCGGCGCGGCGCGCGCATCGTCTCGGGCGGGGCGGCCAGGATGATGGCGCGGGCATCCTCGAGCGCCGCCTCCGGCAGCGGCATCAGCCTAGGCGTGCCGTTGCGCGGGCTGGTGTCGGTCGGGCCGATGCGCAGGCCGAGTGGCCGGCGCGACAGTGCCGGCCCCAGCGCCATGAACTGGCCGCGCTCCAGATCGCGGAACGCCTCCGCCTGCCGCCGCTCCATGCCCAGGAGATCGGCCGCGCGCGCCATGTCGATATCGAGGAAGGTGCGGCCCATCAGGAAATTGGAGGCTTCCGCCGCGACGTTCTTGGCGAGCTTGGCCAGCCGCTGCGTGGCGATGATGCCGGCAAGCCCGCGCTTGCGGCCCCGGCACATCAGGTTGGTCATGGCGCCGAGCGAAAGCTTGCGCGCCTCGTCCGACACCTCGCCGGCCACCGCCGGCGCGAAAAGCTGAGCTTCGTCGACCACCACCAGCATCGGGTACCAGTGGTCGCGCGCGACCTCGAACAGCCCGCCGAGGAAAGCGGCGGCGCGCCGCATCTGGTTCTCGGCATCGAGGCCTTCGAGGTTGAGCACGGTCGAGACACGGTGGATGCGCGCCCGCTCGCCGGCCGCCTGCAAGCCGCGCTCGGTATGCTCCTCGGCATCGATCACCAGATGGCCGTAGCGTTCGCCCAGGGATACGAAGTCGCCTTCCGGATCAATGATGGTCTGCTGCACCCAAGGCGCGCTCTGTTCCAGGAGACGCCGCAAGAGGTGCGACTTGCCGGAGCCCGAATTGCCCTGCACCAGAAGGCGGGTCGCCAGCAACTCCTCGAGATCGAGTTTCGCCGGCGCGCCCGCTGTCGTGTGTCCCATCTCGATCGCAACGGTCATGCCAGACTCATCAACTCCTTCGCGGACGGGCTTAGCAATCCGATCGCGGCCCGTCGAGCGTGGCATGGCCGGCGATTCGCGTTGCGCACAGCCGAGACAATGACGACCGGCCGCAATGGACGGCCGCAATCCGGCGGGCCTGCCGTTTACGGCCCTGACCTGTGGATAGTAACCACCTGTTCACCATGGGCGGGCGTTTCGATTGCGGCGGCCGGCCATCCGCTTAGCCTGGCCTCTGCATCGCCCCCCCAAAGCGATGCACCCCAACGCCCCCAAATGGCGGCCGGCGTTTTCAAGTTTCTCTCCAAACGTATACGCCGGTCGCCACCCCTTTCGACTACAGCCTCGGCGCCTCATGCGGCTCGACCTGTCCTGGGACTGGCGGCAATCGCGGCGCGTCCAGACCCTCGAAGGGATCACGCCAGGCGTCGATCGCTTCAAGCCGCCGATACCAGCGATCGACCAGTCGATAGTCGCCGAGCGGCAGGCCCGCGACATCGTTGAAAGGCAGGAAGGTCGCCATGCGGAAGTCGGCATAAGAAACTTCGTCTCCGACCAGCCATTGCCGGCCCGCAAGCGCGGTTTCCAGGATCGCCGCCGTCGTGTGAAACAGTTTCAGCCCATCCTCGACCAGTTGGTGATCGATCGGCCCGATGTGATAGCGCTGCTTGGTGCCGCGCTCGAAATGCACCATGTCGCAGGCCCGCATGAAATTCTCCTTGCCCCAACTCAGCCAGCGGATCATCTCGGGCTCATCGTCGCCGCTGCGCCAGAAATCGGAACCCATGTCGCGCGACAACCGGCAGGCTATGGCGTCGGCCTCCCACAGGCTTCCGCCGGGCCAGACCAGTATGGGCAGGGAAAGATTGGGATTGAGCGGCCGGAATCGCTCCGCTTGCCCCGGCGCGAACGGCGACGCGAATTCGAAGGTCACCCTCGCCCCGAGATGACGCGCCACCGCGACCCCCAGGCGCGGATTGGGGTTGCGGCTGAAGTACAGTTTTGTTTCCACCCCAGCCGGCATCGGCTCGACTTCGTCACTCATGAATGCCTCTCCTTGTCTCGGCGACCGTCGCCAGATCAAGGACGGATGCGGCTGGTGCAATCCGACAAATCATCCACTCCCCGCGCGCCGGGCGGAACGAGCAGCCTATCGAAACAGGATGGGTTGCGCAAAGTTTGGGTTGACCGTCTCCGACGACGAGGCGACACTTCATCCCACAGCAAGGCAGGAGGAAATACGATGGACGAGCCCGACCGCTGGCGCCATATGTCGAGCGCGCCAAAAGACGGCAGCCGGATCCTCGTGACGGTCCGCCCATCCGAGCAGGGGCCGGCGGAAGTCGACCTCGCCTACTGGTCACGCGCCGATCAGTTCGGTGACGAGGGCTGGCGCGCCTCCGATTCCTCGCCCGGCCGCGTCGTCGAATATGCCGAGCCGGAGCTGAAGTGCTGGATGCCGATGCCCTCGGCCAATCTCAGCCGGGGCGCCTCGATGCCAGCGCCGTGGGAAGGCGACGACGCGCAACAGCTGGACGGCTCGGGGATTTAGCGCGCCGACCGCTTCGTCCTGTCAGAACAGAAACGCCGCCGTCACCGGATCCGGACCGTTACGGCCGTCAGCCGAATCCATGCCGGCGATCGTCTCCAGGTCCTGTGCGTCCAGTTCGAAATCGAAGACATCGAAGTTGGCCGCGATGCGGTCCTGGCGCACCGACTTCGGGATGACGATCAGCCCTTGCTGGAGATGCCAGCGGATCATTGTCTGCGCGGTGGACTTGCCGTGTTTGCGGGCAATGCCTGATATGGTCGGGTCGCTCAGCAACCGGCCGCTGCCCAGCGGACTCCAGCTTTCCGTATGGATGTCGTGCCGGGCGTGAAATTCCCTCAGATCGCGCTGCTGGAAGCGCGGGTGCAGCTCGATCTGGTTGACGACGGGCGTCACGCCCGTCTCGCCGATGATGCGCTCCAGATGATCCCTGTTGAAATTCGAAACGCCGATCGACTTGATGCGGCCGGCCTGCTGCAGCTCGACGAGCGTCTTCCACGCCTCGACATATTTGTCCTGGCTGGGCACCGGCCAATGGATCAGGAACAGGTCGAGCTGCTCGACGCCGAGCTTCTTCATCGTGTCGTCGAAGGCCCGAAGCGCCGCATCGCGCTGGTGCGCGCCGTTGCGCAGCTTCGAGGTGATGAACAGCTCTGCCGCCGGCACGCCGGCGGCGCGGATCGCCTCGCCGACCCCTTCCTCGTTCCGGTAGCCCTCGGCGGTGTCGATCAGCCGGTAACCGGCCTGGATAGCCCAGCCCACCACCTGCGCCGTGATGTCGTGATCGACCTGCCAGACGCCAAGGCCAAGCTGGGGAATGGCGGTGCCGTCGTTCAACGTGATCTGTTCGGGCATGGGAGAATCCTTTTGTGGGGGATGGTCCAGCCTATCTAGGTTTGGCATCGCACAACGGCCAGTCGATTGGGGAAAATTCGCGGACCCTTATTTCGGCCGGCGCACCGCCCTCACCACGCCGGCGTTTCCGCTGCCGCAGAACAGTCGGTCGGCGCCATCGGATTCCAGCCCCGAGACGCCCATGCCGGCAGGCATGTCGAGCTTCTCCAGAACCTTGCCCGTCCGCGGGTCGACGCGGCGCAGATCGCTTTCGTCGCCCTCCCAGGTGGCGTGCCACAATTCCCCGTCGACCCAGGTCACCCCGGTGACGAACCGGTTGGATTCGATGGTGCGCAGGATCGCGCCGGTCTCGGGGTCGATCTGGTGGATCTTGCGCTCCCGGTGCTGGCCGACCCATAGCGTGCCTTCGGCCCAGGTCAGCCCGGAATCGCCGCCATTGCCGGGGGCTGGAATGGTGGAAAGCACCTCGCCCGTGTCGGGATCGATCTTCTGGATGCGGTCCTTGGCGAGTTGGAAGAAATGCCGGCCGTCATAGGCGGTGCCGGCATGTGCCGCGACATCGATCGAGCGCAAGGCCTGCCCACTCTCCGGATCGAAGGCGTTCAGCCTGTCGCCCGAGGCGAACCAGACATTCTTGCCGTCAAAGCTTACCCCGGCCACTGTATTGGCACCGGGAAAGGGCCCGTATTCCCTCAAGATTTCGGCTGCCGAATGTTTCATGTCCTTGTCCCTCGATGGTGGTCGTCGTCACTTTCTAGCCATTGGGAAGCGGCGCGGGGAGTAACAAGGTGGTCGTGAAACCCGCCACCGGCGGCGTCATCCAGCGGCGCGCCCGGCCATGGCCGAAGGATTGTACCTTGCCGGCCTCGGCAAGCGGCTCAAGCGCCCGCTGCACGCTGCGCTGGCCGGTTCCAAGTGCCAGCGCCAGGGCCGAGCTCGACCAGGCCTCGCCGTCGGCCAGCAAGGCAAGCACGGCCGCGTGCCGTTCCTCGATCGGCCGCGCCAGCACCACCACCGCATGGGCCTGGCGCGGCACCAGCGTGAAGCCATGCCTGGTGGCGCTGATGCCGGCCAATGCGCGAAGCTCGGCACGCAGCCGCCCGATCTCGACGCGCAGGCGCGCGCGATGCGATTCATCGGCATGCTTGCCGCCGAAGGCCCGCGCCACGAGTTCCCCCCGCGAAACATCACCGGGCCATGCTTCGGCGAGCGTCCGCGCCAAGGCGAACAGCACAGGCCGGCTCGCCAGCGAAACCGTGGTCCGCCCAATGCGCACGGCGTAGCGGAAAGCATCGACGACCAGCGCCGGCGTTCCCTGCAATGCCTCGACCTCTTCGAGCAGCAGCGGCTGCTCCCTGCCCTGCGCGATCAGCCGCGCCGCGGGTGTCTCCAGTGCCAGCCACGCGCTGTCGACCTCCGCGATGAGGCCGGGAATGCCGGCCTTGCGAGCGGCATGGCGCGCCCACTCCAGCGCCGCGCGCGCCGGCCTGGTCCGCAGGCGCCGCATGGCGATACCGGCGACGGCGAGTTCGTGCGCGGCCCTTGCCGCCGGCGGCAGTGGCGCCGGGTCGAGCCCGGCCAGCACGTGCTCGGCCTCGTCGAGGCGGCCGATCAAGAGCAGGCGCCGCACCTTGAGGTGGCCGGCATGGGCCGCGTTCAACCGGTCGCCATGCTTTTCCAGCGCCGTGCGGGCCGCGTCGAGCGCCTTGGCCGGCCAGCCCAAATCACGCGAAACCAGCGCGATTTCGGCCTCGGCGACGACGCATCTGGCGCGCGCCACGGCCTCTTTCGGGCTGAAGGCACGCGCGGCCCGTCGCAACAAGAGCTTGGCGCGATCGAAGTCGCCGAGCTGCGCCATGGCAATGCCGCGCAGCGCCAGCGCCGGCGCATCCTCGCGCAGGGCAACGCGGTCGAGCGCGCCGAGCGGATCGCCGGCCGCCAGCGCCAGCGCTGCCGCGGTGATCAGCGAGTCCATTCAAATCCCGTCACACTTGTAACTCCCATCTCGGCGCAGCGCCGCCCTAACTTACGTCAGTACCGTCAACCAGCAAGACGTGCCGGCAATGACGGCAGCATGGGAGAACCAGAAAATGCCTGCCTCCACCAACCTCGACCTCGACGCGGCCAATGATACGGCCAAGCGCGCCGCACGCCACCCCTGCTGCGCCGGGCCGGATCTTTCGGATTTCGCCGCGCCTACGGCTCCCCCACACGTCCAGGCAACACCACACCGCAACGACGCCACGACCGGCAAAGGAGAAGACCAATGACCATGACCATGAACACCCCACCGATCGTCTCACAGCAGGATTGGAACGCCGCGCACGAAAAGATGCTGGTGAAGGAGAAGGCGACGATGCGCGCCAGGGACGCGCTGTCGGCCGAACGCCGGCGCATGCCGTGGACGGAAGTGGACAAGGCCTATGTCTTCGAGGGCCCTGACGGCAAGGTGAGCCTGCTCGACCTGTTCGAAGGCCGCCGCCAGCTCATCGTCTACCGCGCCTTCTTCGAGCCCGGCGTCTATGGCTGGCCCGATCATGCCTGCCGCGGCTGCTCGCTCGGCGCCGACCAGGTCGGCCACCTCGCCCATCTCAACGCCCGCGACACCACCCTCGCCTACGCCTCTCGCGCCCCGCAGGAAGACATCGAGCGGCTGAAGACACGGATGGGTTGGGAGATGCCCTGGTATACGATCACCGATAGCTTCGACAAGGACTTCGGCGTCGACGAATGGCACGGCCACAACGTGTTCATCCATGACGGGAACCGCATCTTCCGCACCTATTTCATCAACAACCGCGGCGACGAGGCTTTGGGCACCGTCTGGAGCTATCTCGACATCACGCCGCTCGGCCGCCAGGAGGTGTGGGAAGACTCGCCCGAAGGCTACCCGCAGACGCCACTCTACAGCTGGTGGAACTGGCACGACAATTACGATGCCGGAGCCGACAAGAAATGGGCCGAAGTGTCAGCTGCCGGCGAGGCCGCGTTCCGCGACAAGGGCAACCAGTAAGCTGGCGCAAGTCCGTCCAGCCTGGGTTCCTCTTCCCGCCTCCGGCAGGGCCGAGGACCCCAGGTGATGACGGGCCGCAACCATCAAGGGAATAAGATCATGAGCGATATCCCTTCCGGCATCGGCAGCGTGACCCCCGAAAATGTCGTCCCCCATGGCATAGCCGACTGGCTATGCCTCGCCGCGGCGCCGACCTTTGCGGTGATGGCGCTGCTTTCCCGTCTTCACGGCGGCGACGGGACCATGCTGTGCATAGGCGCCTCGCCGCTGGCCGGCTCGATCCTGACCGGCATGCCGGCCATGTATCTGCTGATGAGCGCTTTCCATCTGGCGCCGTGGCTGAGGGTGATGTCCCGCCGCTAGGCGCTGAGAAGGCATGGCTCTGCCCGACTCCGGCGCCCGACCTCACGTCGCGATGTCATTGACCGGCAGCAATGGCTTGGGAAGATCGCTCTCGCCGAGCCCGGCGCGCATCTCGATCTCGATGTCGCGGCAGATTTGCGAGATCGGCACGTCGTTGGCGTTGCCCTCGAAAGGGTTGGCGCTGCTCTCGCCGACCTGGTCGAGGGACATGTAGGCCCAGCCCAGCAGCGTGCTGAACGGGATCGTCAGCCAGATGCCGATCGAGCCGAGCATGCCCCCCAGCTTGCCCATGTCGGCGAACACCGGAACCACGCCGAACGGCAGCAGCGTGCAGAAGATCATGACGAACATGGAACTGACGATGGCGTATTGCCGGGGATAGGGATTGTTCTTGATGCGGTCGCAGCGCGCCTGCTGGTCGTGGAAGTCGCGGATCAGCTTCGTCAGTTCGCCATGGATCTGCGGCGGGACCTTGGCGTCCTTGAACAGTGCATTGACCTGGACGGACTGCAATTCGAGCAGGGCTATCGCCGGACGAGGCGATTTCAGGACATCCGCGGTCTGGTCGCCCAGCAGCGGGCGTAATTCGTCGGCGATCGAACCCTTGTCCTCCTGAATGTGGTAACGCCGTCGGTATTCGATATTGGCGGCGTTCCCCATGGATTCCCACGGCATCGGCCGCCGCAGCGCGTATCGCAGCGCCGTCATCCAGGCGATATGGCGGTAGATGAGCTGCCTGGCCGTCGGCGCATCGAGGAAATCCCGACAGAAATTCGACCATACGCGGCTGCTGGCCGTGATCTGCGTGAAGGCCTGCAGCGCCTCACTGCTGCGGGTGAACACCTGCGAGTTCTTGAAGCCGGCGACCAGCGACACCGTGGTGCCGAGCACCAGCACCACCGACCATGGCACGGAGAACCCGGCAATGCCCGGAAAGCGGTAGGCAGCCACGGCCAGCCCACTCACCACCACCATGTAGAGGACGCTGCGCCGTGACCACAGTGCGAAATCGATCACCTTGTAGGAACGGCCTACATACATTGAAATGCCCCTCAATCACGAACGGGCGGCAATCGGACCACCGGTAGCCTGACGCCTATCATATCGTTTGCACAGGGCGAAGAGCCGTCGACCGCGGTGTGCGCAGGACGCCGCCATGGGCACAGGATCTCGCCCGCGCCCGTGATCGTTCCCCCTATTTAAATTGCACTTCGGCTTGGCGAGTTGCAGGCGTCCGCCAGTTCCGCCCGGCGAGTGGTTGTGGAAGACCGTCTTGAAGGATTCCAGCAGCACCGGACTGCACCGTCGGCAAGGCCTGGACTCCGATCGACGCCGGCGTGGGTTCACCAATAAGCGACTTCATCATGGCAAGCGCCTCGGCGACGCCCTTGTCATCGGGACGCCACGAGCCGGTAGCCTTTGGCGATCTCGATTGCCGAGCGCAGGCCGAGATCGACCGTGGTATCGGAATGTGGATGCCTTGCGCGCGCATCGAGGACAGCGTGTCGAGCGCCAGCTGGTCTCATGCCACCTTCTCGTAGCGGGCGCGGCTCAGGCTGACCAGGCAGGCGATGGCCGCGCAGATGCCGGCCAGGACCAGCGCGAGGCTGGGTGCGCCTGTCAGCGGCACGGTCGCGAAAATGATCGACATCGAAATGGCGCCAAGCGTTTGTCCCAACAGCCGTGCCGTGCCCTGCATGGCTCCCGCCGCACCGCTGCGCGCCTTGGGTGCGGAGAGAAGCAGGATGCGATTGTTCGGCGTCTGGAAAAGACCAAAACCCGTGCCCGCGACGACGGTTCCGACCAGGAAGGCAATCGCCCTTGGACCGGGCGGTGTCAGGCCCGCGATCAGAAGGCCGATCGCCAGCAACCCGCCGCCGGCGGCGCACAGCCACGCTGTCTTGAAACGATCGGCCAGCCGCCCCGAAATCGGAGCGATGATGATCGTCGCGATGGGCCATGGCATCATGTAGAGGCCCGCCTGGACCGGGCTCATGTGCAAGGTGTGCTGCAGGTAGAATGGCAGCGCGACGTAGCTGAGCATCTGCCCGGTGAAGCACGAGATCGAAGCGATGACGGCTACCCGGAAGGCTGGATCGGCCAAGAGGTCGGTCGGCACGATCGGTGCGGCACTCCTGCGTTCGAGAGACAACAAGATGACGAGGCACAGGACGGAACAACCGATCAGGATCGACCCGCTGACCGGCGCACCGGCGATGCGGTCGGCGCCCGTGAAGAACAGGATGAACATCAGTGTGTTGGCCAGCAATGCCACGAGGTTGAGGTGACGCTTCACGCCATCCAGATGCGCAAGCAACCCGCCAGACAACAGGACGATGATGCCGATCGGGATGTTGACGGCGAACAGCCACGGCCAGCTGGAAACGGAGAGGATCGCGCCGGCGACACCAGGGCCGGCGGCCGCGGAAATCGCGATCGTCATCGCGTTGAAGCCGATGACGGTTCCGAGCAGCCGCTGCGGCACCGAAACGCGCAGGTTCATCGGCCCGGTCGCCATGATGGCGCCCGCCCCCAGTCCCTGGATGGACCGGGCAGCCACAAGAACAGGCAGGCTGCCGGCGAAGGCGCAGGCCGCGGAAGCCACCGTGAACAGCGCGACACCCAGAAGAAAGACACGCCGGGGGCCGTGGATCTCGCCCAGCGCGCCGCAAGGCAAAAGAGCCACAAGCACCGCAAGCTGGTAGCTCGACACCACCCACACGGTGCTGCTGGCACTGGCATTGAGCGACGCCGCGATGGATGGCAGCGCGACATTGGCGATGGCGCCGTCCAGCACGACGAGCACCAGCGTCATCAGCAGGACGCCGATGGCCAGGTAGCGGCGTGGCGACGGCAGGCCGTCATGGGCGGGAGTGATCGTTGCGGCTATGGACATCGGAGGCTCCGCTTCGTGGATTGTCGCCGCATCGATACCGCTCACCCCATTATTGCACCAGACGCAACGGAGTAAATTGACCGTTGCGTCAAACGCCTCATCCCGTTAGGCTCTCTCATGCTCGATCTCGACCTGAACCTTCTGGTGGCGCTTGACGCCTTGCTGCGGGAGCGCAGCGTCTCGGGCGCCGCCAAGAAACTTGGCCTCAGCACGTCCGCGATGAGCCGCACACTGTCGAGATTGCGGCTGGCGCTGGGCGATCCCATCCTGGTGTCGGCGGGACGCGCCATGGTGGCGACGCCTCATGCCGAAGCGATTGCCGAACAGGTGCACACGCTGACGTCGGAGGTCCGGTCCGTGCTCAGCCCCTCGCCGGAGATCGACATCAGCCAGGTGCGGCGCGATTTCACCATCCGGGCCAATGAAGCCTTCGTGCTGCTCTACGCCGCGCGTCTCCATGCCCTTGTCACCAGTGCCGCGCCCGGCATAAGGCTGCGCTTCGCGCCCCGGCCGGACAAGCGCATCGAACTGCTGAGAGAAGCCACGATCGACCTCGATATTGGCGTGCTTTCGGGTGATGGTGCCGAATTGCGTGGTCAGGCGTTGTTCGATGACCGTTTTATCGGTGTGGCGAGAACGGGGCATCCGCTTCTGGAGACCGAAATAACCGCTGAGCGTTACGCCGCGTGCCGGCACGTGGTCTCATCCCGGCGAGGCCATTTCATCGAACCGATCGATGAAGCACTCGCCGAACTCGGCCTTTCGCGAAATGTCGATCTGGTGGTGCCGAGCTATCCGGCGGTCGTCGCGGTCGCAGCCGCATCCGATCTCGTTGGACTGGTGCCGCGCTCGTACCATCTGGGTGCGACAGGCCGTACCCAGATGTTTGATCTGCCGGTGGCAATCCCAGGCTTCACCATCACCCAGGCATGGCACCCCCGCATGGATGCCGATCCCGTGCATCGCTGGCTGCGATCGTTGATCTTCAAGGAGTTTCCGAGCGCGGTTCGCCGGCTCGAGCAGCCGGCGACGGCAGGAAGTCTGGTGGCCGATCGACGGCGGGCCGACTGATCCTGTTCCTGGACCCGGAGCAGTCGCCGAGCTGCCATGCCGGAGCCAAATTCAGCCGCCCCCAAACACGATCGCACGATCAGCGTTTGTCATCGCTCGCCTCATGCCGGGGCAAGCGGCGTTCGCCCTCTCATCCAGCCTTCCTCGCCCCGAACCGCAACCCGTCCATCAGGAGCTTGACCAGGCGGCGCGAGCGGTCGCGCCATTCGGGCGTGTCGGGCGCCGAGTAGATGCCGCCGAGCGCATGCAGCACGTCGGAGGCATCGACATCGCCGCGGATGGTGCCGTCGGCCACCGCCGCCTCGACCAGTTGCCGCAGCGCCTGCGACACCCGTCCCGACGTGTCGGAAAACAGCGTCGAATTGGTGGTGAACAGGATGCGCAGGCTGGTCGCCAGGCCGCGCTTGGTGGCGATGTAGTCGACGAAGCGGCGCATCCATTCTTCCAGCGCCACATCGGAGGGATATCTTGCAGCGAGCTCGCCGGCCGCCGCGCACAACCCCTCCGCTTCGCGGCGGTAGACCACCTCGACCAAGTGCTCGCGTGTCGGAAAATGCCGGTAGAGCGTGCCGATGCCGACGCCGGCGCGCCGAGCGATCTCCTCCAGCGAGCCGTCGATGCCGCGCTCGGCAAAGACCGCAGCCGCCACCTCGACCAGCCGGTCGCGATTGCGCCGTGCATCGGCACGCAACGGCTTGTCGGCGGCGGCGGTTTTTTGGTCAGCGGTTGTGACGGGCGCAAAAGCCAATTTTTTTCTCCACCAGGGATATGGGGGCTTGAACCACGCCTGGCCAGCCCCCACGTAAATAAACGGAGGCACCTCCGCTTTTAGTGGAGAACCCTCATCATATAATCAGGGGAACCGGTATGTCACGTCTTTCCAAGCCGCAACCCGCCACTTTCCCAACCCGCGGGAGATTGGCCGTTGCCTGACCTTGCCCTTGCCCTTCCCCGCCCCTACCCCAATTCATTCCCCTCAGCGTCAAGCAACTGGAGCCAGACGCCCATGACCAGCCTTCCCATCTCGCTTACCGTCAACGGACATCGACACGAACTGAAGGTCGACCCACGCGTCACCTTGCTTGACCTGCTGCGCGAGCGGCTTGAGTTCACCGGCACGAAAAAGGGCTGCGACCGCGGCCAGTGTGGCGCCTGCACGGTGCTGGTCGACGGCAAGCGCATAAACTCCTGCCTGGCGCTGGCGGTCAGCCATGACGGCGCCGAAGTGCTGACCATCGAAGGTATCGCTCACGGTGAAGAACTGCACCCTGTGCAGGCCGCCTTCATCGCCCATGACGGTTTCCAGTGCGGTTTCTGCACGCCCGGGCAGATCATGAGCACGCTCGGCCTGATCGCCGAAGGACAGGCTGGCGACGATCCCGAGCGCATCCGCGAGGGGCTGAGCGGCAACATCTGCCGCTGCGCGGCCTACGGCGGCATCGTCGAGGCCGTCCTGGAAGCCCAGAAAAACATGGAAGCCCAGAAAAACATGGCCGACACCGCCACCACCGAGGCACGCAGGAGGACCGCGGCATGAGAGACTTCGATTTCATCAGGCCGGCCACCGTCTCCGACGCCATAGCGGCGGCGGCCGAACCGGGTTCGGCCTATCTCGCCGGCGGCACCAATCTGCTCGATCTGATGAAGGGCGGCATCACCAGCCCCGAACGGATCGTCGACATTACCCGCCTGCCGGAACTCAATCGCATCGAAACGCTCGATGATGGCGGCCTGCGCATCGGCGCGCTGGTCCGCAATGCCGATCTCGCACATGATCCGGCCTTCGCCAGAGCCTATCCGGCGGTGGCCGAAGCGCTGCTTTCGGGCGCCTCTGCGCAGCTTCGCAACGCCGCCACTGTCGGCGGCAATCTGTTGCAGCGCACGCGGTGCAGTTACTTCTACGACACCGCCAGCGCCTGCAACAGGCGCGAACCCGGTTCCGGCTGCTCGGCGCTTGGCGGCGAGAACCGCCTGCATGCGGTGCTTGGCTGGAGCGATGCCTGCATCGCCACCCATCCCTCCGATTTCTGTGTGCCGCTGGTGGCGCTGGACGCCGTCGTCGAGATCGAGGGCAAGGGAGGCCGGCGCCACGTGACCTTGGAGGAATTCCACCGGCTTCCGGGCGACACGCCGCAGCGGGAAACCGTGCTGCAGCCGGGCGACCTGATCGTTGCGGTGCGCCTGCCGGCGGAAGCAGCGTCCTTCGCCGCCCACGCCCGCTACCTGAAGCTACGCGAACGCACCTCCTATGCCTTCGCCGTCGTTTCGGCTGCCGCGGCCCTGACCGTTGCCGACGGCAAGATCCGCGCCGCGCGGCTGGCGCTCGGCGGTGTCGCGGCCAAGCCATGGCGGGCGCGCTCGGCGGAAGCGGTGCTGCTCGGCGCCGATGCCAATGAAGCGAGCTTCGTTCGGGCCGCGGATGCGGCTCTGGTCGACGCCAGCCCCTCCGGCGACAATGCGTTCAAGATCGAGCTTGCCCGCCGCATTGTCGTCAGGGCGCTGATGTCCGCACAGGCGGGAACGCCCGCTCTGATGCCCGCTTTGCCTGCTTCCCCTTTTTCCTTCCCTTCCCGGAGTGCGTCATGACGCTTGAACTCGGCCTCAACCAACAGCCTGCCCATACGCGCCAGGGCTCCAGCATCGGCCAGCCGCTGACGCGTCGCGACGGATTTTTGAAAGTCACCGGGGCCGCGCGCTTTGCCGCCGATAACAATCCGCCCGGCATGCTCTATGCCGTGCTTGCCGTCTCCAGCATCGCACGCGGCCGGGTTGTCTCGCTGGATGTCGAGGCGGCCAAGGCGCATGCCGGCGTGGTCGAGGTGATGACGCCACTGAACCGGCCGGCGCTCGCCGTCGATCCGGATGCCAAGGACCATCCCTTCATGTTCCGGCTCGACCTGCTGCAGAACGATGGGGTTCGCTATCCCAACCAGAGCATTGCCGTGGTGATCGCGCGGACGCTGGAAGCGGCGACCGAAGGGGCGGCGCTGTTGTCGCCGCGCTATGAGGAGTTGCCGGCGCGCGTTGGTCTGGACGGCGCCAAAAGCTTCGTGCCGCGCGGCGTTGGCGTCGGCAATCCGGCTGTGCAGGAGAAGGGCGATGTCGAGGCCGGCCTCAAATCGGCAAGGACGCGGATCGAGGCGACCTACGAGACGCCGGCCCAGTACCACAACGCCATGGAGCCCCACGCGATCGTCGCTGCCTGGGATGGCGACCGGCTGTCGATCGACACGCCGAGCCAGGGCCTGGCCATGGCGCAGGGCCGCATCGCCGGCCTGTTCGGCATCGCGCCGCAAAACGTCCATATCCGCAGCCCATTCCTGGGCGGCGGCTTCGGCTCCAAGGGCATGATTTCCGGACCGCAAGTGCTCGGCATCCTGGCGGCGCGTCTCGTCGGCCGCCCGGTCAAGCTGGTGCTCCGGCGCGAGCAGATGTACGGCCCGGTCGGTCACCGCGCCCCGACCCGCCAGACATTGCGCATGGGCATGGATGGCGAAGGGCTGCTGACCGCGATCTCCCATCACGCCAGGACCACGTCGAGCACGTTCGACGATTTCTTCGAACCGGCGGCCGATGCCTCGCACACGCTCTATGCCAGCCCGGCCATCGCCACCTCGCACGATGCCGTGCGGCTCGACACCGGCACGCCGCTGTTCATGCGGGCGCCAGGCGAGGCCACCGGATCGATCGCGCTTGAGAGCGCCATCGACGAGGCGGCCCATGCCTGCGGCATGGACCCGCTGGAATTCCGGCTCAGGAATTACGCCGAGGTCGAACCGATGACCGGCAAGCCGTTCTCCTCCAAGGCGCTGCGCGAATGTTACGAACAGGCCGCCGAGGCGTTCGGCTGGGCGAGTCGCCCGCTGCAGCCGCGGCGGATGCGCGACGCCGACGGTTTCCTCACCGGCTGGGGCATGGGCACGGCGACGTTCCCTGCACTCATGTTCCAGGCAGAGGCACGCGCGGTGCTGAGGGCCGACGGCACCGGCTTGATGGAGACCGGCGCCCAGGACATGGGCCAAGGCGCCTGGACGGCTTTTGCCCAGATTGCAGCAGACGGGCTGGGGCTCGACATCGACCAGGTCGATTTCAGGGCCGGCAGTTCCGACCTGCCCAATGCGGGCATCGCCGGCGGTTCGGGTCACACGGCGACGGCCGGCATGGCCATCCACAATGCGGGTGCGGCCGTCATCGCCAACCTTGCCGATCTCGCCACCGGCGACGAAGCCTCGCCGCTGTTCGGCGCCGGCAATGAAGGCGTTGTTGCACGCGGCGGACGCCTTTACCGGCGCGATGACGAAAGCCGCGGCGAAAGCTATACCGAGATCCTCGTCCGCGCGGGCCTGACCGAAATCGAGGGCCGGGGCAAAGGCGCTCCGGATCCGGCCTCCCAGGAGACTTACGCCAAGCACGCGCATGGGGCCGTCTTCGCCGAGGTGAAGGTCGACCCGGATCTCGGCCAGATCCGCGTCACCCGGCTGGTCGGCGCATTCGCCGCCGGACGGGTCATCAATCCGCGGCTGGTGCGCAGCCAGTATTATGGCGGGATGATCTGGGGCGTTTCCTTCGCGCTGCATGAGGAAGCCGTCACGGACCGGCGTTCCGGCCGCATCCAGAATGCCAACCTGGCGGACTATCACGTCCCGGTGAATGCCGACGTGCCCTCGGTCGAGGCGCTGCTGGTTCACGAGGACGACCCTTACGTGAACGCCCTCGGCATCAAGGGCGTTGGCGAAATCGGCATCACCGGGACTGCCGGCGCCGTCGCCAATGCGGTCTGGCACGCGACCGGCGTGCGCCCGCGGCGCTTTCCGATCCGGATCGAGGACCTGCTGGGGTGACGAGCGGTCCGCCTGAAACGACAGGCCTGCGCCAGAGCATGATGCCGAAAAGTGGGAACCGGTTTTCGGACGACATCATGCTCTATCTATTTTGATTTAGAGGCGGATTCAGATTTCAGGCCGAACGGACCTGAAATCATCCGGCTCTAGGGCAGGCAAGCGGTCGGTTGGAGCGCCCTGCCCCAGTTTCAATTCATTCCCCCAGCGTCAAGCAACTGGAGCCAGACGCCCATGACGAGCAAGACCACGATTCCCGTCCATCTCGATATCAACGGCCAGCGTCACACGATGGAACTCGAGCCGCGTGTCACGCTGCTCGACGCCTTGCGTGACAGGCTCGGCCTGACCGGCACCAAGAAGGGCTGCGACCACGGCCAGTGCGGCGCCTGCACCGTCCATGTCGACGGCGAGCGCGTGCTGGCCTGCCTGACGCTGGCGGCGCAAGCCGAGGGCCGCGCCATCACCACCATAGAGGGGCTTGCACGGGAGGGCGAACTGCATCCCGTGCAGGCTGCCTTCCTCGAGCAGGACGCCTTCCAGTGCGGCTACTGCACGCCAGGCCAGATCATGTCGGCGGTGGCCTGCATCCGCGAGGGCCATGCCGGCTCGGACGAGGAAATCCGCGAATACATGGCCGGCAATCTCTGCCGCTGCGGCGCCTATCCGCATATTGTCGCCGCCGTGCGCCAGGCTGCGCTGGAGGCCGCGTCATGAGGGATTTTTCCTATTTTCGCGCCACTTCGGCTGATGCCGCCCGCCAGGCGGCCGCGCTGCCCGGCGCCATGCTTCTGGCAGGCGGCACCACGCTGATCGACCTCGCCAAATGCGGTGTCGCCGAGCCCGACACGCTGGTCGATATCACCCATCTCGAGGGGTTCGACCAGATCGAGATCGACGAGCGCGGCGCCGTCATCGGCGCGCTCGCCAGGATGGGCCATGTCGCCGACCATGACGACATCAAGAGCCGCTTCCCCGCCATCTCCGAAGCGCTCTGGCAGGCAGCCTCGGCGCAGATCCGCAACATGGCGACGATCGGCGGCAATCTGATGCAGCGCACGCGCTGCCCCTATTTCCGCGATCCCTCGAACTTTGCCGCCTGCAACAAGCGCGAACCAGGCAGCGGCTGTTCGGCGATCGGCGGCGTTACCAGGGGCCATGCCGTGCTTGGCACCAGCGAGGCTTGCATCGCCATGTATCCCGGAGACCTCGCCACCGCGCTCGTCGCTTTCGACGCAACGGTCCATCTGGGCGAACGGCGCGTGCCGGTGGAGAACTTTTTCCTGCTGCCAGGCGCGACGCCCGACAGGGAACACGCGATCGGACCGGGCGAGATGATCACCACCATCGAAATCCCTTCTTCCGCCGTAGCCCGCCGTTCGACCTATCTGAAGATCCGCGACCGGCAGTCCTATGAGTTCGCCGCGGCCAGTGCCGCTGTCGGGCTCGAACTGGAGGCCGACGGGCGCACCATCCGCGACCTGCGCGTGGCGCTCGGCGGCGTCGCGACCAAACCCTGGCGGGCGCGAACCGTGGAAGCCGCGCTGAAAGGCAAGGTGCTGGAGCCGGAAGCTGTTCGCACGGCCAGCCTGCTCGCCGTCGAAGGCGCCGTCGACCATGGAGCCAACCGCTACAAGATCGAACTCGCGCCGCGCGTCGTCGCACGCGCCATCCTCAAATTGGGAGAAGCGGCATGACTGTTCACATCGCAAGCACTGTTTACGTCGGAAGACATGGCGACGCGTCCGACGGCGCGCAGGTGGAGGCCGTCGGCGGCCGGCTGTCGCGCGTCGACGGCCCGGCCAAGATCACGGGTGCGGCGAAATACGCCGTCGAGCAGCAGCTCGAAGGGCTCGCCTATGCCGTGCTGGTCGAAAGCACCATCGCATCCGGCAAGGTGCGCGCCATCGAGACGGCGGAGGCCGAGACTGCGCCGGGCGTCCTCAAGGTGTTGACACCAGACACGATCATCAGCCTGAAAACCGCCTCGGACTGGTTCGGCACGCCACCGCCGGACAAACCCTATTGTCCGCTGGCGCACGACGTCACCTTCTCGGGCCAGCACGTCGCCGCCGTGATCGCCGAGACCTTCGAGCAGGCCGTGGCCGCCGCGACGATGGTCAAGGTCAGCTATGATGAGGCTCCGGCCATCGTCGACCTCAGCGACGGCAAGGCCGGCGACGGCGTCCCGGTCGACGCCATGACCAAGGAATGGGGCGACGCGGCCGCCGCCTTCGCCTCCGCCCCGGTGCGCATCTGCGCCGCCTACAACACACCGCGCGAATACCAGGCGCCGATGGAACCGCATGGCCTGATCGCCCGCTGGGAGGGTGACCATCTCACCGTGTGGGAGCCGAGCCAATGGCTGGACGGCATGGCGCGCACCTATGCCGAATGGTTCGGCGTGCCGTTCGAGAATGTGCGGCTGGTATCGCCCTATGTCGGCGGCGGCTTTGGCTCCAAGGCGCTGGCGCTCAGCCATGGCGCGATCGCCGCAAGTGCCGCGAAAATGCTCGGCCGGCCGGTGCGGCTGGTCATGACGCGGCCGCAGACCTTCACCGGCTATGGCGGCCGCGCCGCGACGCGGCAGACGGTGACGATCGGCGCCGACCATGACGGAAGAATCCAGTCGATCGTGCATCGCGGTGTCAACGAAACCTCCATCGACGGCATGTGGGTCGAGCCACTGGGCTCGGTCACCTCGATCATGTACGCGACGCCGAACTTCTCCTCGAAACAGAATGTCGTGCGGGTGAATTCGGTGGTGCCGGGCGCCATGCGCGCACCGGGTGAAAACCCGTCGGCCTTCGGCATCGAAAGTGCCATCGACGAGCTCGCCTACGAGGTCGGCATCGATCCGCTGGAAATCCGGCTGCGCAACTACGCCGAACAGGATCCGCACGCGAAAAAAGCCTGGTCGACCAGGCAGTTGCGCGAGGCTTTTGCAGCGGGTGCCGAACGCTTCGGCTGGGCCAGGCGCACGCCTGAGCCACGCTCGATGCGCGACGGCAACCATCTGGTCGGCTGGGGCGTGGCCGCCGGCACCTATCCGGTGCGGCGCGCCTATGGCGAGGCGATCGTGCGCATCCTGGCCGACGGCTCGGTCGAGGTCGAAAGCTCCTCCATCGACATGGGCCAGGGCACCTACACCATCCTGGCGCAGACGGCCGCCGAAACGGTCGGCGTTGCGGCCGACGACGTGGTGGTGAAGCTCGGCGATTCGCGCTTCCCCCGCGCCGGCGTCGCCGGCGGCTCGCGGCTGGCCGGCGTGATGACGGGCGCGGTCCACAAGGCCGCGACCTCGGCGCTCGACCAGCTGGTCGGCCTGGCGATCAGCGATCCGCGCTCGCCCTTCCATGCGCTGCAGGCCAACACGCTGGTCGTCGTCAATGGCCGCATCACCGCGCCGCGGGGCGACGGCCCCGACGTCTCGATCGCCGAACTGCTCAAAAGCGTCGGCCGCGACCGCATCGAGGCGACGGGCGACACCATGCCGGCCAATTCGAGCGTCGAGGATCGCTACAAGAACTACACCACCATCGCCATGGCGCTGCCACACACGGAGGGTGACTATTCGCGCCATTCCTGGTGCGCGCATTTCGTCGAGGTGCGCGTCGACGAGGATTTCGGCACGGTGCGTGTGTCGCGCGTCGTGTCGGCGCTGGATTCGGGCCGCCTCTACAATCCGAAACTCGCCGAGAGCCAGTGGAAGGGCGGCATCATCATGGGCATCGGCCAGGCGCTGCTCGAAGAAGGCATCGTCGATCGCCGCCACGGCCGCATCGTCAACAACAACCTCGCCGACTATCTCATCCCGACCAATGCCGACATCCCCGACATCGAGGTGATCTCGGTGGGGATTCCCGACCCGCACTCCTCGGTGCTCGGCGGCAAGGGCGTCGGCGAGCTGGCGATCGTCGGCATGGCGCCGGCCATTGCCAACGCGGTGTTCCATGCCACAGGCAAGCGCGTGCGGGATCTGCCGATCACGCTGGAGAAGCTGATCTGACGGAGAGGCTGCCAATCTTCCCCCTCGTGGGGGAGATTGGATGTCGCGGCGGTTCCGCCAATTTTCAACATTGAAAAAAAAGCGCCTGCGCCGATCACCACTCCAGCCCGAACACCAGCTTGCCGAAGTGCAGGCCGCCGGCGGCCATGTGGGCGTAGGCTTCGGCCGCTTCGTCGGGCGAAAACACCTTGTCGACCACCGGCTCGATCCGGGCCGCGCCGACGGCGCGGGCGGCGTCGCTGAGATCGGACACCGATCCGGTGTTGTTGCCGACCACTTTCAGCGCCTTGATGATGATCGGCAGCAGATTGATCGTGGCTTCGGCACCGGTGACGAAGCCGATGGTGAACAGCGTACCGCCGGGCGCGGTGGCGTTGACGGCGCGGGCGAAGGTGGCGCTGCCCCCGGTCTCGACGACAAGGTCGGCGCCGAGGCCGCCGGTCAGCTCCAGCACCTTGCCATCCCACTCGGGCGTCGCGCGGTAGTTGATGAGATGATCGGCGCCGAGCGCCTTCGCCCGCTCCAGCTTTTCGTCCGACGACGAGGTGATGATGACGGTCGCGCCGGCGGCTTTGGCGAGCTGCAGGGTGAAGATGGAGACGCCGCCAGTGCCAAGCAGCACGACGACCGAGCCCGGCCCGACATCGGCGGCGCGGATGGCGTTCCAGGCGGTGGTGCCGGCGATGGGCAGCGTCGACGCCGCCTCGAAGGAAAGATGAGCCGGCACCGGCACCAGCGAATTGGCCGGCAACGCGACATATTCGGCCAGTGACCCCGGCAGCGAAATGCCGCGCATCTGCGTCATTTCGTAAGGCCGCGGCGGCCCACCGATCCAGCGCGGCTTGGCATGGGCGATGACGCGATCGCCGATGGCGAATTTCGCAACGTCCTCGCCCAGCGCGACGATCTCGCCGGCGCCGTCGGCTACGGGGATGAGCGGAAAGCTCGGTCCGGGATAATTGCCGCTTGCCACCGCCACATCGACGAAATTGAGGCTCGCCGCACGCTGGCGGATCAGCACCTCTCCGCGCTGCGGTTCGGGGGTTGCAACGGTGGCGGCGCGGAAGGCGTCCAGCCTGGGCTGGCTGAGTTCGATGGCTTTCATGGTTTCACTCCGGTGGACGATTGGTGGTTGAGTGAACCTATTTGCTGCGTTATCTCTGGATAATCCTCGTTTCGCGAAATTGAGAACTGTGAATGATGCAGCAATCTCACGAACCCGCTGCCCTTGCCGAGATGGCTGCGTTCGCGGCCATCGCCGAGGCGCGCTCCTTCACCAAAGCGGCGGCGCGGGTCGGGCGCGACGCGACCATTCTGTCGCGGCGCCTGCAATCGCTGGAAACGCGGCTGGGGGTGAGATTGCTCTCGCGCACGACGCGCAGCGTCTCGCTGACCGAAGCGGGCGCCGAATTCCTGATGCGCGTGCGCGCCATCCTTGCATCCGTCGACGAGGCCGAGGCCGTCGCGTCCGCGCATGCCGGAGGCCGCCCGCGCGGCGTGCTCAGGCTGGCGCTGCCCGGCACGTTCGGGCGCATGTGGATCGGGCCGCTGCTGCCTCAATTCCTTGCCGAATTTCCCGATGTCCGCATCGAGGCCGAATTCTCCAACCGCTTCACCGATCTGGTCGCCGAGAATTTCGACGTCGCCGTGCGGCTGGGCAGCCTGGAGGATTCGCGCCTGGTGGCACGCAAGGTGGCGACGCGACGCAGGCTGCTCTGCGCGGCTCCCTCCTATCTCGCCCGCAGGGGCACGCCGGAGACGCCGCAGGCGCTGCTCGATCATTCCTGCCTGGGCTTCTCGGGCTTCCAGACCTTTCCGGCCTGGGAGATGACCGACCGCGAGGGCCGGCGCGCGCGCGTCGAGGTTTCCGGGCCGTTGGTCAGCGACGATGCCGAGGTGCTGGTCGAGGCCGCCGTGCAGGGGCTCGGCCTGATGATGAGCACCGACTGGCTGGTCGGGCGCGAGCTTGCCGATGGACGGCTGGTGCCTGTGCTGGAGGAGTGGACCTTGGCGGATGAAGGCGCCGTCTATGTCGTCACGCCCTCGGCCAAGGGAAAAGCCGCCAAGACCCGCGCCTTCACCGACTGGATCGGCAAGCGCTTCGCGCCGGAACCGCCCTGGCGGTAAAGCCGCTGACCCGCTCGCGGTAGAGACTGCGCGCTTCAGGGCCCATGAGCCGCCAGCGGCATGCCGATGTCCGACACGAGTTTGACGAGGTCGGCTTGGCGTCTCGTGCCGGTTTTGGCAAAGATTCGGTTGAGGTGGGTCTTCAAGGTGTTTTCGCCAATGCCGAGCGCCAACGCGCTCTTGGACGCTGACAATCCGCTGCCGATCCGCAGCAGCACCCGCGCCTCCGAGGGCGTAAGATCGAACAGCGTGGTCAGAACGGCCTCCGGGAGGGGAGAAGCCGATGTCGTCGTCGATATGAACACAGCCGCGCATGCCGGCCGGAAAACCGCGCGCGCCGTTCCTTCAGTCAACGGCAACACATAGGCAACGGCGGGCGGCTGGCCTTGGGCCGAAACCGGCAGCCCTATGCCGCGCGCGCCAAGCGAGGCATCCGCGCTCGCCGTGCTGGCGATCGCGTCGAGCAGGGCGCGGGCCACGACCCGATTCTGTGCCTGGAGCAGGCCGTTCCTGGAGAGAATGGGCCCCTGCACCGAAAACATCTGTTCGGCGGCCGCATTCGCATGGAGGATTGCTCCATTGGCGTGGGTAAGCACGACAGGCACAGCCAAATGATCGAGCGCCTGACGATAAAGATCGATGGTGATGCGGCCCTGGTCGAGCAGATCGCCGATCAGCGAAGCACGGCGCAGATGCGGCGAGAGCAATGCCAGGAAATGCTGCTCTTCGATCGAGATGCCTCCCCTGCTGGCTCGCGTGGTGCAGCCCAGAAGCCCGATTCGGTCCGGCGTATGAACGAATTTGGTGATGCAAGCCTCGCGCAGTCCCTGCGGTTTGGCCCAGTTCTGAAAAAACGGCGTCAGTTGGAGTTCGCTTTCGCTCATGAGCGACAGCGTCGCAACGGGCCGGTCGACATCGCCGACGACCGCTGCCTTCAGCCCGGGAATTCCATCAAAGTCATAGTCTTCCTCGAGGGCCCGCATCCGTACGGGATCCCAGGGCGACTGAGCCGCGAAACGGCCGCTATTATGGGCGGTGCCGGCAAGCGCGATGGTGGTATAGGCCGCGTCGACAGCTTTCGTGACGCGGGTCATGACTCCGGCCCAGCCTTCCGGGTTCAAAACGCAATCGTAGATATCGCCGATAATCGAACTCAGGACTTCACTGCTCAGCCTTTCCATCACACCTCCAGGCACGCCCCGATCTCGCCTCGGAGGAATTTGTGACATCATACTTTTGGATGACGCAAGTCGCGGCCGCTCTCGACTATGGGTTGAACTTGGTCGCTTGAACGCCGGGCCGCCACTGTTGCCGGTTATTGTCGCAATGGAAAGCATCGCGTTCGATATTTTTTAAGCCGTGGACAGTTGTCGAGGTTCCCCATTGTCGCGAAAGACGGTGCTTTCATCGGCTCGGTTGCCACCGCATCTTGATGAACGAGAACGATTTTCCCCGTGGCAAGACATCCCTGTCGCGGAAATACGGTCGGCCGAATACGACAGTCCGGCAAACCTGCACTTCGAAGCCATCGAAGCCACGGCCGTCGGTTCAGCGGTTCTCGGCCAGATGTCCGGACCCGTCAAGCATGCCACACGCAAAGCGAGCAACATCGCCAATGACGACAAGGACGGCTATCTGCTGATGATCAACAAGGCCGACACCATGCTGTCAGGGGTACATGCCGGCCGCGAATATGCCGTCGGCCGGGGAGAGGCCGTGCTTGTCACCGCATCGGAAGCTCTGAAAATGAACGGTGCCGACAGCAATGTCTGGACGAATGTGGTGGTCCCACGCGCGATCCTCCTGCGCGCCTTCCCGCAGATCGATGACAGGCTGGGGCTGAAGATCGGCGCCGACAGCGAAGCCCTCGAGCTTCTCAAACGCTATTGCCTGCTTCTTGAAAGCGGCAGCCCGCTTGCCTCCGCGGATCTGATCACGCACGCGACGGACACGATCGTGGATCTGATCGGCCTGGCGACCGGCGCAAAAGGTCGAGCTGCCGAACTGGTCGGGCTTCGGGGCCTGCGCGCTGCCAGGCTGGAGGCCGTCCTCGCAAGGATCGCCGAGGATTTTATCGACCCCGGAATCTCCGCCCAAAGTGTCGCTCTACAACTCGGCCTGTCGGTGCGCTACGTCCACGACCTCCTTCAGGAGACGGGAATGAGCTTCTCCGAACGCGTTCTCGAACTGCGTCTGCAGAGCGCCCACAGGATGCTCTCGCACAAACACAGCGACATGCGGGTCAGTGACATCGCCCTGACAAGCGGATTCAGCGACGTATCGTACTTCAACCGCTGCTTTCGTCGCCGTTTCGGCTATACGCCGACAAGCGCCAGATAAGTTTTGCAGCCTTCGCCAGCAGTCCGGTACCGCCCGTGCGAGGCCGTTCCGCAGCGGCTTGCGCCACCGATGACGCCGAACTGCCACAATGCGCGCAAAACACGCTGCTTTTCACTCCAGTCCAATTCCGGTGCGGCCCTGCCCAAGACAAGGCCGGGCTCCAATGACATGTCAGCCTCAGGGTGAAACGACTGTCATGTCAGGGGATCGAATGCCGCGGAATGCATTTGGAGGCCGCAAGGCCAACGCATTGAAAAACCTGGCGCTGGCGTCGACGGCACTGGTCTGCCTTGGCCTGCCGATCCCCGCATCGGCAGCCGAGATCTGGACCGGCGCCGCCTCCACGGATTGGTTTACCGCCGGAAACTGGAACCCCGCCGCTGTTCCGACATCGAGCGACGATGTTATGCTCGATCCGGTGTTCCCGCACCCGACCGTGGTCAATGCGGCGAATGCGGCCGCTCATTATCTGTTTGTCGGCACCATTTCGAGTTACTCGGGCTCGCTGACGATCACCAATGGCGGCACCCTCTCCGACACTGCCGGCTATCTCGGCTACGCTTCGGACGCGAGCGGCACCGTGAGCGTCACTGGAGCAGGCTCCGTCTGGAGCAACAGTTCGGACCTTTTCCTTGCCTTGGGTACGAACAGCAACGGCACCTTGACGATCTCCAGCGGCGGCGCTGTGAGCGACAAAGTGGGTCATGTCGGCTACGGCCCGGGCACCGGCACCGTAACGGTGGACGGCCCGGGCTCGACATGGACCAACAGCGGAGATCTTTATATCGCCGAATTTGGCACAGGCACGCTGGACATCACCAATGGCGGCGTGGTCAGCAATGCCATGGGCACCATCGGTTGGCATGTAGGCTCCACCGGCACGGTGACGGTCGACGGAGCGGGTTCGACCTGGACAAACTCCTCCCACCTATACGTCGGCGATCAGGGCACCGGTGCGCTGAAGATCTCGAACGGCGGCAAGGTCAGCAATCTGAGCGGTATCCTGGGCAACCTGGCGGGCTCCAGTGGCACGGCAACTGTCGACGGTGCTGGCTCGACCTGGGCGAACGCGGCCCTTGCGGTTGGGAACGCGGGCTTCGGCGCGCTGACGGTCACGAATGGCGGCGCGGTCACCAGTTCGGTGGGCCATGCCGGCTATGCCGCGGGCTCCAAGGGCCTGGTGGCGGTCGACGGCGTCGGCTCGGCCTGGACCAACACTTCGGACCTCTTCATCGGCTTCCAGGGCCAGGGTACGCTGACGATCTCGAATGGCGGCGCGGTCAGCAACACCATCGGTATGATCGGCGCGCAGACGGGCTCGACCGGCATCGCGTTCGTCGATGGCGCCGGCTCGATCTGGACAAACAGCTCCAACCTGATTGTGGGCAATTTGGGTAACGGCGCACTGGGGGTCACTCACGGCGGCGTGGTCAGCAACACCTGGGCCGCTGTCGGCGCGAAGACGGGCTCCATCGGCATGGCGTTCGTCGACGGCGCCGGCTCGACCTGGACCAACAGCGGAAACCTGAGTATTGGCGATTTCGGCGCCGGCACTTTGGCGATAAGCAATGGCGGCGCCGTCACCAACGCCTGGGGCTTTGTCGGCAACTCGGCGGGCTCGGCTGGCGAAGTGTTCGTCGACGGCGCGGGATCAAAGTGGACAAATAGCGGGAATCTCTACCTCGGGGGTCTCAGCACGGGCACGCTGACGATCTCGAACGGGGGCGCGGTCAGCGACACTGTAGGCGCTGTGGGCACCATGGCGGGCTCGACGGGCTTTGCCACTATCACCGGTGCGGGCTCGACCTGGACAAGCAGTTCCGACTTCTATGTCGGCGATGGAGGCACTGGCACGCTGAAAATCCTGAACGGTGGCGCAGTCAGCAATGCCATGGGCTACGTTGGCTTCGAGGCGGCCTCGACGGGCACGGCAATGGTCGACGGTGCAGGCTCGACCTGGACCAACAGCGGAAACCTCAAGGTTGGGGTTGCGGGCACGGGCACGCTAGTTGTCACGAACGGTGGCGGCGTGAGCAACCTTGCTGGCTATCTCGGATATGCCGCGGGCTCGACCGGGACGGCGACGGTGGACGGCACCGGCTCAACCTGGGCGAATACGGGCGAACTCATTGTTGGCCAATCAGGAACCGGCACGCTCGACATCACCAATGGCGGCGCCGTTAGCAACCAGACTGGCTCTGCGGGCTACGACGTCGGGTCCATGGGCACCGTCACGGTCGATGGACCGGGTTCGAGCTGGACGAATTCCGGCGACCTGTTCCTCGGTTTCAAGGGCGCCGGCACGCTCCAGGTGGCAGATGGCGGCCATGTCCTCAACCAGGCCGCACTCCTCGCAGTGTTTGAAACCGCAACCGCCACCGTGACGGTGGACGGGGCGGGATCCTCCTGGAGCACCGATGACAATCTTATCCTGGGAAGCGCCGGTCACGCGGCACTTTCCATCTCCAGCGGCGGTTCAGCGGATGCAGATTCCGTCTTTGTCGGCCAGGCGGCGACAGCCACCGGTGCGGTTACCGTCGACGGCGTGGGCTCGAAATGGACCAACAAGAACGGCATGTACCTTGGCGGTCTGGGAATCGGCACTCTTGCCGTCACCAATGGCGGCGTCGCATCCGGCGGCGGCACCTACATGGCGTTCGCCGCCGGTGCCACCGGCCAGGCAACCGTTGATGGCCCGGCCTCACTGTGGGAGATGCACGGCGACCTGGATATCGGGTTCAGCGGCACTGCTTCGGTGACGCTCTCCAACGGCGGCACCGCTCTGGTGGACGGCTCTACCGTGATCGCCAGCCAGGCCGGCTCTGTCGGCGCGCTTAACATCGGCGGCGCGGCGGGCTCCGCGGCGGCGGGCGCCGGCGTCCTCGATTCGGCAACGTTGCAGTTCGGCTCCGGCACCGGCACGCTCAATTTCAACCATACCAGCGCGAACAATGGCTTCGCTTCGGCGATCAGCGGACTGGGGACGATCAACCAGATCGCCGGCAACACCAAGTTGACCAGTAATTCCTCCGGCTTCACCGGGACGACGAACGTTCTCGGCGGCGGCCTCTATGTCAACGGCTCGCTCGGTGGCGCGATCAACGTCACCGGCGGCCTGCTTGGCGGGTCGGGCACGGTAGGCAACGTGACCATTGCTTCGGGCGGCACCTTTGCACCGGGCAATTCGATCGGCACGATCAATGTCAGCAACACAGCCTTCTCGGCCGGTTCGACTTATGCAGTTGAAGTCGAAATCGGCGGCACATCCGATCGGATCAGCGCCACCGGTACGGTGACGATCGGCGGCGGCACGGTCGACGTCATCCCCTATCCGGATTATGCGACCGGCACGACCTATACGATCGTCACGGCGGCGGGCGGTGTCACCGGCACCTTCGACAAGGCCAGTCTCGAAGGCGGCTCGATCTTCATTGCGCCGACGCTCACCTATGACGCGAACAATGTCTATCTCAACCTGGCCAAGGCAAGCTTTGCCAGTGTAGGCCTGACGCCTAACCAGATCGCCACCGGCGGCGGCGCCGAAAGCCTTGGCGCCGGCAATCCGCTCTTCGATGCCATCTTTGCCTTGCCGAGCGAGGCAGCCGCCCAAGACGCCTTCGACCAGCTTTCCGGCGAAATCCACGCCTCGGCCAAGGGGCTGCTGATCGAGGACTCCGGCTTCATCCGCGACGCCGCCAACAGCCGCATCGCTGCCGCCTTCGGTGATGCCGGCGCGGCGGCGCTTCCGGTCATGGCCTATGGCGAGGGCGGCCCGGAAATGGTCGCCGCCGATACCGACCGCTTCGCCGTCTGGGGCCAGGCGTTCGGTTCCTGGGGCAGTACCGACAGCGACGGCAACGCCGCCGCCTTCGACCGCTCGACCGGCGGCCTGCTGGCCGGCGCCGACGCTTTGGTCGGCGGCTGGCGCGTCGGTGTTCTCGGCGGCTACAGCCATTCCTCCTTCGACGCCGACGATCGCAATTCCTCCGGCAAGAGCGACGGCTACCATCTCGGCCTCTATGGCGGCACCAATTGGGGCGCCATCGCCTTCCGCACCGGTGCGGCCTACAGTTGGAGCAGCCTCTCGACCAAGCGGTCCGTCGCCTTCACCGGTTTTGCCGATCAGCTCTCGGCCGACTATGATGCCGGCACCGCGCAGATGTTCGGCGAACTCGCCTACAAGGCCGAGACCAGCGGGGGCCTCAAGTTCGAACCCTTCGCTAACCTCGCTTATGTCAGCCTGCACACTGACAGCTTCAGCGAAACCGGCGGTGCGGCGGCCTTGACCAGCGCCGGCGCGAGCAGCAACGCCACCTTCACTACGCTCGGCTTGCGCGGCTCGACCGATTTTGCGCTTGGCGGCGTCAATGCCACCGCGCGCGGCATGCTCGGCTGGCGCCACGCTTTCGGCGACGTCACGCCAAACTCGAGTTTCGCCTTCGCCGGCGGCGACGCCTTCACCATCGCCGGCGTGCCGATCGCCAGGGACGCGGCGGTTATCGAAGCCGGCATCGACATGAAAGTGTCGCCCAATGCCACGCTCGGCCTGTCCTATTCCGGGCAGTTCGGTGGTGGCGCCTTCGACAACGGCGCCAAGGCAAACCTCAGTGTCAAGTTCTGACGACAACAGGCCGCCGGCTCGCGCCAAATTAACGTCGCCGGGCGGTCCTGGCGTCCGTCCCCTACTCCGGCGACGGCACCGGCGGCTTCGAGGTTAGCGCGGTGCCGGCGGCGGCCACGATCACGGCGGCGATGCCGGCCAATTGCGGCGTGGTCAGGCTTTCCCGCAGGAACAGGAACCCGGCCAGCGCGCCAAGCCCCGGCTCGAGGCAGGTCAGCGTGCCATAGATGCGCGCCGGCATGCGGGTCAGCGCCACCATCTCCAGGAAGAACGGCAGCGCGCTCGAGAACAGGCCGACGAGCAGCGCGCTGACCAGGATCGACGGCGCGAGCAGGCCGCTTCCCGCCTCGGCAATGCCAAAGGGCAGCACCAGCACAGCGGCGATCGCCATGCCATAGGCGGTGGTGCGGGTGCCGAGTTCCGCGCCCGCCTTCTGCGCCAGAACGATATAGAGCGCCCAGAACCCGCCGGCCGCCAGCGCCAGCATCACGCCGATCGGGTCGAGCGGCTTTAGCGAGTGGATGAAGGGCGACAACAGCACGATGCCGGCGACCGCAAGTGCGATCCAGGCAAAGTCGCTGGCCCGCCGAGAGGTCAGTGTCGCCACCAGCAGCGGACCGGAAAACTCCAGCGCCACCGCGACGCCGAGCGGGATCCTGGCAAGTGCCGCGTAGAACAGAAGGTTGAGCGCGCACAGCGTCACCCCATAGGCGATGAGCCACGGCATGGTGGCGCGCGAGGGCCGTACCTGCCAGGGCCGCAGCACCGCGATCAGCATCAGCGCGCCGATGACCAGCCTGAGCGTCGTCGTGCCTTGCGCGCCGATCACCGGAAACAGCGTCTTGGCGAAGGTGGCGCCGATCTGGATCGACACCATGGCCCCCATCAGCGCCGCGACCGGCAAGGGTGCGGCTTCGCGGCTGGCAAGCGGCATTGATGTCACTTGTGCTTCATCTCCATGCCCGACGCGAAAACCTGCCCGGCAGCAATGCAATAGGATGAACCGGCCTGGCTGTCGTGAGACAGCGCGGATGCCTCGATGGGGGCACGGCCAGAAACGGTCGATGCCGTAAGGCGATTCCGCCACCGACAGCGCTTCGGGCGCCGGCGCGACACCGATGGCCGCCGGCCCACGGACGCGTCGCTGGCGGCGGCCCGGTTGAGTTCGACGACGGTCCCTGCCCTGAGCAGATGCGCCGTAGTCGGTCAGCGTGGTGGGCGAAAGCGCCGTGCGCCGCGCCAGTTCGGCACGACTGCGGACCGTCGTCGCGCAGCATGCGCAGGATCGCCGCTCCAAACTGGATTTGGCAGAACGCCGAACCCGCCCTAACCAGTTGGTTTCCTGGAATTGCCCTAGGCCGCGGCGGCGGAGCGCTTGAACACGATCGTGACCCGCGTGCCTTCGTCGGCGCTGGAAGTCACGTCGAACTCAGCCTTGGCGTTCTCTGTCAGCGATTGTGCGATGAGCGCGCCGAGCTTGCCTTGCTTGGGCCAGCTCTCGCCTTCCGGCAACCCGATCCCGTCATCGGCGACGACGACGCGGCAGCCATCCCCGTTCACGACGCTGTGCAGCGTGATCGTGCCGCTGTCACGCCCGCGAAATGCATGCTTGAGCGCGTTGGTCAGCAATTCGTTGACCACCAGGCCGGTGGGCATGGCAACGTTGATCGAGACCGGGTAGGTGTCCACCTTCATGTCGAGGCGAATGCCCTCGACAGCATGCGAACTCATCACGGCTGACGCGATCTGGCTCAGATAGACGCCGAGATCGACCTCCTCCTTGTGCTCCTCGCCCGATAGCGTTTGATAGAGGATGGCCAAGGCGTCGACGCGGCCGGCCAGTCTTTCGAAGCGTTTCCGGTCCGGCTCGGTCGCATTGCGCGTTTCGAGGCGGATCAGGGCGGTGATCATCTGCAGATTGTTCTTCACCCGGTGCTGCAATTCCCGCAGCAGCGTGTCTTTCTCGCGGACGCGCTCCTCGATCGAGCGCGCATCTTCGGTCTCGCCATGGGCCGAGACGTCGACCAGTGCCACCAGCCGGAAGCAGGCCTTGCCGTTGTCATCCTCGATGACGTTGGAATAGACGTCGACGATCGCAGGCTTGTCCTCGGCCCGCTCGAGCCGGAACGTGCCGACGAAATCGGTCCCGTCGACCACCGCATCGGACAGCGCGCTGTCCTTCTGCTGGTGCAGGCCAATGCCGGAAAGTGCCGCCCAATGCTTCTGGGCGAGGCTCGCCGCCTTCAGGCCCGACAGTTTCTCGAACTCCGGATTGGCATAGACGACACGTTCCTGCCCGCCGAGGTCCGAAACGGCGATGGCAATCGGCACTTGGTCGAGGAACTTCTTGAACTGTTCGCTTTCCAGCGCGCTGGCAAGGTCGGGCGTTTCCAGCAACTGCTCGACCGTTTCCGCCTTATCTGAATTCGATGTCATCTCTTGCATCCAGGAATTTTCTGGACGCCACCAATATCAGCGAAGCGATGCGCGAGCTATCGCCAAAAGTGCCACTTTCACCGGCATCAGGACTAGGCCCGCGCCGGCCTGGTCCCGCGCAACGGCAGCGCCATGGTGAAATCCAGGCCGTCGCCAAGATGATTCTGCTTGATGATGGCATCGCATTGCAAGCGTTCCCCAGCCTGGAACCCTGCAGGAACCCGAACCGGTCAACTCTGGCCGGCCACCTTCGCCAGCCGCGGACCGGTCTTGCCGTCGACGATTTCGGGCCTGGCGCTGTCGACCGCGCCGTCCCAGCCGCCGCAGAGCGCCTTGTTGAGGGCGATGTAGTCGGTCGCCAGAAGGACGCGGCTCTGCAACAGCGAATCCTCGGCCGAGTAGAGCGAGCGCTGGGCCCCGCGGCCACCGAGCCACGTTCAAAACCTGTCATGTGAAGAACCCTTACTGCTGGTTGGCCGTCACCGGCGTTTCGCCCGTATCCTGCCCGGGATCTGGTTTGGCCACCCCGCCCTTGAAGATGCGCCGCACCGTGACGAACAGCAGCGGCACCAGGAACACACCGATCACGGTCGCGGCGATCATGCCGCCCATCACGCCGATGCCGACGGAGTTCTGCGCGCCCGAGCCGGCGCCGCTGGCGATCGCAAGCGGCGTGACGCCGAGGATGAAGGCCAGCGACGTCATCAGGATCGGCCGCAACCGCTGTCGCGCCGCCTCGAGCGTTGCCTCCACCAGCCCCATGCCGGCCGCCTGCCGTTCGATGGCGAACTCGACGATCAGGATGGCGTTCTTGGCGGCGAGGCCGATCGTGGTCAGCAGGCCGACCTTGAAATAGACGTCGTTGGTCTGGCCGAACAGGCTTGCCGCCAGCAGCGCGCCGAAGATGCCGATCGGTACCGACAGCATCACCGCGAACGGGATCGACCAGCTCTCATAGAGCGCGGCCAGGCACAGGAACACGACCAAGGCCGAGATCGCATAGAGCGACATCGCCTGGTTGCCCGAAAGCCGCTCCTGATGCGACAGCCCGGTCCATTCATGCGAATAGCCGGCCGGCAGTTGCGCGACGAGTTTGTCGATCTCGTCCATCGCCGCACCCGAGCTCACGCCCGCTGCCGCCGCGCCCTGAATCTCGACCGCGGCCGAACCATTATAGCGTTCGAGCCGGGGCGAACCGAATGTCCAGTGGCTGGAGGCAAAGGCCGAGAACGGCACCATGGCGCCGCTTGAATTGCGGACCTGCCATTTGTCGAGATCCTCCGGCTGCATGCGGAAATTCGCGTCCGATTGCATGTAGACCGGCTTCACCCGTCCGCGATCGATGAAGTCGTTGACGTAATCGCTGCCCCAGGCGCTGGACAACGTGTTGTTGATGTCGGCAAGGCTGACGCCCAGCGCGCTCGCCTTTTCCTGGTCGATGTCGACCGAGAATTGCGGCTGGTCCTCCTGGCCGTTGGGACGCGTGTTTGCGAGCACCTTGCTCTGCCCAGCCAAGGCCAGAAGCTGGTTGCGCGTCTGGATCAGCGCGTCATGGCCGGCGCCATTGACGTCCTGCAGGTAGAAATCGAAGCCGTTGGTGTTGCCGAAACCCTGGATGGCCGGGGGCGCCAGCGCGAAGACCTGCGCATCCCTGATCTTGGAGAACGCGCCCATGGCGCGGCCGGCGATCGCCTGCGCGGCCATTGCGGACGACTTGCGCTGGGCGAAATCCTTCAGCCGCACGAAGCCGATGCCGACATTCTGCCCGGCTCCGCCGAAGCCGAAGCCCGACGCGGTGAAGACCCCGTCGACGGCGTCCTTTTCGTCGTTGAGATAGTGGTCGGTGACTTGCTTCAGCACGCGCTCCGTGCGGTCCTGTGTGGCGCCGACCGGCAATTGCACGCTGGTGATCAGGATGCCCTGGTCCTCTTCCGGCAGGAACGAGCTCGGCAACCGCGCAAACATCCAGCCCATGGCGACGACGATGGCGAGGAAGATGGCAAGAAATCGCCACGACCGGTTGATGATGCCGTGCGAGCCGTCGCGATAGGCCGTCGTGCCGCGATCGAACATCCTGTTGAACCAGCCGAACGGACCGGTCTGCGTGGCATGGTCCTTCGGCCGCCGCAGGATCGTGGCGCACAGTGCCGGCGTCAGCACCAGCGCCACCAACACGGACAGCACCATGGCCGAAACGATGGTCACCGAGAACTGCCGGTAGATGATGCCGGTCGAGCCGCCGAAGAAGGCCATCGGCACGAACACCGCCGACAGCACGGTGGCGATGCCGACCAGCGCGCCGGTGATCTCGTTCATCGATTTTCGCGTCGCTTCCTTCGGCGACAGATCTTCCTCCTGCATGACGCGTTCGACATTCTCGACCACGACGATGGCGTCGTCGACGAGCAGGCCGATGGCCAGCACCATGGCGAACATGGTCAGCGTGTTGACCGAATAGCCGAACAGCGACAGCACGCCGAACGTGCCCAGCAGCACCACCGGCACCGCGATGGTCGGGATGATCGTCGCCCGCAAGTTCTGCAGGAAGATGAACATCACCAGGAACACCAGCACGATCGCCTCGGCCAGCGTCTTGACCACCTCCTCGATCGACAGCCGCACGAAGGGCGAGGTGTCGTAGGGATAGACGACCTCGACGCCTTGCGGGAAGGTCGAGCTCAGCCGGTTTATCGTCGAGCGCACCGCTTCGGCGGTGCTGATCGCGTTGGCACCGGTCGCCAGGTTGACGGCGACGCCCGCCGCCGGCTTGCCGTTGTAGTTGGCTTGCGTCGTATAGCTTTCGGCGCCGAGTTCGACGGTGGCGACGTCGTTCAGCCGGACCAGCGAGCCGTCCGTCTGGCTTTTCAGGATGATGTTGCGGAACTGTTCGGCGGTTTGCAGCCGGCTCTTGGCGGTTACCGTGGCGTTGAGCTGCTGGCCCTTGCGCGCCGGCAGGCCACCGAGCTGGCCGGCCGAAACCTGCGTGTTCTGCGCCTCGATGGCACTCGCCACGTCGCTTGGCATCAGCGCGTATTTGGCCAGCTTGTCGGGGTCGAGCCAGATCCGCATCGCATAGCCCGAGCCGAAGAGCTGCGTCGAGCCCACGCCTTCGACGCGCTTCAGCGTGTCGTTGACGGTGGCGTCGACATAGTCGGCGAGGTCGGTCGAGTTCATCTTGCCGTCGCTGGAGACGAAGCCGATGACCATCAGGAAGCCGGTCGAGGATTTGGAGACGGTGATGCCGTTGCTCTGCACCACCTGCGGCAGTTGCGACTGCACCAGCTGAAGCTTGTTCTGCGTCTGCACCTGGGCGGTGTCGGGGTCGGCCGAACTGGTGAAGGTCAGCGTGATCGACGCAGAACCGGTCGCGGTCGAGGTCGCCGTCATGTAGTCGAGATTATCGATGCCGGTCATGCCTTGTTCGATGACCTTGGTCACCGAGTTCTCGACCGTCTGGGCGTCCGCGCCCGGATAGGTGGCGCTGATATTGACCGTGGTCGGCGCGATCTGCGGATATTGCGAGATCGGCAGTGTGGTGAGTGCGAGCAGACCGCCCAGCATGATCACGATGGCGATCACCCAGGCGAAGATCGGCCGGTTGATGAAAAATGCTGACATCGTCTCAGTTCCCGGTCGACGCGGCGGGTTGCCGGCCGGTGCTGGCCACCTTGGATGGGGCCGGCAAGGCGGAGGTCTGGCCGCGATCCTTGATCTCACCGGTCGCCTCGTCGATCGTCACTTCGACGCCGGTCGCATCGCCGCCGGGGCGCACGAGCTGCAGGCCCTCGACGACGACACGGTCACCATCGCCCACGCCGCTGTCGACCAGCCAGCTGTTGCCGACGGTGTTGCGCACGGCAAGCACGCGCGTCTCGACCTTGCCCTGCGCATTGATGACCATGGCCGTCGCCTCACCCTTCGTGTTGCGGGTGACGGCGCGCTGCGGCACGAGAAAACTGTTCTGGGCAACGCCCTCCTCGACCAGCGCCCGCACATACATGCCCGGCAGAAGCAGGCGGTCGGGGTTGGGGAACTCGGCCCTGAGCGCGAACGTGCCGGTGGTCTGGTCGACATTGGCGCCGGCGAATTCCAGCTTGCCGGTCTGCGCGTAGATGGTGCCGTTCTCGAGCTTCAGCTTGACGCTGACATTGGGGCCGCTGAACTTCAGCCGCCCTTCCGAGATCGCCTGGCGCAGGTTGAGCAAATTGGTGCTCGACTGCGTGACGTCGACATTGATCGGGTCGAGCGAACGGATCGTGGTCAGCACCGTCTCCTGGTTGGCGGTGACCAGCGCGCCCGGTGTCAGCGTGGACTTGTCGATGCGGCCTGCGATCGGCGCGGTGATCGAGGTGCGGTCGAGGCTGATGCGCGCGGTTTCGGCGCTCGCCTTGGCGGAAGCCACATCCGCCTGCGCCTGCGCAAGCGTGGCGGCAGCGTCATCATAATCCTGTTTGGAAACAACGTTCTGCTTCAACAGGCCGGCGTATCTGTCGAACTTGGCCTGCGCGGTAGGGACCGCCGCCGCCGCCTTCTGCTGCGCCGCGACCGCGCTGTCATAAGCCGCCTTGTAGCTCGCCGGGTCGATGAGGTAGAGCGGCTGTCCCGCCGCCACCTCGCTGCCTTCCTTGAACAGCCGTTGCTGGATGATGCCGTTCACTTGTGGACGCACCTCGGCGATCAGCGAGGCCGCCGTGCGCCCCGACAGTTCGGCTGTGATCGCCACCGATTGCGGATGCAGCGTGACGACGCCGACTTCCGGTTTGCCGACGCCGCCCATGCCTGCGGGAGCCTTGCCGCCCTCCTGTGAGCAGGCCGCCAGGAGAAGGGCTGCGGCAAGCGCCGTCCAGGACGCGAGCCGGCGAACCGGCGGGGAGGACTGGCTAGACTGCATGGACATGGCTGAATGATCTTTCGCTGGGGGTGCGGTGACCGCCTGGGCTTTGGCCAGGCGGTGACCGCCTGGGCTTTGGCCAATGCAAAGCGAGGCCGAACGCCGGCGGTCGCAGGTGAGGCTTGAGGCGGACGATGTCGTGACGAGGGGTCGCGCCCACTTGCGGGCGGCGTCGAGCGGTGCTTCGAAGCGGCTCATGTCGCGCTCCTTCTTCCTGGCTGGAGCGCACCCGAGGATCGGATGGCTGGCCGCGATGCCCTCCGCGCCATTATGCCGATCAGCACCGACATGCCAAGCGCCTTGCCAGGTCTCACGCGATCTTGCGGTCATGATTTCCGTGGCCATCGGCGTGCCGCGAGATCGGCAGCGACAGGCGCCAGGCGGCGAATTCCAGCCGGATCGCGCCTTGCAGCGTGTCGACCGGCAAGGCCGGCGGCGTTGCGGCATGATCGATGCGCCGGCCGAACGAATATTTCGGGCTGGCCGATGCGATCAGCCGCAGCAGCATCAGGGCTTCCCACATTGTCGTGCCTTGTTGCATGGGGTGAATCCGGGAAGGCGCGATCCACCATCCCGGAGAAGGAAACCCGGCCGGCCCGGGAACGGGTTGGGTACCGGGGCCGGCCGGCGCAGCCGGTCGGTTGTCAGCCGTTCCCGGGCTGGGGCGGCGGCATCGGGCCATCATTGGGCGGGCCTGCCGGACCGACTGCGTCATTCGGCGGGCCGCCCCATGGACCGGGGGGTGGTCCATGTGGGCGTTCCGCCGAAACGAGGATTTCGAGCTGTTCAGGCGTGAGCTTGGCGCGCAGCTCGGCGATCGCGTCCTTCAGCTTGGCGGCCGAAGCCGCACGCGCCGTGACGTCGTCTGCCAGCCTTTCCTGGAAGGCGAACGGATCGGGCTTGCCGGCCGGCCCTGCATCGGGGCCTTTCGCCTGCGGCCCGCCATCCGGCCCTCCAGGCCCGCCAGTGCCACCCGGACCACGGTCCGGCCGCGGTGGCGAAAGCACCGCCTGCAGCGCGCTGGTGTAGTCGCGCCAGGCGTCGAGCTGTTCGCTGCGGATGCCGACGCGTGTTTCGAGCGCGGCGAGCCGGGCGGCCAGCATGAATTCCGGCGGCGGCCCCACGCGGCGGGGGCCGAAGCCTTGCGGGCCGAAACTGTGCGAGCCAAAACCTTGCGGACCCCATCCTTGCGGAGGATGCGGCATCGAGCCATGGTCCGTTCCATCCTGCATTGCCATGGCAGGCGGCGGCCCGCCTGGCGCCGCGCCCGGGTCGGGCTGCGCCGCCAGCGCGGGGTGGATGGCGGCGGCGGAAAACAGGCCGAGCGCAAGAAGTCTGCTTCGCATGACGGTATTCCTTTCATCCCTGCTTTGGACGTCAGGAGGATAGGAAGCGTGTTTGTCTGCTTCGCGTCGGCATGTTGCCGAAGGTTTCCGCAAAAGGGCAATTTGTTTCCGAATGTTTCCATCCCCCGGCCAGAAACATTGGGTTGCAATTTTCCATGCCGCTTGCGCGCGCGCTCCCTATAATCAGGACAAGCCCGGGATCATGGGCAAGGGCACGATAATGCATTCACAACCCCATATCCTCGTCGTCGACGACGACCGCGAAATCCGCACACTGCTCGGACGCTATCTCGATGGCCAGGGTTTTCGCGTCTCGGTGGCGGCCGACAGGCGCGAATGCGAGCAGAAGCTGGCCACTGGCCAGTTCGACCTGGCCGTGCTCGACGTCATGCTGCCGGATGGTTCGGGGCTCGACATCTGCCGGGGCTTGCGCGACCGCAAGCCGCATATTCCCGTCATCCTGCTGACGGCGCTGAAGGAGGATGTCGACCGCATCATCGGGCTGGAACTCGGCGCCGACGACTATCTCGGCAAGCCGTTCAACCCGCGCGAGCTCATCGCCCGCATCCGCGCCGTGCTCAGGCGCTCGACGCCGGAAGAAGCGGCGCCCGCGCCTCCGCCCCGCGCCTACCGCTTCGCCAGCTACAGGCTGGAGCCGGACACTCGCAAGGTGACGGATGCGCAGGGCGCGGCCGTCGATCTCACCGGCGCCGAATTCGACCTGTTGCAGGTGTTCCTCGACCGCCCCGGCCGGCTGCTGTCGCGCGACCAGCTGCTTGATCTGACGCAAGGCCGCGAACGCGACCCGCTCGAACGCTCGGTCGACGTGCTGATGAGCCGGCTGCGCCGCAAATTCGCCGATGCCGGCGACGGGCCGCTGTTCAAGACGGTGCGCAATGGCGGCTACCAGCTGACCGCGCGTGTCGAGACGGTGGAGGCGCAGGCGTGAACTCGCTGCGCCGCCGTCTCATCCTTTTGCTGGTCGCCTCTATCGTCGGTGTCGTCGGCCTGGCGACGGCGGCGGTCCTCAGCGTGCGCGGCGGCGGGCCGCCGCCGGAACTCGTCGTGCCATGGGTTGCCCAGCAGATGGAACTCGTCGTGCGGCTGCTGCCGGGGCCGATACCGGATGTGCTGCGAGTGCAATTCAGCGACCGGCCGGCGGATGGCAAGGTGGACCGGCAGGAGACGGCGATGCTCAATGATCTGCTGCGCCGCCGCGGCTTCGACGTGCTGGCCATCGTCAGCGACAAACCGGGTGAACCCAGCCAACGTGCCTCGATGCGCCTGCCCGACAGCCGGTGGGCCATCCTCGAAATTGCGCATATCGATCCGCCCAGGCGCGAATGGCTGGTGCTGGCCGGCTGGATCTCGCTGATCGTGGCCGGCGCTACCGCCGTCTCCGTCTATTTCACCTCGGTGCTGATCCGGCCGCTCGAAATGCTGGAGGCCACCGTCTCCAAGATCGGCAGCGACGGCGTGCTGGCGCCAGTGCCGGAGGTAGGCTCGGCCGAGGTCAAGGCCACGGCGCACGCACTGAACCAGCTCTCGTCCAGGCTGAAGACCGCCATGGAAAGCCGCATGCGGCTGGTGGCCGCCGCCGGCCACGATCTGCGCACGCCGATGACGCGCATGCGGCTGCGCGCCGAATTCCTCGACGAGGAGCGCGACAAGTGGCTGCACGACCTCGACGAGCTCGACCGCATCGCCGACAGCGCCATCCGCCTGGTGCGCGAGGAGGTGAACCAGGATGCCGTCGAGCCGCTCGACCTGGAAAAGATGGTGCGCGACATATCTGCCGAGATGGTTACGCTCGGCCATTCCGTCTCGATCGGGCATCTGGACAAGGTTGCGGTCCGCGCCGGCGCGCTCGGCCTGCGCCGCGCCCTGCGCAATCTGGTCGTCAACGCCGCCACCCACGGCAAGGCCTGCACGATCGCGCTCGACCTCGCCGACAGGCGCGCCGTGCTCTCCATATGGGACGTCGGCCCGGGCATTCCGCCCGACCTCATCAACAAGGCCTTCGAGCCCTTCTTCCGCGTCGACCCCGGCCGCCAGCAATCCATTCCAGGCGCCGGCCTCGGCCTCGCCATCGCCAAGGAGATCATCGAGCGCTACGGCGGCACCGTGACGCTGGAGAACCGCCAGGGCGGCGGGCTGGCGCAGACGGTGGTGTTCGCGGCGGTGTGATTGGGTCAGGCCCGTCCACATCGCGAAGGCAGCCCAATGCTGGGACCGCCAAGCAACGAGGCCTGCGAAGCGCGCTACGACGTGGCGCGCAGATTCCTGCGGATGGGACGCCTGCCCGTTGCACGGGCTTTCTCGGCCACCACGGCAGCGATCTCCACCACCTCGCCCTCGCGCGATTTGCCGTTAGTGGCCTTGTGGAGCCGCTCGTAGGGCAGCAATTCCTTGATCCGGGCATTGAGCGACGCGATTTCGGCCCGCAAATCCTCGCATTCCTGCCGCTGGACATCCCGTTGTATGTCCTCCGATGCCTGTTGCAGCGCAAGTTGCGAAAGATTGGCGTTCGCTTTCGAAAGACTCAGCTTGTCGGCTTCGTTCTCGTCGGTGAGCGCGGACAATCTTTCATCGGCGATTTTCTTTTCGGCCACTGCGTCGTCCAGGTCGGTCTTGAGCCTGGCGATTTCGGCGGCGGCCGCACTGTTCTCGTTCGAGGCCCGCTCCAGCCGCGATTCCAGGTCTTGGATCTCGGACCGCAATCCGCGCATCTCCGTCTGGCCGCGAGCCCGTTCGGCTTCCCAGTCGCCTTCCATCAGGCTGGCCGTTTCGGTCTTTTCCGCCAGCTTCGCCTGTGTGGCCTCGAGCGCCTTCTGCAGCCGGATCTCCTCTTTCTCGCTCTTGCCAAGCGCCGCCATCAGTTCGGCAAGGCGCGCCGCTTCGCTGGCGTGGACTGCCGAAAGCTCGTCCAGCCTGTGGCGCGCCTGGCTCTCCCGCTTCAGCACCTTGTCGAGTTCGACCGACAGGCTGACATGTTTTTCCCGCAGCACCTTGCTCTCGCGCAAGCGCCTGTTGGCCTCGACCGTCCTTGCCGTCAGCCGGTTGGCGATGTCGCCGAATTCCGCGTCGCGTTTGGCGCTGGCATTGCCCATCTCGGCGAGCTCGAGCCTTGCCGCCGCGAGCGCTGTGCGAAGCGCGTCCCGGTCCTGGACCAGGTCTGTCTCGCGCTGCTGCAGCACTTCGCACGTGCTGTCACGCTCGCGCAGCTTCGCCGCCGTGTCGTGCAGCTTTTCCGACAGCGCTCTTTGCTCGGCGATCAGGCCGGCATTTGCGAGCTCCAGCTCATTGGCGCGAAGAATGTCGGTGTGGAGGATGTTGAGGAATTCGCGCGTCAGATGATGCGAGGTCGAGATTTCCGACAATTTGCCGTTGATCTCATCCAGATAATCCCTGGCGTCGTGGAACATTCCTTCGAAGGCGTTCAACGCCGCGAGCCGGGTCTGGGCATGGGGCGTCAGTCGTGGCGTGGTTTCGGCGGTGTCGGTGTTGCCCGCATCGTCGGGATTGTCCGCGCCCTCCGCTTGCGCCGCATCGGCCTGGGGTGGCGAGACGGTCGGCGCGTTATCGGGGACATCGTCGCCCTGTGGCGGTGCCTCGAATTCGCTGTCGAGGCTGGCATCCAGGGCGTCCGCCAGATCGTCCTGCAATTCCTGGAGTGCGTCGTCTACGTCTTCAGCACGCTTGATCAGGCTCTTGAAGTTCATACGGAACTCCCTCTTACGCAATCAAAACCAGATATTTAACAAACTGCTAATATGTATCCTTACATCCGCTTATTCCGCAGGGGAAGCCCCCCTAGGGAAATGTAAATTTCAGACATTTGGGGATTTGCACCGCCGCGACAGCCAGTCCTGGGTCCCGGCCTGGCTCAGACCGTAGTGTTCGCGGTGGTGTCAACGCTTCTCGTGCATATTCGGTGTGCAGCCTGATATGCTGCCAGCAAACGGCTTGCAGGTCGAACGGGAGGGGATGGAGATGTCGATCAAGGTGATCGGAACCGGCTTTGGCCGAACGGGCACGGATTCGATGCGCGAGGCGCTGGCCATTCTCGGCTACGGCCCCTGTCACCACATGCATGAAGTGATCGGCAACGAGGAGCAGAAACGGATGTGGCGTGCGGTGGCCCAAGGTGCCGCGCCGGACTGGAACCAGCTACTGTCGGGCTATGTCTCCTGCCTGGACTGGCCTTCGGCGTACTACTGGCGCGAACTGATCGAATTCTATCCGAATGCCAGGGTGATCCTGACCTACCGCTCGGCCGAAAGCTGGTGGGAAAGTTTTGAAAAAACGATCGCGATGGGACTTGAGCAAAGCGTCGATCAAGAATCGCTGGGCCTCGCCCTGATCGCCAGGCAGGTGTTCGGCGGCCGGCCCGGCGATCGAGCGCATGCCATTGCCTGCTACGAAGCCAATGTCCGTGCGGTGTACGCCGAAGTGCCACCGGAGCGGCTGCTGGTCCACGCTCTTGGCGATGGCTGGGAACCGCTGTGCACTCATCTGGGCGTTGCGATACCGGATCAGGATTATCCCAATCGCAACAGCGCCGCGGGCTTCAGGTCGAGATTTTCGCTGAACTGATCTGGACGAAAACCGGCGGTGCCGGCCCGGCAATCCGGGTTCCTCGCCCCCTGTGGAGCGGGGCGAGGAAAAGGCGCACCGTTTTTTACCCCGCCATGGCCAGCGGCACGGCGCTCTTGTTGGGGATCTGGATGTCGATTTCCAGCGTCGACATGGTCTCACCCCGCTCCATTGAGACCTGGAGATAGTCCTGGTCGATCTGCACATGCTTGGCGATCACAGCCATGATCTCCTCCCGCAGAATGGAGACGAGGTCGGGCTGGCCACGGCTGCGGCGCTCATAGGCGAGCAGCACCTGCAGCCGCTCGCGCGCCACCGGCGCGCTGGTGCGCCGCTTGAAGAGGTCGAGGATGCTCATGCGGCCCTCCTTCCGAGCAGACGGTCGAGGAAACCCTTGCGTTCGAAGGGCACCACCACCGGCAAGTCTTCGCCTTCAAGCCGCCGTGCCGCTTCGAGATAGGCCTTGGCGGCGTTGTTGAGCGGTTCCGACAGCGTCACCGGCGAACCGAGGTTGGAGGCGCGCAGCACATCCTGGCTTTCCGGGATGATGCCGAGCAGCGGCACCGACAGGATTTCCAGCACGTCGTCGATCGAGAGCATTTCTCCCCGCGCGGCGCGCGCCGCGTCATAGCGCGTGACCAGCACATGCTTGGCGATCTGCTCGCCCTGTTCGGCGCGCATGGTGCGGGCGTCGAGCAGACCGATGATGCGGTCGGAATCGCGCACCGACGACACTTCCGGATTAGTGACGATGACGGCCTCGTCGGCAAAACGCATGGCGAGCTGCGCGCCGCGCTCGATGCCGGCCGGGCTGTCGCAGAAGACATAGTCGAAGACCGAGCGCAGCTTGTCGATCACCTCGCCGACGCCGTCCTCGGTCAGCGCGTCCTTGTCCCGCGTCTGCGACGCCGGCAGCAGGAACAGCGTGTCGACGCGCTTGTCGCGGATCAGCGCCTGCGACAGCTTGGCCTGGCCCTGGATGACGTTGACGAGGTCGAACACGACGCGCCGCTCGGCGCCCATGATCAGGTCGAGATTGCGCAGGCCGACGTCGAAATCGACCAGCGCCACCTTCTTGCCGGTCTTGGCGACCGCGGCACCCAGCGCGGCCGTCGAGGTGGTCTTGCCGACGCCCCCCTTGCCCGATGTGACGACCACTACCTTGCCCATGGAAAAAGCCTCCGTTGCCTGTTGTCGTTTGTTGTGCCGTGCGCCGCACGGCTGTTGTCAGAGCCTGCCATCATGCCATCCCAAACCGGTCCGAGGCTTGCGCGCGGCGATGGTGCCTCGGCGCTTGTCCGGGCCGCAACCGTGAAGCCGGGCGTCAGCATCGCGCCGCCCTAGTTCAGCGGCACGACGGCGAGCATGTCGCCTTCGAGGAAGGCCTGCACGGCCTTGCCGCGCGAGACGCCTTCCATCTCTTCGGCGGTGGTGTACCAGCCGTCGACCGAAATCAGCTCAGCCTCGTTCTTGCGGCAGAAGATGCGTGCCGAGCGATTGCCCTGCGAGCCGGCGATGGCGCGGCCGCGTAAGGTCCCATAGACATGGATAGAGCCCGCCGCGATGATTTCGGAGCCGGACGCGACCGAGCCCAAAACGATGACATCGCCATGTGGATGGAAGATCGACTGACCCGAGCGGATCGGCGACTTGACCATAAGCGTGCCGGCCTGGACAGTTTCGATCGCGCCTGCTTCCGCGGCCTTGGCTGCCTTGCCCTTGCCCGCCTCGGCCCTGGCTTCGCCGGCCTTGCCCTCGCCTGCCTTGACTTCGCCGGCCTTGACTTCGCCGGCCTTGCCGGCATCCTTGCCGCGATCCGAAAACACCGTTTCCAGCTTGCCGGCTTCATCAGCCGCCTCAGCCTTGCCCTTGCGGCCGGGCTGCGACAGCAGGCCATCCGTGGTGGCCTCCTTGGCGCCGCCAAGCAACGGCGGCAGGTCAAGCCCGAGCGAGGCCCCTTCAAGCTCGATGGCATAAACCCGGATGCCCCGTGCACCGAGCGAAGCAACCAGCAGCCCGATGTCGCCCGCGTCGGGCTTCAGCACGTTTAGATCGAGCACCACCGGCCGCCCCGCAAAATACCCCGGCGAATTGCCGATCCAGTGATCCAGCCCCTCCAGCCAGGCGGAAATCGGCGCCTCCGGCGTGAGCGTAAAGGCCACGAACGAACGGGCGCGAAAACGAATGGATTTTGTTTCGACGGGGGCGGCAAAGGTCACGGCCAGCGAATCCTTACTGAGAGGTAAACGCTAGGGGGTTAATGGTTAACGAATGGTTAACGTGGAGAGGGCAACTCGGCAGCTGGTGCGAGAAATTGGGAGGTCTGCTAAGCGCCTGCGATGACCGACGGCAGGTGCGGCTCCTCCGAAGCAAGGGCGTCAGCGGCGGCGCGAAGCTGATCGAATGGCTGCTACCAAATGGGCATCTTCGAAGGGCTTGCTGATCAACGCCACGTCGTGAGGGCGGTCCGAGATCTTCTCGGCATCGGCGTAGCCCGTGACGATGAGTGCCGGCCAATCCGCGCGCAGGCTGCGGGCGAAGCGGATGACGTCGATGCCCGAAATGAGCGGCATGGCGAAGTCGGTTACGATGACGTCGAAACGGTCCGGTTCCTTTTCGATGGCGGCCAGGGCCTGGGCGCCGCCGGAAAACGCCGTCACGTCGAAACCCGATTGCCGCAGCGACATCGCCGTCAACTCCCGCAGGGATTGACTGTCGTCGACGAGCAGAACAGTCGGCAACTGATCCTCGGCCGCCGTCGGGAGGTCCGTGCCGGCATTGTTGGCGGCACTGGCTTCGAAAACGAGCTCATCCCTGGTGGTAACGTCTTGCGCCTCGCGTGAACGGGGCAGCCAGAGCTCCATGGTGGTGCCGTGGCCAAGCTCGCTGTCAATCCTGAGCGTGCCACCCGACTGCTTGGCGAAACCATAGACAGTGCTGAGGCCCAGACCGGTGCCCTTCCCGATCGGCTTTGTCGTGAAGAACGGCTCGATCACCTTGCTGATGACATCCGCGGCGATACCTGTCCCGGTGTCCTCGACCGCAAGCCTGACATAGTCGCCCGCGGCAAGCCCCTGGCCGGAATGGCCGACGCTGCGATTGTGGGCCCTGACGCAGATTGTCCCGCCGGAAGGCATCGCGTCGCGGGCATTGAAGACCAGGTTCATCAAGGCAAGCTCAAGCTGCGCAGGATCCGCATGCACCGGCCATATGTCGTCACCGACATGCCAGTCGAAGCGCACCAGGCCGCCCAGGATCGGTGCCACAAGGCCGGTCATCGTGTCTCCGAGGCTCGACATCCGCACGGCAACCGGTTTCAGATCCTGGCGCCTTGAAAAGGCGAGCATGCGCTGGATGAGGTCCTTGCCCTGGGAAGCGGAACGGCGCGTCATGTCGAGAACCTGGGCCGCCTTGCCGTCGAGGCTCACTTGCCTTTCGAGCAGGCTCAGCCCGGAGAGGATCGCCGCAAGCAGATTGTTGAAATCGTGGGCAAGTCCGCCGGTCAGCTTGCCGATCGCATCGAGCCGCTGCGATTGCAGCAATTGGCTTTCCAGGTGGCGCTGCTCGGTGATGTCCTGCATGGTGCCCAGCAGTTCGAGCCCGGCGCCATCCCTGGCGACCACTCCCTGGTCGAGGAATATCCGGTATTCCTCATTGGCGCATCGCCAGCGGAACTCGCACGCATAAGAGCCGGTCTCGTGGGCGGCCGAAAGCGATCTTGTCACTGCGTCCCGATCAGCCGGATGGACACGGCTGATGCCGAAATCTGGATCCGCCATGAACCGGTTCGGAGAAAATCCCGTCAACCGCTCGACCCCCTTGGAAACATAGCTTGCGGCGAATGGCGCCGCGGCCGCGCGAGCGTGAAAACAGATCGGCAGCGAGGCGAGGATCGTCTCCTGCCGGGCCTCGGAATGCCGCAGCGCCCGCTCGGCGTCGAGCTTGTCGGAGGTCGCCTTCAGCGCTCGCTCAAGCAGCAGTTGCTCCCTGGCCGCATTCCGTTCGATTTCCCTCGTCTTTTCATATAGATCGACGAAGACCATGACCTTGGACCGCAGCATCGACGGGTCGAATGGCTTGAACAGATAATCCACCGCGCCGGCGTCATAGCCGCGCAACATATGTGCTTCTTCCTTGTTGATGGCGGTCAGGAAGATGATCGGCGTGGCGTTCGAACGTTCGCGCCTCCGGATCAGCGAAGCGGTTTCGTAGCCGTCGAGACCGGGCATCAGCACATCCAGCAGAATGACGGCGAAGTCGTCCTTGAGCAGAAAGCGCAGCGCCTCGTCGCCCGACTGGGCGCAAATCACCTGCCCGACCCCGTCAAGTGCCTCCTCAATGGCAACGAGATTTCGCGCGTCGTCGTCGACAGCGAGAACGCGAACCGGCCCCAGCTTTTCGAACGGTTCGCTGCTTTCTGCTTCCATCGCCGCCATTGCTAAATCCGCCGGGGCGCGATCAGATTGCGGTCGTCGCCGTCTGCCCGCGATGTCCCCGCTCGCGAGCGCGAGCGACCGACCCAAACCCGCAGCAGGGCGAGGAGCAGGTCGAGGTCGACGGGCTTGGCGATGTAGTCGGACGCGCCGGCGTCCAGACATTTCTGGCGATCTCCTTTCATCGCCTTGGCCGTGACGGAAATCAGCGGAATGTGCGCGATTTCCGGCTGGGAGCGTATCCGGCGCATTGTCTCGTACCCGTCCATCTCGGGCATCATGATGTCGATCAGGGCGACGTCGACGTCCGGCGCCTCTTCAAGCATGGCTATGCCGTCCCGCCCCCGCTCGGCATGCTGCACCTCGATACCGTAGGTCTCCAGCACGCTGGTCAGCGAATAGATGTTGCGAATGTCGTCGTCGACGATCAGAACCTTGGCTCCGGCCAGATCGGCGTTGTCGAGTTGCTCGGAAGCCAGGATTTCCTTGTCGGGCCTGTCGCCTGGAAGGGCGGCGGACATCAACAAGCCAAGCTGGGCAAAGTTGTCGGCACGTGGAACATCGCTGAGCGGCGGATGCAAGGCGATCTGCTGTTGAAAGGCGTCCGGATGGGGCGTGAAGAAGAGCAGGCGCGGGACAAAATCGCCGAACTGGGACATGATCTCATCGAGCATCTGGGCGTTGTCCTTGGCCGAACGGCCAAAACCGAACACGACGGCGTCATATCCGGCAATACCACCCCCGTCGGCATTAGCCGCGACGCGGCCGATGGCGGTGACCGACGTGACGCCGTCGCGAATGGCTTCGACCAGCGCCAGGCGACGCTCGGGATCCGGATCCGCGACCAGCACATTGCGTTGTGTCCTGAGTGTCCTCGACTGAATGTCGTCGAAGACACGCGAAAGTTCGCCGGCGGACACCGGCTTGCTGGAAACGCTTGCGGCGCCTCGGCGCGTGAGGAGCTCGATGTCTTCGGCGCCGGAGATAACGTGGATGGGTATGTTCCTGGTCTTCGGATCGTGCCGTAAAAGGTCGAAAAGCACCCAGCCATCAATGTCCGAAAGGCCGAGATCCAACGTGATCGCATCGGGCATGAGCTTGCGCGTAAGCGCCAGCGTTCCCGAGCCGGCCGTGGAGAGCACGCCTTTCAATCCGGCCGATCGCGCAAGACCAAGCAGCAGCCCGCCAAAAGTGGGGTCGTCCTCCACGATCAGCACCACCCTGTCCGATGGATCGATCGCATCACGGTCGTCGGCGAGTTCCGGCGTTCCTGTCGTGCTGCTGGCCGCAACGGAAACGGCGGCCGGCGAAAGCTCGATCTGCGGTGCAAGACTGCTGCTGCGCGGGCCGTCGAAGGGAATGACAAGCGTGAAGGTCGATCCCGTTCCAGGCTGGCTTTCGACGCGCAACTCGCCGCCGAGCAGGCGGGCGATTTCCCGGCTGATCGAGAGGCCGAGGCCAGTGCCGCCATATTTGCGGCTGGTGGTGCCGTCGGCTTGTTGGAACGCCTCGAAGATCAGCTTTTGCTTGTCCTCCGGAATGCCGATGCCCGTGTCGGTGACGGCGATGGCCAGCGCTTGCGGCAGTGCCGCCGCGCCGTTTGCGCGGCCGGTCCGCTCGGCATGGATGCTGAGCGTCACGTCGCCTTGGGACGTAAACTTGAAGGCGTTGGACAAAAGGTTGAGGACGATCTGCTGCAGCCGTTTTTCGTCCGTACGGATCGTCTCGGGCAGGATCTGATCGATCTTGATCGTAAACCCAAGCCCCTTGTCGGCCGCAAGCTGCCGGAAGGTCCGCTCCATATGCTGGCGCAGATGTGCGAGCGGCATGTCGTTGAGCTCGATCGAAACCGTGCCGGATTCGATTTTCGAAAGATCCAGTATGTCGTTGATGAGGCTGAGCAGGTCCGTGCCCGCCGAGTTGATCGTGCGAGCGAATTCGATCTGCTTGTCGTTCAGGTTGCCCTGCTGGTTGGTCGCGAGCAGGTTGGACAGGATCAGCAGCGAGTTCAGCGGCGTCCTCAGCTCGTGGCTCATATTGGCCAGGAATTCGGACTTGTACTTGGACGTCAGCGCCAGCTGTTCCGCTTTCTCCTCGAGTGCGCGTCTGGCCATTTCGATCTCGAGATTCTTGTTCTCGACCTGCTTTTTCTCGTTCTCGAGAAGCTGCGCCTTCTCCTGCAATTCCTCGTTGGTGGCGTGAAGCTCTTCCTGTTTCTTGGTGAGCTCGGTCTGGCGCGACTGCAGTTCGGACGTCAGAAGCTGTGACTGCTTGAGAAGCCCTTCCGTGCGCATGGTCGCGGCGATCGTGTTGAGCACGATGCCGACTGACTCCATCAATTGCTCGAGGAACAGGCGATGCGTGTCGCTGAAGCGGCTGAACGAAGCGAGTTCGATGACCGCCTTGACCTCTTCCTCGAACAATGCCGGCAGAACGATGGCGCTGGCCGGCGGCGCTTCACCGAGGCCCGAGCTGATGCGCAGGAAGCTCGAGGGAACCTCGTCGAGCATGATCGCCCGTTTGTCGGCCGCGCTTTGACCGATCAGGCCTTCCCGAAAGTCCACACGCTGGCGGATCTTGGCTTTGCCCTCGGCGGCGTAGGACGCGGCCAGCTCCAGATAGGATTCTTCCTCGTCGCGATTGGTCACGTAGAAAACGCCATACTGCGCGTTCACCAGCGGCGCCAGCTCCGATATGATCATGCGCGACACCGTGGCCAGATCGCGCTCGCCCTGCAGCATGCGCGAAAACCGCGCGAGGTTGGTCTTCAGCCAATCCTGCTCGGCATTCTTGAGCGTCTGATCCTTCAGGTTGCGGATCATCTCGTTGATGTTGTCCTTGAGCGCCGCGACCTCCCCGGAAGCCTGGACGCTGATGGAACGCGTAAGATCGCCCTTGGTGACCGCGGTCGACACCTCGGCGATGGCCCGCACCTGGGTGGTCAGGTTCGCCGCCAGCTGATTGACGTTGTCGGTCAGGTCGCGCCACAGGCCGGCGGCGCCAGGCACCCTCGCCTGGCCGCCGAGCTTGCCCTCGATGCCGACCTCGCGGGCGACGTTGGTCACCTGATCGGCGAAGGTCGCCAGCGTTTCGATCATGCCGTTGATGGTGTCCGCCAGGGACGCGATCTCGCCCTTGGCATCGACGGCGAGTTTGCGCTTGAGATTGCCCTGCGCCACGGCGGTGACGACATCGGCGATGCCGCGCACCTGGTTGGTCAGGTTGGTCGCCATGAGGTTGACGTTGTCGGTCAGGTCCTTCCAGGTGCCCGCCACGCCCTCGACCTGTGCCTGGCCGCCGAGCTTGCCCTCGGTGCCGACTTCGCGCGCCACACGCGTCACCTCGCCCGCGAATGAGTTGAGCTGGTCTACCATGGTGTTGATGGTGGACTTCAGCTCCAGGATCTCGCCCTTGACGTCGACGGTGATCTTCTTCGACAGATCGCCTCGCGCCACCGCGGTCGTCACATCGGCGATGTTGCGCACCTGGCCGGTCAGATTCTCGGCCATCGAATTGACGTTGTCGGTCAGGTCCTTCCAGGTGCCGGCGACGCCGCGCACCTGTGCCTGGCCGCCAAGCTTCCCCTCGGTGCCGACTTCGCGCGCGACACGCGTCACTTCCGAGGCGAAAGAGTTGAGCTGATCCACCATCGTGTTGATGGTGTCCTTGAGCTCGAGAATTTCGCCGCGAACGTCGACCGTGATCTTTTTCGACAGGTCGCCCAGCGCAACGGCGGTCGTCACTTCCGCGATGTTGCGGACCTGGCCCGTCAGATTGGCGGCCATGGCGTTGACGTTATCCGTCAGGTCCTTCCACGTGCCGGCGACACCGCGGACCTGTGCCTGGCCGCCAAGCTTGCCGTCCGATCCCACTTCGCGGGCAACGCGCGTCACCTCGGATGCGAAGGAGTTCAGCTGGTCCACCATCGTGTTGATGACGTCCTTGATCTGCAGAATCTCTCCCAGCGCATCGACGGTGATTTTCTGGGTGAGATCGCCGGTCGCGATCGCGGTCGCGACCTTGGAGACATCGCGCAACTGCACGGTCAGGTTGCCGGCCATGGCGTTGACGTTGTCGGTCAGGTCCTTCCAGGTGCCGCCGACCCCCTCGACATGGGCCTGGCCGCCGAGTTTTCCCTCCGAGCCCACTTCGCGGGCAACGCGCGTGACTTCGGAGGCGAATGAGTTGAGCTGGTCCACCATCGTGTTGACGGTGTTCTTGAGCTCGAGGATTTCGCCCTTCACGTCGACCGTGATCTTCTTGGAGAGATCACCCCGCGCGACGGCCGTCGTCACATCGGCGATGTTGCGCACCTGGCCGGTGAGATTGGCGGCCATCAGATTGACGTTGTCGGTCAGGTCTTTCCAGGTGCCTCCGACGCCACGGACTTCCGCCTGACCGCCGAGCTTTCCCTCGGTGCCGACTTCGCGCGCGACGCGCGTCACTTCCGAGGCGAAGGAATTCAGCTGGTCCACCATCGTGTTGATGGTGTTCTTGAGCTCCAGGATCTCGCCCTTCACGTCGACCGTGATCTTCTTCGACAGATCGCCAAGAGCCACTGCGGTGGTCACTTCGGCGATGTTGCGCACCTGGCCGGTCAGGTTGGCCGCCATTGAATTGACGTTATCGGTCAAATCTTTCCAGGTTCCGGCGACACCCCGCACCTGCGCCTGCCCGCCGAGCTTTCCCTCCGTGCCGACCTCGCGTGCAACGCGCGTCACCTCGCCGGCAAATGAGTTGAGCTGGTCGACCATCGTATTGATGGTGGACTTCAGCTCCAAAATCTCTCCCTTCACGTCGACGGTGATCTTCTTCGACAGGTCGCCGAGCGCCACCGCGGTCGTCACATCGGCGATATTGCGGACCTGGCCGGTCAAATTGGCGGCCATCAGGTTCACGCTGTCCGTCAGGTCCTTCCAGGTGCCACCGACGCCCTCGACGCGGGCTTGGCCGCCGAGCTTTCCCTCGGTGCCGACTTCGCGCGCGACGCGCGTCACCTCGCCGGCAAACGAGTTGAGCTGGTCGACCATGGTGTTGATGGTCGACTTCAGCTCCAGGATCTCGCCCTTCACGTCGACGGTGATCTTCTTCGACAAATCGCCCGAAGCGACTGCGGTAGTCACCTCCGCGATGTTGCGCACCTGGCTCGTCAGGTTGGTCGCCATCGCGTTCACATTGTCGGTCAGATCCTTCCAGGTGCCCGCCACCCCCTTGACCCGGGCCTGACCGCCTAGCTTGCCCTCGGTGCCGACCTCGCGCGCCACGCGCGTCACCTCCGAAGTGAACGAGGCGAGTTGCTCGACCATTGTGTTGACGATCTTGCCGATCCGCAGGAATTCGCCGCGCAGCGGCCTGCCGTCGATCTCCACCATCATGGTCTGGGACAGATCGCCCTTGGCGACGGCGCCGATGACCCGGGCCACCTCGGCGGTCGGTTGCACCATGTCCTCGATCAGGTCGTTGACCGATCGGACGCTCGATTCCCAGCTACCTTTGGCGTTCCTGACATGGCCGCGCTCGCTGATGCGCCCGTCCTTGCCGACCACCCGGCTGAGCCGCGCGAATTCCCGCGTCACCTGGTCATTGAGTTCGACGATTTGATTGAACGTGTCTGCAATCTCGCCACTCAGCCCATCATAGACGTTTTCGATGCGGACGGAGAAATCGCCGTTTCGAAAAGCTTTGAGAGCGCTAAGGATTTGTCGAGAGTCCAGTTGTTCTTTTGGTAACCGAGATGCGCCCAAAAACCCCTCCACGCGAACCCCCGGCCGGATCAGGCCGAAGCCATTAACGCGTGGCCGCGTATTTGGTTCCATATGGCTTGCAAGCGCGGCTGAAAGGTCCGCCGCTTTGCTGGCCCCCTAGGAGGCCGACAGGCCTACAGCGGCCTCGGTCTCTGTGTACCGCTATGCAACAGCGATCCCTTCAATGCCGCTTGAAATACTGCACTTCCCTTTCGTGCTTCTCCGCCGCTTCGCGGCTGTCGAACGTGCCCAGATTCCGCCGCTTGCCCGTCTTCTCGTCCTTTTTCCTTGAATAAAGCCGATATTTTCCGTCTTTCAGCTTCCTGATCATCGGTCTCTCCTCAGGAAAGGACGAAGGGCCCGACGATCGCCGAGCCCTTCCTATTGTCAGTCGCGGTGTTCGGGCATGGCTTTCAGCTGATCCTTGGTCCAGCTGGTCACGGCGTGAACGTCGCCGTCCTCGTCGCGCATGAAATCGAGTTCGTTGGCGGCGACGGCGACCGGCTTGGCGCCGATGCCGAGGAAGCCGCCGACGTCGATGACGACCTGGCTGCTGCCATGCATATGGTCGACGGAGCCGATCTTCTCGTCGTTGGGGCCGTAGATGGTCGCGCCTTCAAGCGTATCCGGGGTCAGTTCGGCGCGGCTGAGCCTTACGTGATTGGCGTGGTCCATGAGTGCATCTCCTTTGCGGTGGGACAGGGTGAACCTCCGAGGCGGCCAAGGGTTCCGACATTGTCGGAGATGACCAGGGATAGTGCTCCAAGAGAGCGCCGGCTTCGGGGCGATCATGGTTTTGCGCTCGGTGGCTCGATGAATCATCTTGTCATCGAGTTGCACCAACGCGTTGTTTCGAAAGGCTCGCGCGTTCAGCGCCCGCGCTTTGGCTTGAGGCTGCGCGCGGCTTGCTCGATCGCGGCGCGGTCGGTGCCGAGACGGTCGATCAGCTCCTGCGCCTCCTCGCCCGATATGCCCGCGCGGATCGCCAGTTCCTCCACCGTCAGAACGTCGGAGCTCGCGATCTCGCCGGTTTGTGGCAGCGCGTCATCCGCCGTCAGCGGCAGGGCGGCTTCCCTGTCGATCTCCATCTCGGCCCGGCTCCAGTGCCGCTCATGGTCGCCATGGCCGCCGCCTTCGCGTTGCCAGATCTCGTAGGCGCGGTTCCTGATCTTGTCGTCGCGGTCGTCGCTCATGTCATTCCTCCACTCATGTGAGGCATGAACGCCGCGCCGGTGCGAACGATCCAAAAAATTTGCGTGATCGTCGGGATGACAAGATGCAACCCTTCAGCCAGGCCTGCATGGCACCGGCGGCTACTCGCACTGGCGCCTGGGTCCCCCGGAATATGGCTGATAGCTGTTGTCGTCGGGCCTGTAGGAGCGGTAGCGGCTGAAGCAGGAATCGACATGGTCGGCGGAAAGCGCCGTCGTGGCGACCGCCGGGGCGACACCCCCCTCGACATAGCTGACGGCTGCCGATGGCTGCGCGCCCTGGTCGTCGCCGGCGTCGAGATAGGGCGAGACGCAGGGGCGCTGCTGCCCGCTATAAGACATGTAGCTGTTGTCGTCCGGATTGTAGGAGCGGTAGCGGTTCGCGCACCAACTGACATGGGACGCCGGCAGCGCGTCGGCTCCAGCAGCCGGCGCGATCGATCCGGTCGCGGCCGGATCGGGTGCCTGCGCCTTGACGGCGATATCGGGCGGCGCGGGCTGGTCGGCCGGCAAGCGTTGCAGATTTTGCGCCGCCTTGTTCACCGGCCGCGCGTCCCTGGTCCACAGTTCCGCCACGCTGACAGTCGGCCTTGCCTCATGCGCGGGCTTGGCGGCGAGCAGCCAGGCGGCAAAGCCCAGCCCGCTGCCGAAGACCGCAAGGGTCAAGACAAAGCCGCCGACCAATGCCAAAATCGCTTTCACGTCACGCTCCTTCAGCCCCTGCTTATAGAATGCGGAGCATCAAGGCTGGTTCCAGCAAAGTACGTGTCGCAGGCGTTTGAACGGGTCGCGCGGGCTCAGCTCCTCCTCAGACCGGCAGCCTCACCTCTGGGGAAAACTGGTTCTCGACCGCCAGCAGCGACGCCACCGTTTCCCTATCGCGCTGGCGCTGCTGCAGGGTACGGGCCAGCAGCCAATCCAGCGAGATCCGGCCGGCGCCGGCGACGGCCAGAACGAACATGCCGCCGGCGATCGCCAGATCCTTTTCGAAATTCAGCAGCTCGCTCTGGCTGGCGAAGTTGGTGTGGAACAGTGTGGCCGTTGCCAGGCAGAAGAGGCCGAGGCCAATCGCCCCCAGCCGCGTCAGCACGCCCGTTGCCACCGAGAGCCCTGCCCCCAGTTGCAACGCGATGGTGGCGACAAACAGCGGCAGACCGACGCCTTGCGCGGCCATCGCCTTGGCGGCGCCGTCGAAATGGGTGGCCAGTGTCACCCCCTCATGCAGGAAGATGAAGGACATGAGCAGGCGCCCGACAAGCAGGGTCAGATCCCTGACATAGAGTTTGGTGGCGAGGGCGTGCAGCTTCGCGGCGCGTTCGTTCAGGATCATGGTCAGCCTCCGATATTTTGACACCGTGCAAGGCCGCGCGGGGACGGCGCCTGCCGAATGTGATGCTTGAAAGGGCCGGAGCCGGCTCGAGGGAGAGGCGCCGGCTCCGGCAATGGGCGCCAGCCACGAGCGCCCGAACTTTGGTGGGTCAGCGCCAAGCCCCTCATCCGGCCGCTTCGCGGCCACCTCTCCCCAGCGGGGAGAAGAGAAAGGCGGCGCCTCCTCTCCCCTCGGGGAGAGGTCGGATTGCCCCGAATTGCTTTTCGCAATTCGATCTTGGCAATCCGGGTGAGGGGAACTTACTTCGTCACCTTGGTATCGATGGCTTTCCGCAGGTCGGAAAGCTCCTCGCAGCCGGTCGGGCACAGTTTCTGCAGCGAGGCCAGTTGCTCATCGGCCTTGGCCATGTCGCCGGTTTCGACGTAGAGCTCGCCCAGATATTCGCGGGCGGCCTTGTGGTCGGGTTTCAGCTCCAGCGCCTTGTTGTAGTAGGTCAGCGCGGTGGTGAAGTCGCCGGTCTTGCGCAGCGTGAAGCCGAGCAAATTGTAGACGTCGGCCTGCTGGTTGTCCTGCGCGAGGTCGCGCAGGTCCGCCAGCGCGCCCTTGTAATCCTTGGCGTCGATCTTGGCCTTGACGGCGGTGAGGTCGGGCGCGTCGGCGCCCTCGATGTCGTCGACCGCATAGGCTGGGATGATGGTTGCGACGGGAACCACGGTCAGCACGGCAATGGCGCCGAGCAGGCCGAACAGGGCGTGCTTGCCCAAAAAAGATTGTTTCATTGTCTGTCTCGCTTGGGTTGGGAGCTGGTGCTCAGATTTCGACAGGCGTGAAGCCGTAGGCATTGCCGTCCTTGACGAAGACGCCGGTGCCCGGGAACGGGAAGTGCGAACCGGAAATGCGGATGTTGTCCGCGATCACCCGGTCGATGATCTTGTGGCGCGTGGCGATCGCCGTCGGCCCATCCTGGTCATAGGCGCCCTGCCATTCCGGATGCGGTGCGAGAAGCGCCGGCACATACATTGTGTCGGCCGAGATCATCAGTTGTTCCTTGCCGGAATTGGCGAGGTACACCGAATGGCCGGGCGTGTGGCCGGGGGCGGCGATGATCTGGATGCCGGGCGCGACCTCGGCGCCGTCCTCGACCAGCTTCCAGTTCTTCCATTTCGGGAAGTTTTCGGCGATGCGCTTGCCCGCCGGCTTGCGGCCCTCGGGCAGCTTCGCCAGCCTGCTCGGGTCGGTCCACCACTTGTATTCGGTGGCGTTGACGATCAGCTCGGCGTTTGGGAACACCGGCGTGTTGGTGCCCTTCTCCATGAGGCCCCAGACATGGTCGGGGTGGAAATGCGAGATCATGATAGTGTCGATCGCCTTGTAGTCGATGCCGGCGGCGGCCATGTTGGCCGGCAGGTGCGTGGCGTTGGCCTGCCACTGGCCGACGCCCGAGCCGGCATCCATCATGATCAGCCTGCCGCCCATCTTGAGCACCGCTACGGTGAGCGGAATGGGCATGAAGTCGGTCGTCAGCCCCGCCTTGGCGAGCGCTGCCTTGGTATCGTCGACCGAAACATCCTTGATGAAGGCCGGGTCGTGCGGCTTCTTCCAGATGCCGTCATAGACGGCGGTCACCTCGATATCGCCGACCGTGTATTTGTAGAAGCCGACGGTGGGCTCCAGCGTCTGCGCGAAAGCGGGACGGGTGAATTCCAGCTTGCCGGCAAGGCCGAGGGCGGCAGCGGCGGCGGCGGATTGAAGCACTGTGCGGCGTGACATGCTGAACATGGTGATCTCCTCTGTTGAGTGGTGGCTAAGGCGAAAGGTCGAATGGAATGACGGAGCGCCAAGCCCTGGCCCTCCGTCGCTGATCGCGGGTCGGATCGGCGCCGCCGGGATCCGGTGCCGACCCGTGAACTCAGTTGCCCCAGATGCCCTGGCCGGGTTCGTCCGCATCGGATTTGGTCGCCGGCCGGCTCGGCCCGGTCGTCACCTTGGTATCGACGCCATGAGGACGTGCCGCGTAGGGGATCGAGGCGGTGGCATTGGTGTCGACGGCGGCGCCAGGCTGGTTGGGGGCATTGGCGCCGAAATGGTCGCTGCCGGCAAAGGCAGAAGTCGAGGCAAGCAACATCGCAGCCACGCTGAGAGCGAGCTTGGTCATTTCGGTAAATCCTTGTTTCGTTTTCTATGGGTCGCGGACCGCAAGATTGCCCCGCTTGCAGAGAAGACCCGCAACGGCCGCGCTTTATTCCTGGACGCTATGAGATTTTTTCTGGAAGGGCTGAAACTGCAGGAAGCGGCCCTACGGAACGCTGCCCAGACACAATTCAGAAACAAGATTCAACAGTTCGGAAAAACTGGCGAAAAGATCGGATGGCATAAGCATCCCTCAACGGCCGGAAATCTGGCCGCCGCACAAGTGCACGATGCAGGCGCACGGACACAGGGGCACGGAATTGGGTACGGCAATGCAACGAGGTTCGAACGGATCGATGGGTGCCCTACCTGGCATGTCGCTCGCCGCCGGCAGCGCCCAGGCAATGCGCGCGCTTGCGCCCTACGCCCATGCTCCCGAAACTGTGAAGACGGGGCGGTCGATTCCGTGATAACCGCCCGGCCAAAGAGGGTGCGGCCGGCGATCGCCGGTCTGAATTCCGGAATCTTCCGTTCTGGAAGCTTCAGTCATTCCCCCTCCATGAACAACGATCAAATTGCAGCGACGGCACAGCCGGCAATGCCCGCCGGCGCGGCGGCGTGACCGAGATGTGCCTGTAACGGCTTGCCAGGACGAGAAAGTTTAGAAATGGACCACGGTATCGATATCGCCGAACTGGACAGGGAAGCGGCACGATTGGGCGCAGGGCCCGAGACCAGCTCCGACAGCGTCGATGCACTTGCGGGAATTGCCTCCGGAGCGCACGGCCAGGTCCTGGCGGGCGCCGATTTTGCCCGGACAGGCCAACCGGACGAGCGGCTCGACAAAGTCTTCGAGCAACTCGCCGGAACATTCGCCACGCTGCCGGCGGTGATCTCCGAGGGCCGCACCTGGACCTATCGGGAGCTGGACAAGCGCGCCAACCAATTTGCTCGCCTGCTGGTCAAGCGCGGCGTGCGGCCGGGTCACCGTGTCGGGCTCATCCTCGACCGGTCCGCGGAAACCTATGTGGCCCTGCTCGCCGTGGTGAAGGCGGGTGCCGCCTTCGTGCCGCTGGCCACCGCCTTTCCGCAAGAGCGCATGGCGCTCATCATCGAAGACGCCAGCGTCAGCCTGGTCGTCACCATCGCCACCTACGCTTCGCGGGCCGACCAGCTGCCGGTTCCGCACCTGTTGATCGACAGCGCCGCCGCCGAAATATCAGCCCAATCCGACGCGCCGCTGAAGCCGCATAAGGCGCCGGCCCCCACGGCGGTCGAAGACATCTGTTACATCCTCTATACGTCCGGCACCACCGGCAGGCCGAAGGGCGTCGCCATCCGCCACCAGAGCTTCGTCAACTTCATCCGCGTCGCCGCCGCATCCTACGGCTACCGGCCGGGCGATCGCGTCTACCAGGGCATGACCATCGCCTTCGACTTTTCCTCCGAGGAGATCTGGGTGCCGTTCGTCGCCGGCGCGACGGTCGTGCCGGCACCAGGCCAGATGCCTCTCGTGGGCGAAGAGCTCGCCGATTTCCTGCGCCATCACGACATCACCTGCATGGCCTGCAGCCCGACGCTTCTGTCGTCCATGACATCGGACGTGCCCAGCCTGCGCACGCTGCTGGTCGGCGGCGAGGCCTGCCCGCACAATCTGGTGGTGCGCTGGTCGAAGCCCGGCCGGCAGATCCTCAACACCTATGGCCCGACCGAGGCGACCGTCACGGCAACCATGGGTGCATTGACGCCGGACCGGCCGGTGACGATCGGCGCGCCGCTGCCCACCTACTCGATCGTCATTCTCGACCCTTCGCTGCCGCGGCTCGCCGAACCCGGCGAACTGGGCGAGATCGGCATTGCCGGCATCGGGCTGGCGGTCGGCTATCTCAACCGGCCGGACCTGACCGAACAGAAATTCATCGCCGATTTCCTCGGCCTGCCGAACAACCCGTCGAAGCGCATCTACCGCACCGGCGACCTTGGCCGGATCAGTGACGCCGGCGAGATCGAGTATGCCGGGCGCATCGATACCCAGGTGAAGATCCGCGGCTATCGCATTGAACTCGGCGAGATCGAGGCCGTGCTGCTCGACCAGCCCGAGATCGCGCAGGCCGCCGTCACCACCTGGGAGATCGAGCCCGGCCGCGTCGAACTCGTTGCCTATTACGCGCCCAAGGCCGGCCAGCCGGCTCTCTCGCGCGCCGACATTGCCCAGACGATGAAGCGGCGGCTGCCCGACTACATGGTGCCCTCCTATCTGGAGGAACTGCCGGCGATCCCGATGACGGTCTCCAACAAGGTCGACCTTCGCCAGTTGCCCAAACCAACCAGCGTCCGGCTCTCGGCCGATCGCGCCATGGTGCCGCCCGGCAATGACGACGAGCGTTTCCTGGCCGACGCGCTATGCGCCGTGCTGAAGTTCGACGATGTGTCCGTCGAGGACAATTTCTTCGACGATCTCGGCGCCAACTCGTTGCTGATGGCGCATTTTTGCGCGCGTGTGCGCACCCGCAAGGAATGGGCGACGACGTCGATGCGCGACATCTATCTCTATCCGACGGTGGCGCGCCTGGCCAAGCACCTGAGCGTGGCGGAAGAGATGACGACGGCCACCAACGAGCCCGTTCTCACCCGCCAGGCGTCCAATTTCGTCTACTGGACCTGCGGCGCGGCGCAGTTGCTGTTTTACGCGCTCTACAGCTACGTGGCGCTGTGGGCGATCAATGACGGCCTCAACTGGGTCTATGACACGCTCGACGACCCGCTGCAGCTTTACGTCAGGTGCGTGGTGCTCTCTGCCGGCGTGTTCTTCGGCATGTCGGGCTTCGCCATTGCCGCCAAATGGCTGCTGGTGGGCCGCTGGAAGGCGGAAGCGTTCCCGATCTGGGGCCTGCGCTACTATCGCTTCTGGGTGGTCAAAACCTTGATCCGCACGGCACCCGTCGTGCTGTTCCGCGGAAGCCCGCTCTACAGCCTCTACCTGCAGCTTCTGGGAACCAGGATCGGCAAGAACGTGGTCATCGAATCCCGGGCGGTGCCGGTGTGCACGGACCTGATTTCGATCGGCGACCGAACGATCCTGCGCAAGGAATCGCTGATCCTCGGCTATCGCGCCCAGGCCGGCTATATCCACACCGGGCCGCTGACCATCGGCCGCGACGCCTTCGTCGGCGTCGGCTGCACGCTCGACATCGACACCGCGATCGGCGACGGCGGCCAGCTCGGTCATTCTTCCTCGCTGCAGCACGGGCAAAGCATCCCCGACGGCGAACACTGGCATGGATCGCCCGCGGTGCCGACCACGGCGGACTATTGCAAGGTGCGCAACGTCAATCCTCCCCGCATCCGGCGCTTCCTCTACGAGGCCGTGCAGCTGATAGGCCTGTTTGCCATCGTCACCCCGCTGCCGCTTTTGTTCCACAGCTATTGGGAGAATGTCGGCGACGACTATCAGGAGACCATCGGCATTGTGGCGATCGGCACCACGGTCACACTGTTCGGCTACATCGCCGCGGCCTTTTTCGCCGCCACGGTGGTGCCGCGCCTGTTCAGCCTGATCCTGAAACCCGGCCGTACCTACACGCTTTATGGCTTCCGCTACTGGCTGCAGACGGTTGCCGAGTTCTCGAGCAACTCCCGCGTGCTCGGGCTGCTGTTCGGTGATAGCTCGGCCATCGTCCATTACATGAGCGCCATCGGCTGGAACCTCAACAAGGTGGTGCAGACGGGCTCCAATTTCGGCTCCAACCAGCAGCACGAAAACCCGCTCCTGTGCGAGATCGGCACCCAGACCATGGTGTCGGACGGGCTTTTCATGATCAACATGCACAAGTCCGCTTCCGCGTTCCGGCTCGAGCCGACCCGGATCGGCGAGCGCAACTATCTCGGCAACAACATCTACTATCCGCCGGATGGACGCACGGGCGACAACGTCCTGCTCGGCACCAAGGTGATGGTCCCCATCGACGGGCCACTGCGCGAGAATGTCGGCCTTCTGGGCTCGCCGCCCTTTGAAATCCCGCGCATGGTGAACCGCGACAAGGAACTCATCGCCGGCATCGACGAGCAAGACCGACGCCAGCGCATCCCGCTCAAGAACCGTCACAATCTGGTGACGATCCTCCTGTTCATGGCAACGCAATGGGTCATGCTGTTCGCCACGCTTGCGATCTGGGACCGGGCACTGAACTACTACACCGAATGGGCTGAGATCGCCCTCTTCGTGGCGGTGCTTTTGACCTCGGCGATCACCATTCCGTTCTACATCTTCGTCGAGCGGGCAAGCCTCGGTTTTCGCAAGCTGAAGCCGCAGATAACGACGATCTACGACGTCACATTCTGGCGCCACGAGCGCCACTGGAAGCTCGCGGATTCGCCTGTTGTGCGCCTGTTCGCCGGCACGCCGTTCCGGCCGATGATCCTGCGCATGCTTGGGGTCAATGTGGGCAAGCGCGTCTATGACGGCGGCGCCAACCTGACCGAGCGTTCCCTCGTGGTGATCGGCGATGACGTCACGCTCAATGAAGGCTGCGTCATCCAGGCCCACTCGCTGGAAGAAGGTGCGTTCAAGTCCGACTTCATCCGTATCGGCGATGGCTGCACGCTCGGACCTTCCGCCTTTGTCCATTACGGCGTGGTGATGGGCAAGGGATCGATGGTCGATGCCGATTCCTTCGTGATGAAGGGCGAGGAGTTGGAGCCCAACTCGATCTGGCGCGGCAATCCGGCCAAGCTGCACCGGTTCGTCGAGCCGGTCATGGAAGACGGCTCCAGGGCGTCGTCCTGACGCTCGATCCCGATATCGTCGGAGGCCACATGGCAGAGCGATCCGGAAGCACCGTGGACATCCGGATCGGCCCGGTGACCCCAGCCAATCGCGCTTTGGTCACCGCATTGCAGCTGGCGCCGGAGCAGATCGATTTCGTCGCCAGCAACGCAGCCTCCCTGCGTGAGGCCAGATCCGATCGGGACGCGCGGCCACGCGCCGTCATGGCAGGCGACCAGATCGTCGGGTTCCTGATGTACGAGGCGCCGCGGGACGATGACGAGGCGCGCATCTACCGCTTCATGATCGACCGCGCCTGGCAAGGCCGGGGCTACGGCAAGGCCGCGTTGCGTGAAGTGCTGGAGGAAATCGGCGGGCTCGGCCACATCAGCCACGTGTCGATCTGCTACGAACCGGAGAACGAGGCGGCGCGGCAGCTTTATCGCAGTGCCGGTTTCGTCGAACAGGGGCTCGACGAGGACGGCGAAATGATCGCCGATCTCATTCTGCCAACCGGCGACCGATGACGCCGCCCGCCGATCCGTCCGAGGAAATCGCCCTGGCGCGCGCCATGGCCGCCATGGCTCCGGCCGGGGTCCGCACCGGTTGCCGGATCATCCGCGAAGGTGACGAGACCCATCTGTTGCCGGCGGAAGCAAGCTCCATCCCCGCTCGCCAGCCGTCCATGCGGCGGGCCAGCGGCGCGGCGCGATTGCTCGCGCACCGGCTGCTCGCGGATGCCGGCTTCGACGGTTTCGCCCTCTTGCGCACGCCGTCCGGTGCACCCGCATGGCCGGACGGGATAACGGGCTCGCTCGCGCATGACGACGACATGGCCGTAGCGGCGGTCGCGGCTGTTGCCGGCATTATCTCGCTCGGCATCGACGTCGAGCCGGCGCTGCCCCTGCCCGATGAGATTTTCTCGCTCGTGGCAATTCCCCAGGACCGGATCGGCGCCGCCGACCGGCAGCTCGCCGGCCGCATCCTTTTCGCCGCCAAGGAAGCGGTCTACAAGGCCGCCTATCCGCTGGATCGCGAGGTGCTGGGCTATGAGGATATCGCCGTGGACCTCGAAACGGGCCACGCGACAACGAGGACGGGCCGCAAGGTCAGCTTCGCATACGGCATCGCCCCGCGCGTGGTCGTCTTGGCGTTTTGTCGGAATAACACCTATTCGCCAACTATCTCGCGGTAGTTCCTCACCTGCCCATCCAGCCCGCGAATGCGCCAGCGCTCGCCGTCCTGCCCTTCGACATGGCAAGGTCCGAGCGGCACTTTCCCTCCCCCGTCGGGTAGGTCGAGGACATAGACAGGGTTGCAGATGCCCGACAGGCGCGCGCGCAGCGCTTCCACCAGCGCCTGGCCCTGGGCGATCGTGGTGCGCCTGTGGGCCATGCCGCGTGCGAGATCGCCATGGTGAAGGTAGTAGGGTTTTATCCCCAACCGGTACATCAGCTCGCGGCAGAGCTCTTCCAGCGCTTCGACCGTATCGTTGACGCCCTTCAGCAGAACGCTCTGGTTGAGCATCACGAAGCCGGCCTGCCGCAAGGCGCGGCAGGCCACTTCGGTGGCGTCGGTGATCTCGCGCGCGTGGTTGAAGTGGGTGACCACCGTCACCATCAGCCGGCCCTGCAGCGCCGCGACCAGCCCTGGCGTGATGCGCGACGGCAGTGCCACCGGCACGCGCGTGTGGAGGCGCAGCAACCGCACATGGGCGATGTCCTCGATGCGCGCCCGGATCTCGGCCAGAGCCTTGTCGGGCAGCGACAGCGGATCGCCGCCGGTCAGGATCACTTCGCGGATTTCGGGATGGTCCGATATATAGGCCAGCGCCGGCTCCAGCGCCTCGCGCGTATAACCACGGCCGATCGACGTCAGCGATTCCTTGCGGAAGCAGAACCGGCAATAGACCGCGCATTGGTAGGTCGGGAACAACAGCACCCTATCCGCATGGCGATGCGTCAGCCGCGGCACCGGGCTGAATTCGTGATCGGCGATCGGGTCGCCAAGCTCACCCTCCGCCTCGTCCAATTCCCCAGGCGACGGGATCACCTGCGCCCGGATCGGATCGGCGGGATCGTTCCAGTCGATCAAGTCGAGATAGGCCTTTGGCGCCCGCACCTTGTGAAGCGCCGCGGCGGCTTGCGCGGCTTCGCGCTCGGCCGGCGAGAGCGGCAGGGAAGCGAGGTCGCGCACATGGCGCACGCCGGCGCGGACATCCTCCTGCCAGGCGCTGTCGGCGGCGCGGGTCGCATCTTTGAGATTGGGCATCGGGCGTCTCGGCTGTTTGCGCGGACCTATCGGCCGGATGAACAGCGCGGTCAACCGCTGTCGCAACGCCAACCATGTCCGCCGCCTTCACAACCTATGTCCATCCGCGCCAGCCATCGCCACAAAAGCGCTTTCAATCGTCTCGAACCTCAACTCCGGATAAAGCGTCCCGGCTTCCGGGGTGGCCGTCTCGAGCGCGGTCTCGCCGCGGATCCAGAATGCGCGCAGCAATCCAAGGCCGGGAACCGCCGCGATCAGCGCCTCCAGCTCCTCGGCGCTCATCTGCTTGACGCGGGGCGAACGGCCGCTCACTTGCCGCCACAGCTCGATCATTTCACTTTGGGTGATCTTGTTCTGTGCGATCCGTATCTCGCTGCGAACAGCATTGGGATCCTCAAGCGCGCGTATGGTGACCGCAGCGATATCCTTCTCGCTGACGAAGGTCGCCGGCACGTTGCCCTCGCCATAGAGCGTCACCTCGTCGGGTGGCAGCGGCGTCGAGCCGAAGCGCGTCAGGTCGCCCAGCGTCGCCACCCAGGTCGAGAAGAAGCCGTTGGTGTAGATCACCGTATAGGGCAGGTCGGCCTCACGGACCGCGTCGAAGACGGCCCGCTTGATGTCGAGCGGTTCGATCGAGCCGGGTGCGGCGGCGGCAAAGTCGAGGCCGAAGCCGGCGGACGGGACATAGCGGGAGATACCGGCATCCCTGATGGCGCGCACCAGCGTCATCTCGCTGGCCGACCCCACATGCACCGAGCTGATGACGCGGTCGACCTTGCCGACGGCGCGCACGAGGCTGTCATAGTCGTCGAGATCGCCGACATGCACGGTGGCGCCGAGATCCTTCAGCGGGCGCATCCGCGCTTCATTGGCCGACGTTGCCTGCCGGACCAGAACATGCAGGCTGTCGCCATTGCGCGCGCTGGCCTTGGCCATCTCGCTGCCGAGCAGTCCGGTCGCGCCGATGATCAGGGTGCTGGTCATATCGTCCTCCCATTGGCCAGAATTCCGTTAGCAAGGATGGAACCGTCCCAGTCGCGTTCGAGGCCGATGTCATGCAAACGGCGATCGGAAAGCCGGGAGATCTGGCGCAATGTGCGGCGGCGCTCGAACGCTGCCGCGCTTCGCATGGCAAGGCCGCTCATCGCGGCGCCGATGGGTCGAAGGGTCAAGGTCATAGTCCGTCTCCTGTGTTTCACTGGGCGCAAGCCTGCCGATGTCGCCCGAGTGGGGCGAGCATGACGATTGCTCACACTTGTCTGGTCAATTCAGCGCATCGATGAACCGGAAAGCCGGTGTGGATGCTTGGTACGCCTGAATATTGGGCCATTAAGGGCTGGACGACAAACGACTCTTTGTGCAGGATTTGTGAGTAACACTCACAGGTCGATCCAATGCCGCGCAGACTGCCGCCCCTCACCGCTTTGCCCGCCTTCGACGCGGCAGCCAGGCATTTGAGTTTCTCCAAGGCCGCGGAGGAGCTCAACCTCACCCATGGCGCGGTCAGCCGCGCCATCCGCAACATCGAGGACAGGCTGGGCATCCAGCTCTTCGATCGCGGCACACGCTCCGTGCGCCTTACGGGCGTCGGCGCGGCCTATGCGGCGGAGGTCGGCAAGGCGCTCGACCAGATCGCCGCCGCCACCATCGCCGCCACACCCGACCGCTCGACGCGCATCCTCAATGTCAGCACGTCCGACGGTTTCGCCGGCCGCTGGCTGGTGCCGAGGCTGCATCGTTTCCATCGCGCCAATCCCGACATCGACGTGCGGCTGGCGACTTCGGGCGTGCTGGCCGATTTCGTCAGCGACGGCATCGACATATCCATCCGCTACGGCCGCGGCGGCTATAGCGGGGTGACGGCGGAATTCCTCGCCGACGAGGAGGTTTTCCCCGTCTGCAGCCCGGAACTGCTGCAAGGCGAGCATCCGCTGCATCTGCCAGCGGACCTCAGGCACCACAAACTGATCCACGACGCCTTTCGCATCGACTGGGCGACATGGCTTGAGCAGGCCGGTGTCGAAGGCATCGACCCCACACGCGGCGTGCGCTTCGATTCCGCCACCTTCGCCGTCGAGGCCGCCGTGCATGGCGAAGGCGTGCTGCTCGGCCGCAGCGCGCTGGTCTCGGCCGACCTCGCGGCAGGCCGGCTGGTCCGGCCCTTCGATCTCGCGCTGAAATCGGCGGCCAGCTACTACGTCGTCTATCCCGAAGGCGCGCTGCGCCAGAAAAAGATCAGGGCGTTCCGCGACTGGCTGTTCGCCGAAGTGGCGGCCGACTGGATTGGTGCGAAGAAGAGCGGCTGATCCGAGGAACGCCCACCTGAATTCCCTCTCTTGCCGGCCAGCTATCGCCTTTCGCTCCGGCGCATCCAGTCAGTCCGACGGGCCGTCCGGCAGCTTGGGCGTCACGATCCGTATGGGACGGCTCCCGATCGGCGTTCCGGTCCCGCGATCGATGCTGACTGGGTCGATTTCGGTTCCTGTCTCGGCGTCGAAGAACCGAGTGAAATTGCCACCGCCCCGGTGCTTGCTGCCCCAGGCGGCGAGCGAGAACAGCACCGGAAGCAAATCCCGACCGGCCTCGGTCAGCACATATTCATCCCGTGGCGGCCGCTCCGAATATCGCCGTTTCTCCAGCAGCCCTTCCTGCGTCAAGGTCGCCAACCGGCTAGTCAGCATCGTCGGAGCGATGCCGAGGTTCTTGCGAAATTCGTCGAAACGGCTGAGCCCCGCATGGGCATCGCGCATGATCAGCATGCTCCACGTGTCACCCATCGTGCCGAGGCTGCGGGCGATCAAACAGGGCTGGTTGGAAAGATTCTTCACGACGATACCATTTTGATAGTGACTTACTACTGATTTGATAGTATCTGATCTCGCGAGGCCGTTCCACCGAAAAATGATGGTGACGGCCGGTCATCGCGCCGCTGGGAGTGCTTCATCTGAGCGTACACGGCTGACAAGTCCGTCGGCACAAACCGTCATGATCATGCATCTCGAAGGATATTGAAATGAACAACAAAAATCGCGGCGTCGCCGTCGTCACCGGAGCAGCGGGCGGCATCGGGCTTGCGACAGCCAAAGCCCTTCAGTCGGCCGGCTACCGCGTCTTCGGCACGAGCCGGAAAGCCGCGACCGGGTCACCGCCCGGGATCACGATGCTGAGCTGCGACGTGACCGACGCGGACTCCGTCGCAAGCATGGTGTCGCAAGTGATAAGCCAGGCCGGGCGCATCGACCTGCTGGTCAACAATGCTGGCAATGCACTGATCGCGGGTGCGGAAGAATCGTCCGTTGAACAGGCAAAGACCCTTTTCGACGTCAACGTCTTCGGTCTCATCCGCGTCACAAACGAGGTGCTGCCGATCATGCGACGTCAGGGCGGCGGCCGGATCGTCAACATCAGCTCGGTTGTCGGCTTTGTCCCCAGCCCGTTCAGCGCGCTCTACACATCCACGAAACATGCCGTCGAGGGCTACTCCGAGTCGCTGGACCATGAGGTCCGCCCCTTCGGTATTCGCGTCCTGCTGGTCGAACCGGCCTTCACCCGTACGGCTCTCGATCACAATGCGACGAAGCCGGACAGGATGATGAGTGTCTATGACCAGGCGCGGGCAACGGCAACCGCGGTCTGGAACAGGGCGATCGAAACCGGCGATGCTCCCGAGGTAGTCGGCCAGGCGGTCGTCACCGCGGCCACCGCGACATCGCCGAAGCTGCGCTATCCCACCAGCAAGCAGGCGCATCGCCTATACCTGCTGCGACGGTTTGTTCCCGCGCATGCCTTCGACAAAAGCCTCCGAAAACAGATGAACCTGCCGTCGTGACAAAGGCGCGTAGCCACTGTTCGGCGGGCCAGTTTTGAGACGCCAGACATCCGCTGCTGCGGCCGACGATTTGACGCATCACAAGCCGATCCACGACGGTTCCGAGAGGGGAAATTGAGCCGGCGGAGTGGCGCCAAACCGCCTCTGGGCATCCCTGCCCGGTTTCAGGTGGCGCTCGACACTTTCGCGATCGCCGCCAGCACCAGCAGAGCCAGACAGCCAACAAGTGCCATCAGGCCCAGCGACCAGGAAATGCCGATATGGGCCATCGCCAATGCCAGGGCGAACGGCGCGACCGCCGAGACGATCAGGCGGGCGGACATGGCGCGTCCCTGCAGCCGGCCATAGCCTTCGCTGCCGAACAGCATCAGTGGCAGTGCCCCGGTGACGATGCTGAACAGCCCGTTGCCCATTCCGAAGACGACGGCGAACGCCATCGCGCCGGCGATCGAAGGCGCGGTGCCAAGCAGGATGGCCACGCCCGCCGTCATCAGCACGGCTGAGATGATGGCGAGCCGCAGCAGCGGCAGGTTGATCCCGAAGACCATATTGATGAAACGGCTGAGCACCTGCGACGGCCCGAACAGCGTTCCAACGATGGCGGCGGCGGCACCCAGACCGAGCCCGGACAGCAGCGGCACCATATGGACCAGCACGGCGGCGCTGACCAGGTTCTGGAGCGAGAAAGCGACAACCATCAAGGCAAAGCCGAGCGGCCGCGCCGGGGCCGGCAGCGATCCCGCGACGTGCCGTGGCGGCTCGATCGCCGCGCGCCTGCTCCTGGCCAGCCCCTGCGAGAGCCAGGCGTGCAGCGGCAGGCAGACCAGCAGGTTCAGCCCGGCAAAGACGAGGTAGACGTCTCGCCAAGGCAAATGCGCATGCATGGCCGATGTGATCGGCCAGAAGACTGTCGATGCGAAACCGGCGATGAGGGTGAGATAGGTTATGCTGCGCTGCGCGGCACGCGGCCGGATCTGGACCAGCAGCGCGAAGGCCGCGCCGTATTGGACAAGGTTCGATGCTGCCTCCAGCGCAATCAGCGCGCCGACGAAGGCTGGACCGTTGGGCGCATAGGCACAGGCGGCAAGCGCAGCGGCAGCAACGGCCGAGCCCGCGGTCATGATCCGTCCCGCGCCAAAACGGTCGATCCAGCCGCCGAGCAAGGGGGCGGTTAGCCCGCCGGCCAGCAGCGCGGCCGATAGCGCGCCGAATATCCATTCGGTTGGCCAGCCCATATCCTTCGCCATGTCGCCGGCAAGGATGCTGAAACTGTAATAAAGCGTACCGTAGCCGATAATCTGGGTGATCCCGAGCGCGGCGACAGCCGCTATCGGGGCACGCTCCGCGGTCTCGGCTTTTGCAAGGCTTCCATCATTGCCTACCGCGGTCATGGCTCACCACCTCCCCGTCTTCCTTGGTGAACCGGCTCACCGGGCGGTCGAGCAGATCCAGCACAAGCTCGGACGGACGGCACAGCCGTGTCCCTCTCGGCGTTTCGACGATCGGCCGGTTAATCAGTATCGGATGCTCGAGCATGGCATCGAGCAGTTGGCTGTCCGACCATTTTGGATCGGCCAGGCCCAGTTCGGCGTAGGGGGTGCCCTTTTCACGCAGCAAGGCGCGCACGGGAATTTCCAGCGTCGCTATCAATTGCTCCAGCCGCGCACGTGGCGGCGGATGTTTCAGATATTCGACGATGGTCGGCTCCTCGCCGCTCGCCCTGATCATGGCAAGCGTGTTGCGCGAGGTTCCGCAGTCCGGATTGTGGTAGATGGTGATCGTCATGGGCTGGCCTCGATGGGGAACGGTTGAACGTGCGGCTGCAGCAGCCATGTCGTCAGCGCCAGGGCAATGCCCGCGCCGGCCAGTTCGGCGGCGATGAAGCCCGGCAGGCTTGCCGGACTGATTCCGGAAAAACTGTCCGTCAGTGACCGCGCGGCCGCGACCGCTGGGTTGGCGAACGATGTCGATGCGGTGAACCAGTAAGCGGCGGTGATATAGAGGCCGACTAGCCAGGGGATGGCCGAGCGCTCGAAACGCAGGCCGGCGAGAATGACCGCCAGCAACCCGAAGGTCGCGATCCCTTCCGAAAGCCAGAGCGCGGGTCCCGTTCGGTCATGCGTCGACAAGGCGAGCGGCGAAAGCCCGAACATCAGGTGCGCGCCGACCGTGCCGGCGACGCCGCCCGAGAGTTGGGCGAGCACATACCAGGCGCAGTCGCTCGCCGGCAGCCGGCGCGACAGCGCCAGGACCATTGAAACGGCCGGATTGAAATGAGCGCCCGAGACCGGCCCCAGTATCGTGATGAGCACCACGAGGATCGCGCCCGTCGGCAAAGTGTTGCCAAGCAGCGTCAGTGCGCGATCGGGCGTCAGCGACTGCGCCATGATACCGGAACCGACCACCGTGGCCACCAGCAAGCCGGTGCCGAGAGCTTCCGCCGTGAGCCGGCGCGGCAAATCAAAACCGGCCGTGTCCCTGATGGAGGATGCGCCAGGCACAGTGTGGCCGCCACTCATCGGGCAGGCTCCCGCGTGTCGGCCGCACAGCAGCCCGGCAACACCGCCGGCGCGCAGATTTCCGGCCGGCCGGAGCAACAATCCTCCATCAGGAAGCGGATAAGACCGCTCAGCATGTCATACTCGGCGCTGTAGACCATGGAGCGGGAATCGCGGCGCACGCTCACCAGCCCCGCGCGTTCAAGCTCCTTAAGGTGGAAGCTGACGTTGGACGCCGAAACCTCGACCTTCTCGGCTATCGCCCCGGCGGCGATGCCGTCGGGGCCGGCGATCACCAGATGGCGCAGCACGCGCAGCCGTGTTTCCTGCGACAGCGCCGCGAAGGCCAACAGGGCTTGACGTTCATTCATATTTCAACAATCCTATGAATATTGAAGCAAGGATTATCGCACATGCTCGCCTCTGACAATCGGGAATTTGATCCCGTGATCACGGCCGACCCGCGGGACATCACCATGGCCGGCTTGCTGGGCTTTCTGGCGGATCACAGGGAAAAGCCACTGGTGTTTTTCCATGAAGGCGGGCCGGTGTTGCCGGGCTACCATGTCACCGAGGTCAAGGCCGGCCGCTTCGACGCGCTCGACTGCGGCGGGAATCCGGAATCATGGTCGGAGATCTTCGTGCAGCTATGGGACGTCAATGAGGACCGCACCCATATGCCGGCTGGAAAATTCGCGGCGATCATCCGGAAAGTGACCGAGCATGTCGGTCTCGACCAGGCGGCCAAGCTGACCTTCGAGGTCAGCGACGGCGTGCGCCCGATGCAGCTCTACCGGGCCGCCCTGCCCCGGCTGGCCGACGGCGCGGTGCATGTCGCGCTTGCGCCACGGCCAGCGAGTTGCAAGCCGCGCGACCGCTGGCTGGAGGAGGAAAAGAAGGCCAAGGCCTGCTGTGGCCCCTCCGCCGGGCCATGCTGCGGCTAACGGAGGGTGCTTTTGAGCATGTGAGTACCGGAAGCGCGGGCGTGAGCCATGTGCAGGCCGGCCGGACATCGGCAACCTTAGTCCTTGGCGCGAAAAGCGTCCGGCATCACGAACACTTCGTCGGCACGGCCATAGCCGCCATCGGCGACTTCCTCCACAAGCACCATCGTGTAGGGCCGCACGCCCTCACCGAAAAAGTCGACGAACATGGCGGTCGTGCGATGGATGAGGTCTTCTTTCTGTGCCTTGGAGAGCGCCGCCTGCGGCATCTTGATGTTGGCGAATGGCATGGTGTTTTCCTTGTCTTCTCAATCGTTTGGGCTAGGTTTCGAATGGAACGGGAGGCAAGCCGCCACAGCAGCAGCGGCCAGCCTCCTTCAGATCACGCCGCCATTGGCGCGGATGATTTGCCCGTTGACCCAGGCACTGTCCGGCCCGGCCAGGAACGAGACCACGCCGGCAATGTCGTCGGGCTGGCCGAGCCTGCCGAGCGGGATCATCTTGGCCGTGGCCTCGATCTGCGCCGCGCTCTTGCCATCGGTGAACAGCGCCGTCTCGACCGGTCCGGGCGCCACCGCGTTGACGGTGATGCCGCGCGCGCCAAGCTCCTTGGCCAGGATGTACGTCATCGCCTCGATCGCCGCCTTGGTGGCGGCATAGACGCCGTAACCCGGCTGGTAGAGGCCGACCACGCTGCTCGAAAAATTGACGATGCGGCCGCCATCGCGAATGCGTTTTGCGCCTTCGCGCATACCACGGAACACGCCGCCGAGATTGATCGCGACCTGGGTGTCGAAGAAGGCATCATCGGCCTGTGCGATCGGCGAAAGCTTCATGATGCCGGCATTGTTGACCAGTATATCGATGCCTCCGAACGCCTTCTCGCCGGCGTCGAAGAGGCTGGCGATACCGGCCGGAACCGCGATATCGGCTTGCACGGCGATCGCCTTGCCGCCATCGGCTTCGATGGCGCGCACCAGCGCCTCGGCCTCGGCCTGTCCCCGCGCGTAATTGACGACGACGGCGATGCCGTCGCGGGCCAGCCGCCGCGCGATCGCCGCGCCGATGCCCTTGGAGGCGCCGGTCACGATCGCCGCTTTAGTTTGGCCCGTGCTCGTTTGGCCTGAAGTCATGGAAGTCTCTCCTTCTTGTTGGTGAGACGGATATAGGCCGAACCAACTTCCGGATAATCAGCCTTGTCTTGACATCACTATTCGGAAACTGCGAACAAAGACCATGGATCGCCTGGACACGATGCGGCTCTTCGTTCGCGTGCTGGAGCGGCGCAGCTTTACCGCTGCCGCCGCCGATCTCGGCCTGCCGCGCTCGACCGCGACGGAAGCGGTCCGGCGGCTGGAAGACCATCTCGGCGCAAGGCTGCTCGAGCGCACCACGCGCCAGGTGAACGCCACGCAGGACGGCGAGGCCTATTACCGGCGCTGCCTGTCCATCCTGGCCGAGATCGAGGATGCCGAGGCCGCCTTCCGCAATGCCGAACCCTTCGGCCTGCTGCGCATCGACGCCAGCACGCTGCTCACACGCACCTTCCTGTTGCCGCGCCTGCCGGAATTCCTCGCCCGTTATGCCAGGATCGACCTGCAGATCGGCCAGAGCGACCGGCTGGTCGACTTGGTGCGCGAGGGTGTCGACTGCGTCATCCGCGTCGGCGAGCCGCCTGACAGCGGCATGATCATGCGCCGGCTTGGCATGATCCGCGAGATGACCTGCGCCAGCCCCGCCTATCTCTCCCGCCACGGCACGCCCGCCTCCCCCGATGCGCTGGACGGCCATAAGGCGGTCGGCTTCGTCTCCTCCCGCACCGGCGAAGTGCTGCCCTTCGAGTTCACCGTCGGCGGCAAGACGCGCGAGGTCAGGCTGCCCGGCCGCGTCGCCGCCAACAATTCCGACACCGCCGCCGACCTCGCCCGGCTTGGCCTCGGTCTCATCCAGGCGCCGCGCTATCGCTTCGAGAAGGATTTGGCAGAGGGAACACTGGTCGAGGTGCTGGCCGAGTATCCGCCCTCGCCGACACCGCTGTCGGCGCTCTATCCGCAGAACCGGCAGCTTTCGCCGCGCCTGCGCGTCTTTCTCGACTGGGCGGCACGCATCTTCGCCGAGGCGAACCTGTAAGCGCAATTCCGGGAAAAGTGTGTAGCGGTTCTTCGTCCGGAGTTGCGTCAACACAGGGAACAGGCACTCGCCGTTGCCCATCGGCGCCATCTGATGTCAATGTCGCCGCGACAGCGCGCCATGGGGAGATGGCGCACCGCCAGGGAGGATTTTCATGACCAAGCAGCAAGCCGGCTTGCCGCGCTATGACGATGCCGTTGCAAGCTTTCGTATCGAGGATGAGATCGCGAGACTGCAGGGCGACCCCGCGACCGGAATCAACGCCTATGTCGAATGCTGCGGCCGGCACACCGGCGGAAACCGCCTGGCGCTGCGCGCCATCTCTGCCGGCGGCGAACTCAGCGAATTCAGCTTCGAGGATCTCGCCGACATGTCCGGCCGCGTCGGTACTCTGCTGAAGGAATTGGGCGTCGGCCCGGGCGATGTCGTGGCCGGCATGCTGCCGCGCATCCCCGAACTGGTGGCGCTGATCCTCGGCGCCTGGCGCATCGGCGCGGTCTACCAGCCGCTGTTCACTGCCTTCGGCCCGAAGGCGATCGAACACCGGCTCGGCTACAGCGGCGCCAGGCTGGTGGTGACCAATCCGGCCAATCGCGGCAAGCTCGACGAGGTCGCGAACCCTCCGCAAATCGCCACCATCCTAGGTGCTGGCGACGCCCTGTCCCCGGGCGACATCGATTTCCGTGCCGCGCTTGCCGCCGCCTCACCCAACTGCGACCCGGTGATGCGCAAGGGCGAAGACCTGTTCATGATGATGTCGACCTCGGGCACCACCGGCCTGCCGAAGGGCGTGCCGGTGCCGCTCAACGCGCTGCTCGCCTTCGGCGCCTATATGCGCGACGCGATCGGCCTGCGCCCAGACGACATCTTCTGGAACATCGCCGATCCGGGCTGGGCCTATGGCCTCTACTACGCCATCACGGGACCCCTGCTGCTCGGCATCGCCACGACCTTCAACGAGGGCGCCTTCACCGCCAAAAACACCTATGATGTCATCGAGCGGCTTGGCGTCACCAGCCTTGCCGGCTCGCCCACCGCCTTCCGCCTGCTGCTCGCCGAAGGTCCCGACGCCGCCGCGCGTGCAAAAGGCCGGCTGCGTGTGGTGAGCAGCGCCGGCGAGCCGCTCAACCCGGAAGTGATCCGCTGGTTCGACGCCCATCTCGCCGCGCCCATCCACGACCATTACGGCCAGACCGAGAACGGCATGATGGTCAACAACCATCACGGCCTGGCGCACCCTGTCCGCGCCGGCTCGGCGGGCTTTGCCATGCCGGGCCATCGCATGGTGGTGCTGGACGAGGCCGGCAACGAGCTCGGCCCCAACCAGCCCGGCATCCTCGCCGTCGACATCGCCAACTCGCCGTTGCGCTGGTTCGACGGCTACCACCAGGCCGAAACGCCGGCCATATCGGGCGGCTACTACCGCACCGGCGACACGGTGGAATACGAGCCGGACGGCTCGGTCTCCTTCATCGGCCGCGCCGACGACGTCATCACCTCGTCAGGCTACCGCATCGGCCCCTTCGACGTCGAAAGCGCGCTGATCGAACATCCCGCCGTCAACGAGGCGGCGGTGGTCGGCGTACCCGACCCGCAGCGCACCGAGATCGTCAAGGCCTTCGTCATCCTGGCGCCCGCCTACGAGGGCAGCCCGGAACTCGCCGAAGAATTGGCGCAGCATGTCCGCAAACGCCTCTCGGCCCATGCCTATCCGCGCGAGATCGACTTCGTCGGGGAATTGCCGAAGACCCCTAGCGGCAAGATCCAACGGTTCTTGTTGCGCAAGGCTGAGGTGGAGAAAAGGAACGGGTGAAGGGCGGCGGGAAGATTGGAGTCGGTCCTGCGCCAATTGCTGAGACCTGCGCATTGGAGGCAAAGTTGAGTGCGGGCGATAGGCGCCACCGGTAAGGGCACGTCATGACGGAGCATCGAATCTATTCCACAAGCTTTGCCAGCGTCTATCCGCACTATGTCGCCAAGGCGCAAAGGAAAGGACGCACCAGAGCCGAGGTCGATGAGATCATCTGCTGGCTGACGGGCTACACCGAGAAGGAACTCGACGCCGAACTGGAGAAAAAAACCAGCTTCGAGGATTTCTTTGGTCAGGCCTCTCGACTGAATCCTTTGCGGAATTTGATTACAGGGGTGGTCTGCGGCGTCCGCGTGGAAGATATTGAGGATCCACTGATGAAGGAAATTCGCTACCTCGATAAGCTGATCGACGAGCTTGCGAAGGGGAAAGCGATGGAGAAGATACTCCGGAAATGAGGAGAGAGGCTCGAGCGCGCGATATCATCGACCGGGCGCGTGGGCGCAAGCGCTAATCACACCCCTCACACCGCGATCTGCAGGGTCCCGTGGCGCTTCACCTCAGCCTCTATCTCCCGCACCAGCGTCTCCAGCGCGGGATTGCGGACGTTGCGGGCGCGGCGAATGACGTAGGCGAGGTCCGGAGGCTTGGGGAACGACTTGTCGACGATCTCCATGCCGGGCCGCAGATGACGCTGGCTGAGCAGCGCCACGCCGAGGCCGGAGGTCACGCCGGCGATGATGCCGGCCGCGCTCGAACATTCGAACACGATCTCGAACACCGTTCCCTCGTCCTGGCCGAGATCGAGGCCCCAACGGCGATAGAAGCAGTTCTCGTCAAAGGATAGGAACGGCACCGGGTCGCCTTTCCCAAGGGTCAGCTCGGGCGACTTCACCCAATGCAGGGTCTCGCGGAACAGCAGGACATCGGTGGGGCGGACGTCGTGCTGGAACACCTGGATGATGGCAGCGTCGAGCGCGCCCTCGCCCAACAGCTTCTGCAAGGCAAGGCTCATACGCACCTGCGTGCGCACGCTCACCTCGGGGTACAGCCGGCGAAACCGGCCAAGGATGCGCGAAAGGTCCGTGCAGGTCGTATCCTCGGTCATCCCCAAAGCGATCTTGCCTTGCAGCGTGCTCTTCGACAGGCTCAGGATCGCCTCGTCATGGATGCCCAGGATGCGCCTGGCATAGCCCAGCAGATCCTGCCCTGAACTGGTGAACATCGGCGCATTCGCCTTGCGTCTGAGGATTTCGCAGTCGAGACTCGCTTCCAGCCGCCTGATCTTGTGGCTGACGGCCGATTGCGACAGGCCGAGCATCTCGGCAGCCCGGGTAACACCGCCATGTTTCTCGATCGCCACCATCGCCCGCAAGGCATCGACATCCAGGCGCCGGCTCATCACTCCAGCCATGACAATCCTCGTTTGAAACGAAAGCAGCGCTCCAGGGTCTCGGCAGAGAACGGGCTTTGAGGCAATCAGATATGCCACATCTCGCGCCTATTTCATGAATACATCGAAATTTGTCATGTGCAAAGGCGCCTGCGCGCCGCCATAAATCCCGCATCCGAGATCGGCCGTAATCCGCTGGCGAACCCGCTTCGACGAAGAGACCGCATGACGCTCCCGAAACCTCCGTCCCGTCGCCTGGCCTGGCCGCTTCTCGCGGCAGCCCTGGTCGTAAGCTGGAGCTCGGGCTTTGTCGGCATCCGTTACGCCAGCGAGAGCGCCGACGTCATGCTCGTGCTGTTCTGGCGAACCTTGATGTCAGGGCTGGTCCTTCTGCCCTTCGCGCTCATGGTCGGGCCGCGCATCGGCGTCCGGGCGCTGCTCCAGCAGATGGCGTTCGGCGTGGCGATGATGTTCCTCTATCTCGGCGGCTTCGCGCTTGCCATCGGCCAGCGCGTGCCGACCGGCCTTGTCGCGCTGATCTCGGACCTCGTCCCCCTCGCCATCGCGGCACTGTCGCAGCCCGTTCTCGGCCACCGGCTGACATCGAGGCAGTGGACCGGAACGGCTCTCGGCGTGCTCGGCGTGCTGGTCGTCTCGCTGAACAGCCTCAGTCTCGGCACCGCGCCGGCCTGGGCGTACGTGGTCACGATCGCTTCCATGATGGTCTTCGCTCTGGCGACCGTGCTGCAGAAGCGGATGGGGACGATCAACATGCCCATCCACCAGAGCCTGTGCATCCAATGCCTGACGGCGGCGCTGTTTTTTGCCGCTTGCGCCGAATGGAAAGGCGGGCTGATGCCGCCCCTTGATGGCCGGTTCGAGTTCGGCATCGCCTGGCTGGTGCTGTTTTCGACCTTCTTCTGCTACGGCGTCTATTATGCGAGCCTGCGCCTCCACAGCGCCGCGCAGGTCAGCAGCATGATCTATCTCAGCCCGCCGGTGACGATGCTCTGGGCCTGGCTGCTCTTCGGCGAGCCCCTTTCTGCGGCGATGGTCCTTGGCCTCGCGGTGACTCTGGTCGGCATCTGGCTGACATCGTCGCGCGGCACCGCACCGAAGGGCGAGGCAGGTTTGCGCCCAGCCGGGCAGCCAGCCGATTGATCACGATCCACGCAAACGCCAGCCAATTATCCAACTCAAGGGAGTGAACCATGAAGCTGACTGATTTCAAGGCCTTGACCTTCGACTGCTACGGTACGCTGATCGATTGGGAATCCGGCATGATCGACGCCCTGAAGCCGCTGACCGGGCGGGTTGGCCGCGGCCTCGGCCGCGACGAGATCCTGCAGGCGCATGCCAGGCACGAATCCAGCCAGCAGGACTGGACGCCGCAAAAGCGCTACTGCGACCTTCTGGCTGTCGTCTACAAGCGGCTCGCCGAGGAATGGGGCGTCGTGACCACGCCGGAGGAATGCATCGCCTATGGCCAAAGCGTGAAGGACTGGCCGGCCTTTGCCGATACCGCCGCCGCCCTGCAATACCTCAAGCAGCACTACAAGCTCGTCATCCTCTCCAACGTCGACAATACGAGCTTCTCCTTCAGCAACAGGAAGCTCGGCGTCGATTTCGATGCGATCTACACGGCGGAGGACATCGGCTCCTACAAGCCGTCGCCCCGGAATTTCGACTATATGCTGGAAAAACTGGCGACGCTCGGGATCGGCGACAAGCAAGTCCTGCACACGGCCGAAAGCCTGTTTCATGACCATGCCGTGACCAACCGCCTGGGCCTTAAATCGTGCTGGATCCACCGCCGGCATGCCGATCAGGGTTTCGGCGCCACGATGCATCCCGGCGAGATGCCGAAGGTGGACTTCCGCTTCGACAGCATGGCCGACCTCGCCAAGGCGCATCAGGAAGAATTGGGCGGCTGATAGAAGGCCATCCCTTGAGCTGAAACCAGAACTCGCCTGAGCGTCATCAACTCTTTTTACGGGCGGCGCCGCGCTTTTCGGCGGAAGTGCCGGAACCCCACAGGGCGCGGCCGAGCAAGCCCCTGCGTTTGCGCGGGGCGAGGTCGATATCGCTGACCAGCTTGGCGCCACCCTTGCGCCGCTCGAGCGTGATCTTGCGGCTGTGGAAGGCCTCCAGCTCGGCGCGGTGCGCCACGCTCAAGATGGTCACATTAGGCAATTCGTGGATGATGGTCTCCATCATCCTGTCCTGGCTCTTCTCGTCGAGTGCCGCCGTCGCCTCGTCCAGCACGATGATATCGGGCGCGTGCAGGAGCAGCCGCGCGAAGGCCAGGCGCTGCTTCTCGCCGCCCGACAGGGTCTGGTCCCACGGCGCGTCTTCCTCGATCCGGTCGCCGAGATGACCGAGCCCCACCTTGTCGAGGGCAGCCCTGATCTGCGGGATCGTCCAATCCTCGGCGGCGCCTGGATAGGCAGCGGCCCGGCGCAGCGTGCCCGAGGGGATGTAGGGGCGCTGCGGCAGCATGAACATGCGCTTGCCCGGGTGGAAATCGACGCTGCCGCCGCCCCACGGCCACAAGCCCGCTATCGCCCGCACGAGCGTGCTCTTGCCCGAACCGGATTCGCCGGCCACCAGCAGCCGCTCGCCCGGCTGGATCACCACCTCGGTTTCCTTGACCACGGCGGTGCCGTCATCGAGCGACACGGACAGATTGTTGAGGTTGAGCATCGTGTCGTCCTTGGTCTCGCCGCGATTGATGCGTCCGAGCGCGTCGCTCTCTTCCGCGCGCTCGAGCCCATCCAGCGACATCATCAGCGAGGCGATGCGCCGTGCCGAGGCGTTCCAGTCGGCCAGGCGCGGGTAATTGTCGACCAGCCATCCGAACGCGCCCTGCACGATGGCAAAGGCGGATGCCGCCTGCATGACCTGCCCAAGCGACATCGAGCCGTCGAGGAATTTTGGCGCGCACAAAAGCACCGGCACCACCGGCGCGAACAGGCTCGATCCCTGCGAGACCAGCGCCGTGCGCATGTGCTGGCCAGCAAGCATCGCCCACTTCCCCAGCACGCCGGCGAAGGTCCTGTCGATGCCGCTGCGCTCCTCCTCCTCGCCGCCGAGCAGGGCGATGCTCTCGCCGTTTTCGCGCACGCGCATCAGCGTGTAGCGAAATTCCGCTTCCGCCTGGTTCTTCTGCTCGGAGAGTTCGACGAAATGCCGGCCGATGACCACCATCGAGGTGGAGGTGATGCCGGCATAGATGACCGCGGTGATGACGAGAAAGCCCGGAATGGTGACGGTCGAGGAGCCGATCGGCAGCGTCAGCGCGCCGCCGATGGTCCACAAGACGACGATGAAGGTCGAGGCCGCCAGGAACGCGTTGAGCACGCCGGAGACGAAATCAACAGGCGATTCGGTGGCGATCCGCAAATCGTCGGCGATGCGGGCTTCCGGGTTCTGGTGATCGCCGCTGACGAGATTGAGCTGGTAGTAGCGGCCGTTGGTGAGCCAGCGGCCGATGATGGATGTAGTGAGCCAGGAGCGCCAGCGGCGCTGGATCGTCATGCGCAGATAGACCTGCGCAACGACAAGGCTGACGCTTCCAAGCACCAGCGGCACGAACACGGCGCTCAGGAAATAGACGGTCGGCGCATTGCGCTGCTCGATGGCGTCGAAGATCGAGCGGTTCCAGACATTGATCCCGTACTGGAAGCCGACATTGACGCAGATCAGGATCAGGAGCGCGATCGTGCATGGCCAGGCGAGCTTGTCGCCCCGCCGGCTCCAATAGCCGCGCGCGCTGATCCAGAAGCGCTTCAGCAGGTATTTCTTGCGCGCCTGTTCGGCCTGTTCGGGGCTCAGCTGCGGATCAGGTTCCACCGCCGCTGGCGGCGGCGCCGCCTCGCCGACGACCTCGGATGCGGCCTCGACATCGGGTACCTTCTCCCGGCGGGGCTTCCTGGCACCGTTTGGCTTGGCGCCGCCGGCCGGCCTCTGTTTGGGTTTGATGTCTGCCACAACGGCCATAACGGCCTGGGTATCGGAAGGTTTCATCATGAGGGCTTGCGACCTTGCCAGGGCTGTCCTGGTGCCCCGATATCCGCCACGTCTCGCGATGAGTTCACCGCCGCACAATCGCCACCAAGCCACGCGAAGAGCTTGTAAAACGGAGGTTTTCACGATGCGTCTGATCTGGACTTTGGTGTTCGCGCTGGCGAGCGGTGCGGCGTATGCGGCTTCGCCGGAGGACGACTACATCGCCGCGCGCGACAAGGCGATCGCGGCCATCGCCGCGATGGAAAGCGCGAACGCTCCCGTGGAAACGCTCGACGCCGCCAATGAGAAGGCCCGCGCCGATCTCGAACAGCGCCTTTCGACGCTTCTTGGACCTTTCACGGTCAAGGGTTTTCCGGCGGCCGGCAGGATCAATATCGAAAGCCTCAGTTCCTCCGATGTCGGCTTCGGCATGCTGGACGGGCTGCGTCACGGCACCGAGGACGGCCCCAGCATCGTCGCGTCGACACGCGGGCTGGTCGAGCGCTGGCTGCAATCGCGTGCGGCGGAGACGGACGCCGATCTCAAACTGCCCACCAGCTTCGACGCGGCGCTGAAGCTCGATGCGTTCTACACCCAGGCGATCGGCAGCGACGCCGCTTTCACCGGCACGCTCGACTTCACCCTGAAGACGCCCGACGGCGCCGACATGGCGATCGCCCGCCTCGGCGGCTGGGCACAGGACGTCGGACCGAACTACGACCAGGAAATCGTCGTCACGCTGGTCAAGGGCAACAGCGTCATGATCGCCGAGGCGCCCGCGGCACCACCCGTCCCAAGGATCGCGGCCTGCGACGCGGTCTGGACCGCGGCCGACGCCGCCGCGCAGAAACTGGTCAAGCAGGCCACCGACGACAGCGACGAAAATACATCCGATGCCGCCGACGCCGCCTGGGCAAAAGGCGACAGCGACTTCCGCGCCTGCATGGGCAAGAACCTGCGCGACAACCCCGCCTTCCCCGCGCTGCTTGCCCAGGCGCAGACGCTTGCCGACCAGATGGCTGGGAAGTAGGGCGCGCAAGGCGGACGCGGCGCCGACGCTGCCAATCTCCCCCTCGGGGGGAAGATTGGCTGTTTCGTCGTCAGCACCGTTTCCACCCCTTGCGGCCTCCGCACGCCATCACGATATTGCCGGCGCGCTGGCCTTGCTGACGGCAGTTGCCAGCACCGTTGAAAATTGGTGAAAGGAAGTCCCGATCGCGCATGGCGCGACGGGCGGATGAAAGCGTGGGAAACTCGGAATGACGACAGACACGAAAGCGACGGAAACCAAGGCATTCGAGGCGGATGTTTCGCGGCTGCTGCACATGATGGTGCATTCGGTCTATTCCGATAAGGACGTCTTCCTGCGCGAACTGATTTCCAACGCCGCCGACGCCTGCGAGAAGCTGCGCTTCGAGGCCGTCAGTCGCCCCGAATTGATGGCCGACGATCCGAAGCCCCGCATCTCGATTTCAGCCGATCCCGACGGCAAGCTGATCACCGTCGAGGACAACGGCATCGGCATGAGCCGCGACGACATGACGGAGGCGCTGGGCACGATCGCGCGCTCGGGCACGCGCGCTTTCATCGAGCGCGTCGGCGCCGGCAATTCGAGCGAGGACACGCAGCTCATCGGCCAGTTCGGCGTCGGCTTCTACTCCGCCTTCATGGTCGCGACCCGCGTCGACGTCATCAGCCGCCTGGCGGGAAGCGAAGAAGCCTGGCGCTGGTCGTCCGACGGCAAGGGTTCCTACGAGATCGCGCCCGCCCCGCTCGAAGCCGCGCCCAAGCGCGGCACCCGCGTCGTGCTGCATCTGATGGACGACGCCGTGTCCTACACCGGATCCTATCGGCTCGAGCAACTGGCCAAGTCGCAGTCGGGCCATGTGCCGGTGCCGATCACGCTCATCGAGAGGCCCGGTGCCGAGGCGCGCGACATTGCCGATGGCACGGCCCTTTGGGTCAGGCCGAAGAGCGAGATCAAGCCCGAGGAATACACCGATTTCTACCGCGGCGTCTCCGGCCAGTATGACGAGCCGGCCGCCACCGTCCATTTCCGCGCCGAGGGCCGGCAGGAATATAGCGTGCTGGCCTTCGTGCCCGGCTCGCGTCCCTTCGATCTCTTCGACCAGGACCGGAAGGGCCGCATGAAGCTCTATGTGCGCCGCGTCTTCATCACCGACGATGCCGATCTGTTGCCGCGCTACCTGCGCTTCATGCGCGGGCTGGTCGATTCCGCCGACCTGCCGCTCAACGTCTCGCGCGAGATGATCCAGGAAAGCCCGCTGCTTGCCGCGATCCGCAAGGGCCTGACCAACCGCGTGCTTGGCGATCTCGCCAAGCTGGCGGAGAACGAGACCGAGGCCTATGCGAAGATCTGGGAAAACTTCGGCGTCGTCCTCAAGGAAGGGCTCTACGAGGACCATGAGCGGCGCGAGCAGCTCTTGAAGCTCGCCCGCTTCCGCTCAACCGCCTCCGGCGAAGGCTGGCGCGGCCTTGCCGACTACGTCTCGGCGATGAAGGAAGGGCAGAAGGCGATCTTCTTCATGGCCGGCGACGACCGTGCACGGCTCGAAGCCTCGCCGCAGCTCGAAGGTTTCAAGGCACGCGGCATCGAGGTGCTGCTGCTCACCGACCCGGTCGACAGTTTCTGGACGTCGATGGCGCCCGAATTCGACGGCAAACCGTTCAGGTCGGTGACGCAGGGCGTGGCCGAACTTTCCGAGATCCCGCTGCTCGACGAGGCGAACAAGCCGGATGCGGCGGCGGCGCCCGAGGTCGATGGCTTCCTGGCCTTCGTCAAGGCGGCGCTTGGCGATGCCGTGTCGGACGTGAAGGCCTCCGACCGCCTGACCGAAAGCGCGGTCTGCCTGGTGGCGCCCGAACACGGTCCCGACCGGCAGTTCGAGCGGCTGCTCAACGCCGCCGGCCGCCTCGACAAGACGGCCAAACCGATCCTCGAGATCAACCCCCGCCACCAGCGCGTCCTGGCACTCGCCAGCCTCGGCGAAGACGAACAGGCCTTCAAGGAGGATGCCGCCCACCTTCTCTACGACGAGGCGCGCGTCCTCGACGGCGACAAGCCGGCCGACGCAAGGGCGTTTTCGGAGCGCCTCGCCCGGCTGATCGCGCGCGGTATTTCGAAGGGCTGAGGAGACGCCGGCCAGCCGTTCCCGACGTGTGGTCGAACGGGGTTGCGTGGCGACCCCGTCTCCCGACAAATTTCGGCATCTCTCGCACCCGGCGACACTGAAGTCCGCTGGCTCAATCGCCGACTGTGGACATCGCGCCTGCAATCCCTCAATCTTGGCCCGGGAACAAAACAGGCGCTTCAAAGAGAGCGCACCGGGTGCTCATGAAACGACGATGGACATTGTATGATCCACGGCTGGCCTGGATGCTGGTCGCGCCGGTGCTCTTGCTGCTGATCTTTTTCCTAGTGCTGCCGATCGCCGTGATGGCCGGCTATACCTTCTTCACCTTTGTCACCGCCGGCGTGGAAACGAGCGCGCTGACGACCGCGAACTGGCACGAATTCCTCACCGACAGCTACTATCACGGCTTCCTCCTGAAGACGCTGAGGGTCGGAGCCATGACGGCGCTGCTGTGCGGCGTGCTCGGCTACTTCCCCGCCTATTTCATCTGGGCCACGACCTTCAAGCACAAATGGCTGCTGCTGCTTTTGCTGATCGTGCCGTTCTGGATCAGCTTCACCATCCGCACCTTTTCCTGGATCAACATCCTGGGGGAACAGGGCGTCATCAACGTCGCGCTGCTCAAAATGGGCATCATCCATGAGCCGCTGCAGATGCTCTACAACGAAGGCGCGGTCATCCTGGGCATGCTGCACTTCCTGCTGCCCTACATGATCCTCAACGTCTATGTCAGCCTGGAGAGCATTGATCGCACGTTGATTTCGGCGGCCCGCTCGATGGGCTGCACGAGCGCGCAGGCGTTCCGGGAGGTCACGCTGCCGCTGTCGCTGCCCGGCCTGGCGGCGGGCCTGCTGCTTTGCTTCGTGCTGGCCGCCGGCAGCTATGTGACGCCGCAGCTTCTCGGCTCGGGCCGCGACGCTCTGTTCGGCAACCTGATCTACGACACCATCATGGGCGAATTGAACTGGCCGATGGGAGCCACGCTTTCGATCGTGCTGTTCATCGTGCTCGGCTTCTTCGCCGCCGTCTACACGCGCTACATGGGCATGTCGCAGATCGTCAAAGGGCTTGGCGGATGACGGGGTTTGGAGGATGAGAGGAACACGGCGCAGGCAGGAAGGCAGATGGGCCTGGCGGCTGACCGGCTTCGTCACGGTCTGCGTCTACATCTTCATGTTCGCTCCGATCGTGGCGACAGTGGTCCTGTCGTTCAACGCCTCGATGTTCGGCGGCTTCCCGATGACCGGCTTCAGCCTGCAGTGGTACGGCAAGCTGATGGCCAACGAGGCGGTGCTGGCTGCCTTTCGAACATCCTTGTGGATCGCATTGGTCACCGCCATCGTCACCACCGCCATCGGCGTCACCACGGCGTTTGCCTTGGTCCGCTTCGAATTTCGCGGCAAGCAGGCACTGAGCACGCTGGTGATCCTGCCGGCGCTGGTGCCGGAAACCATTCTCGGCGTCGGCCTGCTGGTGCTGATCAAGGCCGTCGACCAGCCGAGGACAATGCTGCTCCTGGTGCTCGGCCATATCCTGCTCGCCGTGCCCTATGTGGTGCTGATCGCCCAGGCGCGCATGATCGGCATCCGGCGCGTCTACGAGGAGGCGGCACTGTCGCTTGGCGCCTCTCGCTTCTCGTCCTTCCGCGAGATCACGCTGCCGCTGCTCATCCCGGCCGTTGTCGGCGGCGCCCTGCTCGCCTTCACCATTTCGTTCGACAACACCTCGGCCAGCCTGTTCTGGCGGCCGGCCGGCGTCGAGACCATGCCGACCCAGATCCTTTCCATGCTCAAGATTTCGATCAGCCCGGAGATCAACGCGCTCGGCACCGTGATGATCCTGGTGACCGTCGGCATCCCGCTGATCGGTGGCCTGATCCTGCAAAGCCTGACAAAACTGAGAAGACGTGGCGAACCAAAGGAGGAAATACAATGAAACTCACCACCACCAAGCGGCTGGAACGGCTGCACGATCGATACGCCAATGGCGACCTGAGCCGCCGCACGTTCCTGACGCTGACCGCCGCAGCGGCAGCATCGGCGGGCCTTTCCATGCCGTGGATGGGCCGGGCGCTCGCCGCGGTCCAGGAGGTTCGCTTCGACGGCTGGGGCGGCACGGTGCAGGACGCGATCGACAAGTTCGCCTTCCAGCCCTACACGACCAAGACCAAGATCAAGGTGGTCCAGGGCACGTTCGGCGACGAGGACGAGATCATCACCAAGATCAAGACCGCCAAGCCCGGCGACTACCAGGTCATCCATTCCTCCGGCGTCAACTACTACATCAAATACGTGAACGCCGGCCTGACCTCGGAAATCAACGAGGCCAACATTCCCAACATGGCGAACGTGCTGCAGCCGATGATCGAGCCGTTCCGCAAGCTGACACCAAAGCTCTCCGCCGTGCCCTACGACTACGGCACGACGGGCATCGCCTACAACACCAAGGTGATCTCGCCGGAGGAAGCCAAGGAAAAGGGCGCCGGGCTCCTGCTCGACAAGAAATACGCCGGCAAGGTCGGCGGCTATTCCGACATGACGACGCGCGTCTGGTATGCGGCGCTCGCCACCGGGCAGGACCCCAACAACCTCAAGGACATGGACGCCATCTGGGCCAAGGTGCGCGAGACGCGCGACCTCGCCAAGAAGTTCTGGAGTTCCGGCGCGGAGCTGATGGACCTGCTTTCCAAGGGTGAGATCGTGGTGACCGATGCCTGGTCGGGCCGCGTCGCCGCGCTGCAGGACCAGGGCCATCCTATCGGCTATCTCGATCCGGCCGGCTCCTACGCCTGGATGGAGGACATGCTGATTCTGAAGAGTTCGCCCATGGCCGAATGCGAGGAACTCATCAACTTCATGCTCGACCCGGCGACCTCGATCGCGGTGGCCGAAGGCCAGAGCTATCCGCCGTCGCTCGATCCTAACAAGGTCAAGCTGACCGAGAAGATCGAGAAGCTGCCGGCATTCGACAAGACGGGCACGATGAAGTCGCTGACCTTTGCCGATCCGACCTACTGGGCGACCAACGAGGACGCCTGGACCAAGCAGTGGAACAGGATCTCGAAGGGTGCCTGACAGCCAGGAAACGACACTCCATCCCCGGCCTGTTCAGGCCGGGGCAGCCGGCGCGAGCGCGGCCGCCGAGGCGAACAGCCCGGCGGTCGAGTTCCGCGACATCGACATCGCCTACGGCAAGTTCGTCGCGGTGCGCGATTTCTCGCTCTCGATCCGCAAGGGCAGCTTCGTCACCTTGCTCGGGCCTTCGGGTTGCGGCAAGACCACGATCCTGCGCTCCATCGCCGGCCTGGTCGATATTTCGGGCGGCCAGATCATGATCGACGGGCGGCGCGTCGACGACGTCCCGATCTACAAGCGCAACATCGGGCTGGTCTTCCAGAGCTACGCGCTCTTCCCGCACAAGAACGTATTCGACAACGTCGCCTTCGGCCTGAAGTACCGCAACGTGCCGAAGCCCGAGATCGTGCGCAAGGTCGGCAAGGCGCTCGAAATGGTGCGGCTGCCGGGCAGCGAGAAGAAGCTGCCGTCGCAACTGTCAGGCGGGCAGCAGCAGCGCATCGCGCTCGCCCGCGCCATCGTCTTCGAGCCGCAGGTGCTGCTGCTGGACGAGCCGTTGTCGGCGCTGGACGCCAACATGCGCGAGGAGATGCGCGTCGAGATCAAGAAGATCCAGAAGGAAACCGGCATCACCGCCATCTTCGTCACGCACGACCAGGAAGAAGCCCTTTCCATGTCGGATCGTATCGTGGTGATGAACGCGGGCGCGGTGGAGCAGATCGGCACTCCGGAGGAGGTCTACGAGGCGCCGGCGACAGCCTTCGTCGCCGACTTCCTCGGCAAGGCCAACATGCTTGCAGGGACCGTGAGCCGGTCCGGCCAAGGAACGGTAACGGTGGTGCTTGGCACCAGCCAGACGGTCAGCGTGGCTTGTCCAAGGCCGCTTGCCGACGGCAGCAAGGTCACCGTCGTGGTGCGGCCGCAGAAATTTTCGGTCGGTGCTGGAACGAGCGCCAATCGACTGTCCGGCCGCGTGATCTCGGCCTCCTATCTGGGCGGCAGCGCGATCTACGAGATCGACATCGGCGGCAAGACCAGCCTCCGCGCCAATACACCGATCACTGGCCGCGTGCTTCGCGAAGGCGAGACGATCGAGTTGGGTTTTGCCCCGGACGGCTGCGTGCTGCTGGACGGGGCCGGGAAGCGGATTTCCTGAAGGTCGCGGGCGCTTGGTGCGGTTCAGCCACCATTTGACGCGCCCGTGCCGTCTCGCGCAACAGCCCAGATCCCAGCCGCCTGAAGGCGTGGGGTCTGCAGATCCCCATCGGGGCTCTAAACGCTTGTTTCCGCAATTCCGGCAGCGCCGGTCTGGTTTCAACTCGCACCGGTCAGTGATCGACTTTGCGGATGTTGCGCTCGGCCGTGGGTGCAAGGCTCCCGGCTCCGGGCACTGAAGCCGGCGCGCCTTGAAGAACCCAATCCGCCGCGATCTGCCCGATCACCGGCGCCAGCTGGATGCCATAGCCTCCGGCGCCGGCGGCGGTGACCAATGCCGGTTCCGAGGCATCGATCGGTCCGACGAGCGGCCGATGATCGGCCGTGACAGGATAAAGGCCGGCCCAGCCACGGCCAAGCCGCGCGCCCGGCAGATCGGGCAGCCGTTCCAGCAGCAGTTCGGCCAGGTGGACCTTCGATTGCTCCTCGCACTGGTCGTTGTAATTGTCCGGATCCTCGGGAGCGATGGACGTCACCTTGTGGATCTCGGCAATCAGCGCGCCTGGCTTGTCGTGGCGGAAATTAAGGCCGCTGCCCTCGCCGTCCACGAGGTCCATGACCATCGGCATCGTATAGTCGAGCGGCCTGTCCAGATGGATGACGACCGCCTCATGGCGCTCGGGCCATATGTGCAGGCGCTGGCCGAAGAGCTCGGCGACCCGCGGCGCCCAGGCGCCGCCTGCGTTGACCACGGCATCGCATTCGACCGGATCGCCATTGGTCTCCAGCCTGTAGCCGCCTGGCCGCCTTCCCACCCCGAGGACCTTGCGGTACTGGTGGATGTCGCCGGCCTTTTCGCGGACGATCCGCGCCAAGAAATTGCACATGTCATAGGGATCGAGAAAGCCGTTGTCGGGTCCGAACAAACCGCCTTCGAGCCCGTCGGGGCTGAGGTGGGGAACAAGGTCCCTGAGTTCGTTCGCACGGATCAGGCGCGACTTCAGGCCGGCCCCGCCCTGAATCTCGACTGATTTCGCGAACAGCTCCATCTGCGCGGGCGTGCGCGCGAGCCGAAGATAACCGATGTGGTTGAATTGAAGCCCCTGCCCCTCCCACTGGCGAAACCGGCGGAACGATTGAACGCGAAGCATGATCTCGAACGGATCGGTAAATTGCGACCCGACAACGCCGACCGACCTGCCGCTCGAGCCCGAAGCGATCGACTGCGCTTCCAGCACCGTCACGCGCGCGCCCTGTTCGAGGAGGTTGAGCGCCGTGCATAGGCCCAGCGTGCCCGCACCGATCACCGCGACATGGAGGGAAGCTGTCATATTGTCACCTGCGTTCAGGCATGGTCCCCGATGTTCCAGAGCTCATGCTTCGACAAAGAGATAGGGAGGCGAATCGACCAAACGTCATCCTGATCCACGCTGCGCGGCGATCTCGCCCAGAATGTCGTCGATCGCATGCAGAATGCTGCGCGCGTCCGCCTGTGTCATTGGCGTCGAGAGCGCGAACAGGCCGTAGCTGGCAGACAGGACGCCGCGGCCGAGCAAGCCCTTGTGGAACGTATCGAACCTCCGGTGCTCGGCCTGGCCCGGATAGACGGATCTATAGTCCGTAACCGGATGCGAGGTAAAATGAACCTTGAACAGCGAACCGAGGCCCACGCATTGGCCGGCAAGGCCATGCCTGTCGAACGAGGCGGACACCCCTTCGCGCAGGAATGCGCCCAGCGTATCGAGATGGGCAAAGCTCTCCTTCGTCAGCGCCCGCATCGAGGCGAGCCCGGCCCGCATGGTCACCGGATTGGCGGTGAACGTGCCGCCATGGGGAAGAGCGGGCTTGCCCCTGGTCGGATCGAACACCGCCATGACATCGGCGCGCCCGCCAACGGCGCCCACGGGGAAGCCGCCGCCGATGATCTTTCCGAGCGCGGTCAGGTCGGGCTCGATGCCCCACAACCCCTGCGCGCCCGACCAGCCAAGGCGAAAAGAGATGACTTCGTCGAAGATGACCAGGGTCCCGGCCGCGCGGGCAATCTCGACCATCGCGCGCAGGTAGTCCCGGCGTGCCGGGATGAGGCCGGCACGATTGGGCATCGGGTCGATCAGCACGCCTGCTATGCAGTCGCCCTGAGCGGCGAAGACGGCGCGAAGCGCCTCGACATCGTTGAAGGGCACGGCAATCACATCGTCCAGCACCCCGCGCGGCGTTCCCATTGCGTAAGGCGTCGATCTTGGCATGTCGCCCCAATTGGACGGGGAACTGTCCAGGCTCACCTCGGCGAAATCATACGACCCATGGTAGGCGCCTTCGATCTTGACGATCTTCGGCCGCCCTGTGAAGGCGCGCGCGGCCTTGATGGCCATCATCACCCCCTCCGTGCCGGAGTTGGTGAAGCGGATCCGGTCGACGGAGGGCAGCCGGTCGACGAGAAGCTCGGCAAGCTCGATCTCGCTGAGCGTCGGGGCGCCGAAGGCCGTGCCGAACGGCAGTTGCTCGACCACGGCGGCAGCGACATCGGGATGCGTGTAGCCATGGATCATCGAGGTGAAATTGTTGATGCAGTCATAGTAGACGTTGCCGTCGACATCCCAGACCCTGCACCCCTCGCCTCGCGCGGCATAGATCGGAAACGGATCGACAAAGACGGTGGTGCGCGTATTGCCGCCCGGCATCACCTTCTTGGCGCGCTCAAAGAGGCTCTTTGATCCAGGCATGGCGTCGGGATAATGCGGCATGGCTCTCGCTGGCGAATTTGACCGTCAAGGCAGCGGCGGCACCGCCGCTCGTCGCAATGCTATGGCCAGCTTCTGCACCGACGCAATCGGCCAGGCGGAGTATGCGACACGACCAGGCCGTCACTGACCATTATCCTCCCGCCGCCACTGCCCGGTTCGGATGCCTGAGGTGGGTTGGCGTGATGCCGGTCTGCTGGCGGAACACACGGCTGAAATGGCCGGCATTGGTGAAGCCGCAGCGGTAGGCGATGTCGCCGATCTGCAAGTCGCTGCCTTCCAGCAGCGACTTCGCATGATGCACCCTGAGCGCCAGATATGCCGCCATCGGGCCGATGCCCAGTTCCAACCCGAAGAGCCGTTCGAGCTGGCGCCGCGAGCAGTTCAGGCGGCTTGCGATCTCCGCCACCGACAGCGTCTCCTGCAGGTTGCTCTCCATCAACAGCAAGGCCCGCTTCACCGCCCGGCTCGACGCCGCCGGAAACAGGTCGCCGACGGGCTGCACGTCGCGGCTGCTCCTGATCCGGTCGAGCACCAGGATCTTGGCGGCCTTCTCGGCCGCCTTCTGGCCGATGAACTGGGACACGAAATGGCCCGCGAGGTCGGCGGCACCCGTGCCGCCCGCGCATGTCGCGCGGCCCCGGTCGACGGTAAAAAGGCTGTCGGCATGGGCGTTGACCTCCGGGAACCGGCTGCGGAAATCCTTGATGTGGAACCAGCTGACGGCAGCGCTGTAGCCGTCGAGCAACCCGTAGCGCGCCAGCACGAAGCTTCCCGTGCAGAGCGCCGTCAGCGGCACTCCCTTGCCGGCGGCACGCAAAAGAAACGCCTCCTTCTCGGAACTCAGGCTGCGGTTTGTGTCGAGCAGGCCGCCGACCACGACCACGTTATCGAAATCCTCGGGGTTGCCGATCCCCCCGGTCGGCAGCAATTCGACGCCGCAACTTGCCCGGATCGGCAGGCCGCGTTCGCCGACGATCTCCCAGTCGAACTCTATCCTGCGGCTGCGGTCGCCCTCATCGCCCGCCAGCCGCAGCGTGTCGATGAACAACGATAGCGGCGACAGCGTGAAGTCGCGAACGAGGAGAAACGCAAAACGCCTGGCCATTGTTGTTCGGAACCGTCCTCGTGCCCTCTGATTGCACCCTGCTGCGCATCAATCGCCACCCCCTTATATAGCCCGTGTCGGAAAAGGCAGAGTTGGTTTGGCAAGCCCAACTCCTTTCGCTAGCGAATTCCTTTCGCCGGGAAAGTTCTGGTCTTCGGCTTCGTGCACGAGATCCCCGCGACGAACATCGGACGCTGCTCAAGCGCCCGTCGCGTCCGACATGAAGGCGATCGCAACCCTTCTCGCCGCGCGGGCAAGCGCGATCAGCGCCGAGATCAGGCGCGGCCTCGGAGTCGAGGACTTCGAGCAGTCGGATGAGCGCGACCGTCCGCGCCGGCGGCGAGACACTTCGCGCGCGCTGGCTTATTGGCTGCGGTGGCGGCCCCAGGGCCACCGACGCTGATCCGCACCTGGAGGGAGTTGCCAAGGCCGCGGCGCGGTGGTCTGGCGAACCCGAATGAAGCGTGTCCATCGGGCGGCGAATCCAACTGCCCCGCCGATGAAGCCGAACACCCGCCGGGTCCCATGCTAGGGGAACTGATCGAGCCTGATTTCGGTTGTCTGTTGTGCGAACGATCGTTGCACGGCAGGCACCTGACGAGCGAAGATAAAATATGAAACCTGCAGCCAAGCGGCGCGGTTCCCTGCGGAAGGTCCTAGGTGGCATCGCAGCGGCGATTGCGACCACCCCTGACCGGAGGGCCGAGCAAGGCGCGAGCACCGCGTCAATGGTTGCCGAATGGCCGCTGCCGCCGTCGGCGACGCTTGGCTCCTCCTTGCGCCTGAAAGGGATCGAACGCGAAGTACGGGCCAGGCTGCCCTGGACAGTGAGGAAATTTGCCAAGGCCGAGACCGGCCGCATCGTCTTGCGCATGCTGCAGGCCGACGCGGATGCGTTCCGGGCCGCCTCGGCGACCATCTCCAGGACGCTGGAGGGGATCGAAGCGCTGGCCGTGCTTCCGCGAGAAGCGGAGGACATTCTCACCATCTCGTCGCGCGAGCGGCACAGGTGGCTCAGGGACGGTCGCCTGAAAAAGCATCGGCACGCGCACCGTGAAGATGCGCGGGCGATCCAAGGCCGTGACCTTCCATGTCTTCGATCCACGCCACATCGAGGACGTTCTTGATCGTGACCTGGCGACCGCCTGGCGGGAGGAGGATGCGCGGGAAACATCCGAAAACAGGAGGCGCGGAGCCGGCAAGGCCGCGCTGACGCGAGCAGGCAAGCGGACGGGCAACGCCCGCAAGACCAGGAATTCGGGAAAAGACGACGCGCCAAAGCTCGAGGGCTGGGACACGTTCGAGGCGGAAGGATTGCTGCGGTAGAGCAACCCCAGGAAAGCGATTTTTCCGGCGAGGGTCGCGCTCGCGCCCCACTCGTCTACGGATATTGCGCCTTACCGGGGCCGGCAGCGCCGAGATCGCCTTGCAACTCCTTGGGCAGGGGAAGGCTCGAACATTGCAGATGGACGTCGCGGGCGAGCAGCTTTCGCTGCTTCTGCTCGTGCTCCTCGGTGGCTGCTATGATCCCCAATCCATACGGGCCAAGTGCGACGAATTCCCAACCCGGATGCGTTTTTTCGCGGACCGCGTAGTCCGAAGCCGCCGCTCGAGCTTGCTGGCATTGCGGCGACGCCCATTTCTGGTCCTGCTGCGAAAGAGAGGCTCCGTAATCGACTGGAGAGGTCGCGCATCCGGCCATCGTCGCGGCCAATGCGGACATTGCAAGCCCCACCGCAATTTTCATCCAGAAGCCCTTTGCCAACCACCGTGGAGAGTACATGGACGCCTTCATCTCACAAGGGAAGCGTTGCGACCAGAGAGCCCGGCCTCGTTTCCTGGGGCCCGCCCGTCGCCAGATTTGGACCGCAGCTGGGAACCAATGATGGGCGAGACTGTTCAGTTGTAACTTGATACGACGCTGACATTCTTGCCGGCGGGCAAGGCGGACATCTTCAGGAGTTCCCATCATGACTATTTCGTCCGGATTTCGTTCAATCGCCATTGCCGCGATCGCCGCTGCGGGCGTCAGCCTGGCCAGCGCCGCGCATGCCGACAGCGGTAAAATCCGCTTCTCCGTCTACAAGGCGGCCTTCTTTGTCGGAGGCTCCGGTGGCGAGGGCACGCTGACTTTTCATGGCCGCAAATACCCGATCTCGATCGGCGGCGTCTCGGGCGGCCTCGCCTTCGGCGTCTCCAAGACTTATTTCCAGGGCACCGTGCGCCACATCAAGCGCGTCCGGGACGTGACTGGCGTGTACGGCGCCGCCGGCGGCGGCGGCACGCTCGGCAAAGGCGCCCAGGTGATCGTGATGACCAACGACAAGGGCGCCCAGCTTGAACTCACGGGCCGACAGGTTGGCCTGCAGGTCAACGCCGATCTGAGCGGGCTCGCCATCTCGCTGAGATAAGCCCTCGTGGCGTGAAGCGCGTCGCCATGACCATGCGACGCGCTCCGGCGCACATTTTGAAACTGGAAATCAGCTCCTCAACCCCGGCGCTTCCTGTCCAGTGCGCTCGACATATTCCGTATAGCCGCCACCATAGGTGTGGATGCCTTCCGGCGTCAGTTCGAGCACGCGGTTCGACAGCGCGGCCAGGAAATGCCGGTCGTGCGAGACGAACAGCATCGTGCCTTCATACTGCGACAACGCCTCGATCAGCATCTGCTTGGTGGTGATGTCCAGATGGTTGGTCGGTTCGTCCAGCACCAGGAGGTTGGGCGGGTCGAACAGCATCAGCGCCATCACCAGCCTTGCCTTCTCGCCGCCTGACAGCACCCGGCATTTCTTCTCGATCTCGTCGCCGGAAAAGCCGAAACAGCCGGCAAGTGCCCGAAGCGGCGCCTGGCCGGCCTGCGGAAAATTATCCTCCAGCGTTTGGAACACGGTGCGCTCGCCTTCGAGCAACTCCATGGCGTGCTGGGCGAAATAGCCCATTTTCACACTCGGTCCCCGCGCCACCGTACCGGTATCGGGATCGGAAGCACCGGCCACCAGCTTCAGCAGCGTCGATTTCCCCGCGCCATTGACGCCCATGATGCACCAGCGCTCGCGGCGGCGGACCTGGAAGTCGAGCCCTTCATAGATGGTGCGGCTGCCATAGGCCTTGTGCACGTTCTTCAAGGTGACGACGTCCTCGCCACAGCGCGGCGCTGGCTGGAACTCGAAATTCACCACCTGGCGGCGCTTTGGCGGCTCGACCCGGTCGATTTTGTCTAGCTTCTTCACCCGGCTCTGCACCTGCGCGGCATGCGAGGCACGCGCCTTGAAGCGCTCGATGAAGGCGATCTCCTTGGCCAGCATCGCCTGCTGACGTTCGAACTGAGCCTGCTGCTGCTTGTCGGCGATCGCCCGCTGCTGCTGGTAGAATTCGTAATTGCCGGAATAGGCGGTGAGCGATCCCGCATCGATCTCGACGATCTTGTTGACGATGCGGTTCATGAACTCGCGGTCGTGCGAGGTCATCAGCAGCGCGCCGTCATAGCCTTTCAGGAACTGCTCAAGCCAGATCAGGCTTTCCAGGTCGAGATGGTTCGACGGTTCGTCGAGCAGCATGGCGTCGGGCCGCATCAGCAGGATGCGGGCCAGCGCCACGCGCATCTTCCAGCCGCCCGAGAGCTTGCCGACATCGCCGTCCATCATCTCCTGGCTGAAGCCCAGACCGTCCAGCACCTCGCGGGCACGCCCGTCCAGCGCATAACCGTCGAGTTCCTCGAAGCGATGCTGCGCCTCGCCATACTTTTCGATGATCTCATCCATCCGGCCGGCCTGGTCGGGGTCGGCCATCGCAGCCTCGAGTTCCGCCATTTCGGCCGCTACGTCGCTCACCGGCCCAGCACCGTTCATCACTTCCGCGACCGCGCTGTGGCCCGCCATGTCGCCGACATCCTGGCTGAAATAGCCGATGGTGACGCCACGATCGACCTGCACCTGGCCCTCGTCAGGCTGCTCCTGGCCCGTGATCATGCGAAACAAGGTCGTCTTGCCGGCGCCGTTCGGCCCGACGAGGCCGATCTTCTCGCCCTTCTGCAGCGTGGCCGACGCCTCGATGAAGACAAGCTGACGGCCGTTCTGCTTGCCGATGTTTTCAAGTCTGATCATGGTGGTCCGGGGAGGCTCAAAGGAGATTGGAGGATTTGCCCGCGCCCTTACGCGAATGAAGATGCCAGGGGAAGAGGCAGAAGCGCCGCAGATGCCTGGCGGAGCACGAGGCGCCGATCTCCTCAGCGGGGGGAAATCGGCGGGTTTGCATGGCTGCTCCTGCTTGTCGGCGCCCATGAAAATCGGCGGGCGGTCGAAATCCGCCCTTGTCGAACGACTTTGGCGCGGCGGCCTGCACGGCCGGACCAGCAACGCCAACAGGACAGGAACCATGGCAATGGCCAAGATGCTCGTGATCTACAAAACCCCGGCCGATCCGGCCGCCTTCGACCGCCACTATTTCGACGTTCACATACCACTTGCCAAGAAGCTTCCCGGGCTGCGGCGCTATGATGTCAGCAGGCGGCCCATCGTCAAGCTCTCGGCGGGCGAGATGCCTTATCTGGTGGGAACATTGTATTTCGACAGCCTCGACGACATCCGCGCCGCCTTCGCCTCGGAAGTCGGTGTCGCCTGCGCCGCCGACCGGCGGATACTGGCTCCGGGCGACGACGATCTGACGATGCTGTTGTTCGACGCCGACGAGGTGTGATCCCGACCGCCAGAAACACTCCAGAAACAAGATTCAACATCCGGGAAAAAGTGAAGAAAACATCGTCGGGCATAACATGTTCGTGGCAACCGGACAGCGGTCGCCACCAATGCAAAGGGATGCTGCCCGCGATGCAACGACATTCGACCGGATGGATGAGTGCCCTAGCAGGCATTTCGCTGGCCATGCTCGCGGGCGCACAGTCGGGTGCGGAGGCGGCGGTCACCCGTAGCGAATATTGCAGCCGGCTCGGTCTTCAACTCGACGGCGCCATCCAGACCAAGGCCAGGCCCGGTGCCAGTGCGAGCCAGATCGCGCAGGCAACGGCACTGCAGGACAAGGCGAACCGGTTCTGTGCCGAAAGCAAGCAGGCGCAAGGCATCCGGACCTACGCCAACGCCCTGAAGCTCCTCGGTGTGACACCGGTCGACCTCAACCAGTGACGAGCAGTCATCATCCTTGAAACCCGTCACGAAAAGGGCGGCTTTTTCCCACGGGCAATGCCGCGAGCGGTCCGCCCTCGCACAGCGTGTCTTGCCTTTGCTGGATGGCGGCAAAGTCCTGATGACGGATCTGGATGGAATCCGGGTAGAACGCGGTCGAGGAATTCTGCACGCCATCACCACGGCAGTCCCGCCGTCACCACGGCAATCTCTTGCCATCGCGAAAAAAGCCGCCGGTCGGGCCGTCGTCCGGCAAGGTCGCGGCCCAGACGATGCCGGCCGCCCCTTGCCTCGCCGGCAGCGACTTCACCGTCGCCGACATCGCCGTCTATGCCTACAGCCATCGCGCCGGGGATTGCGGCTTTTCGCTCGTGGACTATCCGGCGTTCGCCGCATGGACGGAGCGCGTGCGCGATGCCATCGGACCCGGCTACCCCGTCCATCCCTACGGTATCGATCCGCATTCCGGAGCCTGAGCGCATGCGCTGACGGATCTGGCTCCCGCCAGAATCCGTCTCTGTTTACACCGCAGTGGAATAGGGATACTTTTTATCCTTAATAGGTCGGTCGGTACCGGCCCGGGAACCCGTGGATGATCCTGAAAAGCCAAGTCGAATGGGCACTGCACTGCTGCGCCATTCTCGCCGGTCTGCCCGAGGGGCGGTATCTCTCCACAAAAGCGCTTGCCGAGTTCCACGGCCTTCCCAAGGAATATCTCTCCAAGGCACTGCAAAGCCTGTCGCAGGCGGGACTGGTGCACACGACGCTGGGGCCGTCGGGTGGATACCGGTTGGCGCGGACGCCGGCAGAGCTGACCTTCCTCGACATCGTGGAGGCGGTTGAGGGCAAGGCGCGGACGTTTGTCTGCAACAATATCCGCGAGAACAATCCGTGTCGTCCCCAGGGCTATTGCGAAAGCAATCCTTGCCCGGTGGCGCGCATCATGTGGGAGGCCGATGAGGCCTGGCGCGCAAAATTGCGCGCCGTCAGGCTTTCCGACCTCACCGAAGCGTTGGCGCTCGACATCCCCGCGGAGCTTTGGAAAAACAGCTTCGAATGGGTGCTAGAGCGCGCCGGATGAACGTGGCCGCATGACCGTCGCGGGCGGCCGGTCTCCCGTCGCCGGCATGCAGGCGGCTAGCCATGCCCGCATCGTTCCGGGCGCCCGTTATCGACAGCGCCACGCCGAGATAGATGGCGGCGACCACCAGGTCCTGGAGCAGGCGCGCTTCTCGCGGCCTCAGGCGTGCCATGGGACGCCCACGGCCCTGGAAATACCAGACGACGATGCCGGCAAGCCCGAGAAGGTTGATCAAGACCAGAGCCAGAAATGATGATCGCCGAACATGGGCTCACCGACAGTATTTTGGCTGGCGGCAGGGCCGGACGCCAGGAAGGGCGACCGGCCTTGCGCCCCTATTTCTTGGCCGGATAGGTCAATTCCTTCTGGGCGCTATCGACCACGAACACCGCCAGCAGCTTCGCGGGCTTCGTCTCGCTGCCGTTTTCGCTAACACTGTGGCGATCACCCGGCATCTCCGAAAAGCTCTCGCCGGCCTTGTAGACCTTGACCGGGTCGTCGTTGACCTGGCTGCGGATGGAGCCTTCCAGAACGGTGGCATAGATGAAGGCGGAGCTTGGATGCGTATGCGCCTCCGAATAGCCGCCCGGGCCATATTCGACGAGGATGCCCTTGATGCTCTTGCCGGGGGCATTCGGCAGTTCATGCTCATAGACGAGGGTGACCTTGGCGGCCTTCTCGCCGGCGCGATGGGCCTCCTTGGCTCCAACCGGGCCGGCCAGTGCCGCCGTCAGGGCGAGCGCGATGGCGATTGACTTGATCATTCGAAAACTCCTTTGTGTGTTGAGCTACGGCGCATCCTGGCGGTCATTTCCGCGCCGCGGTGGCGAACCATTGCTCGAAGGTGATGCGGCCAAGGCGCGGATTGTTGTCGGAGACGAGCGAGGTGTCGTTCAGCCTCGCGCCGAAGTAGAGCGCCTCCGGATCAGCCACGACCTCGCGGGGATCGCCGACAGCCTTGAGGTAGCGGGCGACGAGTTCGCTCATGCGCGCACGCTCCGGACCGGAAATCTCGATCATGCCGTTGATCGGCGCGCCGAGCGCGATCCCGGCCATCGCATCGGCGACGTCGTCCGATGCGATAGGCTGCACATAGGCCGGCGACAGGTGCACGGCCTCGCCGACCGTGCCGGACTTGGCGATGCTGGCCAGGAATTCCATGAACTGCGTCGAATGAACGATGGTGTAGGGGATGCCGGAGGCCTTGATCAGCTCTTCCTGGACGAGCTTGGCGCGAAAATAGCCGCAGTCCTGCAGGCGTTCGGTCCCGACAACCGAGAGCGCGATGTGGTGCCTGACCCCGGCAACTTTGCCCGCGGCGAGCAGGTTGCGGCCCGAAGTGGTGAAGAAATCCATGGCGGGCTGGTCCTCGAACGAAGGTGAATTGGCGAGGTCGATGACGACCTCGGCGCCAGCCAGCGCCGCCTCCAGGCCTTCGCCCGTGATGGTGTTGACGCCGGTATTCGGGGCGGCGGCAACCACCTCGCAGCCCTGCTTGCGCAGCCGTTCGACCGTCTTGGAGCCGATAAGCCCGGTGCCCCCGATGATGACGATTTTCATGATAGTCTCCGTTCGCGGTCGCGCCGCGTCGTTGCTGGTTTCGTTGAGGGAGAGGTCAGTTCAGGCCGGCCTTGTCGAGGCCATAGAGCTTGTCCGCGGAGCCGGGCACGGTCTTGAAGGCGACGCTGACACGGTTCCAGGCGTTGATGGCCATGATCGAGAAGGTGAGGTCGGAGATTTCCTTCTCCGAAAGCTGCCCGCGCACGCGTTCATAGAGCTCGTCCGGGATACCGCCTTCGGGGAGTTTGGTGACGGCTTCGGTCCAGGCAAGGGCGGCACGTTCTCGGGGAATGAATAGGATCGATTCGCGCCAGACGGCGAGATGGTACAGCCGCAGCTCGCTCTCGCCGTGGATCTTTGCTTCCTTGACGTGCATGTCGAGGCAGAAGGCGCAGCCATTGATCTGGGATGCCCTGACGTGGACCAGATCGCGGAGCTTCTCTTCGATCGCGCCATGTGTCTCGGCCATGCTGAAATCGAGGAGCTTCTTGAAGAGTTCAGGCGATTGCTGGGCGGCGTTCAGGCGCTGCGTCATGGCTTTTCCTTTTTTGGATATCTTGTGTCCTTAAGGATAATTAATATCCATAATGACTGGACAGTAAAGCGCCACCCGCCTACGATGCGAACATAAGGCTTATGTAGAAAAGTATGAGGGCGAGGATGGACGTCGTATCTGCGTTGCGAACGTTCCTGCGGGTGGCGCAGACAAAATCCTTCTCAGCGGCCGCCATCGACCTCGATCTGACGCAGCCGGCTGTATCCCGGCAGGTCTCCGCGCTGGAATCGCATCTCAAGACGCGCCTCCTGCATCGCACGACGAGCGCGCTCGCCTTGACGGCGGAGGGTGAACGGATGCTGCCGATGGCGTTGCGCGTCATCGAAGCGGTCGAAGCGCTCGGCGAAGCCAGCGGCGCCGAAGCGGCAGCCATATCCGGAAAGGTTAGGCTCAGCCTGCCGACGCCCCTCGGCTTCTTCCTCAGCGACCGTCTGGCAGGGCTGTTGGAGCGCCATCCGGCACTTCAGGTCGAACTGCTCCTTCGGGATGAACCGTCGGACGTGGTCGCGAATGCGATCGATCTAGAGGTACGCCTCGGGCCGGTCTGTGACAGCAGCCTGATCTGCCGCCGGATCGGCTGGACAACAGCCTTTCTCGTGGCCTCGCCAGCCTACATCGAGGGGCGCGACACACCGCGAACGCCGCAAGACATCAAGGATCACTCCTGCATTTGCTACAGCCGTGGCGGGGACGGCCGGTCGTGGTCGTTCTCCAGTGGAGCGGAGGAAGTGGTTCTGCGGATCGAGCCCCGCCTCGTCGCCAACAATTCGATGGCCGTCCATCGCGCGACCCTGGCGGGAGCCGGGCTTGCGGTGCTTTCCCACATCCTCGCCGGATCGGACATCGAAGCGGGCAGGCTGGTCAAGCTGATGCCGGATTTTCCGCCGACGCGCCTGCCGATCAATGTCGTCTACCCGTCCCGCCGGAATATCCCGCTGCGTGTGACAACGGTGCTCGACTTTCTTGTCCAGGCCGTCCGCGGCGATGTCTTGATGGCGTCGTCGGCGCCCGTGCGGACAATTCCCGGACCCTTGACCCACACTACCGCGTCTGAAGGCTGCTATTTCTTTCCCTGCGGATAGATCGTCTCGCCGCGCTTCAGCATCGCCACGAAGGCTTCGATCTTCTTCTTGCGCCCGGCTTCGGTCTTCATATTGTGGGTGCGGAAGGCGAGCGAGAAGCGGTTCTGCGCGCTGAGCTTTTCCAACATCGCCTTGGCCGCCGGCTCGGCATCGATCGCCGCTTGCAAATCATCGGGGATTTTCATTTCCTTGCCGCTGCCATAGGCACGTGCCCAGCGCCCGTCGGCCTTGGCCGCCTCGACCTGTTTCAACCCGTGCTCGGTCATGCGGCCCTCCTCGATGAGCCGCGCGACATTGTCGATGTTGATCTTGCTCCAGATGCTTTTTTTGCCGCGCGGCGTGTAGCGCTGCAGGAAACTGTTCTCGTCCAGCCCCTTGCGCACGGCGTCGATCCAGCCGAAGCACAGCGCGACGTCGATGGCTTCCTTCGGTGTGATCGACTTCAGTCCCGAGCCTACCTTGTGAACCTTGATCCACACTTCGGTTTCCGTGGCGTGGTGCTGGCCGAGCCAGGTATGGAAACTGGCCGCGTCGGGAAATTCCCTGACCTTTTCGGGATCGACCTTGACCGGAGCCATCAGCGGGCCTGCCGGTTCAGAATTGTTGTCGCTGGGGCCCCTGTCATCTTGCCTCCGTCATCCTGCGGCCCGGCATCATGGCATCACACCCAATTCCCGTCAGCAATGGAGACGCTGTCATGAAGTTGGAAACACACCATGGATTGCCGCGTTGCGGCTGAAGCGCGCCCGACCAGATGGAGGAGCACGACGCTTCCCCACCGTGCTATAGGACCACAAATGCCACGCGGGGGGGATATGCCGCAATGAAATCTCTGCTCTTCGGCCTTGCCTTGTTGCTGCCGGGCGTGGCGCTGGCCGAACCGATCGAAACCCGCAATATCATCACCGCGCTGACCGGCGACTTCAACGGCGACGGCGCTCCCGACCTTGCCATGGTGGTCGAGACCGGCCCGACCGACCCGATGGACATCCATTTCTTCCTCGGGGACAAGGAGCACAATTACCTCAAGCCTGTCGAGATCGTGCGCGAACAGATCGGTGGCGAGTGGAACGGCTACGACCGACCGGGCTACGATAACTCCAACGCCGAGCCGGAACTGACAATGCTGCCCAACGGCTCGATCAAATTCCATCTGCCGGCGCCGGAGATCGGCAGCGAGCGCACCAACCAGACGCTGACCGTCGCCTACCGCAACGGCGCCTTCATCGTTGCCGGCTTCGCCTACGATTCCGATGATTACCTGCAGGAGAATGCCGCCAGCGCCTGTGACTACAATGTGCTGACCGGCAAGGGCACCAGCTCGAAGCAGCAGCCGGACGGCAGCACGAAGCACAAGACCGTGTCGGCGGAAGGCAAGACCATCGCATTCCGGGACTGGAACTCGGGCGACGCCTTCGCTGCTTGCCAGGAATAATGGCTCGCTGGGCTTCGGCCGGCATCAGGCCGGCGGCGGCATTGCCGGCGTCAGGCCATGGCGGCGCATGATCTCCATCATGGCAGCTTTGTCGGGCGGCCCGCCGGCAGCGGCGTTAAGCAGACCGAATGCCTCGCGGAAATAGTCCGGACCAATTGCCGCCGGCGTGATGACGCACAGCGTCTTGGCATCCCGGGTGCCGTTATTGTCGAAGCGGTGGACGGCGCCGCGTGGAATGCACAGCGCCTCCCCCGGCCCAACCTCGATCGGCTTGCCGTTCACGGTCCAGGTCAAAACCCCGTCAATGCCGTAGATCGTTTCCTCGTAATGGTCGTGGCTGTGCGCCGGCGCGGGCAAGCGCTGCGCGCTTGGCACCATCAGTTCGAAAGCGGCGACGCTGCCGTTCGAATTTTCGCCCGACACCAGGAAACGGACCGACAGCCCCTTGGTGCCGATGGTTTCATCGGCTGGGTTGACCCCAGGATTCATGGATGACATTGCGCAAACCCCTCCGGTAAATTACATTTACTAGCTATCAGTAAATTCAATTTACCGGATCGTCAATGGCCACCTCCACCGAAGTTCTGCAGACCAAGACCGAGGACCTTTTGATCGGCGCCCTGCTGCGCGTGCCAGCCCAGGCGATCCAGCGCCGGCTGATCAGGGAGCTCAATGCCGCCGGCTTCGACGAACTGCGTCTGCCGCATATGGCCGTGCTGCAGTTTCCCGGCCCGGACGGCGCGCGGCCCGGCACGATCGCCGAGCGTGCCGGCATGAGCAAGCAGGCCATCAACCAGCTGCTCACCAGTCTGGAAGGCTACGGTTATCTCGTCCGCTCCGACGGCGAAGGCAGCGCGCGCGTGGTGCGGTCCACCGAGCGCGGCCACGCCGCTTTCTGGAAAATGGTCGACATATTGCGCGACATCGAGGAGGACTGGCGCACCGAACTTGGGCCGAAGCGCTTCGCCGAACTTAAAGCGCTCTTGTTCGCAGTCTGGGATAGCCCGCTGGCCCGTTGAGCAAGCTCCGGCCATCGAGGCAATCGGGTTTCCAAACCGCACCGCGTCGGGACCAATCGGCATCTCCGATAGCACCATCGGTTTCTTCCGTTTCCCCTCACCGCATCGAGCTGCCAATCCCTGCTCTTGTCCAACCAACGAAGGCAGAGCGGAATGAGCATTTCGAACCAGAGAATCCTGATCGTCGGCGGCGGATCCGGCATGGGCCTCGCGCTTGCAAGGCGCTGCCTGGCAGCCGGGGCCGAAGTCATCATCGCCGGGCGCGGCGAGAACAGGCTGCGGCATGCGCGTGAGGCGCTGGGCAATCCCGCAGGGCTGGGGATGGCCACTGTCGACATTACGCGGGAAGACCAGATCGGGGCGTTGTTCGCCGGGATCGGCGGCCTCGACCATATCGTCAGCACCGCCGCCGACATCGAAGGCGCCTACCGGCTGCTGCCGGAGCTCGGTCTCGAGGCGGCGCAACGCGTGGTCGACAGCAAGCTCTTCGGCCCGCTGCTGCTTGCCAAGCATGGTGCGCCACGGTTGGCAGTGGCTGGATCGATGACCTTCGTCTCCGGCATCGCCGCCTACCGGCCGGCCGCGCGCGGCTCGGTCGTCGCCGCCGTCAATGCCGCGCTCGAAGGGCTGGTGCGGGCGTTGGCCATAGAACTCGCGCCGCTCCGCGTCAACGCGGTGTCACCCGGCTGGGTCGATACCGAAATTTGGGCGCAAGTGGCGGGCGACAGGAAGGCAGACACGCTTGCGGTGATGGCCGAGCGGCTGCCGGTCGGCAGGATCGGCCAGCCCGAGGACATCGCCGACTCGATCGCCTTCCTCATCGGCAATGGCTTTGCCACCGGCACGACGCTCCACGTCGAGGGCGGACATCGTCTCGTCTAAAACGGACGGCTCTGCGAAATGCTTTTAAAGCAGGACCTTGGAGCGGCTTGAGGATTCAGCGTCTGAACTGGCTTTCGAGGATGCCGGCGCCTGCATGTCGCGCGCGGCGGCGAGCAGTCGGCGCAATGCCGGCGGCTGGACGCGCCGGCGCCGCCAGATCATCGTCAGCGGCGCCGCCTGTTCCGGGCCAGGCCAAGGCAGTTCGATCAGCTCACGACGCTTGAGCGCGTCGCTGACCGCCAGACGTGGAATGAGGCCCAGCCCCGCGCCGGCCGCCACCAGCCGGGCAATGGCACCGATGCTGCCGACTTCGGCGGCAAGTTCAGGCGTACCAGTGCCCGCCTCGGCAAAGGCGGTGTCGAACATGTGCCGGTAGATGCATCCAGGCTCCGTTGCCACGAAGCGCAGCGCGGCAAGGGCGGCCAGGTCGCACGGAACCGGCTTCTGCCCCGGCGCGGTGACCAGCGCCAGCGGTTCGGCCAAAATCGTGCGCCTGGCGAAGCGCTGATCGGCGCCGCCGTTGGACATATCGCGGCGCTCGAAACAGAAGGCGACATCGATGTCGCCCTCCTCCAGCAGGCGCAGCAGCGCGCCGCTATCAGTCACTTTCATGCGCACGGCGATATCAGGATAACTGGCCTGGAACCCCGGCAGCCAGGGCGCCAGCCGGGCCGAGGCGATCGTCTCCAGCGCGCCGATGGTCAGCGCTCCGCTGGTCTGTCCCGCCACAGCGAGCACCGCCGCCCGCGCTTCGGCATCGAGCCGCAGCAATTCCTCGGCGACAGGCTTCAACACCAGTCCCGCCGGCGTCAGTTCCAGGCCCGACTTCGAGCGCGTGAACAAGACAGCGCCAAGCTCGGCCTCCAGCGACTGGACCTGGTCGCTCACACTCGACTGGGCGAGATGAACCGTCTCGGCGGCGCGCGTAACGGTACGGCAGCGCGCCACCGCGAGGAAGGTCTTGAGCAGTCTTGGATGCATCGGCTGGCCGAAATCGCCCGGCCTACTGCAGCTGCGGCTTTTTCAGGAAACTGCCGCGGTCGGCGGATTTCACACGCAGCCACGTTTCGCGGCCGTCGCGCACCACCCGCATCGGGATCTCGGCACCGGCCGAACCGCTTTCCCACAGCTTGCGATAGAAATCGGCGAGGCCGTCGACCGCGCCGTCACGGACCTCGGAGATGACGTCCCCTTCGCGGAGGCCGGCCTTGGCGGCCGGGCCGCCCTCGGTCACGCTCATCACCACCACCTTGCCGTCGCTTTCGGCCGACAGCGCCCCGAGCCACGGGCGCGGCGGCTTAGCCACCTGGCCACGCGTCAGCAGGTCGTCGAGGATCGGCGGCAACAGGTCGATCGGCACCACCATGTTGATATCGGCCACCTCGCCGGCGCGGCTCATCTGCAGGCGCAGCGAACCGATGCCGAGCAGTGCGCCCTCGGCGCTGAACAAGGGCGCGCCGCCCCAGGACGGATGCGCCGGCGCGATGAAGATCGCCTCGTCGAGCAGATACTCCCAATAGCCGGCGAATTCCTGCTTGGTGACGATCTTGGCCTCGACTGCCCGGCCGATGCCGTCGGCAAGCACCACCGCGTCGCCGATCCTGGCCTTGCCGGCATCGCCCAGCGCCACGGCCGGCAGGCCCGTCGGAGCCAGCGCCTGGACGAGGCCAAAGCCTGATTCCTGGTCGTAGGCCAGCGCGTGCGCGGGGATGACACGGCCGTCATGCGAGGTCAGCCAGACCTCTTCCGCCTCGGTGATGAGATAGCCGATGGTCAGCACCAGCCCGTCATCGCGGATGACGACACCGCTGCCTTCCCTGAGCGTGCCGAGGGCCCCGGCCGTGAAGGCATCCTCCGGAACGGTCGCCCGCACGGCAACCACGGAGCGCGGATTGGGATTGATGGTCATGATTTTGTCCTGCGATGCGAATGCCTGGCGGCTTGTTGTATAGGTATGCCACGCGGGAGAAGGCGCAAGGGGTGAGAACGGTGGCCATGGATCACGAAGCCAATCACTTGGCCTTTCGAGGTTCGGACGCCCGGCGGGGCAATGCGGCGGCCCAAGATTAAACATAGTTCAACACAAGTTGAACTTCCCCCTCCACAGCCCTACCTATAAACGCCTATCCATTCTTCCCACGACAAGAGGCCGTGCAATGACCGAATACACCCCGCCGAAAGTATGGACCTGGAACAAGGCCAATGGCGGCACCTTTGCCAGCATCAACCGGCCGATCGCCGGTCCGACGCATGACAAGGACCTGCCCGTCGGCAAGCACCCGCTGCAGCTTTATTCGCTGGCGACGCCGAACGGCGTCAAGGTAACGGTGATGCTGGAGGAGCTTCTGGCGCTTGGCCACAAGGGCGCCGAATACGACGCCTGGCTGATCCGGATCAACGATGGCGACCAGTTCGGCAGCGGCTTTGTCGAGGTCAATCCCAATTCCAAGATTCCCGCCCTGATGGATCGCAGCGGCAAGACCCCGCTGCGCGTCTTCGAATCCGGCTCGATCCTGGTCTATCTCGCCGAAAAATTCGGTGAATTCCTGCCCACCGAACAGCCGGACCGGGCGGAAGTGCTGTCCTGGCTGTTTTGGCAGATGGGTTCTGCGCCGTATCTCGGCGGCGGTTTTGGCCATTTCTACGCCTATGCGCCGGAGAAGTTCGAATACGCCATCGACCGCTTCTCGATGGAGGTGAAGCGGCAGATGGACGTACTCGACCGCCGGCTGGCCGAGGTCGAGTATCTCGGTGGCAAGGATTATTCGGTCGCCGATATGGCGGTCTGGCCCTGGTATGGCGGGTTGGCGCTCGGCCGGATGTACAATGATTCCGCCGAATTCCTGTCGGTTCAGGATTACAAGCACGTTCAGCGCTGGGCAAAGGCGATCGACGAACGGCCGGCTGTCCAGCGTGGCCGCATGGTCAACCGCGCCTTTGGCGAACCGTCCATGCAACTGCACGAACGCCATGACGCCAGCGACTTCGACACCAGGACGCAGGACAAGCTGGCCGCCGAGTAAATTCTGGAGAACTGGCGGGCGACAAACAAAAGCCCATCACCGGATTAAATCGGTGATGGGCTTTTTGCTTGATGCTGAGACGGATCAGTGAAGAACTTCCACGATCTGACGGGTGTCCGGGTCGACCAGCACGGTCTGATCGTTGATCACCGCAACGCGATACTTGACATTGGGGACTTCGCGCAGTTCGACCTTGTCCGGCACGGACGAGCCGAGCTTAAGCTCGACGCCCAGCAGGTTCACCGACGCTAGCGGCTCCTTCTTGATGTATTCGCGAACCACCGTCTCCTGTTCCGGCTGGACCACGATCGTGTCCGCCAGGGCCGCTCCGACGCCGCCCAGCAGGACGATGGCAGCCGCGGCGCTCGTAAGATAATGCTTCATAACAACCTCCATGATTGGGTATTTCGCTCCGCCTCAGGGGAAACTCTCACGCAACTGGGAGGTTCCATCCTTGTTTGTGAAATAAATGTGGCGCGCAACCAGAAACATGCCACATTTTATTATGCACACATGTGAAGATAAGCAATGGTATGCTTTGCTTTTCTGAAGAAACTTCTTCTAATTTGCGGAAATAGCAAAAACATCGCGCGTTGCAGCGCAAGCAATGTCGCCTCTTTCTCGGATTACCCGCTCCTTAGGAACAACTAACGTATAGCGAAGAGTGTCGTTCCAAATGCTCTACCGGGCCTCCAAAAAAGGCCCGCCCTGCCGGGAGCAGAACGGGCCTTCAACGGACCGGTGGAGGTGGCGCCTCACCGATCGAGGCAGGAAAAACGCACGCATCACAGCTTCGTTCCACCGGCCGCCGCGATTTGGCGGAAGGTGCGCAGCGCTCGATACCGGAGCGGGAGCTCTTCGTCAGAATCGGACGCCGTCCCGATGGAGCGGCGGCACCGGGTTGACTGCATCCGGGCTCATCGCGACGTTTTGCGCGCGCCTGTAGATCAGCCCCACGACGAGCACGAAATAGCCGACCTGCAGGACGACCAGGACCACCACTGTCCAGCCAAGCGCCACCCAGAACGAACCGGTAGCAATATAGGTCCACACTGCGACAACGATCGTGGTCGCCGACATCCCGACGAGAAAAGACCCAAAATACATCGACCATCAAGATCGCCGAACCGATTCCGGTCCGGCGACTCCCTGCCCATCTCCACACCCGCGCACAGGCTTTCATTATTTTAGCAACTACGCAAGTATGGCGTCCGCCTAGGCATCCATGTAGAAGTTTGTTGCGGGGCGGCCCCGGCAGGAGCAGTTTGATGCTCACGGACCGCGATATCAGGGAAAAGAAGTTCGGTGGGGATTGGAAATGACGCTCAAGCTTATCGGCGCCGGTTTCGGCCGCACCGGCACATGGTCGACCTTTGCAGCGCTTAACAGGCTCGGCCTGCCCTGCTATCACATGCAGGAAGTGATCATGAACAAGGCCAATAAGGGCCATCTTGATTTCTGGCGCGCGGTGGCCAACAGCCCGCCCGGCACCCAGCACGACTGGAACCGCGTGTTCGCAAACTATACGGCCACCGTCGACAATCCAGGCTGCTGCGTCTGGAAGGAATTGATGGCTGCCTACCCCGACGCCAAGGTGCTGCTGACATTACACCCACGCGGCGCCGAGGCCTGGTATGAAAGCACCATCGACACGATCTACTTCACCGAGAACCTGTGGCAGTTCAAGATCCTGGAATGGCTCACACCGTTCGGCCGCAAGTTCGGCGACATGTCGCGCAAGCTCATCTGGGGCCGCACATTGGCCGGCGTCATGGGTGACCGCGACAAGGCGGTTGCCCGCTACGCCAGCTATGTCGACGAAGTGAAAGCAGCCGTGCCGCCGGAAAAGCTGCTGGTGTTCAACGTCAGCGAAGGCTGGGGGCCGCTCTGCCATTTCCTCGACGTCGCCCAGCCAAACGAAACTTTCCCCAACCTGAACGACCGCGAAACGATCAAGAAGATCATCCGCGACATCATCAAAGGCTCCTACATCATGCTGGGGCTGACGATGGCCGCCATCGCGGCGGTGATCGCGGCATTGTGGTGGTGGCTGGGGTAACGGCAAGCCCAGGCAGTTCGATCCCTTGCCTGCATGGAGCCGTCAAGTTTTTCGCTCCGAAACAAACGACCTCAAAAAGCTACCCGCTTTCACGCGGGCAAGCTGGCTGGCAGCGGCTCTCGCCGGAACTTTTGCGCTTGTCTTCCCCTGCCGGGCGGTCACCAGCCCATGCCTGTCCGAGCAGGCTACCATTCTTGAACCTGGCGGCGAGGCCGGGTGATCATATCTCGATTGGATAAAATAGCGGAACGTCCAATGGACATTGCCGGAACCGAACGTGGCCTCTCGGACTTTCGGGCGCACGAAACAAGACCTTGGTCCTACAAGGAAAACCGATCAGTTCGATCCGCAGGCGCGCAGCCTATCGAGTCAGATAGGAACGCAACGTCCCCGGTCAATCCATGGACCAGCACTTTGCCATACTGCGTTACCGCCTCGCCAGCCGTCCGGCGGTTGGTCGATCATGCCCGGCTAGAATGCCGAGCCTTGCGGCCCCTGCCTATTCCGCTTTCGCGGAAGTTTCCGACGTGTGGGCGATGTGCGATGGTATCGTTGCGGCGGTACGAGCCGCCCTGGTTGGCGCGGGCGCCGAGCACACCCCAACAATGCGCCCCCCCGTCCGCGTCGACCATGGCAAGCGCCCCGATTACTTGACCAGCGTCCATGCCCCGGCCCAGCGTCTCCAGGCATTCACCCCGGCGCCCCTGCAAACAGCACGACGCCGTCACCACCGGCCGCTGGCCAATCCCTGATGGTGCGGTCGGAGCCGCCGGTCAGCACCGTGCCATCGGCGGCGAAGGCGACGGCGTAGATCGGTCCGGTCTGGCTGTCGAACATGGCGATCTGATTCCCACTCGCCATGTCCCACAGCCTTGCGGTGCCGTCGAGTGATCCCGACAGCAGGCGTTTGCCGTCGGCCGATAGCACCAGTGCGTAAACCGTGCCCTCGTGGCCCTCGAGGCGCTTCACCTCGCGGCCGCTGTCGACATCCCAGACCTTGATCGTCAGGTCGCCGCTGCCGGTGATCAGATGATGCCCGTCGGCGGTGAACACGGCGCCATAGGTGCCTTGCTCATGGCCGTGCCAGCTGCGCAACTGCTTGCCGCTGTCGATGTCCCAGAGTTTCAGCGTCCCGTCGATGCTGCCCGAGAGGGCCTGCTTGCCATCGGGCGAGACGGCGACCGCGCTGATCGACCAGTCGTGGCCGGTCAGCACATGCAGCACGGACCCGTTGACGAGGTCCCAGATGATGACGTTGCCGGTGTCGTGCCCGCTGACGGCGCGCCTGCCGTCCGGGCTGATCGCCAGCTTGTTGACGCCACCATTCTGGCCGGATTGGAAGACGTGCAGCACCGCCCCGTCGGCGAGTTTTCGCTGCACGATCTCACCGTCGTCGCCGGCCGTCAGCGCACTGACGCCGTCGGGCATGTAGAGCGCGGTGCGCGCCATGTCCTTGTGAACGCCGAGATTGCGCATCAGGTGCTTGCCGCCCATGTCCCAGAGCTTGATCGTGTGGTCGGTGCTGGCGCTCATGATCGAACGCCCATCCGGCGCCACCGCCAGCCAGACGACCGCATCGCGATGGCCGTCGGGCTGCGTTGGTGCCGCCGGCGGCGACGGCGGCAACGGCGCCACCGTCGGCGGCGGAATGACCGCGACCTCCGGCGGCATCGGGGCCGTAGACGCCGGCGGAACAGCAGGCTCGGCCACCGGCGGAGCTGGTTGCACCGGCAAAGCCGGCGGGTTTGCAGCGGCTGGCGGCGTGGCCGCCTGCTCGGACGGCAGGGCCGGCGGCAAGGGCGGTGTCCGAGCAACCGGCGACGGCGATTCCGGCTTTGGCGCGGATTCCATGGGCGGCGCGCTGGCGACATGCTCGCCACCCTCATGCGGCCGCCACGAGCCGAACCCGTCGCCAAGCAGCGCCAGCAAGACAACCACTGGCAGCACCAGGAAAGTCCGGCGCAGGCGTGGGCGGCCCGCCGGCTCCAATTCGGCGTCCCTGCCGAACAGCGGCACCCCGGCCGCGTGCACGGGCCGGCCGGGCAATTGACCCGCCAGGAACAGCAACGCACCGATGAAACAGGCAAGTGCCGCCGCCGAATATGCCGCCGGCCGCAGCATGGCAACGTCGAGCCCGGCAAGGCCACGCCCGGCCAGGATGTCGATCAGCGGATAGACCTGGGCCAGACAGGCAGCCGCGACCACGGCCAGGACAAGCGCCAGCACCTTGTCAGCCAACCTGTTCATCGCGCATCCTCCTCGCCTGGCCTTCAGGTCAGACTATCAGCGTCATGGGCGTATCGCAAAATGCCGCCGGCATCGCGTGAGACGGACGCAGACAGCCGCGGTATAAGAAGATCTGCGGCGGCCCTGCTCAAGAAAACCCAGCTTGAGGTTGATTGCGCCGCCTCCGTCGTGGCCACGATCTCCGGTTCGACCAGACGACGCCGACAAAGGTTAGTGTTCAATTTACCACGGTCGCTGCCGATAGGAACTCAGCCATCCCCGGCGAAATATTGACAGCGGACGGAGTTATGACACACTCCGCCCGGGATATAGTGGAGAGCTTGCATCATGAAGAAGATTTATGAACGGCCCGTTTTGATCAGGAAGGGCAATCTGAAATTGATCACAGCCGCGACCAACGGGCCGATTGTGATCTCGATCACGAAGTAATCAGCTGGTCAGAACCAGGTCGTCTACAACCATTTGCCAGTGGTGTTTCGTCGAAAGGCGGACACGGGTGATCTCCCTGAGCATCGGGGCGTAGCGCAGCGGCGTGAGCGCCGACAGCACCATTTCATCGCTGGCGACCAACCGGTCGCCCGACCAGCTTTCGATCAGCGCCGTTTCCCCCTCCGCCTTCAGCCAGGCAGCGCTGAGCAGCACCGAGTGGAAGACAAATGGCGTCTCGCGGCTGAACTCGGCCGGATAGCCGCTGCTGGTGTATGCCACGTGGTCGCCTGAAACATTGCCGTTGACATAGCCCTCGCTGTCCTTGGTGTGGTCATTCGCCATGGCGTTCAGGTTGCGCCAGTCGAGCCCGGCGTGGCCGCATGGGATCTTGCGGAAGCCGCGCCCGGTGACGTCGTCGAAGCCGATCGTGCGCGCCGCCGCCTCATCCACCGGCGCCCGGGGCGAAAGCAACCCGAGATCGGTGGGGTAAGGCGACAGCACCAGCCGGCGGTCGAGCCCGCCGCCGGTGATCACCACAGTGTCGGCGTCGTCGGCAAGCTCGAACCGGAAGGCCGAAGCCGGCGCCAGCGTCCGGCTCTCCGTCACCTGCCCCCGCGCCATCACCGACAGGGTCGCGCTACCGCCTGCCGCCATCCTGCCGGCCAGGCTGCGCACCGGTGCCAGCCCGACCGGCCGCGGCAGGTCCTGCGATATCAGCCCGGCGGGCGAGCCGGGTGCCAGCCGGAACTCTATCGACTGCGTGTCGTTGGCGCTTGGCGAGCGCCAGCCCGGCGGCACTGAAACGGAGAACCGGTAGGCGGCCGGCACGCGGATCGCAGCCGTCAGCGCAGATGTCGACATGGCGAAATTGGCATAACCGCCATTGTTCGTCCTCGAGGACGCGACAAAGCCACCCTGCCCGTCGAACAGCCGCACCATGATGCCGGCCATGGGCCGGTCGGCCACGCCGTAGCTGCCGTCGCGGTCGACGTCGAAATAGACGAAGGACGAGTAGTTGACGGTGCCGGTGCTGCGGCTCCAGTCGGTGCGCACGGCGTAGTCGTTGGCAGGATTGGCCCGGCGCAGCGCCCGACGGCGCAGGCGCGCCTTGCGCAACAGCTGAATGGCGGCAACCGCGGCGGCAATGATCGCGAGCGCCGCCACAAGCAGGCCGACAAGAGCGAGGTCACTCATGGCAGACCGGCTTCGGTAGCCGCTCGCCATTGTCACAAATGCAATGCATCAACTATCCCCGCCGATCCTGTCCAGCTTAGCGCGAGAGACAACCCGCGGAAAAGGGTGCGTGCGCCGCTGACGGACGTGAAATCCCTCACCCCAATTCCACCCAGACCGGCGCGTGGTCGCTGGCGCCATCTTGCCCGCGCACGTCACGATCGATGCCGGCGGCCCTGAGCTTGCGCACCAGCGTCTTCGACAACAGGATGTGGTCGAGCCGCAGGCCCGCGTTGCGTGGCCAGCGGTTCCGGCGGTAATCCCAGAAGGTGTAGAGCGTTTCCTTCGGGTATTTCTTGCGCAACGCATCGGTCCAGCCTTGTTCGAGCAGCGCGGCGAAGGCGGCGCGGCTTTCCGGCTGCACCAGCGCGTTGTCGTCATAGGAGCGTGTGGCGTAGATGTCGCGCGGCTCGGGCACGATGTTGTAGTCGCCGGCCAGCACCACGGGCAGGCCGGTGTCGATGAGTTGTTCGGCATGCGCTTCCAGCCTTGCGTGCCAGGCGAGCTTGTAGGTGAATTTCGGTCCCGGCCGCGGGTTGCCGTTCGGTGCATAAAGGCAGGCGATGACGATGCCGTTCACCGCCGCCTCGATGTAGCGGCTCTGCCGGTCGGCATCGTCGCCGGGCAACACATCGCGGGTCAGCACCGGCTCGGCACCGCGCGCGAGTATGGCGACGCCGTTCCAGGTCGGCTCGCCTTTCCACACCGCGCCATAGCCGGCATCGGCAAGCGCGGTACGCGGAAACTGCGTGTCGCGCGCCTTCAGTTCCTGCAGGCAGACCACATCGGGTTTTGCGGAGCCGAGCCACGACAGCAGGTTGTCCAGCCTGCTGTTGATGTTGTTGATGTTGAAGCTGGCGATCTTCATTGGGATCAGGGCGCGATCCTGCCCATCCAAGCCTTCACCGTCTCCGCCAGCGTCGTCAGATGATCCGCGGTAGAGAAACCCGAAATACTCTTGCGCGGCTTCAAATCATGGTCGCCGTCCTCCAGCCAGATCACTTCGATGGCATCGGAAAGGTTGTAGGTCGCGACCTCGTCCTTGGTGCCGAACTCGTCGCGTGTGCCTTGGAAGATCAGCGTCGGCGTCTTCAGCCCGGCGAGATGTTTTGTCCGCAATTGCTCGGGCTTGCCAGGCGGATGGAAGGGATAGCCGAGGCAGACCAGTCCCGATATTTCGCCCTTGGAAAACATCTCGTCGGCGATCATCGACGCGACCCGCCCGCCCATCGACTTGCCGCCGATGATGAGCTTGCCCGTCACGCCCTTCGCCCTGAGGTCGGCGATCGCCTTGATGTATTCCGGGTTCACCGTCTCGGCACGCGGCGGCGGCTTGCGCTGGCCGTAGCGGCGCGCGGCCATATAGTGGAACTCGAAGCGCACGACCTGGAAGCCAGCGGCGGCCAGCGCCTTTGCGGTGGCTGTCATGGAGGGAGAGTCCATTGAAGCGCTGGCGCCATGGGCAAGCAGGATGGTGACGGGAGCGGTCTCGTGGCCGTCGAAGAGGAAGCTGGTCATGATGTGACACCCCGCGCGACGGCGAAGCTGCCGATCTCCCCCCACGAAGCGAGAGATCGGCTGTCATCGCGGCCTTCGCCCACCATCGTCACCCCGCCGACTTCGCCAGCTGCATGTCCACGAACTGCACACCCCTGGCAGCCACCCCTGCCCATTCCGAGACCGCGTCGAGCTCCAGGTACCGCATCCACAACCGCCGCGCCTCGAGCAGATTGCCGGCGTCAAACTCCAGCCGCGCCAGATTGAACACCGGGTCGGCATAAGTCTTGTCGAGTGCGATCGCCTTCTGCAAATGCCTTCGCGCCGAAGCGTCGCGCCCTTGCTCGCTCATCAGCCCGGCCAGGTTGAACCAGGCTTCGACGAAGGCCGGATCGAGCTTGATCGCCCTGGCATAATCATGCGCGGCTTCCGCCACGCGCCCGGACCCGCGCAAACAGTTGGCGCGGTTGAAGGCGGCGATGGCGTCAGTGGGATCGATGGCGAGGCAGCGCTGATAGAGTGCGGCGGCCCCGTCATGGTCCCCGCCCTCCTCGGCGGCTTCCGCCTCGGCGAACAAATCTTCCAGCGTGTCGTCGCCTTCTGCCGCGGCGCCGAGATCGAACAGCAGCTGCCCGTCGAGCTCGCTCTGGCCGCCTTCGAGGTAGATCGCGTCGGGCCGCCCGTGCCGCGAGCCGACATTGAGCGACTTGGCGGTGAGCGAGGCCACCGGGCCGGAGCGGTGGACGGAGCGCGCGATCGCACCCCATGTCGCACCCCCGGCGATCAGCCCGGCATATTTGCGCGCCAGGATCAGGTCGCGGAAGGAATAGGGCTCGCCATCATGCTCGAAGGCGTCGAACAGGCTGAGCCTGTCGAGATCGGCGCCGGACAGCCTTGACTGGTCGATCAGCGATTGGCGCGACAGCGAAGACGCCTCGGGCGCCTTCATCAGCCCGAGCAGCCGCAGGAAACCGTTCTCGCTCATGAGAATGCGCCCGGCCGCGCGCTCGGCGCCAACGCGGCGTTCGATCTCGCTATCGCTATTTTTGGTTAGTCCGGCCTTGGTCAGCCCCGCCTTGACCAACAATGCGCGTCCGAACACGACATGCGTGGTGCGGCGGGTGACGCCGCGCCTGAGCTGGCCGTGCTGGCGCTCCACCTCGCGTGCGGCAAGCCTGAGCGGAAACGCCGCCAGTGCGCCGATCGTGCCGAAGACAGCGCCCGGAACGGCCGGAGCCGTCATTTCTTGCTCTTGCCGACCGCCTTGAGCAGGTTGGCCTTGAGCGGATTTTCAGGCGCACCACCCGCAGCCGCCTTCTTCGCGGCGGGCTTGGCGGGCTCGTCGGCCTTGCTCTTCGACTTGGCCGGCGGCTTCGACTGAGACAGGCTGGCCTTCAGCGCATCCATCAGGTTGATGACGTTGCCGCGCTCCGGTGCCGCCGCGATGATCGGCTTGTGGCCCTTCAGCTTCTCGCGGATCATCGTCATCAGCGCGACCTCGTAGCGGTCCTCGTAATTCTTCGGATCGAAGGTGGTTTCCTTCTGCTTGATCAGCGCTTCGGCAAGCTGCAGCATTTCCGGGTCAGGCTTGCCGGCTGGAATGTTGCCGAAATATTCAGCCGTGCCACGCACTTCGTTCGGGTTCCTCAACGTGCACACGAACATCCCGTTCTCGCGCGCGCCGATCGTCACCACGCGCTCGCGGCTGGACAGCACCAGCCTGGCGATGGCGAGCTTGCCGGATTTGCGCATCGCTTCGCGCAGCACGGCGAAAGTCTCTTCCGCCATCGCGCCGTCCGGCGCCATGTAATAGGGCGCGTCCTGGTAGATGACGTCGACCTCGTCCTCATCGACGAAAGCCTCGATGTTCATCGTGTGGTTGGATTCGATGCGCACCGCGTCGAGGTCGGCATCGTCGATGATGATGTACTGCTTGTCCTCGTACTCGTAGCCCTTGACCAGATCCGCCCGCTCGACGAGCCCCAGTTCAGGGTCGACCGGCTTCATGTTGATGCGGTTGTGGGTCTTCTTGTGCAGCTGGTTGAACGAGATGCGCTCGCTGGCGCTGGTGGCGGGATATAGCCGCACCGGACAGCTGACGAGACTGAGTTTGAGGTAACCCTTCCAACTTGCCCTGGGCGCCATGATGAACTCCTACGCGGCCATGCACTGACTGTTACTTCGCAGCGCTTCGTCCGAAGGACGAACAAGGCTGCGCAAATCCTACACCGACCCCGCACAATACCGACAAATCCCTGACGAAATCTTCCAGCCGGGGCTGCGAGAGGACCGGCGACAAGATAATTCAAATTGTCGAAAGCGTCGATGGCGTTTGAGCCGACACGCCGGCGACCACAGCGAACGCTCCACGCTTCGTCATCCTAGGGCGTAGCAAGGAGCGAAGCGACGCGCGCAGACCCTAGGATCCATGCCGTGACCTACAAGCGTTGCCGCGGTGAAGGAAAGCTCACCATCCAGTCCCGCGAAAGAGTTCGAACCAGTCTGGATTGGCCTTCTCGATCAGTTCAACTTTCCATAGGCGCGGCCAGCGCTTAAGTGACTTCTCGCGCTGGATTGCATCGGTAATGTCGAAATATTCCTCATACCAGACCAGCCGTTGCACGCCGTATTGGCTGGTGAAACGCGAGCCTTGGCCCGACTTGTGTTCTGGCATACGGCGACCGAGGTCATTGGTGCCACCGATATAGATTGTGCCACGCTTCTGGCTCGCGGTCATGTAGACGTATCCGGTCATCTGAACAGGTGCATTCTACAACAACGGTCGCGGCATGGATCCTAGGGTCTTCGCGACGGAGCTTCGCTCCTGCTTCGCCCTAGGATGACGAGGTTCAGGAGCCCTGGTCGTCGAAGGGCGCCTCAAAGCCCGTTTACCTTTCCCGAGACCACCGGCAGATCCCTGGCGAAGTCGTCGATCTCAGCCCACGGATCGCCCGACGTCTCCAGCAACCCCGGCAGCGACGCATAATTTAAATCCTGCGGTGCATCGATCGCCTCCAGATCGGCCCAGCTCACCGGTGTCGAGGCCGGCAGGTTGGTGCGGGCGCGCAGCGAATAGGGCGCGGCCGAGGTGTGGCCACGCGCGTTGCGGTGATAGTCGATGAAGATGCGCCGCTTGCGGTTTTCCTTGCCCATTGTGGTGGTGAAGGTGTCGGGCGCGGTGGCCGCTAGATGCGTTGATATGGCGCTGGTTGCCTGATGCAGCTTCTTCCAGTTCTGCTTTTGCGTCACCGGCACGGTGATGTGGATACCGCTGCCGCCGGAGGTTTTTGCGAACGGCACCAGGCCAAGCCCCTCCAGCTCGCCCTTGATGTGCACGGCGGCCTCCACCACCTCGCGCCAGGAAATCCCCTCGCCCGGGTCGAGGTCGAGGACGATCTGGTCGGGCTTGTCGAGGCTCGAGCGATGCGTGCCCCAGGTGTGGAACTCGACGACGCCGAACTGCGCCAGCGCCAGGTATCCTTTCGCGCCCTCGACCGAGAGATAGGACTTGGTCTCGCCCTCGGAATTGGTCGCCTGGAACGTCACCACCGAAGGCGGCATGCCGGTGAACGCATGACGCTGGAAGAAGCAGTCCTTGGGCAGGCCGGTCGGGCAGCGCACCAGCGACACCGGGCGGCCAAGGATGTGCGGCAGCATGAAGTCGCCGACCAGCGCGTAATAGACGGCGATGTCGAGCTTGGTCGGGCCGGTCTTGCCGAACAGCCGCCGCGTCGGGTTTGTCACCCAGATGGTGGCGAGATCGGCTTCGGCGATCAGGCGCTTGCGCGTCGAGGAGACCGGCGTCGACAGGCCGACATCCCTGAGGCCCCGGAACACACCGTGGCGCAACGAATTGTCCGCGGTTCGATTGGCGTAGTGGATGCGCGCCGAAAACAGCGGCTTGACCCAATGCATCTCGCGCATGATTTCGCGCGGCACGCCTTCCGGCGGCGTGGCGCCGGATGTGAGCGGCCCAAGCCGGGCCAGCAGGTCGGCCGCGGTCCCGGCATCGAAGCCGGTGCCGACCTTGCCGCGATAGTGCAGTTCGCCGTCCACCCACTCGGCCATGCCGAGCGCGGCCAGCCCCTCGGCCGCGTCCGAAATGGTGTAGCCGGCGATGACGAAATCGTCCTTTTCGAGTGCCTTGGTCTTGGTCCAGCTCTTGGTGCGGCCGCTCTGATAGATCGCGGTGGCGCGCTTGGAGACCACGCCCTCCAGGCCGAGTTCCGTCACCTGGTCGTAAAGCGCTTGCCCGGAACCCTCGACATGGTCGGAGAACTGGATCGCGGAGTTGGCGCCAAGCCCGCCAAGCAGTTCGGCCAACAGCGCCTTGCGCCGGATGAGCGGCACCTTCATCAGATCCCAGCCCTCGAGATGCAACAGGTCGAAGGCGTAGAAATGCAGCTTGCTGCCGGCGCCCGCTGCCAGCGCGTCCTGCAACAGCGCAAAGCGGGAAATGCCCTTGGCATCGAGCACGACGATCTCGCCATCGACGATCGCCTCGCGGCACGGCAGCTTGGCGAACGCATGTGGCAAGTCGCCATAGCGTCTCGTCCAGTCGATGCCACCGCGCGTGATCAGCCGCACCTCCCCGTCGGAGATATGCGCCATGGTACGGTAGCCGTCGAATTTGATCTCGTGCAGCCAGGGCTCGTTCGTATTCTCGGCAAGGCTTTCGCCGCCCGGCGGCTTCGGCACCTGTGTTGCCAGTTGCGGCTCGATGCGGCTCAGCGCCGGCGCCTTGGCCGCGCCCGGCAGGTCGCCCGGCTTCAGCGAACCGGGCTTTGGCGCGGACTTCGCGGCCGGGCTAGGTGGCGCTGCCAGCTCCTCGATGCGCAGGCCGGATTTCACGCTTTCCGGCCGCGCTTCGAGGATATTCAGCCCCGTGTCGGCGGCGAGGTCGCGCTCCTTGAACAGCAGCCAGTTCTTCTTGTTCTCGTCTTCGCCGGGCTTTGGCTTCAGCCGGGTCAACATCCAGCCGCCATTGAGCTTTTCGCCGGCCAGCCGGAACTTGAAGGCGCCGGTGCGCAGGCTTTTGTCGACATCGTCCATCGGCGCCCAGCTGCCGGTGTCCCAGACGATCATCGGCCCGCCGCCATATTCGCCTTCGGGAATGACGCCCTCGAAATCGATGTATTCGAGCGGATGGTCCTCGGTCTCCACCGCCAGCCTTTTGTCGGCTGGGTTGAGCGAGGGCCCGCGCGGCACCGCCCAGCTTTTCAAGACATCGCCGACCTGCAGGCGCAGATCGTAGTGGTCCGCCGTGGCGTGATGCTTATGGATGACGAAGCGGTTGCCGCCCCCCGTCATCAGCCCGCCGGCCGGCTCCGGCGTCTTCGAGAATTCGCGCTTGGCGCGATAGGATCCGAGCTTGGCGGGCGGCATGTCAAAAGCCGAGCCTGGCGGAAACCAACAACCGCCTCGTTCCTTCGCGCCGTGGGGCGCTATCTTGGCACCGCTCGCGATTTATCACGTGGTCTCAGTCGTCCGTCGCCGGCGTCAGCTCCAGCTCGGCCGGCGACAAACCCTGCTGCAACTGGCTCAGCCGGAACTCATCCACCCAGTAGGCCTCGCCGTCGACCAGCACGCGCGCACTGTAGGTGCCGCCTGAGAAACGCTGCGCGGTGACGTAGACCTTGTGGCGGTCAAGTGCCTTGCGCACCGCGGCGCGCTTGGAGTTCTGGCCGTTCACGGCAGTGGACATGCGCTTCGCCCTCGGTCGCCTGACACGGAACTCGGCCGCTTTTGGCGGCCCGGCGACTGGCCCCAAGGATGGCGGAGACACGCGCGCCTGTCAATTTCGCGGGCGGCATCCTTCAGGTCTTCAACCGCCGGAAACGGCGCATCACGCCCTGCACGGCCTTGTAAAGCCGCGGCTTGGAGCGCACGAACAGCTCGGCCTTGCAGCGCAGCCTGATATAGGCGGTCGAGCCCCTGCCCTTCAGCGTCATCGCCTCGCACAGTTCGGCCAGCACCGAGTTCGAGGCGCCGATATGCTGCTTGTATCCCTGTCCGCCGACCGAGAGGTCGAAATAGCCGAGCCCTTGCGCCCGTGCCCACACCATCAGCTTGCCGATCATCGTCAGGCCCGGCGCGACGTTGGCCACCGCGTCCTGGTCGATCCCGAGCAGCAGGGCGTGCAAGGTGCCCTTCATGACCAGCACGTACATGACAGCGAGATAGGCCTGGCCGACGCGCAGCCCGAACAGCCGCACCGAGCCGTCGGAAAGCCCCTGCAGCGCGGCGTTGCGGTAGAACTCCACGATCGGCGCCTGCGTCAAAAGGTCGAAGCGCCCGAGTTCGCGAAAGCGGTTGAGCCTGAGGTCGAGCAGCCTGCCGAACTGCTCCTCGATCATCTCAGGCGTCTCGGCTTCGACCAGTGCGAGGCCTCCGAGTTGTTCGAAGCGGCGGCAGTGCTTGTTGAAATTCTTGGTGAAGGAGGATTTGCAGATACGCTTGACCAGCGTCTCCGGCTCGCCATCCATGACCAGACCCGAGGCGATCTGAATGGAGTCGCGCGCCGCCGAAAGCAGCGCCAGCGGATTGGCCACGCCGTGGATTTCCCGCGGAATCCCCGCAATATGGATGCGGTCGGCCGGCGGCAGCACGGCGCGGACCGCGGCCCAGGCGGCGTCGGCGTTTTGCCTGGTCCAAGGCCTGGCATCGGCCAGCAGCGGCGCCGAATAATCGCACACGCCGCAGCTCAGCCATTCGATCACGGAGTGGCCGAGCGCCCGGCGCCGCATCAGCGGCAGCAGCATGACATGCACGCCCGTGGCGGCATCATTGACCTCGACGACGAGCAGCTCGGCGCTTTTGGGCATCAGCCGCCCGGCGATCCCTTCCACCCAGGCAAGGCCCTGGTGGCCGGTGCACAAACCAGTCTCCTCAAGACGCTGCCAGAGCCGCCTTACGGTGTCGAAGCTCGTGTGCAGCCGCGCCGTATAGCGCGCGGTGGCGCCCATGCCTGCTCTAACCGGCGAAATCGGTTGAACCGGTGCATTCGCTGTCGCGACCAACCGCACTGCCTGGCTTGCCACATGCCTCTCCCATTCGTTCTGGGGCGCATGGGCATTATCCACGCAAGCGCCGAAAACCCCGCATTGTTCCCTGGACCGCGTTGAGCAGCCTTGGGCTGGAGCGTACGAAAGCCTCGACCCGCCTGCGGAACTCGATGGCGGTGGTCGCCACACTGCCCCGCATCGTGAACCCATGGCAGAGTTCGACCAATACCGAACCCTTGGCGCCCATATGTTCCTTGTAGCTCTGGTTGCCGACCGACAGGTCGAAATATCCAAAGCCTCGTTCGCGCGCCCAGCCGATCAACCTGCCCATGATTGCAAGCCCCGGCGAGACATTGGGCACGACGCCCTGGTCCATTGCTATCAGCAGAGCATGAACAGTCCCTTGATGCACGAGCAGATATTGAACCGCGATCAGAGCCTCGCCGACGAGCAGCCCGAAAAGCCGCACCGAACCGTCCAACAGGCCCTGAACAGCCGCGTTCCGGTAAAATTCGACGATGTTCTCCTGGGTCAGCAGATCGAAGCGACCAAGCTCGCGAAAGCGGTCGAGCCGCATCCGCACCAGTTCGCCGAAGATACGGTCAACCTCGGCCGGCGCCCCGGCCTCGACCAGTTCCACGCTGCTAAGCCGTTCGAGTCGGCGCCAGTCCTTGCCGAATTCCTTGACGAAGGATGGCCTGCAGAGACGCTTGAGCACTGTTTCGGGATCGCCGTCGATGGCGAGGCCGAAAGTGGTCTGGATGGAATCGCGTGTGGCCGACAGCAAGGCCAGCGGATTGGCGACGCCCTGAATCTGTCGGGGAATCCCCACGATGTGGACGCGGTCCGCCGGCGGCAGCGCCGAGCGCACCGCCGCCCACGCAGCCTGCGCGGATTGTCGCGTCCACGGGCTGGCATCGGCCAGCAGCGGTGCCGAATAGTCGCAGACGCCACAGCTCAACCATTCGACCACCCAATGATGGAAGGCCCTGCGCCGCATCAGCGGCACCAGCATCCTGGGTTCGCCAGTCGTGGCGTCGCCCACCTCGACGATGAGGAGTTCGGCGCCTTCCGGCAGCAGCCGCGTGGCGATCCCTTCCGCCCAGGCGTAATTCTGGTGTCCGGTGCACACACCGCTTTCCTGGAGGCGCAGCCAGAGTGGCCTGACCGCCTCGAGGCTGGTGTGCAGTTTTGCCGTATAGGCGTCGTTCGCCGCGACGGAGGTAGGATGCGAGACCTGCCCGCCAGGCAAGTCGGTCATCGCGGCAATTTGCACTGCGTGGCCTGTCACATCCTTCTCCTATCGCTTGACCGCGGCGAACGAAACCGCCCGTCGCCAGGAGCCCAGGCGGCTGTCGCGCTGCTGGTCCGGGTGTTCGATGTTCCACATGCGATGATGCACGAAATACCATGATGCCACGAGCACGAAGATCTCGGACACCGCCGAACCCAGCAGCGCCCATGGCGGGGAGGCGATCGACAGCAGGATGGCGATCAACGCCAGCCCGACGATGGCGCCGCCCAGGGTGATGAAGGCGACGATGCGGAAGTCACCCATTATCTCGAGCACGATGCGGGGCATGATGTAGAGCATGATCGGAACGAAATTCGCGATCACGAAAAACCCGATGAATCCCACCGATGCGTCCTGGAGAGCCTGGGACTTTATCATCGGCAGGACGAACAGGATGGCGCATCCATAGACAACCGCGCCAAGGCCCATGACAACGGCCCACAGCTTTGCCTGCGCCCAGACACGGCGCGTTTCGTTGTTGCGCATCAGCTTGGCGAGTTCGGGCTGCGTCATGTTCACGAAGGCAAGACTGCTGATGCGCAGCGGCGCGAACAGCACCAGCACCGCCGCCAGCGGCGCATAGGCGGCCGGCCCGGCAATCCCCGCGACCAGCAGCGCCAGGCATTGCCCCTGGATGTTGGTGGTGGTGGCGCTGAATGCCGACCAGCAGAGCTGGGACCACAGCCTCGCATAGCGCCGCCGTGTCGGCATGCGGAAGCTGATGCGCATCGTGCGGCGCGCCAGCCTGACCAGGACGAAGATGCCAAACACATTGGCCGCCGCGAGCGCATAGAACACAGTCTGCAGCGCGTCCTTGGCCAGCCAGATCGCCAGGCCGGCCATGACCGTGCCGGCGATCGTGAAGGCGGCATCGCTGACGGAAACGATCACCTGCTGGCGGCGCGCGAAGAAGGCCGTGCGCATGTGGCTGCGCAGCGACCATGCGCCGACGAAACAGCCCGCGGCAATTCCGCTGGGGTCGCCCAAGAGACGCATCACGATCGCCGTGCCGACGGCCATCAGCAAGGCAACAACCAGCGCCGCCGTCCCGAAGGCAACGTCATAGGCATCGACGCCGGCGCTGTTGGTGCTCTTGCCCATCCATATCGAGGCCGGAACGGCGGTGAGCGACCTGATGTAGGACAGGCCGACGCCGCCCATCACCATGCCGATGGCAAAGAGGCCGTAGCCTTGCGCCGAAAGCATATGCAGCAGCGCGATGTTGAGGGCGAAGTGGAAGCCGCTCTGCATCGCCTCGCCGCCGATCATCAGCACGAGACGCCGCACCAGATGGCCAGGAAGTTTCACGGCCGTGTCTCCGCCTGGCGGGCGGTTGCCGTCCGCCCCGGCCTGGCGATGGCTGTCTTCAGCTTGTCGGCGGCTATCGCCGCGATCGCCGCCGCCGCGACCGGTTCGCTGAAGACCGCCTCGTAGCGCGCCCGCCCGGCAGCGACAAAGGAGCGCCAGGCCTCGGGCCGCAGGATGATCTCCTCGAGTTTGGCTGCAAGGGCGGCGGCATCGCCGGGCGGAACATGCCAGCCGGTCTCACCATCGCTCACCACCTCGACCAGCCCGCCGATCGCCGACACCAGCGGCGGCCGGCCGTAGGCCATCGCCTCGATGGCGACGCGGCCGAGCGATTCGGGACGCCGCGAGGGAACGGTGACGGTATCGGCCCAGCGATAATGCTCGGCGGGATCGGGGATGAAGGGCAGCACGCTGACGCGTCCGCCGAGCCCCATGCTGCCGACCAGTTCGGCGAGCGCACGTTCGCGCTCGGTACTTTCGAAGGCGCCGCCGACCAGCCGCACCTCGATCCTCGACTTGAGTTCCGCCGGCAACGAGGCGATCGCCTCCAAAAGCACTTCCTGGCCCTTGATCCTGTTGATGCGGCCAAGCAGCAGCACCTTGAGCGGCCGCTTGCCGTCATAGGTCGTCGCTTCGGCCGCGGCCGGGCCGGCAACGCCGTTATAGACCACATGGGAGCGCGCGTATCTGGGCTCGCCGAACGCGGCGCGTGTGGCGCGCGAGTTGAAGATGAGATCGGCATGGCTCCAGTGCATCAGGCCGACTAGGATCCTGCGCATGGCGCCTTCGGGAATTTCGTGGATGTGCAGCACGGCCTTGTGCGGCAGCAGGCGCGCGGCAAGCGCATAGTCGGCCACGATCGAGGTGTTGACATAGGTGAGATCGCAATCCCGGAGCCGCCGCCAGGCCCTCAGCACCGCGACCGGCAGCCGCGCCATCTCGATGGTGGCAAGGCGCGCAATCGCCTGGCGCCTCAGCACCCAGAGCGGCTCGAAGACGATCCGGGTCGCATGCGGTTCGAGGATCCGCACGATCGGTCCGCTGCGCGGCAGGACGACCTCGATATCGGCTGAAGGAAACGCGGCGCGCAACGCGGCGACGCTCTCCGCGAAGCTGCGATCGGAACCATAGAGTTCATAGCCCTGATGGACGCATGCAATCCGCATATTCCCATGCATCTTTCTGCCAGGGGTAGTTTGACGATCCCGCCGCCTGACAGAACAGGCGACTGGAGACTTCAAGCCCAACACCCCTTTGGACTTCACTTGTTGCCGGCATGGTGACGAGCGGATGTAGAACCCGGATCACCATACCAAATGCTGCACGTCCTCCGCCGGTGTGGCGCACAGAAGTCCATGAGCAAGGATCATGCCGGCCCTGATTTCTCCGTCTGCAGGTCGCCCGGTCGCGGCATTGCCTTGTTTCGATACACATACGCTGGGATAGTTGACCGATAGTGAAACAACTCCGGCCGCTGGAAGAAATATTTTACACCCCGGTGCGATGATGGCTGGAACTGAGTCTGGCACGGATATTCGCTGGGCTGTGTTTCCAGAGGGACGGCCGCGCATTGCGGAATCGAGCGGACTTGAAAGCGCCAGCAGCCATGAAACCTGAAATGCCCACCATCCTGATCCTCGGGACGCGCGGCATTCCAGCGGCCCATGGTGGCTTTGAAACCTTCGCCGAGAGGCTGGCGCTGTTTCTTGCCGGGCGCGGCTGGAAGGTCGGCGTCTATTGCCAGGAGGAGGTCGAGCGGGTCGACCAAAGGGTGCGTGTCGACACCTGGAACGGCATCGATCTCATCCATGTCCAGGTCGCCTCGAAAGGTCCCCGCGCGACGCTGGAATTCGACTGGCAGTGCGTGCTCGACGGCGCCCGGCGGCCCGGCATCTGCCTGGTGCTCGGCTATAATGGCGCGGTCTTCCTGACCTGGCTGAGGCTGATGCGGCGCAAGATCATCACCAACATGGACGGCATCGAGTGGCGCCGGCCAAAATGGGGTATGGCTGCGCGCACATGGTTCTGGCTAAACGAATGGATCGGCGCCTGGGCCTCGCACCGCCTGGTCGCCGACCATCCGGTGATCGCGGATCACCTGGCGACGCGCCGGCCGCGCAGCGCCATCGCCACCATCACCTATGGCGCCGACCCGGTGACATCGGCCCCGGAGGCGCCGGTGCGCGCGCTCGGCCTTGAGCCTGGCAACTACCTGATCTCGATCGCGCGCATCGAGCCCGACAACAACATCCTGCCCATGGTCGAGGCCTTCTGCAGCCAGAAGCGCGACATGAAGCTGGTGGTGCTGGGCACGCTTTCCCCCGATATCCCTTACCATGCCGCCGTCCGCAAGGCGGCGAACGCCTCGGTGGTGCTGCCCGGCGCCATCTACGACCAGGCGGCGGTGAAGGCGCTGCGTTTTCACGCGCGCGCCTATCTGCATGGCCACACCGTCGGCGGCACCAACCCGTCGCTGGTCGAGGCGCTGGCCGCCGGCAACATGGTGATCGCTCACGACAACCCCTATAACAGATGGACCGCCGGCGCGGCCGCCATCTATTTCACCGACCGGCAGAGTTGCGCCGAGCGGATGCGGCAGGCGATGGAGGATGACGCGTTGGTCAGGACCTGCGGCGCGGCCGCGAGAGCCCGCGCCAACGAAGCTTTCCGCTGGGACGATGTCCTGCTTGCCTATGAAACCGAAGCCTGCCGGCTTCTGGGCGTGAGCGCCGCCGCAGCCCAGCCGGTCGACCGTCCCTCGCCCGGCGCCGTATGACGGGCTGGTCGCGACGGCGGCTGCTGAGGACCGCGCTGTCGACGGCGCTGGTGCCCGCCACGGCAGCACTCTCGTCCGCATCGCCCGCGCTGGCCGCCACCGGCGAATGGCGTTTTCACCGCGGCGTCAACGCCTGGCCCTGGTTCGCGCTGACGCGTGAGTTTCCCGCGCCGCGCACCGACTATGACTGGCCGCCCTTCCAGTCGCAGCGGCCGGTGCCGACACCGGACGACCTTCGCCGGCTGCGCCGGACCGGGCTCGACTTCGTCCGCCTGCCGGTCGATCCCGGCCCGTTCCTGGCCGCCGATGCTGCCACGCGCACAAAATTGCTGGCGATGCTGGACGATGCCGTCGCGGCAGTCATCGATGCGGATCTCGGCATCATCGTCAACGTGCAGGCCAACGGCGCCACCCATTACTGGAATCCCGACCGCATGGTCTCCAGCACCGCCGCCCCCGAATTCGAAGCCTATCGCGCGCTGGTCGGCACGCTTGCCGGCAGGCTGCAGCGGTTCCCGTCGGTGGCGCTGGAGCCGGTCAACGAACCGCCGCAATCCTGCTCCTCCAACGTCTGGTCGAACGTCCAGGCGGCCCTCCTGGCGGCGGCCAGGGCGTCATCCCAGACGTTGCCGTTGGTCGTCACCGGCGGCTGCGGCTCGATGGTGAGCGGGCTTGCCGCGCTCGATCCGGAACCGCTGGCGGCCTTCGAGCCGATCCTGTTCACCTTCCATTTCTACGAACCCTATCTGTTCAGCCATCAGGGCGCACCCTGGATGCGCGAGCCGGTCTACCGCGCGCTCAACAACGTGCCATGGCCAGCCTCCGCCGGTTCGCTCGAACGGACGCTGGCCTCGGTCAGGGCCCGCATGGCCGGGGACACCGAAACCTCGGAAGCGGACAAGCAGGCCGCCTATGCCGAAACCGAACGCGTGCTGAAGGTCTATTTCGACGCCAGGCCAGATCGCTGGTTCGTCGACAAATATATCGGCCAGGCGCGCGATTGGGCCGACAGCCACGGCATCGCCCCGACGCGCGTCATCATGGGCGAATTCGGCGCGCTGCGCACCGACGCCCGCTACGTCGCCGCCCCCAATCCCGACCGCGCCCGCTACATCGCCGATGTCAGGCAGAGCGCCGAGGCATCCGGCTTCCCCTGGGCCTTCTGGGACCTGTTCGACGGCATGGGCATGATGGACGACAAAACCCGCTCGCTCGACCCGGCGATGGTGGATGCACTCGGGTTGAGGATGCCGGAATAACCGCCTTCCAAATGCGGCCGAGTTCCTTGTCGCCGTAGAGCAGCGCTACCTCGGCACCCCTTGTGCGCCCGGACGCCCCGCCACCTTCACCGGCCTGTAAAGCACCAGCGCGATCACCACGAACTTGGTCATCAGCGTCGTCTTGGACGCCAGGCTTTCGGAGGTGTTGAGCAGGATCAGCCAGCCCAGCATCGGCAGCCAGATGCCGGGATGGCAGCGGCGTGCCACTTCGTGCATGAACAGCGCGAAGCCGAAAAACAACAGCAGGGTGAAGAAGGCGCCCTGATAAAGGAGCAGGCGGATGATCGGGTTCTCGATACCCTGTTCGAGGCCGTTGATGCGGCGCAGGCTTTCGATGAGATCGATGTCGGGCCCCACGATCAGGTCGCGCAGTTCGAAATGCTTGAACAACTCGAACATTTCGACGCGGGCATTGGCGCTGCCGCTGTCCGACACGAAGCGCTCCAGCAGCGCGTCGAAGAAGCCGTAGGAGAACAGCATGACCACCACGACCGGCAGCAGCGAGGCGAGCATGACGGCAAGGGCGGCACCCGGCAGGCTGATGCGTCCTCGCCGCAGATAAGCCACGCCACTGAAAAGCAGATAGATGCCGCCGAGCGCGATCGTCGTCACCATCGCCGAGCGCCCGCCAAATGCGACCAGCGCCGCGCATTGCAGGCCGATCAGCCCGAGCCGCAGCGGCATGGACAGGGATTTCGAACCGGAGAGCAGCGCCAGCACATAGATCGAGGTGATCGTGGCGTTGGACAGCGGATGGCCCTGGAGCGCCGTCGAGCGCAGGTCGTTCATGAACACCTCGCCGTCGAGCCGGTAGGGGAAGACCAGCGTCTTGGTGGCGAACTCGAACAGCGCCAGCAGCGCGTTGACCGTCATCACCGCGTGCACCACGGTTTGCATGCGGGCGAACGTCTTTTCGTCGGCCTCGGCCAGCATCATCACCAGCAGCGCCGCCGCCACGAACGTGTCGATCATGCCGGCCATGCCGGGGCGCTGCCTGACGATGACGACGACCAGCAGCATGATCGACATGACGGCCAGCAGCGCGCTGGCAGGCCGCCTGTCGGCGATGGCCAGCGTATAGCCTACCGGGTTGCCGAACGTGCAGGCGCGCCAGGCAAACATCAGCACGAGCAGATAGGTGGAAGGATGGATCTTGGTCGCCGGATTGCCCGTCAGGCCGTCGTAATTGTAGCCCACCAGCCACAGCATGCCACCCGAAATGCTGAACAGCAGCGCCACCACCGCCACAAGGCCGTAGCCGGTCACCCAGTCCACGGAATTGCCGGTGCGGGGCGCGGTCGGGGCTTGACCCTGGCCGGCCCAGCCGGCCGCCGGGGTGGCGGACCGGGCGGCGCCCCGGATGGCAGCCATGTCAGGCCGCCTCGTCGACCAGCAAGGCGCCGGTCGGCAACCGCCCCATGACCGAAATGGCTTGCGAGGCCGCCGTGACGTCGCGCATCGGCGTCGCGTTCAGCGTGGCGACGAGCACAATCTCGTCGACCATGGCGACCAGCGGTGAGGCGTTGAGATTGTCGGCCAGCGCGCCGCCGTCGACGACGACGAGTTCGAAATTGCGGCTCGCCTGGGCCAGCATATGCTGTGTGAAATAGACGCCCTGCGCCTCGGAAAAAGCAGCCTTCGGCCGACCCTTGCCCAGAAGCGCGACGTTGCTGCCGGGCGCGTATTGGCTGAGCGCTTCGAAGGCGTATTCGCCGCGCAGCACGTCGAGGAGACCTGGCTGCGGCTCCTTCTGGCTGCCGCCGGTATTGTTGGTGTCGATGAACAGGACACGGCTGCCCCTGGCAGCCGCCGCGTTGGCCAGCAGGCGCGCCACCCGGCCCCGCTGCGCGGCGTCCTCTGGCGCCGACGTCACCAGGATCGACGGTACCAGTGGCCAGTTCGGCGGACGCCGGCTGGAGGAGAACAGGCGTCTCAACGCCAGGCCGGCGACGGCGTCCATCTTCTGTCCGGCCGGCGCGGCGGCGCCGCCGAAAGGCCACCAGCGGCGGCGCGCTGATTTTGCTGGCAGCACGCCCACCACGGGCGCGTCGATGGCCGATTGCATCTGCGCGCTGGAAAGCACCGTCGGCGATGAATATTCCGCGATCAGCGCCATGCCGGTGCCGAGCCCCAGCCCGCCGAAGAACGCGCCGAACACCAGCAGCAACAGCGGCGGCCAGCTCTTCTTCAGGGCCGGCATGGCGTCCGAGATGATGCGCGCATTGGTGCTGTCGACATTGACCTGCTCGCGCGTTTCCTGCGCCCGTTGCAGATAGGTGGCATAGACGGAGCGCACCGCCTCGAGATCGCGTTGCAGTTCGCGCAGCTTGACCGAGGCCTGGTCGGTGTCGAGCGACTTGCTCTTCATGCCCGCGACCTTCGCTTCCAGCGCCTGCTGGTTGGCCAGCGCGCGCTCGTAGTCGGTTTCGGCGGCGGCGGCGATACGACCGAGTTCGCGCGCGATGAGCGCGCGCGTGTCGCGCAATTGCTGCTGGGCCGCCATCATCGAAGGATGGCGCGGCCCGAGCTCCGTGCCGAGCTGCGAAACCTGGTCGACAAGTGTCGCCTCCTGCGCCCGCAGGCTCGAAATCACCGCCGAGCGCATCGCTTCCGAGGTCGCGTCCGGCGCGCCGCCGGACCGGTGCAACTGGTCGACCTGCGCCTTCAGCGTCGCGGTGCGGCTCTGCGCGGCGGCGAGCTGCGTGTTGATCTCGGTCAGTTCCTGGTCGCTGACCAGATTGCCGGCGGCCATGACCATGTTGTTGGCCGACCTGTAGGCCTCGACCGCATTCTCGGCCCGCTGGACGCGCTTGCGCTGCTCGTCCAGCCGCGCTGTGATCGAGTCGGAAGCATCCGTGGCCATCTTCGCGCGCGCGCTCGCCTGATCCGCCAGGTAAGCCTGCGCGATGGCATTGGCGAGCTTCGCCGCCTTGTCGGCGCTCTTGGCGGTAACGATCACGTCGAGGACCAGCACCTTGTCGGCCCGCTTGACCGCAAGCCGCCGGCGCAGCGCATCGAGCGTCTTGCCCGCCTTGTCGGTTTCGGCCGAGCCCGAGCCCAGCACGCCGCCGAGCAGGCGGCTCAACAACCCGCCCTGCCCGTTGAATTCCGGGTCCTCGGTCAGGTTGGTCGCCGCGATTGCCCTGAGCAGCACGCCGCTCGACTGGACGACGGCAACCTGGCTTTCCACCATGGTGATGCCGCCATCAGGCGGAACGCGGCTCGGATTGACGTCGTTGGTGACCACCTGCAGGTCCTGCGGATCGACGATGATCTCCGCCACCGAGCTGTAAAGCGCCGGCGTGAACAGTCCATAGAGCAGCGCCCCGAGGGTCAGCAGCGCGGCGGTGGCGAGGATCAGGAAACGGCGGCGCACCAGAATGCGCTTCAGGTCACCCAGCTCGACGGTCGAGGACGGATAGGACGCGGCCGGCGGTGGCTCCGGCGCATATTGCATCACCTCTGGAGCGTGTTGTTGCGGCAACGAGAGCAGGGATGATTGCAAAGGTCGCTCCGACAACACTCCATGTGCCCCAAAAGCTTAAATTGCGGCTTAAGCTTAGCTATTACTCCAACTGTTAAAACACTGTTAATTATGTTGGGAGCTCTTCTGATTTTTGGCACGGAGTTTGCGTAGCAGAGGCATGGGCCGTGTTGACAGGGCGCGAGCGAGCGGGAAACGAATGGAATGGAGCAACATCTTCCTCCAGTCCGACCGTCGCCCACCGATCGTGCCTAAAAATCGAACACCGGCCAATACCGAATATCAGAATTCTAGGGGTGCGACATGCAGGTGAGCCTGCGCCTGGACAGCGACTGCCTCCGTGCCTTTCACCTGCTGCTGCTGCAGCGCCTGGCCGCGCTCGCCGAGGTCGCGGTCAGCGTCGACGCACGCCCAGCCGGGAGCGGCATTCCAGGCAGCGTCGCGGCACTGTTCCAGCTTGAAACGGTCATCCATGGCTTGCCCGCGGACGGACTGGCCAAGCGCCTGCCGTTGTCGGCGCTGGCACCCTACCGCACGCAGCCCGCCGCCGCGCCCGACCTCGTGCTCGACCTCTGCGGCGATGTGCGAATGGAAGGAACACGCGTCTGGCATGTGACCTATGACGGCGCCGGCGGCGAAGCGGCCCTGCTGGCGTCGATCCTCGATGGCCGGACCCCGCGGGCCTGCATCGAGGAGAACGGCGCCGTCGTCGCCGAAGGACGCCTGGGCACCGAATATGGCGGCATCGCGCTCGCCTCGTTCCAAGACATGCTGGCGCGCACGGCAAGCCTGATCCTGGCGGCGGTGACGGGCGCGGCGGGGGGCGCCCTGCCCGCCCTGCCCGAGCCGGAGGACGGCAGGGGGCCGCCATCGCTGCCCTCGGCCGGCAAGCTCGGCGTCAGGGCGGGCAAGGCATTGGCGCGCCGCGTCGTCCAGAAGATCTACCATCTCTGCTACAACGCCCCGCACTGGAAGGTCGGCTGGCGCCAGACCGGCGGGCGGGATCTGTTCGACCTGCGCGCGCATCCGGCCTCTGGCTGGCGAGAATTGCCCGACGACGGCAGCCGCTTCTACGCCGATCCGTTCCCGATCCTTCATCAGGGACAGGTAACCCTGTTCGTCGAGGACTATATCCACCGCCTGGGCCGAGCCATCATTTCCGCCGTGCCGTTTGGTCCGTCGGGGCCGATCGGCCGTCCGGAGCCGGTGCTCGATCTGCCCTACCATCTCTCCTACCCCTTCGTCTTCGAGCGTGATGGCGAGGTTTGGATGGTGCCGGAAAGCTGCGCCAAACGGACGGTGGATCTCTACCGCGCCACGGCCTTCCCGGGCGGATGGGTCAAGGAAGCGACGCTGCTGTCCGACATCGTCGCCAGCGACGCCACCTTGGTCGAGCATGGCGGCTCGTGGTGGCTGTTCGCCACCGTCCGGGACGGTGAAGGCAGCGCCCGGGACGGCGGCGGCGCCTTCTCGGACGCGCTGCATCTGTGGTCGGCGCCTGACTTTCGCGGCCCCTGGACGCCGCATCCCAGGAATCCGGTGCTGATCGACATCGCCTCGGCGCGGCCGGCCGGACGCATGGTCGAACGTGACGGCCAGTTGCTGCGTCCGGTACAGGACTGCCGCAGGAGCTACGGCGGCGCCCTTGGCATCGCACGCGTCACTCACCTTGATTTGAACGGCATGGAGCAGCGTGTCGAGACGATCTTAACCCCCGGCGCGCTATGGAGTGGGCGTAAGCTGCACACGCTCAACGAGGCGGGCGGCCTGGAGTTCATCGACGGCTCGGCGATCGCGCCGCGCTGGAAAAGAGGTGGCGGTGGTTAACCTAAACGTTTGTTACTACCGGCCACCCGCGCTGGTTGCTTGAGGTTGATTATGGTCCGGAAGATATTTTCCACCACGGATTGTGGAGACAGAAGATGACCAGCATGAAGGGCAGCGAAATCACCCCCGCCGACGCTGACCCCATCGAAGTCGACGTGGCGATCGTTGGCGCCGGAATGGCCGGCACCACGCTGGCAACCGTGTTGGCAAAAGCCGGCCGCAAGGTGGCACTGATCGATCCGCACCGCGTTCATCACGACGAGTTCCGGGCCGAAAAAATCGGTACCGATCAGATACGGCTGTTCGAGAAGCTCGGCCTCGACAAAACGATCATGCGGCTCGTCACGCCGTTTGACGACATTCATGTCTTCCGCCTTGGCCAGTTGTTCGCGCGTGAGCGCAGGCCCGAATACGCATTTTCCTATGGAGCGTTGATCAACGGGCTGCGCGATGCCCTTCCCCCGCAAGTGCCGATAACGGTCGGCAAGGTCGCCGAGGTCTCGACCGGACCGGACCGGCAGCGCCTTGTGCTGAACGACGGCAGGGTCATCACGGCTCGCCTGCTGGTGGTCGCCACCGGTCACAGCGAAGCGGTGCGGCGCGCCATCGGCGTCGAGCGGGTCGAGCAATCGAAAGCTCATTCGCTGTCGATGGGTTTCGACCTCGCCATTCCGCCGCGCGAATGCGGCTACCAGGCCGTCACCTGCTACGGCAGGCGGGCCAGCGACCGCGTCGCCTACATCACCGTCTTTCCTCTCGGCGACAAGATGCGGGCCAACATGTTCGTCTATCGCACCGTGGCCGAACAATGGACGAGGGACTTTCGGGCCAATCCGCAGAAAATGCTTTGCGAATTGATGCCTGAAATATCGGCGCAATGCGGCAACTTCGCTGTCTCAAGTCCCGTCGAGGTCCGGCAGATCAACCTGACCACGACGCAAGGCCATCGCCGCGACGGGGTCGTCTTCATCGGTGACGCGTTCTGGACGACATGCCCGACGCCGGGCGTCGGCATAGGGCGGGTCATGATCGACGTCGATCAGCTCCATTCCGTTCACATTCCACGCTGGCTGGAAACGCCAGGCATGGCGGCGGACAAGATCGCCGCTTTCTATGACGATCCGGTCAAGCTGGCCTCCGATGAGGCCGGCATGCGTGTGAGTGTCTATGCCAGGCGGATCACCACCGAAACCGGGCTGGAATGGCGCGCGCGGCGCCTGCGCAACAACACGGCACGCAGGCTGATGATCATCGGCCGCAAGGTGCGCCATTTGGGAATGCGGCGGGAGCCGGGCATGGCGTGAGGGGGCTTTCCACCCTCTATCGTCATCGTGGTTCTGTCCTGAGGGCCGTACCTCTAACCTGGCTCCACCCCTCCCGGAGAAGGAAACCGCTGGAGCGCTTCACCGGGACAGCGACATCGCGCTCAAAAAGCAGATCCAGTGCCGTTCGGTGGGAACAAGCGGCTTGCCGACAGGTTATTCCCGCAGGAGATCCTGTCATGGTCAAGAATATCGACCGCGCGTTGCAGGATGCTATTCTGGCAATGCGCATTCTTCGCAAATCCATCATTGATCATGGGCATATGGAAGCCATGGCCGAATTTGACGGCTTGATGAGCGTGACCATATCGGAGGCCGAGCGCCAACTCACCAGTTGGCAGACCGGTCATCGCGCCGAGCGATCGGACCACGCAGAATCCTGACGCGATCTCAAAGCTCGGACCCAACGGAACCTTGCCGAACGGCGTTGGTTTCATGGAATGCGACACGCTGCCGGAGGACAAAGTGGCCCGATTGGTCGACAAGCATAAGCTTGAGAGAGCCGATCGCGAGTCGCGGCTCATCCTCGACGCCGAACGGCAGGCCCGCGACGCAAAGACCGAGCGCCTTCGCAAGCAGCGACTGTCCGCGGAGCCAAGCGGCGAGCGACAGAAGCCCGCACCGCCGAAGCGGCGTGGGTGACGGCCTGCTCGTTCGCAAAGGCAAAAGGCGCGATCGGTCGATCGCGCCTTTGTTTCAGCAGGCGAATGCGTTCAGGTCGGTAACCCTGAAGGTCCAGCGAGAGCAGTGACGGCCGAAAGCCGTTCGCGCTTCTGCCAGGTTGGCTTCTCGTATTTCTTCACCAGCCATCTCCCCTTGTTGGAAACCGCAGAGAAGACCGGCTTCGCCGCCAATGTCAATCGTACCAGGACGGCCGTGGTGATTGTTCGAAACGCCCCGCGCCGGGTGAATTGGTCTACCGTGCTTTCAAATCCGCCGGCACGGGATAGATTTAGGATCGAGAAAGCGCCACAAGGCGCGTGGGAGGACTTGCCAATGTCAGACACCGCCTTGCCGCTGGTGATCAGCGCGCCCGAGCCGCGCACGCTCGAACTGATCTTCACGCCGCCGCAGCTGGCGCGCCTCAAGGCGCATTATCGCATCGTCGAGACGACGCCCGACGGCGTGGCGCGGCTGCCGGCCCAGGTGCTGGCCGAGGCCCGCTACATCGTCGGCCAGCCCCCGATCTCCCCGCGGACGCTTGAAGCGATGAAGGCGCTGCGCTGCGTCTTCAATGTCGAGAGCAACCTCCTCGACAACTTGCCCTACGAAACACTGTTCGCACGGGGTGTCCATGTCGTCACGACGGGCCTAGTCTTCGCCGAGCCGGTAGCCGAGCTCGGCCTGGCCATGGCGCTCAACCTTGCCCGCGGCATCGTCGATGCCGACCTTGCTTTCCGCAAAGGCGAGGAACTGTGGGGCGGCGACGGCAACCAGACGGCGCGGCTGCTTTCAGGAGCCGATGTCGGCATCATCGGCTTCGGCGATCTCGGCCGCGCCCTCAACCGCCTGCTGTCGGGCTTCCGCACCCACACGAAGGTGTTCGACCCCTGGCTGCCGCCGTCGATCCTGAGGGAAAACGGCGTCGAGCCGGCCTCGCTGGACGAGGTGCTGTCATCAAGCGACTTCGTCTTCGTCGTCGCCTCGGTAACCTCCGAGAACCAGGGGTTTCTGGGCGCCGATGCTTTTGGCAGGATGCGCAAGGGAGCCGCCTTCATCCTGCTCAGCCGTGCCGGCGTGGTCGATTTCCCCGCCTTGATGGCGGCTGTGAAGAGCGGCCACATCCTTGCCGCCAGCGATGTCTTTCCCGAGGAGCCGCTGGCAGTCGACCATCCCGTGCGCGCGCTGCCCGGCTTCCTGCGCTCCGCCCATCGCGCCGGCGCCCTCGACACCGCCTTCAAACGCATGGGCGACATGGTGCTGGAGGACATGGACCTGATCGACCGTGGCCTGCCGCCGCTGCGCTCCAAACGCGCCGAGCGCGAGACGGTGTCGAGGATGCGTTCGAAGCCGTCCGACAGGAATTGAGCAACCGCGCGGGTGTGCTCAACCGCATAGGCGGGTTTTGTACCAAACCGTACGCTGAATCCCCTTTGAGATGCACCTTCGGAGGCGTAAAAAACAACCTCAGGGAGGTAGCGATGGTTGGAAGCCATATAGACGTGGCGCGGGCAGCTATCGAAGCCAGCTTCCTGCTACGACATCGTTCCATTGCTGGAAACATCGCCTTTCGCCGCGAAATGGACCATTCCAGGCGCGCGATCGCGCAATCGCGCGAGCTTCTGAAACGCCTTTTCCAACGCGATGACAACGGTCAAGCCTGGGAAGCTACAGACCCGGTTCCCGTTGCCGTCTCAGCGTTCGATGCCGACATTCTGCGCGCTGTATTTCGAGATCTGGTCTCGCAAGCGAACGTGCCCGAGTGTCAATGGCGCGATCTGGCCAAAAGCCTGGTTCACGAGTTTACCGGCTGCGAGCTGGCCGAGACCGGCTTGATAGAATGGCTCATCCACAAATAGTGACCCGCAAAGGTCGGTGAGCCCGTCTCCCAGAGATGCCCGCTTCCTGATGGAACGATCGCGCCGCCGGCTGGTTTTGCAAATGGCCGGGCGGTGGGAAGCCCGGCGTACTCGGAAGGCCCGTCACGAGTCGCGTCGGTGGCGGGCCTTTCCATGTCCAGCAGCGATATTGGCCGAAGGTCCCATTCGTGGCCGTGCAGTGGGCGCCCTTCTCCGAACCGGTCCTAGTCGGCCAGGCCTTCGTGCTGACCGGAGCGGGGCCGGGCTGCCTGCCGGTCATCATGCGCCAGCAAGTCGGCAGGATCAGCCTGCGCCACGCGATGCGGATGTGCGGCGTCGTCAGCCTCGATGACACGCGCCTCGACCAGCTTGTGGCCAGCCTCGCGCGCGAACGCTAGAGTGGTCGGGGCCAATGACGATTTGGCCGGGCCAGCAAGAGGATCGCGATGCTCAACACGGTCGACTATGGCGGCAAGGAAGCCGATATCGTCCATGCGCTGGAGGAAGACATCATCTTTGGCCGGCTGGCGCCCGGCACGCGGCTGGTCGAGGACGTGCTGCTGGCCCGCTTCCCGGTCTCGCGCCACACCATCCGCCAGGCCCTCTACCAGCTGGAAAGGCTTGGCGTCGCCACGCGCGAGCGCAACAAGGGCGCCACGGTGCGCCGGCTCGCCCCCGAGGAAGTCCGCCAGATCTACGAGGTGCGCGAGATGCTGCAGCGCCAGGCCGCGCTGATGATCCGGCTGCCGGCGAGCGAGGCGCTGATCGCCGAGCTGATCGAGATCCACCGCGTCTACAGCACCCATGTCGACGCCGGCTACCTCAGAGGCATCCATGAGGCCAACGACCGCTTCCACCTCACCATGTTCTCGGCCTGCGGCAACGCCTATCTCGTGTCCTCGATCGAGCACTATATGCGCCTCAGCCTGCCGGTACGGGCGAATTCGCTGGCCGACCGGGACAAGCTCGAAATCTCGCGCCAGCATCATCTGATGATGATCGAGGCGCTGAAGCGCAGCGACAATTGGGTGCTGGCGCAGCTTTGCGTCGACCACCTGCAGCCGAGCAAGGCGTTTTATCTCAGGGAGGTCGAGATGGGACCGGTGGGCCGCGACGCCGGCTAAGGATGATGACGGACAGTGCCGGGGTACAGGTGACGCGCCGCTGCCGCGCCATTCTATCTGACCTTGATGACGACCTTGCCTTTTGCCCGTCCGGTCCCGACATAGGCCAATGCTTCGTTGGTCTGTTCGAATGGGAAGACCCGATCGACGACGGGGCGTACGGCGCCGGATTCGATGAGCGACGTGATCTTGCCCAGCTGGTCGCCCTGCGCCCACATGAACAGGAACGAATAGTCGACACCGGCGCGTTTTGCCTTGCGGCGTATGCCACGGCTGAGCAGGCCCACGATCAGCCTCAGGACGATGTTGAGGCCTTGTTTCCTGGCAAAGTCGGAATCCGGGGGACCGGAGATGGAGATCAGCTTGCCGCCCGGCTTGAGAACGCCCAGCGATTTTTCGAGCGTCTTGGCGTCCTGGCTGTTCAGGACAACGTCGTAGCCCTGCAGGACGTTTTCGAAATCGTCCTTCTTGTAATCGACGACGATATCGGCGCCGAGACTTTTGACCAGATCGGTGCTCGCCGCGCTCGCTGTTGTCGCGACCGTCGCGCCAAGATGCTTCGCCAGCTGGATGGCGAAGGTCCCCACACCGCCGGAACCGGCCTGGATGAAGACTTTCTGGCCCTTCCTCAGTTTGGCTTTCTCGACCAGCACCTGCCAGGCAGTCAGGCCGACGAGCGGGATCGAGGCGGCCTCTTCCATGCTGAGGTTTTTTGGCTTCAGGGCCACGTCGGCTTCGTTCATGGCTATAGATTGCGCGAATGTCCCGATCCGGCCATCGCGCGGCCGGGCATAGACTTCGTCGCCTGGCTTGAAGCCGCGGACTTTCGATCCGACCCGCACGACGATTCCTGCCACGTCGTGGCCCAGAATGAAGGGCGGGCGATAGGGCAGGATGGGTTTGAACTCTCCGTCCCGGACTTTGGCATCCAGGAGGTTCACGGCGGCGGCATGGATCTCGACCAGGACATCATCGTCCCGCGGATCCGGCTCTGGCATTTCGGCCAGCCGCAGGGCGCCCTTCTTCTGATATTTGTCGACGACAAAGGCTTTCATCATGGTCACTTTCTGAAAATCGTTTGCTCAGGCAGGCAAGCGGAACTGCTTGCGCAAGGTCTTGTCGAACATCCCGGCGGGCGCGAAGCGACGCAGCAGGCTGACCTGCCGGGCCGCCTTGCCCGCGGTGTAGCGCCGGCGCGGCTGGCTGGCGGTCGCCGCTTTGACGACCACATCCGCCACCACTTCCGGCCGATCGGCTTTGGGCATCACATCGGCAAGCAACGCCTTGAAGCCGGCTCGCGCCCGATCGTATTCCTTCAGCACGGAATCCGGTTCTATTCCATTCTGGTCGAAGACGGTGCGCACGAATGCCGGCTCGATGACCGAGACGCGAATATTGAAGGCACGAATCTCATGATCGAGCGATTCCGAATAACCTTCGAGCGCGTGCTTGACCGCGGAGTAATGCGCCGAATATGGCGCGGGTACCAATCCCAGGATCGAGCCGATATTTATGATGCGTCCTACGCCCTGCCGCCGCATCGACGGCAACACCGCATTGGTCACGCGCATGACGCCGAACAGATTGACGTCGAACAGCGCCTGCACCTGCGAGATCGAGGATTCTTCGGCTCCTCCAAACATGCCGACGCCGGCATTGTTGACCAGCAGATCGATGCGGCCGGTCTGCGCGTGTATGGTTGAAACGAGTGCATCGATGGCCTTGTCGTCGGTCACATCGCAAACCAGCATGGTTACTCCGTTCGGGCTGTCGCCGAGCTTGCGGCGGCTTGTGCCGAACACGGTAAATCCCGCTCGCGGCCGCCCCGACCCGCGGGGGCGGCC
>NZ_JAIUIL010000010.1:0-243904 GCF_020165595.1 Mesorhizobium sp. BR-1-1-10 | reverse complement strand
GAGCAGCAGCCGCGCAGGAAGAAGCGCGACCAGCAGCAGCAGACCGAGCAGGCGCCCGCCGGCGAGGCCGCGCCCGCAACCGACGAGCAGCAGCCGCGCAGGAAGAAGCGCGACCAGCAGCAGCAGACCGAGCAGGCGCCCGCCGGCGAGGCCGCCCCTGCCAACGACAACCAGCCGACCAAGCCTGGCAGGAAACACAAGCTGGACCAGCAGAAAGAGGCGCCGGCCGCCGTGCCGGAGACCGCTCCGACACCGAAGCAGGCTCCTGCCGGCGAAGCGACGCCGAAGGTTGAATCCCCTCCCGCCGGCGAGCAGGTTCCCGCCCAGGGCGAGCAATCCCAGGACAAGACGAAGAAGCACGGCAGGAAACCGGCTGGCGAACAGCCGGCGAATGGCGAGCAGCCCGCGACCGGCGAACAGCCGCAGACCGGTAGGCAGCCCACCACCGGCGAACAGCCGGCGACGGGAGAGCAGCCCGCCACCGGTGGGGCCGCTACCAATGGGAAGGCCGCGCCTGTCCAGGGCGAGAACCCGGTTCAGGGCGAAGCCCCCGCCGACAAGAATGCCGCCCCCATCCTCGACAGCCAGAAGGATGCCAGGCGCAAGGGTCGCGGCGAGAACGGCCAGGGCGGCGGGAACCCGGCCACCCAGCCCGCCAACCAGAATGGCGAACAGCAGAACGGCGGGCAGCAGAATGGTGGGCAGAATGCCCAGCAGGGCGGTGACCAGGGCCGGAAGCCGGTAGTGGCGCCGGTGGATCAGGGTCCGCCTCCAACCGACGACAGAGCCGCCCAGGAGGCGATCAAGACGGAAAAAATCGTCCCGGTGACGCAGGAGAAGGGCAAGCGGCTCGAGCGCGCGCCTGACGAGGACATCCGTGACCGCCGCCGGCCCAAGGGCGTCGACGTGCTCAAGGAAATCGGCGACCGGGTGATCGTCCAGTTCAACGACCAGACGTTCGTCCAAAGCAACGATCGCCCGCGCCTGACCCGCGGCGCCAAGGACGTCTACTACGAGGACCTGCCGCAAGGCCGCACGCGCGAGACGGTCGAGCGCGACAATGGCTTCCGGATCGTCACCATACGCAACCGCTACGGCGACATCCTGCAGCGGTCGCGCATCGCGCCCGACGGTCGCGAATATGTGCTGAGCTATGTCGACGAGCGCAGCTACCAGGACGAAGATGACTGGCGCGATCCCGGCGATGACCTGCCGCCGATGCGGCTGACCATCCCGCGCCGGGACTACATCCTCGATTCCGAGGATGTCGAAAGTCCCGACGACTACTACACCTTCCTCGAACAGCCGCCGGTGGAGAAAGTGCAGCGTCTGTATTCGATCAACGAGGTCAAGCGTTCGGCCCGCGTGCGTGACATTGCACGGCGGATCGACCTCGACACGCTGAATTTCGAATTCGGCTCGTCCTCGATCTCCGACACCGAGGTACAGAAGCTCCAGGGTGTCGCCGACGCCATGGAGAAGCTGTTGAAAAAGAACCCGGCCGAGACCTTCCTGATCGAGGGCCACACCGACGCCGTCGGCACGCCCGAGGCAAACCTTGCTCTGTCGGACCGTCGCGCCGAAGCGGTCGCCGAAGCGCTGACCAACGCCTTCGGCATCCCGCCCGAGAACCTGACGACACAGGGCTATGGCGAGGAGTATCTGAAGGTCGACACCTCGGCGCCCAACCGCGAGAACCGGCGCGTCGCCATCCGCCGCATCACCTCGCTCGTGGCGCCGGTGGCGAGCAACAACTGACCTGCGTTTCCAGCCACTTGCAGTGGTTTCTGGAACGAGGTCGGCAACAAGGTCCCATCCCGGTCAACCGGGATGGGACAGACTGCGGACGGCACGGCTCGGGTCAACAAGAATTGTACAGACCCCTAGAGCCGGGTCATTGAATCACCGGGCTTCGCACCCCAGATTCCTGACTGGGCGTTCCCTGCCCCGTCCCGACTCCAGCGGGACGCATTGAGCCCCGCCGGCCCTCTCCGGCGGGGTTTTTTGCTTTCATATCCACTTGATGCCTACAGAAGAAAACGGCGATCAGAGGCTTGAGCGGCTTCGTCGGGCAATCGACGAGGGCGGCCAGTCAGGTGAACCGGAGCCGTTCGATGTCGAGTCCTTTTTGAAAGCAAGCGGCGGCGGCAGGATCCCCTTCAGTAGATGTTCCTGATCTTGCTGTCCGTCCTGGCAAACACCTCATCCGGCACAAAAAAGTCTCCGGCCAGCGGTCCGGTTGCGTCAGGCGCATAGACCGAGAAATCGCTGACGCCCTCGGCGCGCAGCACCTCTTCGTCGATGTAGAAATTGCCTGATGCCTCGCGCGACGGCCGCATGAAGATCGCGTGCGCGGCATCGGCCATGATGTCCGGCGACCGGCTCATCGCCGCGACCGTCGCTCCGCCCAGAAGGTTGCGTACCGCGGCCGTGTCGATGGTCGAGATCGGCCACAGCGAATTGACCGCGATGCCATCCCTGGCGAATTCCGCGCTCATGCCCAGCGTGCACATCGACATGCCGAACTTGGCCATGGTGTAGGCGACATGGTTCTTGAACCATTTGGCCTTCATGTCGAGCGGCGGCGCCAGATTCAGGATGTGAGGGTTCTTCGCCAACTTCAGGTGTGGAATGCACATTTTGGACACCAGGAAGGTGCCGCGCGTGTTGATCTGATGCATCAGATCGTAGCGCTTCATGTCGGTTTCCAGCGTGCCGGTAAGCTGGATGGCGCTGGCATTGTTGACGCAGATATCGATGCCGCCGAATTTCTCGACGGTTCTGCCGACCGCCTCGGCCACCTGCGCCTCCTCGCGGATGTCGCATAGCACCGGCAGTGCCTTGCCGCCGGCCTGCTCGATCTCTTCAGCGGCGCTGTAGATCGTTCCCGGCAGTTTCGGATGCGGCTCCGTCGTCTTGGCGGCGATCGTCACATTGGCGCCGTCGCGCGCGGCGCGCAGCGCGATCGCCAGCCCGATGCCACGTGACCCGCCGGAGATGAACAGCGTCTTTCCCTTGAGCGACATTTTTCCTCCGCCTGGATTGTCTTGTGTCGCGATCCTTGCGCGCGCCAGAGCGGGATACAAGAGCTTGTGGTGCGACGCGATGGTGACGTAGCGGAGGGTACCGTGCCTTGTCGGCTGCAAACGACGTGGCGCCGAAACCGATTTGGCGTATGATTCCATACCGGATGGCAGATCACCAAATGGCTTTGTTCATCAAGAATGTCGAAGTGGAGCGGTTGGCCCGAGAACTTGCCAAGAGCCGTGGTGTGCCGGTGACCGAAGCGATCCGGCAGAGCCTCGAAAACGAAACTGCTCGCGAACACCTGACTTCTCAGCAAAACGAGTCTGACCTGATCGCGAGGCTGATGGAAATTTCAGAGCAAGCAGGCCGGATACCTCATCGGGACCGCCCAATGACCGAAGACGAAGTACTCGGTTACGATGAACTCGAAATACCGAGCAGCTGACGGATACTTCGTCCGCACCGTCGCGCCGCCCCTCATTGCCCTGCCGGGCATTTCTCCCCGTATAGTGACGGGGAGAAAGACGCTCTCATCGCGGACTTCGCCAATCATCACCTTTGCAAAAGGAGCGCCGAGGTCGCGGCAACTCCCTTCTCCCTGTCATTATACGGGGAGAAGGTGCCGGTAGGCGGATGAGCGGCAGCGCCGACCTCTGAAGATAATCGTCAGACTTGCCCGACATCCACTCCTAAACCAGAACCAGCCCCTGCCGCATCGCGATCGCGATGGCGTCCGTACGATTGGCGGCACCGAGCTTGATCAGGATCGCGGCGACATGGAACTTCGCTGTGTGGACGGAGATGTTGAGCCGCCGCGCGATCACCTTGTTGGGCGCCCCTTCGGCCAGCAGCGCCAGCACTTCCGCCTCGCGCGGCGACAGCGCTGGCCGGGCGGCGGCGCCATCGTCGACCGTTTCCTCGCCGAACAACCCGCTATGGCTTCCATCCCCATTGGCCGCGTCACCGCGGTCGAAATCCTCATGCCTATCGGGCATCGAACGCCCTTCGCCGGACACCCGGTAGCCGGCGGCGGCCAGCCTGACGGCAGCGGCGATCAAAGCTGCATCCGCGGCCAACGGCAGCACCGCAAAAACCTGGCCTTGCGGCCGGCCCGCGCGGTCCGAAAGCAGTACCTTTGGGGTCGTGCTGCCGCCGACGCCGGCTCGATCGACAGAGGCCGCGCTGTTGGCGACGGCGTCATCGACAATGGCGACATCGGCGACCCCGCCACCGGCCACGACCGGCAGCAGATCGTCGGCCATGGCGAGCGAAGCCGACAAGCGCTCGGCGCGCACGGCATCGCGCAGTGCGATCAGCACCACGAGCTGGCGTTCGCCGCGCGCCACCTCAGGCCTTATCAGCGTGTCGCTTTCCATCCGTCCTCTCAGCTCAGCGGCTTTTCGCCGATCGTCAGCACGACGTCGCGCTGTTCGCCGCCGCGCACGACACCCAGCTTCACCGAAGCACCGGCGCTGTCGGGCCCGAGCCGGCGGATCAGATCTCGCGGACCATGCACGGCCTCGCCGTTCCACGCCACGATGATGTCGCCGAGCGAGAGGCCAGCGGCCTTGGCCGGGCCATTGTCGTCGAGGCTCATCACCATTGCGCCACGCGCGTCGCGGTCGCGTACCGGATGCAGGCCGGCGCCGAGGTAACCACGTGCGACATGACCCTTTTCGCGCAGCGTCGCCACCGCGCGTTCGATCGTCTCATAGGGCATGACCAGCGCGCGGCCACGCGGGCCGAACAGAAGCATGCCGATCAGCGCGCCCTTGGCGTCCAGCACCGGGCCACCCTCGAATCGGCCGCCGGCACCGACAGCCAGGTTGATGCGCCGGTCGATGGTGCCGCCGCGCATCGAGCGCCAGGCCGGGCCGACTTCGCCGACCGAGCCCGACACGGCCAGCACCGAGCCCTGGCTGCTGCCGATGGCTATGGCGATATTGCCAGGCCGAACGGGGCTGGCTCTATCGAGGACAGGCGCGGTGGCCGCATCCGCGGGCTTCAGCAGGGCGACGCCCGTCGAAGGATCGCGGCCGACCAGTTCGGCCTTCGCCGTCTCGCCGGAGGCCAGCGTCAGTTCGATCTCCTCGCCGGCCTCGACGGCTTCCTCGGCGGTGACGAAATAGCCGTCGCCCCAGTGGAAGGCGCTCGCCGTGCGGTGATGATACGTGGCGAAGCTTGCCGTTGCCGGCGTCGCCTTGGCGGCGATATCGGCGATGGCATCGGAAAATGCATTCAGATTGAAGTCGCTCATGATGATCTCCTGGGTTTTCTCATGCCCCAGATATCGCTCGGCAGTACGCCAGGAGGTACTCGCCTGACGGCTAGTTGCGGGTTCGACTGGCCATCTGGTCAGGTCGCGGCGGTTCCGGCCGCTCCGCACATATAGTCACGATCAAGCCTGAAAACACGGAGCCCCCATGGCCCTCGCCGCGCCAAAATTCCAACCGGACGAGACATTGCTCGACGCCTATTCGACGACGGTTGCCGACGCTGTCGACCGCATCGGCCCGGCTGTCTGCCGCATCGAGCGCATCGGGGGGCCGGGCGGCCATGGCTCGGGCTTCGTCATCGCGCCCGACGGGTTGGTCGTCACCAATTTCCATGTCGTGGGTGACGCCAGGACGGTACGCGTCTCGATGCCGGACGGCGCCTCCAGCGAAGGCCGCGTGCTCGGCCGCGACCCCGACACCGACATCGCCCTGGTGCGCGCTGACGGCAGCTTCGCCGACGTGGCGCCGCTAGGCGATTCCAAGCGGCTGCGGCGCGGCCAGATCGCGATTGCCATCGGCAATCCGCTGGGCTTCGAATGGACCGTCACCTCGGGCGTCGTCTCGGCGCTCGGCCGCTCGATGCGGGCTTCGACCGGCAGGCTGATCGACGACGTCATCCAGACCGACGCCGCGCTCAACCCCGGCAATTCCGGTGGTCCGCTGGTCTCGTCGGCCGGCGAGGTTATCGGCGTCAACACCGCCATGATCCATGGCGCGCAAGGCATCGCCTTCGCCGTCGCCTCCAACACCGCGAACTTCGTCATTTCCGAGATCATCCGCTTCGGCCGCGTGCGCCGCGCCTTCGTTGGCGTCTCCGCCGACACGGTAAACCTGCCGCGGCGCGCGGCTCTCTTGTCGCAGGTCTCGACCAGCACGGCGGTACGGCTGCGCAGCGTCGAGAAGGACGGCCCGGCGGCCAGCGCGGGTCTCAGGGAAGGCGACATCATCGCCGCAATCGACGGCCGCCCGGTGACCGGCGTCGACGACCTCGTGCGCATGCTCGACGCCGAGCGCATCGGCCGCGAGACGCTGTGCACCGTGGTGCGCCGCACCGGCGTCAGCCAGGTGACGGTGACCCCGGTGGCACGGGCGGGCTGAGGCTGCCGTTCAAGCCCGCGGCGCCTTGCGCATACTGCGCCAGGAACTCTTTGCTGGGCGGGATCGGCTTGATGACGTCGATCAGCACGCCGTTGGGATCCTTGGTGATGAAGTGGCGCTGGCCGAAAGGCTCGTCACGCAGCGTTCGCAGGATAGGCAGGCCGGCAGCAAGGATCCGGTCATGGATCGCATCGGGATCGCGGACCTCGAAATTGATCAGCAGCCCGGAAGTCCGCCCCCGCCCCTCCTCGGGGATCGTCTCGTGGTCGCCCTGAACGATGCCGAGATTGACGCGCTTGTTGTCCACCGACTGCAGATGCACGTACCAGTCGCTCTCAAACAACGGCCGGAAACCGAAATGCCTGACATAGAAGGCCGCCGTGCCGGCGACATCGCCGGTCATCAGCACCGGATAGTAGCTCGTCGTCTTCATCTTTCCTTCTCCCGTCAACTAACATACAGTCTGCATGTAAATTGAATTAACATACAGGCTGCATGTATGCAACAGGAATCCGCGCGTCGTTCCAACCGCGATCGCACAGAGACAACGCGCGCCGACCTGATCGCGGCGGCGCGCAAACTGTTCACCGAAAAATCCTATGCCGAGACCGGCACACCGGAGATCGTTGCCGCCGCTGGCGTGACGCGCGGCGCGCTCTACCACCATTTCGCCGACAAGCAGGCGCTTTTCGCCGCCGTGGTCGAACAGGAAGCCGCGGCGGTGGCGCGAGAGATTGACCGCGCCTCCCCGCCTTCGCTCAGCGCCCGCGATGCGCTGATTGCCGGTTCCGATGCCTATCTCACGGCCATGCGCGCGCCCGGCCGCACGAGGCTCTTGCTGCTCGACGGCCCCGCCGTGCTCGGCCGCACCGCCATGGACGCGATCGACAACCGCCACGGCAACCGCTCGCTGCGCGAGGGTCTTGTCGCGGCGATGCGGACGCAGTCGATGAAAAGATTGCCGCTCGAAGCGCTGACCGCGCTGCTTGCCGCCGCCTTCGACCGCGCGGCGCTCGCCATCGAGGTCGGTGCGTCGGGCGAAGACTACCGTGCCGTGCTGACGGCGCTGATAGACGGACTGTCGCGCGCCTGAAGTGCCCCCGCGAATGTATCGTGCAGTCATCGCCCGGGTGCGGGGCGACGATGTCGCCATGCGTAAACTTGTCGCCGGCTGCCACTGCCCGACCAGGACATCACGATTGCCGCAAGCCGCGGCTAGTCCGTCCAGCGCCGGAACAATGCGCTGGCGTTCACGCCGCCAAAGCCGAAGCCATTGGAAATCGCGTAATCCATCTCCATCGGCCGGGCGTGGTTTGCGACGAAGTCGATCCCGTCGCTTGCCGGATCGGGGGCGCTCAGATTGAGGGTTGGCGGTGCGACCTGGTCCCTGAGCGCCAGGACCGTGAAGATCGCCCCAAGCCCGCCGGCGGCGCCAAGCAGGTGGCCGGTCGCCGACTTCGTTGCGCTGACGGCTATGCCGAAATCTTCTCCGAAGACCCTTTTGATCGCGGCGATTTCCCCCAAGTCGCCGACTGGCGTGGAGGTCGCGTGCGCGTTGAGGTGGCGGACCTCCCGTGCCGAAATACCGGCTTGGGCAATCGCGATCTCCATGGCCCGGCGCGCACCGTCGCCATCCTCGGGGCCGGAGGTGATGTGATAAGCGTCCGCCGTCGTGCCGTAGCCGACCAGTTCGGCGAGCGGTTTGGCGCCGCGCGCAAGCGCGTGGCTCAATGCCTCGATGACCAGGATGCCGGCGCCTTCGCCCATGACGAAGCCGTCGCGCGACATGTCGAACGGGCGGGAGGCCTCCTCAGGACGATGATTGAAGGACGTGGAAAGAGAGCGTGCCGCGGCAAAGCCGCCGAGACTGACCGTATTGATGCAGGCTTCCGTTCCGCCGCAGACCGCGATGTCGGCCTCGTTGGCGCGGATAAGACGCGCCGCATCGCCGATCGCCTGGATGCCGGCCGCGCAGGCCGTCACCGGCGCGCCGAGCGGACCCTTGAACCCATATCGGATCGAAATCTGTCCCGCCGCCATGTTCACCAGGAACGACGGCACCGTGAACGGTGAGAGACGCCGAACACCGCGCAGGTCGACGGTTCGCACCGCTTCGGTGATCGCGGGAAATCCTCCGACACCCGAAGCGATGATCGTCGCGGTGCGGGCCCTGTCATCGTCCGAGACCGGGTTCCACCTGGCCTTGGCAAGCGCCTCTCCCGCAGCCGCCAGCGCGAAGACAATGAAGCGGTCGGCCTTGCGCTGGTCCTTCGGCGCCAGGACGGTGTCTGGATCGAAGCCACCTTCGGGGTCTTCCAGCAAGGAAGGAACCATTCCGCCGACCTTCGCCGGCAGGTCCCCCACCATGTCGTCCGGAAGCTTTCCAAGCCCCGAACGGCCGGCTAGCAGGCGCGACCAGGACACTTCGACGTTGGCCGCGAGCGGCGTGACCGCTCCCATGCCCGTAACAACGATCCGTCGCATCTATTCTCCTATCACTTGGCCAGCGCGTGCGGCTTTCAAGCCGCGACGGCTTCGCGAACCTGAGCGGTGGCGGCACTCAGAAAAGCCTTCGCGAGGTCGGGATCATTGACGGCGCGCGAGAGGACGACCGCGCCGACCATTGTCGAGAGAACGACCATGGCTTTACCGCCGGGCGCGTCGCCGTCCGCCTCGCCAACCCATGAGCCCAGCATCTCGAGGTATTCTCGGATGCCGGCCTCAAATGATGCCTTCACCTCGGCGCCTTGCCTGGCAGCATCCGAGCCAAGCGCAACCACCGGGCAGCCGTCCATCCTTTCCTCGCGATGCCCCGTGCTGAGATAGAAGTCGATCACGGCGCCAAGCGGATCCTCAGGGCTCGCCGCGGCCGCCGCCGACCATCGGTTCGCAGCGCTTTCCAATGCCCGTCTGGACGCCTGCGCGACCAAGTCGTCCTTGGACGCGAACTGCTTGTAGAACCCGCCTTGGGTCAGCCCGGCGCCCTCCATCAGATCCTTGACGCCGATGCCATCGAATCCGCGCTCCCGAAAAAGCCGGCTCGCTACATCGATCACGGTTTGCCGGTTCTGCTCAGCTTGGCTGCGAGTCACACGCATCATTCGTCTCCTTTTTTGATTGCGTTCATAATCTATATCAGTTATAGAGTACGAATGCAATCTATTTTCACAGAAGGCGATGGGCATGAAAAAGAAACTCATTATTGGGCTGGGGAGCGTTCTGGTCGCGGGGTTTGGGGTGGCTGCATTCGTCACGCTTCCCATTCGCACACAGGCAGCCGCCGTCGTGGCTGACCCGAGGCAGGAAGCACCGATCGTCAGACTCGTGACGGCAGTGGCGGTGACAGGATCCGAACGCGGCTTCACGGGTACAATTGCCGCGAGGGTGCAGAGCAATCTTGGGTTTCGCGTACCCGGCAAGATCATCGAGCGCCTTGTAAATGTCGGCGAACAGGTCAAGGCGGGCCAACCGCTGCTGCGGATCGATGATACCGATCTTGCCCTTGCCCTCACCGCCAAGCGCAACGCTGTCGCGGCTGCGCGCGCTGTCCTGGTTCAGACCAGTGCGGACGAGAAGCGCTATGCGGTTCTGGTCAAGAAGGAGTTGGCCGCAACCCCGCAGCGTTACGAGCAGGCGAAGGCAGCACTCGATACCGCGACTGCACAGCTTGCCGCCACCGAAGCGGAAGCGAAGGTCGCGGAAAACGAGGCGGCCTATTCCGTCTTGGACGCGAACGCCGATGGAACGGTCGTCGAAACGGTTGGCGAGCCGGGACAGGTCGTTTCCGCCGGCCAAACAGTTGTTCGGATCGCCCAGGCTGGCCCCCGCGAAGCGGTGGTGGCGCTTCCCGAAACGATCCGGCCGGCGATCGGCTCCGTAGCCGAGGCGGGCTTGTATGGGGCCGATGGGCGGCATTTTACGGCGCATCTCCGGCAGTTGTCGGACGCCGCCGATCCCCAGACTCGTACCTATGAGGCCCGTTATGTGCTCGATGGTGAGGCCGCGGCAGCACCGCTTGGCGCGACGGTAACCATCCGGCTTGCAAGCCAGGCCAGTCAAACGGAAGTCCAGGTGCCGCTCGGAGCTGTGCTGGACGATGGCCAGAAGACCGGCGTTTGGAGCTTGGACGGCGCAAGCTCGACCGTACACTTTCGGGCCGTCAAGCTTGTTCGTGTGACTAGCGAAACGGCCGTGATCTCTGGGCTGAGCTCGGGCGATGCGATTGTTTCGCTCGGTGCTCATCTCCTGCAGGAAGGCGCTCGCGTCAGGACTGCCTCTGAAAACAGGAGCAACTGATGAGCCTCAATTTTTCCGCGATCGCCGTTCGCGAGCGAGCCGTCACCCTTTTCTTCATTATTCTGCTTGTCGCCGCCGGCGCCTACGCTTTCCTCATGCTTGGACGTGCGGAGGATCCCAACTTCACCATCAAGACCCTGACGGTCACGACGGTATGGCCGGGCGCGACGGCGCGCGAGATGCAGGACCTCGTCGCCGAACCGCTGGAGAAGCGACTTCAGGAGTTGACCTGGTACGACCGGGTCGAAACGACGACACGGCCAGGCTATGCCTATTTGACGCTTACGCTGAAGGACAGCACCCCGCCATCCAGCGTGCAGGAGGAGTTCTATCAGGCCCGCAAGAAGCTCGGGGATGAAGCCCGCAACCTGCCGCCCGGCGTGCTCGGCCCATTCGTCAACGACGAATATTCCGATGTGAGTTTCGCTCTTTACGCCCTCAAGGCGAAGGGCTTGCCTATGCGGGAACTCGCGAGGCAAGCCGAGACCATTCGCCAGGACCTTCTGCACGTGCCTGGCGTCAAGAAGATCAACATCCTCGGCGAACGTCCCGAGCAGATATTCGTCGAGTTTTCCTATGCCAAGTTGGCAACCCTCGGCGTGTCGGCGCAGGATATCGTTGCCGCCTTGCAGCGGCAGAATACCGTCACACCGGCGGGCTCGATCGACACAGAGGGGCCGCAGGTCTTCATCCGGGTCGACGGCGCCTATGACAGTGTCCAGACGATCGCCGACACACCGATCGTCGCCGCGGGACGGACGCTGAAGCTCTCCGACATCGCCGAGGTCCGGCGCGGCTACGAGGATCCTGCCACCTACGTCATCCGTCACCAGGGCGAGCCGACCATCATGCTCGCGGCGGTGATGCAGGAGGGCTGGAATGGTCTTGAACTCGGTAAGGCGCTGGAGGAGAGGTCCGCGGCGATCGCACAAACGCTGCCGCTCGGGATGACGCTGGCCAAGGTCAGCGACCAGGCGGTGAACATCGGCTCGTCGGTCAACGAGTTCATGCTCAAATTCGCGATGGCGCTCGGCGTGGTGCTCCTGGTGAGCCTGCTCAGTCTCGGCTGGCGCGTCGGCATCGTCGTGGCGGCCGCTGTCCCGCTGACGCTCGCCGTCGTGTTCCTCATCATGCTGGAAACCGGTCGGTTCTTCGACCGCATCACGCTGGGCGCGCTTATCCTGGCACTTGGCCTTCTGGTTGACGACGCCATCATCGCCATCGAGGTGATGGTGGTGAAGATGGAAGAGGGCATGGACCGCATCAAGGCAGCGGCCTACGCGTGGAGCCACACCGCGGCGCCGATGCTCTCAGGCACGCTCGTGACGATCGCCGGGTTCCTCCCGGTGGGCTTCGCGCGCTCGACGGCCGGGGAATACGCCGGCAACATCTTCTGGGTCGTGGGGTTCGCCCTCATCGTCTCCTGGGTCGTCGCGGTGATCTTCACCCCTTATATGGGCGTCAAGATGCTGCCCTCGATCAAACCGGTCGAAGGCGGCGTTCACGCCATATACGACACACCGAACTATCGGCGCCTTCGCCGGCTCATCATCTTTGCCGTGCGCCACAAGTTCGTGACCTGCGCTGCCGTTGGCATCGTCTTCGCACTTTCGGTTGTCGGCATGAGCGGTCTCAAGCAGCAGTTCTTCCCGACATCCGACCGTCCCGAAGTGCTGGTCGAGGTTCGCCTGCCGGAGGGCACCAGCATCGGGACCACAACCGCCACGGTCGAGAAGCTGGAACACTGGCTTGGCGGCCAGGCGGAGGCCAAAATCGTGACCAGCTATGTCGGCCAGGGCGCTCCCCGCTTTTTCTTTGCCATGGCGCCGGAACTGCCGGATCCAGCCTTCGCCAAAATCGTCGTGCTGACACCGGACGCGGAGGCGCGCGAGGCCTTGAAGCACCGGCTGCGTGAAGCGGTTGCGACAGGGCTTGCCCCCGAAGCGAACATCCGCGTTACGCAACTCGTGTTCGGACCCTACACGCCGTTCCCGGTCGAGTTCCGAGTCATGGGGCCTGATCCCGCGCAATTGTACGCCATCTCCGAAAAAGCCCTCGAGGTCATGCGCGGCGTGCCGGACGTGCGGCAGGCCAATCGCGACTGGGGCAATCGCACGCCGGTACTGCGCTTCATCCCGGATCAGGATCGACTGAACCTCATCGGCCTGTCGCCGGCGGAGGTAGCCCAGCAGCTCCAGTTCCTCCTCACCGGCATCCCGGTCACGCAGGTCCGCGAGGACATTCGCAATGTCCCCATCGTGGCACGCAGCGCCGGCGGCGAGCGGCTGGATCCATCGCGCCTGGCGGATTTCTCGCTGATGAGCCGGGAGGGCCGCCAGATTCCACTCGACCAGATCGGTCACTCCGAAGTTCGTCTGGAAGAACCGATCCTGAAACGCCGCGATCGCACACCCGTCATCACGATCCGCTCGGACATCAATGAGGCGACCCAGCCTCCAGAGGTTTCCAAGCAGATCATGACGGCCCTTCAGCCGCTGATTCAATCCCTGCCTGCCGGCTATCGCATCGAAATGGGTGGATCGATCGAGGAGGCAACCAAGGCCAACACAGCGCTGGGCAAGGTCTTTCCGGCCATGCTCGCCGCCATGCTGATCGTCATCATACTGCAGGTGCGATCCTTCTCGACGATGGCGATGGTCATGCTGACGGCACCTCTCGGTCTCGTTGGCGTCGTACCGATGTTGCTGGCCTTCAACCAGCCTTTCGGATTCAACGCCATCCTGGGCCTGATAGGCCTGGCGGGTATCCTGATGCGCAATACGCTGATCCTGACCGAACAGATCAAGGAGAACCGTGCCGCCGGTCTTGACGACTATCAGGCGGTCATCGAGGCCACGGTGCAACGCACAAGGCCGGTGATCCTGACCGCACTTGCCGCCGTTCTGGCTTTCATCCCCCTCACGCACTCCGTCTTCTGGGGATCGATGGCGTTCACGCTGATCGGCGGCACGGCTGCCGGCACGGTGCTGATCCTGCTGTTCCTCCCTGCACTCTACGTCGCGTGGTTCCGGATCAAGCCGGCCACGGATGAGGTCCAGGAGAATTCAACGGAGGAACCGGAAGTGCCGGCAGCAATGGCGGCCGAGTAGGGCTCCGTTGTCGCAGGAGACGGTTCGAATTCTTGCCCGTTGGCTCTGCCTGGACACAGGCCAACGGCACGAACTTGCCGCTTACAGACGATCGTCCACGCGATCCGGCCGGTTCGCTTCATCAATTCTGGAGACATGCATGAACCGTCCAGTTCGAACACGAACTGATCCCGACGAGATGCGCGCGCGCATCCTGGCTGTGGCGGACGAGCAGTTTCGCCGCCTCGGCACCCATAAGACATCGGTGGCTGATATCGCCTCCGAACTCGGCATGAGCACGGCAAACGTCTATCGTTTCTTCCCCTCCAAGGGTGCGATCATCGAGTCCGTCTGCGGGCGGGTCGTCAACGAGGTCGCCGGGATCGCCTCTGCGATCGCATGCACGAGCGCGCCGGCCCCGGAGAAACTCGACCAACTCCTGACCGCGATGCACCATCACAGCAAGACCACACTGGTCAAGGAAAGGCGCATGCACGAGGTGATTGTCGCCGCCATGCAAAACAACTGCGCGATCATCAAGGCGCATACCGAGCGGGTGGTAACGATCCTCGAAGCGATTATCCGCGAGGGCATCCAAACACGGGAATTCAAGGTCGAAGATCCAGTGGAAGCAGCGCGCGCGGTCAAGACCGCCTTCACGCCGTTTTTCCACCCGATTCTGATCGAGCACCGCCTTCGACACGGCGAAGATGACGAAGCTGGCCTGCGCGAGCAGATTCGCTTTATCCTGAAAGGTTTGGGAAAGTCCGACTGAGGCGCGTGCCGTTGGTCCGGCAGGGCTTAGCGATGGGAGGCGACCAGAAGATGGAGGTCGACACATTGGTTTCGCGACGACCAGCAAAGTGGAAGGACATTATCGCGACCGGCTGTGAAGCGTGGAGTTCCCCAACAGTCTCCGAAAGGCAGGTGATCGTGTCCTTGTACGCAGCGGAGAATGCAATGGCGAGGCAACCGAAACCGTCCAATCCCGTTGTGGCTGGCTCACCCACCTTGCGGGCTCACATTTGGGATGGACACATGAAAAGGACCTATGAAAAACCGACACTGCGCAAATGCGGAAAATTGACCGCCCGTACGGCGCAGCTCGTGGTTTCCGGGGTGACGCAGATCGAATGATTTTCGGCTGAGTTCCAGGATTCAGCCGCCGGCGTTCGCATCACCGTCGGTGTCCGGCTCCTCTTCGGGCACCTCGCCCGGCTCGAACTCGTTGAAGCAGCCGAGCCCGCGCTTGAACCGGTCGATCAACCAGGCCGCCGCCGGCTTTGAACTGCGATCGTTGCGGTGCATGGCAAACAGGGGCGAACTCACTTCCTTGTAGGGTTCGAGGTCGAGTTCCACCAGGCGGCCGCTGGCCAGGTCGTCGGCGATCAGCCAGCGCGGCAGCCCGCCCCAGCCGAGCCCCTCGCGCATCAGTATGTGCTTGGTGCGCATGTCGGTCAGTCGCCACGTGCGGTAGGCGAAGACGCCGTAATCGCGTCCCTTGGTGCGCTCGGACTGGTCGATCACGACAAGCTGCGTATGCTCGCGCACATCCTCGAGCGCCACCGGCTTCGGCAGCAGGGCCAGCGGATGATTGGGCGCTGCCGCCGGCACCAGCGACATGAAGCCGATGCGCACGAGATGCACGTCGACATCGCCTAGCAGACCGCCAATGCCGAGATCGGCCTGTCCGCTGACGACAAGATCGGGGATGAGACCGAGCGTGCCGATATACAGGCGCAGCATCACGGTCGGAAACCGCGCCTCGAATGCCTTGAGCACCCGCACCAGCACGGGGGAAGGCAATGATACGTCTACCGCCAGCGCCACCTCGGCCTCCAGCCCGTGATGGTGCCCGTCGACGCGCGAGCGCATGCGCTGCAGCACGCCAATCATGCGCCGCGCGTCTTCCAGCATCGCCCGGCCGATCTCGGTCAGTTGCGGCTCGCGCGTGCCCTCGCGCTCGAAAAGCTTCAGCCCGAGCTGCGCCTCGAGATTGGCGATACCGTAGCTGATGACGGATTGCGCGCGGTTGAGCTTGCGGCCGGCTGCCGAGAAACTGCCGGTATCGGCAACGGCGACAAGGATTTGGAGCTGGTCGAGGGTCGGGTTGGGCTGCATCGTTGTATCTACTTTATGGATGGATCGTATCGAAAATATACCAGTTTATCTGATTGGTCGATGCCCCATATATGGCGGGACAATTCATCCCACTGGAGAGACCCGCTATGTCCATTCTTCTCGTCACCTCGAGCCCGCGCGGCGCTGCCTCGCACTCGACCCGCATCGCCACCGAGTTCGCCCAGAAGCTTCTCGCCGCTGACCCGTCGAACACGCTGGTCGTGCGCGACCTCGTCGCCAACCCGCTGCCGCATATCGATGCCGACTATGCGACCGGCATCTACACGCCGGCCGATGCCCGCACCCCGCGCCAGGCCGAAGTGGTCGGCGTTTCCGATGTCGTGCTTGACGAACTGTTCGCCGCCGACACGGTGATCCTGGCCACCGGTTTCATCAACTTCAACATCTCCTCGACGTTGAAGTCCTGGGTCGATCACGTCGCCCGCTCCGGCAAGAGCTTTGCCTATGGCGAGAACGGCCCCAAGGGTCTCGTCACCGGCAAGAAGGTCTACATCGTGCTGGCCTCCGGCGGCATCTATTCCGAAGGTGCGGCCGTGCAGTTCGATCACGCCGTCCCCTACCTGCGCAGCGTGCTCGGTTTTATCGGCATGACCGATGTCGACGTCATCCGCATCGAGGGCGTCTCCAAGGGACCTGACGCGGTGGATGCCGCGCTCGCCAAGGCTACGGCCACGGTCGATGCATTGGTTGCCGCCAGCCGTGATGTCGCGGCTGCAGCGTAAGACTCTCGGTCCATGGTTTGTCAAAGGCAGGCGTTCGCGCCTGCTTTTTTCGTTCTAGCCGATCAGATGCCTCAACAGGCTGGCCGAAGCGACCCCGATCAGCACGGTTGGCAGCATGGAAAGCCGTGTCGCGGCGACCAAGGTGATGGCCAATGCCGCGAGATCGGCGGGATTGCGCGACACGAAGGCCGGCGCGATGACAGAGATCAGCACGCAGCCGGGTGCTGCCTCCATCACTGCCGTGGCGCGGGGACTGAGCACGCGGTTGCGCAGCACGACATAGCCGCCGATCCGCGTCAGATAGGTGACGCCGGCCATCAGCACGATGGTGAGAAGGGTCGCTGCGTCGATCATGCATCACCCGCCATCAGCCAGGCCGCGGCCAGCCCCGACACCGCGCCGGCCGCGACATACCAGGCGCCGGGAACGAAGAGGTAGACCAGCGCCGCGACGGCCAGGCTGACAAGCCAGGGCCGCGCCGCCGCGACGCCCTTCCACATGCCGCGCATCAGCACCAGGAAGACGGCCGGAAACGCCATGTCGAAACCGTAGATCTCGACATGGCCCAGCATCGGGCCGAGCAAGGCGCCCAGCGTGGTGAAGGCTACCCAGGTCAGATACATCGCCAGCGCGGCACCCATGTAATAGCGCGGGCTGAAGGCCGGTGCGACACCGGCGGCGGCGCGCTGTTTGGCGTCGGCCAGGCCCAGCGCCCAGCTTTCGTCGCATAGGAAGAACAGCGCCGGAAACACCTTGCGCCGCGGCAGGTCGCGCAGGAACGGCGCGAGCGCCGCTCCCATCAACAGATGGCGGCTGTTGACCAGGAAGGTGATGGCGACGATGAGCAGGATGTGCGGCGGCGACATCCACAGCTGGACCGCCGCGAATTCCGAGCCGCCGGCGAAGTTCAGCCCCGTCATCATGGACAACTCGACCGTGCTCAGCCCTTTCTGCACGGCCTGGGCGCCAAGCACCAGCGCATAGGGGATGGTGCCGAGCAGCACCGGCGCGCAGGATGCCACGCCACGGCGAAACTCCGATCCCGAACCATTGCCGACCGTCTCGACTGCCTGTGAAATGCTCATACCCTGCCATTCGGCGGCCCCACAGCCGCCCTGCCCTGCGTTTGAAAATCCCGTGGTGTCAGGGGCAAAACATACCTACAGCTCTTCGCAATTTGCTTGCGAATATTGTTGTCTTTCGTCAGATTTTGGCATCCACTGTTACGAAGCCGCAGGAAAATGGAATTCAACGCCATGAAGCTTGACGACATCGACAAACGCATCCTGCGGGCTTTGCAGCGAGACGGCCGCATGCCCAACAATGATCTGGCCAATGAGGTCGGCCTGTCGCCCTCGCCTTGCCTGCGGCGCGTCAAGCTCCTGGAGGAAGCCGGTATCATCGACCGCTATGTCGCCGTGATCAATCCGGCCAGCATCGGCAAGGGCCTCACCTTCTTCACCCGCATCTGGCTGAAGGCACAGGACGAGGACACGATCGAACATTTCGCCACCGAGGTCGCCAAGCTGCCGCAAGTGATGGAGTGCTATCTCATGCTCGGCGACTGCGACGCCATGGTGCGTGTCGTGGCCGCCGGCATCGATGACTACCGGCGCTTCCAGTCGGAGCATCTCAGCCGCATCAAGGGCGTGCAGAACGTCAAGACCGACGTACCGAGCCAGACGATCAAATACACATCGGAACTGCCGATCTAGGACAAGCCAGCGCAAATCCAAGGGTCTGTATCCGTCAAAGCCCTAACGTCCAGACTGGATAAAAAATGCAACCGGATTGTAGGATGGGCGCTGGTGCCGGCGTCCTTCGGACGCAAGGGCACGGCGAAGCTGGACCGTGCCACCACAAGACCGCGTTCCGGCATGGGAGAAAACCATGAACCATTCCTACCGTTGGGTCATCGTCGCGGCTGGCGCGCTGATGTCCTGTGTCGCCATCGGCACGATGTTTTCGCTGGCGATCTTTCTCGAACCCATGGCGCTCGATACCAATTGGTCGCGCGCGGGCATTTCGAGCGCCATGACACTCAATTTCCTGGTGATGGGCCTTGGCGGTTTCGCCTGGGGTGCCCTGTCCGACCGGTTCGGCGCCCGTATCGTCGTCACGATCGGCGCCGTGCTGCTCGGGCTGGCGTTGGTGCTGGCAAGCCGCGCCGGTTCGCTTCTCACCTTCCAGATCACCTATGGCGTGCTCGTCGGGCTCGCGGCCAGCGCCTTCTTCGCGCCGATGATCGCGCTGACGTCAGGCTGGTTCGACACCAATCGCGGACTGGCCGTATCGCTGGTCTCGGCCGGCATGGGCGTGGCGCCGATGACGATCTCGCCGCTCGCCCGCTGGCTGATCTCCGCCTACGAATGGCGTAGCGCCATGTTCGACATCGGCATTCTGGCCTGGGTGCTTCTGCTGCCCGCCGTGCTTCTGGTGCGCCAGCCGCCGAAGCCTGTCGCCTCGGGTGCCGCCGCATCACGAGCCGCCGAAGGCGCCGGCCTCACGGTCGGCCAGGCGCTGCGCTCGCCGCAATTCATCGTGCTGGGGCTGACCTTCTTCGCCTGCTGCGCGGCTCATTCCGGCCCGATCTTCCACATGGTCAGCTACGCCATGCTGTGCGGCGTCGCCCCGATGGCCGCTGTCTCGATCTACAGTGTCGAGGGTCTGGCAGGCCTCGGCGGCAGGCTGCTCTACGGCGTGCTGGCCGACCGGCTCGGGGTGAAGCCGGTGCTGATCGCCGGGCTGGCGATCCAGGCGATCGTCATTGCCGCCTATCTCTCGATCAGCCAGCTCGACCAGTTCTATATGCTGGCCGTCATCTTTGGCGCCACCTATGGCGGCGTCATGCCGCTCTACGCGGTGCTGGCGCGCGAATATTTCGGCCAGCGCATCCTCGGCACCGTATTCGGCGCCGCCACCATGCTCTCCAGCCTCGGCATGGCGCTGGGGCCGCTTGCCGGCGGCATGATCTTCGACGCCTATGCCAGCTACCATTGGCTGTTCATCGGCTCGGCGCTTATCGGCCTGGGTGCCGCGGGCATAGCGATCGCCTTCCCGCCGCTGCCACGCAGGGCGTTGCAGACGGCATAGGCTTCTCCGCGCTGCAATCGTCGCCAGAGGGCAGACGGGCTTGACGGGCGATGGCCGGTCAAGCCACGCCTATCTCGCGGTCACGCCGACTTGAGAACCGTGAACGGCCGCTTTTGAATGGCCCGCTTGGTCTGGAAATTCGCGGCCGGAGCGGGACGGCCGACGTGAAAGCCCTGGACCTTGTCTATGCCGAATTGGCGCATGAGGACCATCTGCTCTTCGGTCTCCACCCCTTCGACCAGAATCTTGTGGCCGCGATTTCTGACCAGCGCGATGATGTCCTGCAGCATTGCCATGCCCTTAGGGGTGCCGCAGTCGTGAAGAAACGAGCGGTCGATCTTGACCGTATCGAAGTCGATGAGACGAAGCCATGAAAGGCCGGCGAAGCCCGTCCCGAAATCATCGAGCCAGATCCTGATCCCGAGCAGCTTCAGGTCGCTGATGCAGCGCAGGATGTCGGAATGCATCTCCATCTCCAGCCCCTCGGTGATCTCGAAGGCCAGCCTGTTTCCGGTCACGCCGGTCTCGCCCAGAATGGTCGCGACCGACGTCGCGAAGCCAGGCGTCTTGAGCTGGATCGGCGAGACGTTGACGCTGACGACGCGCACGTGATCCTGCGCCAGGAGTTCGGCGCACACCGTCCTTATTGCCCAGCGCCCGAGCTCGAGGATGGCGCCGGTTCGTTCCGCGACGGGAATGAACAGGCTCGGCGGAACCAGGGTGCCGTCGAGCATCTTGAGGCGCATCAGCGCCTCCACGGCCTCGAACCCGCCCGACGCGACGTCCTGGATGGGTTGGTAGACGAGCGAAACGAGGTCCTGGCCAATGGCGATCTTCAGCAATGCCGCCAGGTTCTCGCTCTCGTCGCTGCTCTGGGGATCGGTCGGATCGAACAGCCGGGCACAGTTTCGGCCGCTGGCTTTTGCAAGATAGAGCGCTCGATCGGCCTCGTGGATGATCTTCTCCAGCTTGGCGGCGGTCTGCTTCCTGGTGAACGCCGCGCCCACGCTCGCCGTCACGATCGAGATGCCATCCCGGCGCAACTCATGCGCGATCGCCAGGTTCTCGATCGTGCGGCAAATGGCTTCCGCCAGATCCGCGACCTCGCCCTTCTTGTCCATGCGGGCCAGGACGATGAATTCCTCGCCGCCATAGCGGCCGATGGAGCCATCATGTTGCTTGATCAGGTCGCTGAGCGCATCGGCGACCTGGATCAGGCAACGGTCGCCTTCCTGATGGCCATAGCAATCGTTGAACTTCTTGAAGAAGTCGACATCGATGAGGATCGCCGCGAAACCGTGGCCAAGCTTTTGCCAGTCGTTCCAATAGTCGCGCAGTTTTTCGTCGATGGCGCGCCGGTTCTCCAGCCCGGTCAGCGGATCCGTCCGCGACAGCCTGAGCAGGGCCTTGCCGCGCTCGGTCGCCTCCTTGTGCTGGATCTTGGCTTCCAGCGCGTTCAGGAAGACGTTGTAGCGTTCTTCGTTCAGCTTCCAGTTAACATAGGACGTGAATGTGAAGCACGAAACGTAGAAAGTGCCGAAGACCATCTTGTATATCAGCGTAGCGGGTAAAAAGTAGTTCACCACATACAAGATGCACAAAATTATCGTCGACGTTATGATCGAGACCTTGAAGCGGAATGTGAAGAAGAGATTGGCACTCATCATGAAAATGGTGCCAAAGACCATATAATAGGCGACGCTTTCCTTGTTCGCGCCCATGGACGCGGGGCAAAGCCAGCCGATATAGCCAAAGATGATGGCCGCGGCGCAGGTTACGTCAAGCCAGTCGGTGGCGGCTCCCCTGCGAAGCTGTGCTTCCAGGACCAACAGTGCAGTCAGTCCGACAGCGAAGCGGGCCGTGATTGTAAGGGCGGCCACGTCGGGTATCAGCAGCAGATCCGATACCGAAAACAAGACGTAGATGACGACGGCGATCCAGAGGCCTGGCCTGGCTTCCTTCCTTCGCTTCGCCTGGGCTTCCGTGCGGTAAAGGGTTCGAAGTTCGGCCGCCCCCAGTTCCTGGCGCGGCGGTTCCGCATCCACCGCATCGGCCACTGCGGATGACGCGCGTTCGTTCACGACAAATCCCGACTGAAGGACATTTCGCGTTCCGAACTCTTTTCCAGCTTCTGCCCCCAACGCAGACCGACTCCTTGGCGCGACACGACTTGCCGCGCGATCAAATGCAATGACGCAGGACAAGTTTCCGTTAACTCGAACCCGGAATCCCGCCCTCAAAAACCCCAAAGAATTGATATGGTTAGCGGGAAATTAATCATATCGATAGAATGCAACGGAGCCGCCGTTGGCAAATCGAGTATTCTACGCAATAAGTTAACTGACTGTTAACTATGGAGCCTTGGTGTGCAAACTGTCTTTGACGGCCAGAGTCTGATTACTGCTGAAGCGATCGCCGGTGGTCTCCGTCGAGGAAAGCCCGAGCATCATGGCGAAGCGTTCGAAACCGCTCGCGCGGAGCTGGCGCTCATCCTCCACGCCACACAGCAACAGGTCGAGCAGCAAAAATTTCCCGCCGAGATCGTCCGCCGCCTGCTGTCGCTTCTCAACGCGCTGCGCGCCAAGGTCCATCCCGACGTTTGGCAGGCCTTGATACCGGTGGCGCAGAACCACCCGATCCAGAGGTACTTTCTGGAGGATCCGCTGACACATTGGTCCTTCACCAAGCCCAGGGGTTATTCCGGCGACGCGCAGTTGCTCGACTACATCTATTGCGACCCGCATGTTGCCGAGAGCGTCGCAAGCGCCTCGGAGGTCGGCAAGGCGCTTTACAGCCACACCCAGAACGTTCCGTCATGCGTCGCCGCACGCGAGCGCCGCGATCTGCTGACCCGCTATGTCGATGAAACCGCGGCCAGGAACGGGCCCGAAACGGAAGTCCTGGCGATCGCTGCCGGCCATCTGCGCGAGGCGAACCGTTCGGCCGCATTGGCCGAGGGCGGCCTCAAGCGCTGGGTCGCGCTCGACCAGGATCCCCAGAGCGTCGGACTGATCGCGCGCGACTTCCAGGGCACCGCGGTCGAGGCCATCGACGGCTCGGTGCGCACTGTGCTCACCAGAGGCCACAAGCTCGGCAAGTTCGACCTCATCTATGCCTCCGGCCTTTACGACTACCTCCAGCACAACGTCGCCGTGAAACTCACCAAGACCTGCCTGCAGATGCTGAAGCCGAACGGGACCTTCCTGTTCGCCAACTACGCCGAGGGCACTCCTGACGCCGGCTACCGGGAAACATTCATGGACTGGGTGCTGCTGCTGCGGTCGGAGGTCGACATGTGGAACATCATCAACGCCAGCGTCGACCGCAACGCAGTCGACGCGCAGGTCTACTTCGGCGAGAACCGCAACGTGCTTTACGGCGTCATCCACAAGCGTGGATAATATCCGTCTGGATGCAAACCGGCTGACGTAAGACCTCGAGCGCTTCGACCGCGGTGCTCGAGGGTTTCGGTCCTCTTACGCGCACCCCAGGCTCGCTTCGGGAACGGCATGCCCTAGCCGAAAATCCGCTCGCCCTGTTCGTCGACGAGCTGGATGCCTTTCTTGATCGAGATGTCGACGGCGTCGTCCAGCCCGGCGAAACGGTCGGCGCGGATGAATTTGTGCTCCTTCACCACGCCGTCGACTTCCTTGGAGACGACGCCGCAGGTCTGGTACTGGCCATCAGCCTTGTAGGGCGTGGCGCTGATCGTGAAGCCCTTGTGCTCGACCTGCTTGGCCGGTGCGGCACTGCCGGGCTCGGCCGCTTCGCCGCCACCGCCGAAAAGACGCTTCAGAAAAGACATCGCTCAAATCTCCCTGTCGCCGGCGATCGCGGTTCGCGTGCGATTCACGACGTTGTCCCTCCAGCATGCGCGAATGTGCCGCCGCGTTCCAGTCCCCTGATGAAGACGGAGACCAGGAGCTCGATCTGCTGGCCGATCTCATCGGTCTTGCGGCGGTCGGACCTGGCCGCATAGCCGCTGGTGACGATGCCATGTACGCTTGACCAGAGGGTTCGCGCGGCGATCCGGCGCGTGTCCTCGTCGAGATCGAAGCCGCCATCGGCAAGCACGCTGGCGATGATCTCGAACAGCTGGTCGAGACGCGCCTCGTAGACGTCGGGCTCGGTCAGCACCGGACGCCGCCTGTTGAAGGCAAGCAGCGCCGGCCAGCTGCCGGGATGCGCCTCGACGAAACGAACATAGGCGCCTGCTAGTGCCATCAGCCGTTGGCGCACGTCGGTGATGCCACGCCTGGCAAGCTCGGCCATCGCCGCGGCGCCCGCGATCCCCAGCCGGTCGAGCAGGCGCATGTTGACGGCGCGGTGCACCCCGTCCAGATCGGAAAACAGGTTGTAGACCGAGCCGACCGAGATGCCCGCCTGTTCGGCAATGGTCCTGGCCTTCAGATTGTCCATGCCGCCCTCGTTGAGCAGCGCTTCGGCAATGGCCAGCACCCGCTCGCCCGTCTCTTCCTTGTCGAGTGCCATGCTTTCCTTCTGAATGAGCGCGCCTTGCAGATGACCTGCTGTTTTCGACCCGACGCCGCTTCGTTTACCACATCCAGGTTATCGTGAACAGTGTTCAAAAGGTCTTGAACGAGGTTCATTCCTGCTATCGGCTACTGGGCCATCGGCATCCTGCTGCTCACCGGCAGCCTCGTGAATCTAGTCAAGTACCGCACCGACGAGCGCATCTCCGCCGGGACCGCCAAGATCGAGAAGGCGCGCACGAGAAGCTGATCAGTGAATATGTCGGCAAGGAATGATGCCGACCTGCCCTGACGAGAAAAGCCCGGATCTCCCCGGGCTTTTTGTTGAGCTTTCGCGCTTCAGGAGACGCGCCGCATCGTGGGCTCAGCGATGTGTCAGCGCTTCCAGCGCTTCGGCGGCGGCTTCCAGAATGGCGATCGCTTCGGCCTGCTTTTCGGCCGGGGCATCGACGATCTCGCCGAGTGCCGCGCGCAGCCGGTGGCGGATGGCGCGGAATTCGTCGCGCGTTTCGGAGCGCTCGCCACGTCCACCCCGGCCGCCGCGACGATCCTCGCCGTCGTCGTTCCAGCCGAACCAGTCGCGCGCCTTGGCCATCTTGCGGCCGAACCGCTCGAGATGATCGAGCACGCCGTCGATCATCTCGCGATTGTCGGCCAGATGCGCCTGCCCGGCCTCGGTGATCGAGAACACCTTCTTGTTGCCTTCGCTCGACGACACGGCATAGCCAGCCTCTTCCAGGAAGGTCAGCGTCGGGTAGACCACGCCCGGGCTCGGGGTGTAGATGCCGCTGGTGCGCTCTTCCAGCGCCTTGATGATGTCGTAGCCGTGACGCGGCGCCTCGGCCAGCAGCGACAGCGTGATCAGCTTGAGGTCGCCGTCGGCCAGCATGCGCCCGGCGCGAAAGAAGTCGCCAGGTCCACCGCGGCCGCCGCCGCCCCTGCCCCCGAACGGACCGAAGCCGCCGCCCCCCCTACCACCGAACTTGCCGGCCATGTGCATGAACATGCGCTCGCCGAAATGATGACGGTCGGAATGATTGTGCCCAAAATTGTGCTTGTGCATTGATTGCTCCTTGAGTTCTATCTCACGATATATCTTAATTAGGAACACCCTGTCGGTGAGTCAAGATATATCTTACGATGTATCTGAACCAAGGGGTGGCGTCGAGGCGTCAGGCGCGGCAGGAATGGATGGTGTGTGAATGGGCTACCAGCGGCCCTTGCGCCGATTCCAGCCGTACAGCAGATCGGCGAAGCGATCGTAGGCAATGCGGGTCGGCGGCAGCATGAGCCGATTGCCGAACAGGCGCGCCAGCCATCCCTCGCCAGGCGTTGTCAGCCAGACCGCGATCGCCACGTCTGCACCGACCAGCAGCCTGCCCTGGGCGTCGGTCGCATGCAACCGGCGGCGGATGTCCTCCAGCGCGATGCCACGCGACGACAGCGCATCTGGCTCCAGGTTGATGTCGCGGAATTCGATCCGACCGGCCTTGACCGCCTCGACCAGCCGCCGCTTCTGCCGACCGATGCCGGCATCGCAGACGGGGCAGCGCGTGTTGTACCAGACGGTCAGCACGGGCCTGGACATGTGTCAGCCGTGATCGTGCCGGTGGTGCAGATCGGGATAATGCGGATGCTTGTGGCGCAGCGGCGCATGCCGGTGCAAGTGCGAATGCGGCTCCGTCACCGGCCCGTCATGATGATGCTGGTGGTGCTCGTCATGCACATGGCTGTGCTCATGCTCCAGCGCCTGGTGCTCATGCTCGTGATCGAGGCGTTCCGACAGATGCAACCAGAGCCCGACGCCCATCAGCAACCCTGCAATCGCCAGCTTCAGCGTCACGGCATCGCCGAGCATGACGATGGCCAGCAAGGCACCGATGAACGGCGCCAGCGAATAATAGGCTCCGGTGCGCGCCGTTCCGAGATGGCGCAACGCAAGGATGAACATCACCAGGCTGACGCCGATGCCGAAGAAACCGACAGCCGCCGCCGAGGCGACAATCGGCGCGGCGGGAAGCGAGGCGCCGCCGATCAATGCCAGGCCGACATTGACGGTACCGGCCACGAGCCCCTTCAGCATGGCGATCACCACCGGGTCTGTGGCCGATATTCGGCGCGTGAAATTGTTGTCCAGTCCCCATGCCAGGCACGCCCCCGCGACCAGCAACGCGCCAAGGTTGAAAGTGACGCCATTACCTTGCCACGAAAGCAAAACAGCGCCAGTGAGAATGGCAAAGGCACCGAAAAGCAGGTGCCGGTCGACATTTTCGCGATAGACGAGCCAGGCGATCGCCATCGTTGCCAGCCCTTCGAGGTTGAGCAGCAATGCCGAACTGGATGCCGTGTTGAGGATGAGGCCGAACATCAGCAGGACCGGTCCAACAATGCCGCCCATGCCGATGGCCAGTGCAAGCCATGGAATATCCTCGGCGGCCAGTCGCGCCTCGCCGGCATTGGCTTGCCGGTCGCGCAACAGGCGATAGAGGGCAAGGCCAAGGCCCGCGCCGAGATATAGCAGGCCCGCAAGCATGAACGGATTGACGCTGTCGAGCAGCAGCTTGGACAGGGGCGGCGTCGCGCCGAACAAGACGGCAGAGCCGAGGGCAAGCGGTACGCCAGGCCAAAGATGCGAATGGGAATGGGTCATGGCTTACCCTATCATGGTGGCACGCCATGTCATCGACCACACCGCCAGGCACGGTTTGCGAGATCGCCCAACGGAAGTCCGCGCCTCAGTTCCGATGCATGACGGCCCGACGCGTCTGTTGTCGCGAAACAGCGCCCACTCTTCACAGAGGCGCCCGTTGGGCAGGTGGCAAAACCCGTTGCCGGCCTTGTCCTTCTTGATTGTCAGGCGTCCGTCAATCGCCGCGCAATGGACCGATGCGGGATTGGCCGTGCCGACCTGTTTGCGCAAGGCGGATACTATCATCCAAGCGACGAGATGATCTCGCGGTAAGCGAGCTCCGGGAAAGCCTTCATCGTCTGCGACCTGATATTGCCGCCCGCGGCCAGCATCAGCGCGAAACGCGCCAGCACCGCATCGTCGGGCGCCTCGACCACCGCCACCATATCGAATTCGCCCATGGTCAGGTAGAACGACTTGAACGATCCTCCCATCTCGCCCAGTTGCTTCCTGACGGCGTCGAGGCGCTTGGGCGAGTCGCGCACGTTCTTGGCACCGTGCTCGGTCCAGTTCATCAGCATGATGTAGGTCGTCATGGTAGGCCTCTCTCCGGGGCCGCGGAGCACGGCACTCAGGCCATTGGTTTGTCGACATGGCCTCGACCGGGGCTGGCTTCCGGGGTTGTCGCCCGAAAATGCATCCGACGCCGGAGTATCCTCCCGCTGCCGACGTCCTGCAAGCGCTACCGCGCGGGAACCCAATGCCGAGTGAGTGCGACCTCACGCCAGCCGACGCAACAAAGGCGCTCGCAGGCATCAACCGCAAATCAGCCGGCGGCGGTCAGGTAAAGCCGGTTTAAAAACCCGCCTGATTGCGGCAATCTCCGTCGTGGCCCCCAGGCCGGCAATACCCCATCCGGGCCAACCCAGCCGCAGGAGAGCTTCATGCGCGAGACATCAGAGCTGCCGCCGGAACAGATCGAAATTCCCGCCGCCTGGATCGGCGAGGACATGGCGAAGCATCCTGAAAAATGGCTGGTCGACCTGGAGCCAGAGGACGTCGCGGAGTTGGAAGCTGCCGCAACCGGCTTTCTCGCCGGCTCGCACGATATCGGCAGTCTGACCAAGGCTCATTTCCCCTTGCCCCGGCTTGCCGGCCACCTTGCCGCGCTTCGCGAAAAACTGATTGCCGGAATTGGCTTCGAGGTGCTGCGCGGTCTCCCGGTCGAGAGATATTCCGCCGAGATGACGGCAACGATCTTCCGCGGGGTTGGCGCCCATCTGGGAAGCGCTCGGTCCCAGAATGCCCAGGGCCATATACTCGGCCATGTCCGCGACATCGGCGCCGACGCCAGGGACCCCAGGACACGCATCTACCAGACGTCGGAACGCCAGACATTTCACACCGATTCGGCCGATGTCGTCGGCCTGCTCTGCCTGCGCGATGCCATGCAGGGCGGCGAGTCCCTGCTGGTGAGCACGGTGACGATCTACAACGAGATGCGCAAGAGACGGCCCGATCTGGTTCCCCTGCTGTTCGATCCGATTGCCACCGACCGGCGCGGCGAGATCCCGGAAGGCGAAAAGCCCTACTTCGAAATCCCGGTGCTCAACTGGCATGCCGGACTGCTGACCGGCATCTATCAGCGTCAGTACATCGACAGCGCGCAGCGCTTCCCCGATGCCATGCGCCTCACTCCAGCCCATGTCGAGGCGCTGGATCTTTTCGACAGCCTTGCCAATGATGTCAGGCTGAACCTGTCTATGCGGCTCCAGCCCGGCGACATGCAGTTTGTCTACAATCATTCGCTGCTTCACGATCGCATGGGCTTTCGCGATTGGCCGGATCCCGACAAGCAGCGCCATATGCTGCGCCTGTGGCTGTCGGTCCCCGGCGACCGTCCGCTGCCGGACTGCTTCCGGCAGCGCTATGGCTCGATAGAGATCGGCAACCGGGGCGGCATCACCGTCAAGGGCGCGCGGCTGAACGTGCCGTTGCTTTGACGCCCGAAACGAAAAAGGGCGCCGATCGGCGCCCTTAACTGTTCGCGACAAAAATGAACTCAGCTATCGAGGAAGCTGCGCAGCTTGCGCGAGCGGCTCGGGTGCTTGAGCTTGCGCAGCGCCTTGGCTTCGATCTGGCGGATACGCTCGCGGGTGACCGAGAACTGCTGGCCGACCTCTTCCAGCGTGTGGTCGGTGTTCATGCCGATGCCGAAGCGCATGCGCAACACGCGCTCCTCGCGCGGGGTGAGCGAAGCCAGAACGCGCGTGGTGGTCTCGCGCAGATTGGCCTGGATCGCCGCGTCGATCGGCAGGATCGCCATCTTGTCCTCGATGAAATCGCCCAGATGCGAATCCTCCTCGTCGCCCACAGGCGTTTCGAGCGAGATCGGCTCCTTGGCGATCTTCAAGACCTTGCGCACTTTTTCGAGCGGCATGGCGAGCTTCTCGGCCAGTTCCTCCGGCGTCGGCTCGCGGCCGATCTCGTGCAACATCTGGCGCGAGGTGCGCACGATCTTGTTGATCGTCTCGATCATGTGCACCGGAATGCGGATGGTGCGCGCCTGGTCGGCGATCGAACGCGTGATCGCCTGCCTGATCCACCATGTCGCGTAGGTCGAGAACTTGTAGCCGCGGCGGTACTCGAATTTGTCGACGGCCTTCATCAGGCCGATATTGCCTTCCTGGATCAGGTCGAGGAACTGCAGGCCACGATTGGTGTATTTCTTGGCGATGGAGATGACGAGGCGCAGATTGGCCTCGACCATTTCCTTCTTGGCGATCGCGGCTTCGCGCTCGCCCTTCTGCACCTGGTTGACGATCTTTCGGAATTCCAGGATCGAAATGGCCGTTTCCGTGGCCAGATTCTGGATCTCGGCGCGCAAATCCTTGATCGCGTCCTTCTCGTTCTTGGTGAATTCCTTCCAGCCGCGCGAGGTCAGGTTGGCGATCGAACGCGTCCAGTTGGGGTCGAGTTCCGAGCCCTGATATTCCTTCAGGAATTCCTCGCGGCGCACGCCATAGCTTTCGGCCAGGCGCAACAGCTTGCCCTCGTTCTGCACCAGCCGCTTGTTGATGTCGTAGAGCTGCTCGACCAGCGCCTCGATACGCGCCGTGTTGAGCGACAGCGACTTCACCGCCTTGATCAGCTGGTCCTTCAGCTCCTTCAGCCGGCGGTCCTGGGAGGGCGACAGCGTGCCGGCGGCGGCCAGACGGTTCTCGACCTGCTGGTCCTGCAGCTTCCTGAGCTTCTTGTAAGTGTCGGCGATGACGTCGAGCGTCTCCATCACCTGAGGGCGGAGTTCCGCTTCCATCGCCGCCAGCGACAGGCTCGCCTCGTCCTCGTCTTCCTCGTCATCATCGCCGATGCCGCGCGTGTCGGCGCCGACATTGGTGATGTCGTCTTCGTCATCGCGTCCGCGACGCGACTTTTCCTCGACCTTGGGTGCTTCCTCGACGCGTTCGACCACCGGCGCCTGCTTGGCTTCGGGGCCGGCATAGGTGGCTTCGAGGTCGATGATCTCGCGCAGCAGGATCTTGGATTCGTTGAGCTCGTCGCGCCAGATGATGATGGCCTGGAAGGTCAGCGGGCTTTCGCACAGGCCCGCAATCATCGTCTCGCGCCCGGCCTCGATGCGCTTGGCGATGGCGATTTCGCCTTCGCGCGACAGAAGCTCGACCGAGCCCATCTCGCGCAAATACATGCGCACCGGATCGTCGGTGCGGTCGGTCGGCTCTTTCTTGGTGGTGGTGGCGGCGACCGCGGTGCCGGTCTGCTCGGCCAGCTCGTTGGCGTCTTCCTCGGCATCGGCGGCGGTGTCGCCGGCCTCGGCCTCTTCGCCCTGTTCGTCATCCTCGACGACGTTGATGCCCATGTCGGACAGCATCGCCATCGTGTCCTCGATCTGCTCGGAGGTCACTTCCTCGGAAGGCAGCACCGAATTCAGCTCGTCCATGGTGACATAGCCGCGCTTCTTGGCGGCCTTGATCATCTTCTTGACAGCATCATCGGAAAGGTCGAGCAGAGGCCCATCGGTGGCGCCTTCGCGTTCGGTCTCGACCTCTTCCTTTTCCTTTGTCGCCATAGTCTTTATCTTCTCCTAGCGGCCGGCCATCGGGGCCGCGTAAGCTGTCGGACCAGTCAAATCGGATACGCCCGTTTTTCTAAACGCGCCTTACCCGGCCCACAAACTGCATCCACTCTTTTGTTTGGTGCATGCCGTTGCCCCAAAACCGGGTTTCACTCTTGGGCGGCATACATTAAGTCCAGATTAACCCTGATATCTGTGGCAGGCGGGCCGCCTGTCCAGTGACCAAGTACCTTGCATCGCTTGTTTCCCGTCGACGCGGGTGCGGGTTAACGTTTCGAATCGTCCTGATTCCGTCATTCTGTCCGAAGGTCAAGCGCCTCTGGCATGATTCGCATGAAAAAAGCGAATCAATTACCCGACTTAGCGCACCGCGCCCCCAAGGGGAGCGCGGCCGCGCCTTCATTCCTGCACTCAGCTGCACTTAGGCTCGCCCAGCCCTGCCCGACGAAACGCCAAATCCTTCGATCAGCGCTTCCGTCGCTTGTACATCCTGAAACTGCGCCTGAATTTCGATCAGATGGCGGAAATTTTCGTCCGAAGGGTCCGCCTCCAGCGCCGCTTCCGCCTGTTTCAGTTCCTTATGTAAGGTGCGCGCGCTGCGCTGCAAGTGCAACGCCTGGTTCAGGGCGTCGCGGGCATCCTCGAGCGCCGCCGTCTCCAGCGCCGGCCATTGCCGCGCCCGCTTGATCAGGCCGACGGCGCGCTCCCAGATCTCGGCGCAGCCGGCGCGCTCGATCGTCGCCACCACGGCGTGGCGGTCGTTGGCCATGTCATGCGCCATCGCGTCGAGGATGGCGGCATGCAGCCGGGTCAGATCGGAATTGGCGAGATCGAGGAACTCGACATGAGCGAAGTTCTCGTCGATCAGCGCCGGATGGTTGATCAAGGCGACGATGATCGTCGCCTCGCGCACCGACATCCCTTCGCTGCCGCGCTTGACCAGCGCCGACTGGCCGAGGCTTTCGGTGATCGCCATGCGGCCGCCGCCAGGCTTGGCGAATTGGCCACCGGGTGCGGCTGCCTTGCCCTGCCCCGGTTTCCAGTCCTGGCGGCCTTGGCGCGCATTGCGCTGGGAGCCGAAGAAGCTCTGCACCCGTTCGCGCATTTCCTGCTGGTAGTGGTAGCGCGTGCTTTCGTCGCGGATGCGGCTGCTGAGTTCCCGCAGCGTCTGTCCCAATTCCGCCCGCCGCTCCGGCGTGTCGAAGACGCCGCCCGCCGTCTCCCGCATCCACAGGAGGTCGACCAGCGGCCGCGCATCGGCCAGCACGGCGCGGAAGGCATCCGGCCCCTCGGCCTTGATCAGGTCGTCGGGATCCTTGCCTTCCGGCAGCAGCGCGAAGCGCGCCGAGCGTCCGGCCTGTACCGACGGAAGCGCCATGTCGGCGGCCCGCCACGCCGCCTTCAGCCCGGCCTTGTCGCCGTCGAAGCACAGCATCGGCTCCGGCGCCATGCGCCACAACAATTCGAGCTGGTTTTCGGTAAGCGCGGTGCCGAGCGGCGCCACGACATTGTCGAAGCCGGCCTGCGCCAACGCGATCACGTCCATGTAGCCCTCGACGGCGATGACCGTACCGCCTTTCGCCAATGCCTTGCGGGCGCGGGCGAAATTGTAGAGGACATTGCCCTTGTGGAAGAGCTCGGTGTCGGGCGAGTTCATGTATTTGGCGAGCGCGTCGGGCGCCAGCGCGCGGCCACCGAAGGCGATGATCTTGCCGCGCGAATCCGGGATCGGAAACATGATGCGGTCGCGGAACCAGTCATAGGAGACCGGGATATCGTCGCCATGGCGCACCAGCCCGCAGGCCTCGATATCGGCCTTCGGCACGCCCTTGGCCGCCAGATGTTCCTTCAGCGCATTGCGGCTGTCGGGCGCGAAGCCGAGCCGGAACGACTGCTGCGTCGCGGGCGTCAGCCCACGGTCGCGCAGATAGGCGCGGGCTTTGGCGCCTTCAGGCCCTTGCAGGCGCTCCTGGAAGAAGACGGTCGCCATTTCCATGACGTCGGTCAGGCTGGCGCGTTCCTTCTCGCGCCGTTCTTCCTGCGCATCGCGAACCGGCATCGGCACGCCGGCCATGTCGGCGATCTTCTCGACCGCCTCGGGAAAGCTCAGTCCCTCGAGTTCGGTGAGGAACTTGAAATGGTCGCCCGAGACCGAGCAGCCGAAACAGTGGTAACGCCCCTTCTTGTCCTCGCAGTGGAAAGACGGGCTCTTTTCGCCATGAAACGGGCAGCACGCCCAATAATCGCCACGCGAGGCATTGGTCTTCTTGCGATCCCACGCGACGCGCAGGCCGATAACCGATGAAATCGGCACGCGGTCGCGGATCTCGTCGAGAAAGGCGGGTGGAAAGCGCATTAGGGAACTCGTTTCCCCACCATATAATCATGCCCGCGATTTCAGACGACCCCTAATGCGGACGATGCCCGGTTTCCACAGGCCAGATAGAAAGGCGGCCATTGCGGACCGCCTTTCTTTTTCAGTCCGACACCAGTCGGAACTCACTGCGCGGCAAGCGCACCGAAGATGACGCCGGAGAGGATGCCGACCAGCACATAGTCGTTGCCGACGCGGATCCACTCCTGGCCGCGGCCGGGACGGTGCAGGCCGTAGCGGCCATAGTCGCGGATCGGCCGGTGCTGCCTCCAGCCGGAATATTTCTGGCCATTGCGCCAGTTGTTCCGCTTCACCACGACCTTCTTCTTGAACACACGCTTTTTCATATCCCTGTGGTCGCCGGGCCTCTGCCAATCGACCTTGGTGTAGTTCGACTGCGGCGCGACCGGAGCGTTCATCGGCGCTGCCTGGCCGGTGAGCGAGGTGGCGGCCAGCATCGAGAAAGCCAGAGCGGAAAGAACAATGCGTTTCATCGGAAGTCTCCTTGGTTGCCGATGCCAGAGGAATAGCGGCCAGGGGATGAACCGAAACTGAACGCCAGCATTACAATTGTGTAATGAATCCCGCCGCTTATCCAGAAGATTTGAACATCATCGCAAGCAGTGGCGCCCACACCCTCGCAGGTCCGGCCGATCCACGGCTCAAGCCCGTGCAACCATTTGCGGGCCAGTCCATTTTCCGACACCGGCCGTCGCCTCGCGGCGAGCCCTTGAAATCGACAAATTTTTATTACCCGGCTAAAATATTCCGGCTATATTCCAAGGCTGCCATGACCATGATTCGTACCCTCGCTTTAACCACCGGTCGCCATGCTGCCCGCCGCGCGCGCCATGCCGCCATGCAGGCGCCGCGATGAGCGGCTCGGTCGTCCTTCTGCACCTGGCCGGCGCGGTGGCGCTGATGCTGTTTGCCACCCGCATGGTCAAGACCGGCGTCGAACGGGCCTATGGCGACGTGCTGCGTCATCGCCTGCGCGCCACCATGCGCAATCCGATCATGGCGGTGCTGGCCGGCACCGGCCTTGCGATCGCGCTGCAAAGCTCCACCGCCGTCACCTTGCTGGTCGGCTCCTTCGCCGGTTCAGGCATCGTCTCGGGCGCCGCCGGTCAGTTGGCCGTGCGTGGCGCCGAGATCGGCTCGGCTCTGGTGGTCAAGCTGCTGACCTTCGACCTCACGCTGCTGGTGCCGCTCTGCCTCATTGCCGGCACGGTGATGTTCATGGCCACGGAGCGGCGCGACTGGCGCCAGACCGGCCGCATCCTGGTCGGCATCGGCCTCCTGATCCTGTCCCTCGAAATGATCGGCCAGGCGTCCGAGCCGCTGCGCAACAGCCAGCTGCTGCCGGTCATCCTCAATTACTTCTCCACCGATTCCATCACCGCGTACCTGCTGGCGGCAATGATCACCTGGCTGTTCCAGTCGAGCATCGCGGCGGTGCTGTTGATGGCGACGCTGGCCGGCCGTGGGCTGATCAGCCCTGAACTCGGCCTTGTCCTCATCCTCGGCGTCAATCTCGGTTCGTCGCTGATCGCGCCGATGCTGACACGCTCGGCCAGTCCCGAAGTGCGCGTCGTGCCGGTCGGCAACCTTTTGATGCGCGGGCTGGGTTCGCTGGTCATGCTGATCCTGTTCATGATCTTCCGGCCGCATGTTGCCTTCCTCGGCCCGACGGCGGCCGATCAGATCGTCAACGCCCATATCCTGTTCAACGTGGTCATCCTGCTCGCCGGCCTGCCGCTGGCCGGTCTGGTCTACCGAACCTCCGAAAGGATCGTGGCGCTCGGCGCCAAGCCGGCGCCGGCCGCTGCGCTCGACGTCGTCGAACTGTCGGCGCTCAACGAAAGCGCGATCGATGTGCCGAGCCAGGCCCTGGCCAACGCCACACGCGAGGTGGTGCGTGTCTGCGAGACGGTCGAGATCATGCTCAAGCGCATCATCGAACTCTACGAGGACGCAGAATCGGACAAGATCAAGGCGCTGGCGGCCCTCGACGACCGTGTCGACCGCAGGCACGCGGCCATAAAGCTCTACCTCGCCAAGGTCACCAGGAATCCGATGACCGAAGACGAGGCGCTGCGCTGCCAGGAGCTGATCGGCGCCTGCGTCAAGCTCGAGCAGGTCGGCGACATCATCGTGCGCAACATGCTGGTGCATGTGAAGAAGAAATTCGACCGCGGGCTGGAATTCACCGACGAAGGCTGGAGCGAATTGTGCGCCTTCCATGGCTCGGTGTTGGCCAATGCCCGGCTCGCCTTCAACGTCCTGGTCTCGCGCGATCCCGAAACCGCGCGCCAGCTCGTGCTGGAAAAGGACCGGCTGCGCGACCGCGAGAAGGAAACCAGCGCCAGCCATTTTATGCGCCTGCGCGAAGGCACCGCCAAAAGCGTCGAAACCAGCTCGATCCACCTCGACACCATCCGCGACCTGAAGCAGATCAACTCGCTGCTGGCCTCGATGGCCTACCCGGTTCTGGAAGAGCGCGGCCTGCTCACGGGATCGCGGCTGAAGGCGAGCTGACTGGCGGAAGCTTCCTGCAATCGCACCGATTTGGAACACGCTTCCATCATTCGGGAAAGAGCGCCAAATTTAGCCTTTGCTTATCCAGCCATCCGTCGGCTAAGCATCCGTTTCCACCGGGAGGAAATCGATGGATACCCATTCGCGCAGTTTCGCCAAGGCGCTTTCCTGGCGCGTGACCGGCACCATCGATACGATGATCATCTCGCTGGTGGTGACCGGAAGCATCAAGCTTGCGGCCGCCATCGGGGTGACGGAGGTCTTCACCAAGTCGCTGCTCTATTATTTTCATGAGCGGGCATGGCTGAAGATTCCTTACGGACGCAAATCCGTGACTTGAAGGGCTTGCGATCGATCGGTCCCGTCAAGAAAACCTAAACCGGCGACAAAAATTTCTGGATTGCCTGCCAAGGCCATCCATGGTTTGAGCCCTGCATTCGGGGGTTCCTTTTCATGTCGCTGCCGCTCATCGCCCTGTTCATCGCCGCCTTCGCTTTCGGCACCACCGAATTCGTCATCGCCGGCGTGCTGCCGCAGGTGGCGCAGGGGCTAGGCGTTTCGGTTCCTTCCGCCGGCTACCTCGTCTCCGGCTATGCCTGCGGCATCGCCATCGGCGGGCCGCTGCTGGCGCTTGCCACCAAGAGCCTATCGCGCAAGACCTTGCTGCTTGGCCTCGCCGTCGTCTTCACCCTCGGTCAGGCGGCCTGCGCGCTGGCACCCGACTTCACCTCGATGCTGTTGCTGCGCATTGCCGTGGCTGTCGCGCATGGCGCCTATTTCGGCGTCGCCATGGTGGTCGCCGTCGGCCTTGTGCGCGAGGATCAGCGCGGCATGGCGGTCGCCGTCATCCTGTCGGGTCTCACCGTCTCCAACGTCATCGGCGTGCCGGCCGGCACCGCCATTGGCAACATCTGGGGCTGGCGCGCGACCTTCTGGGTGATGTGCGCGCTGGGCGTGGCGGCAACGCTCGCCATGGCGGCCTTGCTGCCGCGCACCACCGGATATCAGGCCAGGTCGGCGAGCCTTGCCAGCGAGGTCCGCGTCCTGGCGCGCCAGCAGGTCTGGACTTCGCTGATCCTGATGCTGATGCTGATGCTCGGCCAGTTCTGCCTGTTCACCTACATCACCCCGACGCTGCTGGAGGTCACCGGGCTCGACGAAAACCTGGTGCCCTGGGTGCTGCTGCTCAACGGCGTCGGCGCCACGCTTGGCGTCTTCCTGGGCGGCAAACTGTCCGACTGGAAACTGATGCCGTCGCTGATCACCATGCTTGCCCTGCAGGCGGTGACGCTGACCATCATCTATGCCGTCAGCCCCTATCCCGTGCCGATGGTCGTCGCGATCATCGTCTGGGGCGGCCTCAACTTCGCCATCGGCACGCCGATCCAGACCCGCATCCTGGCCTGGACGGCCGACGCCTCCAACCTCGCCGCCTCGCTCATCCCGTCCGGCTTCAATATCGGCATCGCGCTGGCCGCATCGCTGGGTGCCGCCATGCTCAATGCCGGCTACGGCTATCGCAGCCTGTCGCTTGTTGGCGCCTTTGCGATGCTCGTCGCCGTCATTGTGGCTGTCATCTCCCATCTTTGGGAACGGCGCAGCGACATCGGCCCGCCGGTACCGGCGGCCGCCGAATAAGATGGCAAGGACTGTCGCCGATTTCGGCCTGACCTGCGGCATCTTGCCGGCGGGCACGCAAAACGCGATCACCGACGTGCCTGGCGTGCGCGTCGGTCACTGCACGCTGCGCGACGGCGACATCAACACCGGCGTGACCGCGATCCTGCCGCATGGCGGAAACCTGTTCCGCACCAAGGTGATGGCGGCAAGCCATGTCATCAACGGCTTCGGCAAGACCGTCGGGCTGATGCAGGTCAAGGAACTCGGCACCATCGAGACGCCTATTCTCTTGACCAACACGCTTTCGGTCGGCACCTGCGCCACGGCGCTGATCCGTGACGCCATCCGCCAGAACCCCGATATCGGCCGCACCACCGGAACGGTCAATCCGGTGGTCGGTGAATGCAATGACGGTCCCTTGAACGACATCCAGGCCATGGCGATATCAGAGCAGCATGCCCTTGCCGCGCTGGCGGATGCCCGAGAAGGCGCGTTCGAACAGGGCAATGTCGGCGCCGGAACGGGAATGAGCTGCTTCGGCTTCAAGGGCGGCGTCGGCTCGGCCTCCAGGAAAATCGCGCTCGCCGGCGGACATCATCTTGGCGTTCTCGTCCTGTCGAATTTCGGCAGGGCCGGCGACCTCGTCCTGCCCGATGGGCGCCGGCCCGACCCCAGGCGGCAGGCCGAGGCCGAACGCGGCTCGATCATCGTCGTTCTGGCGACCGATGTGCCGCTCGAACACCGCCAGCTCGAGCGCCTGGCGCGCCGTGCGGGCGCCGGCATCGCCAGGCTCGGCTCCTTCTGGGGCAATGGCAGCGGGGACATCGCCATCGCCTTCAGCACCGGCAACCCGGTCGACCACGATGAAAACCGAGATCTGGTGCCGCTGCTCGCGCTCAACGAAGCACGCGTCGATATTCTCTTCCGGGCGGCGGCGGAGGCGACGCAGGAGGCGGTGTTGAACTCCATGCTGTCCGCCGAGGCATTCACCGGCAGGGCCGGCACGCATCGCGCATCGCTCGCCGACTGGCTGTGCGACCAGCCCGAAAGGCGATAGGCGCGGAAAACGCCATCAGATGGCCGCCGGCGTGGAGTTTCCAAACCGCCTCTTACAAATCGATCCGGAACCGCAGGCTCTGCACCCCGCCATAGGCGGCGTCCTCGAAGAAGCGCTCGACGAGTTTGCCGCCATTGGCCAGGATCACCTTGTGCGAGGCCGGATTGCCCGGCTTGGCGGTGATCTCGATATGGGGAAGGCCTACCGCCCTCGCCTCGTCCAGCATCAGCCGCAACGCTTCGGTGGCGTAGCCGCGCTGCCGCTTCCAGGGCACGACGGCGTAGCCGATATGACCAAGCACGTGCGAAGGCAGTTCCGCCGTGCCCTTCTGCCAGCGAAAGCCGATCGAGCCCGCCGCCTCGCCGTCCCAGATCCAGCGGCGGAAGCCCGGCAGGCGTGGCACCCGTGTCCCGTCGGGCAAGGCGATGGGCGGCCCCTTGGCTTCGGGATCGTCGAGGCTGGCCAGGAACGCCGCCGGGTCTTCCTCTATTGCCGCAAGCTGCTCGCGCGTCGCGTCCAGGAGCCGCACATTGTCCGGCGACCAGCCGCTTTCGAGCGCCGCCTTGTAGCTCGGCAGATGTTCAAGCGCCGGTTTGACGATCTCGACCATGATCGATGCCTCCTGAAAAACGCTGCAGGCATAGCCTTGGACAGCAGGGGGCTCAAGCCGCCTGGAAGTGTATCTCTCCCTTGTTCAGGAAGCAGGTCTTGCTGAACAGCGACAGGTCGAGCGGATTGGGCAGCCTGATATCGTCGATATCGGGGACTGGTTTTTTCGACAGTTCGTACGAACGGTCGACCTGCGCGATGAAGACCAGGATAAGCCCCCTGTCGCGCGCGAATGATCGCAGCCTGCGTACCTGGATCATCAGATCCGGATTTTCCCGCTTCTGGTCGAGCAATTGCAGGTAGTCGATCACCACCAGCGTGCCGGCTCCGGCCGAGGTCAGCCGCGCCACCATGTAGTCAGCCGAGATGGCATCGGAACTGTCGAATTCGAACCGACCCTCGAATTGCCGTGGCTCGACCCCGATCGCGCGGAAGCGGTCGAGAATGTCCGCCTGCGTATATTCCAACGTGAAGAACACGCTGCGCCGGCCGCGCCTCATGGCTTCGACCGCCAGTTCCAGGCTCATCAGCGTCTTGCCCTGGCCCGGCCGGGCGCCGACCAGCAAGAGGTCGCCGGGCGCCAGTTGTGCAAACAATCTGCCTGCGGGCCCAGTTTCCGCGGCCTTCGCCGCAAGCAGGCTCCAGCTCGCGAAACCTTCTTGTGCCGCGATACGGTCGAGCGCCTGGTGGAGCGGTATCTTCACCTCGCGGGACAACAGCCTGGCTTGACGCTTCAGATGATAGACGGGCCAAAACAGCCTCATCGCAAAACCTCCTGGTGCGAGCAGTTTTTGCAACCCCTCCTTATGCCTGGTGCTCGAACAGTCGGTGCGGTGATTGGATGGCCCCGCATGAACGATGCTTTCCCGGCGGAGGGAGGAGGCGTGGGCCGCGCCAGAATCAGATCATAGCCCAATCGAGCCGGCTCGAAAATCGGGCGTTCGTAGATATGGAGGCTCCCGCCGCAAGCCTTGACCCAGCATGTCCGTTTATGGAGGGTTGCGCGTCGGCCTGGTCTTTTCGCGCCTACTTGCCGGTGCGCTAAACAAGATGTGTTTCGCCTGACGGCGCGCCGCGTTTTATGATCGCCTCGGGTGATTCCGCAGGGATCACAAACGGCTTCGACAGGAGAATGGGTCCGGTGCGGTTGAGATCTGTCCCGTTGGGGGTCGTTACGTTCCTCGGTCTCCTCGTCGTCGTCATGGCCTTGATGGCATCGGCCCGGTCCTTTGCCGCGCCATCGGCCATTCCGGCCTGGCTGCAGGCCCATGTCGGAGATGGCGATGGCCAGATTTCACAAGTGGTGCTGGAGCGGGCGCGCGCGCTTTACCTGAAAAAGGTCGCGCAGGGTGTCGTCCGGAACCCCTGCTACTTCGCCATGGACGCCACCCGTCCCGGCGATTTGGGCAATGGCGTGCTCGGGCGCCGCTACTATGTCGTATGCGAAGCCAGCCAGTCGTTTCGCGCGATTTCGTCGGGTCACGGCGGCGGCCGCAACCTGAAAGGCACGGTGGATTTCTCCAATGGCAGGCGCTGCGCCAGGAATTTCGGCAATGCCATGGATTCGGAACTTACCGCCGGCGGTCCCTACATGACCCGCGAGGCGAAAACCTCGTTCAAGGGCTATTATCGCATCGGCGCCAAACAGGACGTGGCCTTCCAGCGCACTTTCATCCAGTTCGACGGCGAAGGCGAAGCCGCCAACGCAAGGCAGCGCGTGATCGGCGGCCACGCGGCGCAGGTGCTGCGCGGCATGTGCCTGCGCAAGAGCCCGAGCAGTTCCTATGCCGACCATGACGGCTTCGTGCCGTTCGGCAAGCTGGTGGACTATGCCGGCGGCCGCAGCAATGGCTGCACCAGCTGGTCGCCGGCCGATGCCAGGCAGCTCATCTCGATGGTGAAGGACAACCCCACCACGCTCTATATCTATCCGGAATCGCGCGACATCGCCGCCGTGGCAAACGGCCATTCCGGTTCAGGCACCTACTGGAACGCATCCTGCCTGAAAGAGATCGGTACGCCGAAATTCTGGCCGCGAAAAACCCTTGAGCCGGTCATTGCCCAGTACAAGAAGGACCATCCGGCGGCGCCGCCGCAGCCACTGCCGATCTGCAAGGAGCCGTGAGATGGACCCACGGCCCCCTGCTCCGGCTCAGTGCAGGAAATCGAGCACGGCCTGCATGAACTCGGTGGGGTATTCCACGTTCGACAGGTGAACCGCGGGCAGCACGACAAGCTTCGCCCCGGGCACGGCTGCCGCGATCAGTTCGCTGTGGCTTGCCGCTGTCACCGTGTCATGCTGGCCGGCGATTACCAATGTCGGCCGGTTGATCAGGGCCACCGTGCGGCGAAGGTCGGCGTCGCGAACCGCGGCGAATAGACCCGCCAGGCCCAGACGGTCGATCTCAAGCAACATGGCGCGGAATTTCTCGATGACGGGCTCGTTGGCCGCCACCATGCCGGCCGGGAACCAGTTGTTGAGGAACACTTCGGCGGTTTCCGACATGTCCGGCGCCTGCCGCACGACGGCGATCCGCTCGTCGAAATAACTTGCCGGCGAGAGGTGAGATGAAGTGTTGCTCAGGATCAGCCGGTCGACCCGCTCGGGCGCGTGGATGCCAAGCCACTGCCCAACGAAACCGCCCAGCGACAGGCCGAGGAAATGCACCTGGCCAAGGCCGAGCGCGTCGATGAGTTCGATCACGTCGCGGCCAAGCCGGTCGAGCGAATAGGCGCCGACCGGCACGCTCGATCCGCCATGGCCGCGAAAATCGTAGCGCAGAACGCGGAAATGCCTGGACAGTTCGCCGATCTGGCCATCCCACATGTGCAGCGTCGTGGCGATGGAGTTGGACAGCACCAGCACCGGTTGCCCAGCGTCACCGTCGAGCCGGTAGGCGATGCGCGTGCCGTCGCCGACAGTCACGAAATTCAGCTCACTCATGATTAAAATCCTTTTGGAACGTTGAATGAGGCAAAGCGTAGCTGTGGCCGGGATTTGGTGATATTACAAAGATAAGACAATCTCTGTAATCAAAGCTGACATGGCCGAATTCACCTTGCACGACCTCCAGTGCTTCGACGCAGTGATCCGCTGCGGCGGCTTTCAGCCGGCCGCGGCCCTGCTCCATCGCTCGCATCCGGCGGTGTTCGCCGCCGTCGCCAGGCTCGAACGACAGCTTGATCTCGTCCTCCTGGATCGCGGCGGCTATCGCGTACGGGCGACCGAAGCGGGGCTGTCGTTCCATCGACGGGCGCAATCGCTGCTGCGCGAACTGGAAGGCCTGAGCGTCCACGCCGCCCAGCTCTCGATGGGCGAGGAAAGCGATATCCACGTCGTGATCGGCGACCTCTGCCCGCGCCCGCACGTACTGGGCATGCTTGGGCGGTTCTTCGCCCAGTGCCCCGGCACGCGGCTGCATCTCCATTTCGAAGCCGTCGGCGGCCCGTGGGAACGCCTTTTTGACGACAAAGCCGATCTCATCCTGCACTGGATCGACAAGGGCGACGTACGGGTGGAATGGATCGATCTCAGCAAGGTGTCGTTCATTCCCGTCGTGGCGCCGGGCTTTCTGCCGGAGCGCGTCGACCAACCGGTCACACTGGAGAAAATGCAGGCATTCACCCAGTGCGTGATGCGCGACACCGCCCTGCATTCGCCACGACAGGATTACTTCGTAGCCGAGGGGGCGCCGCAATGCCTGGTCCCCGATCAGGCCATGAAGAAGGAACTCATCCTGCAAGGGCTCGGCTGGGGCCACCTGCCTCACTTCCTGATCGCTGAAGAGCTGCATGACGGCCAGCTAATATCCATAGCCGGCAGCCATCTGCCGGGCCGCACCGACGAATTGGTGGTGGCGCGCCGCCGCGACCGGCCGCACGGCCCGATCGCCAATCGCTTGTGGGACCATATCCAGCAGGAAGCACCGGCATTGCGCCGCGCATTGGAACCTCGGGCCTAACAGCAAGCCGCGCCTTGGCGTCGAGTGGCCGTGTTGGAAGCCGACGATGCGAGAGTAGAAAGCCCTACTGCAGCAGCGCCTTGACGATGCCGCTCGCCTTGCCGAAATCCATCTGGCCGGCATATTTCTGCTTCAGCGCCGCGATCACCTTGCCCATGTCCTTCTGGCTGGCCGCACCGGTCGCCGCTATCGCCTCGCGCGCCGCCGCCGTGACCGCCGCATCGTCAAGCTGCGTCGGCAGGAAGCCGCGGATGATCTCCATCTCGCCGCGTTCCTGCGCGGCCAGTTCCGGGCGCTTGCCGTCCTCGAACGCCTTGGCCGATTCCTCGCGCTGCTTCACCATCTTGGCCAGGATCTGCAGGATTTCCTCATCGCTGGCGGGTTCCTTGCCGGCACCGCGATTGGCGATGTCGCGGTCGTGGATGGCGGCTTGGATCAGCCGCAATGTCGGCAGCCGGTGCTTGTCCTGCGCCTTCATCGCGGTCTTCAGGGATTCGGCGATTTTCGCGCGCATTGCTCTCTCTCCTTCGGTCGGCGCGGACAATAGCGCCGGGGACAGGCCAACGCAAACTCTGATATGCCCGGGCAAGCCTATGATATTCCTCAATGAAATAAATTGCGGCCCTCTTTCGCATGATCATTGACCGCCCTGTCCCCTTCCCCTATGTACTGGGCCTTGCATGAACTGAAGCTTGGGTGCGTGGAGGCCGCGAATTCGCCGCTTCGCGCCGTTTGCCGCGCCAACGCCCGCCGGGCTATGGAAGCGCGCGGCTTGATAGGAGTGCCGCCATGGCCGAGATGACGCCCGCCTGGGCCACTGAAAAGCCGACCGCCCTTCTGGTGCTGACCGACGGCACCGTCATCGAGGGTCGCGGCCTCGGCGCCACCGGCTCGGCGGTCGCCGAGGTCTGCTTCAACACGGCACTTACCGGCTACCAGGAAATCCTCACCGACCCGTCCTATGCCGGCCAGATCGTCACCTTCACCTTCCCGCATATCGGCAATATCGGCACCAATGGCGAGGACATCGAAGACCTCAATCCGGCCGCTCGTGCCGGCGCCGTCGGTGCCGTGTTCAAGGCCGACGTCACCAACCCGTCCAATTACCGCGCCGCTGGCCATCTCGACCAGTGGCTGAAGAAGCGGGGCATCGTCGCGCTGTCGGGCATCGACACCCGCGCGCTCACCGCGCTGATCCGCGAAAAGGGCATGCCCAATGCCGTCATCGCCCACGCGCCCGACGGCGTCTTCGACCTCGACGACCTGAAGCGGCGTGCCGCCGCATGGTCGGGCCTGATCGGGCTCGATCTCGCCAAGGAGGTCACGTCGGGCCAGTCTTCTGTCTGGCGCGAGACGCCTTGGGCGTGGAACGAAGGCTTTGGCGAACAGGCGGAGCCTTCGCTGCACGTCGTCGCCATCGACTACGGCGTCAAGCGCAACATATTGCGGCTGCTCGCCGGTCTGGGCGCCAAGGTGACGGTGGTTCCGGCCAGCACCGGTTCGGAAGAAATCCTCGCCATGCGGCCCGACGGCATTTTCCTCTCCAACGGCCCCGGCGACCCGGAAGCCACCGGCGACTATGCCGTGCCGGTCATCCAGGACCTGCTCAAGACCGACATTCCGGTGTTCGGCATTTGCCTCGGCCACCAGATGCTGGCGTTGGCGCTGGGCGGCAAGACCGCCAAAATGCACCAGGGCCATCACGGCGCCAACCATCCGGTCAAGGATCACACCACCGGCAAGGTCGAGATCGTTTCGATGAACCACGGCTTTGCCGTCGATGCCGACTCGCTGCCCGCGGGTGTCGAGGAAACCCATGTCTCGCTGTTCGACGGCTCGAATTGCGGCATCGCGTTGACCGGCCGCCCGGTGTTCTCGGTCCAGCATCACCCCGAGGCTTCGCCCGGCCCACAGGATTCGCACTACCTGTTCCGCCGCTTCGTCAACCTCATCCGCGAAAAGCGCGGCGAGGAATTGCTGGCGGAAAGGGCCTGAGACGCGTCGCGCCACCCCTCACTTGCCTCCGGCTCATAGCTGGGCTCCATCTTCCACGACATCGTTCGTGACAGTCATGACCGTCGCCGGCCTGGCCACCTTGGTGACGAAGACGATGACCGCCAGCACCAGGAAGCATGCACCGACCAGATAGGGCGCGCCGCCGAAGGTGACGGGCGCGCTGGGGCCGGTGAACCAGGAAAAGATCGCGGTATAGAGCAGCGGCGTGACGATCGAGGTGATCGAGAAGATCGAGGTCATCGCGCCTTGCAATTCGCCTTGTGCCGAAGGGGGAACCTTGGCTGCGGCGAGGCTTCTCAGCGGCGGATCGGCCAGCGCTTCCAGGCAGCCGACGACGATCACCGCGTAGACCATCCAGCCTTGCGAGGCGAAGGCATAGCCGAAGGCGCTGGCCGCGGTGAACGTCAGGCCGATGACCGCCGTCCTCCACTCGCCGAGCCTGGGGATGACGCGCGGCAGCACCGTGCCCATGATGATGGCGCCGCACAGGCCGAAAGCGCCGAGCGAGAAGCCGATCTGCTGCTCGCTCCAGCCGTAGCGGTAGTTGGAGACGAACGACCACACCGCCGGATACATCATGTGGCCGAGCGTCATCAGGAAGAAGACCAGCCCAATCCAGCCGATGCCCTGATATTGGCGCATCTGCAGAAGCGTGCCGACCGGGTTGGCGCGTTTCCACTCGAAGCGGCGGCGGTGCTTTTCATCGAGCGTTTCGGGCAGGAAGAACATTGCGATGAGGAAGTTCACGAAGGCGAGCCCGGCGGCGAAAAAGAACGGCACGCGCGGCCCGAACGTACCGAGCAATCCGCCCAGCACCGGCCCGATGACGAAGCCGACGCCGAAGGCGATGCCGAGCAGGCCGAAATTCTTCGCCCGGTTCTCGTCGTTCGAAATATCGGCGATGAAGGCCGACGTCGTCGAATAGCTGGCGCCCGAAATGCCGGCCAGGACGCGGCCGATGAAAAGCATCGGATAGGACCAGGCGATGGCACAGATCAAATTGTCGATGGAGAAGGTCAACACCGAGGCGAGCAGGATCGGCCGCCGCCCGAATCGGTCGCTCAGGCCGCCCATGATGGGCGCGAAGAAGAACTGCATGGCCGCATAGACGAAGAACAGCCAGCCGCCCTCGATCGCCGCTTCGCTGATGCCGACGCCGGTCAATTCCCTGAGAAAGGCCGGCAGCACCGGCATGATCATGCCGAAGCCGATGATATCGAGCAGCAGCGTGGTGAAAACCAGCGCAAGGCCCCGCTTGGCGGTTTTGGGATCGATCATGATGGGTCAAGCTCCTCTGGCCGCCTGGGGGGCGCGGGCGGACGCACCTTATAGGCGAGCCCGCGGAAAGGAACAGTGCGGGAACAGGCAGGAAGCTTTGATCCTGACACTCCCTGACGGCGCGTTGGCCGCCAGGTCCATGTCCGAAAACGGCTGCTTAGAGCGGGCCGCTCATCGTGTTGCAGTCCGAAAGCTTGCCGCTCTTGTATCCGCGTGTCAGCCAGGTCTGCCGCTGCTGCGAGGTGCCGTGGTTGAAGCTTTCCGGCACGACATAGCCCTGCATCTTCTTCTGCAGCGTATCGTCGCCAATCTGCTTGGCCGCGTTCAGCGCGCTTTCGAAGTCGCCTTGCTCCAATATGCCCTTCTGCCCGGTGTAATGCGCCCACACGCCGGCGAAGCAGTCGGCCTGCAACTCGATGCGCACCGACAGCTGGTTGGCATCGGCTTCGCTCATGCCTTGCCGCATCTGGTTGAACTTCCCCATGATGCCGGTGAGGTTCTGCACGTGGTGGCCGACCTCATGCGCGATGACATAGGCGCGGGCGAACTCGCCGGAAGCGCCGAACTGCTGGTCGAGCTGCTGGAAGAAGGTCATGTCGAGATAGACCTTGTGGTCGCCCGGACAATAGAACGGTCCCGCCGCCGCCGAGGCAAAGCCGCAGGCGGAGCGGACCTGGCCGGAAAACAGCACCAGCTTCGGGTCCTCATAGGTCAGGCCTTGCGACTTGAAGATGCCGGTCCAGGTGTCTTCCGTCTCGGCGAGCACGGTCGCCACGAACTGCTTCATCTCGTCATTGGCTGGCGTTGCGCCGCTGTCCTGGCCGCCGCTGTTGTCCGATATCTGGCCACCGCCGCCTGGCAGCAGGCCACCGTCGCCACCGCCCAGGATCGTTGAGGGATCAAAGCCGAAATACCATCCTGCCAGCACCACCAGGATGACGAGGAATATGCTACCGCCGCCACCGGCGCGGCCACCGATCGGAATGCGGAACTGGCCGCCACCACCACCGATCCCGCCGCCGCCGCCATCGCTGCGGTCGTCCTCGATATTGTCACTCTGACGACGGCCTCTCCAGAGCATGGCAACTCCTCGTGCTGCAAACTTCCCCATTGCTCCGGCAGGGCCGGCTCAATCCAACAAACAAGTATCGCAATGGTTGCTCCAAGTCACAGCATTTTTGTGGCCAGGCAGCGCCGCATGGCCGCTCCACCACACTGGCCGGGAGCGCCGCAAGGCCTGTCGCATCGCCGGCATTGGAAGGGGGTTCCAGGCTTGAGGACGATCAGGTGTTTCCTGTCGATGCCGGTGGCGTTGCCGTGCCTCGGGCTTGCGAATGCCGGCGCGGTGACGCTCGATCCCAGCGTCGCCGTCACCGATCCGGCCACGTTGCAGGCGCTGGAGCGCGGCGGCCTGTCGATCAGCCATTTGCTCGGTCCCACGCTCGGCCTCACCCGCGACGCCGACAATAGCAGCCAGTTTTCGGTGCCGGCGCTGGCCAGCGTGCGCGACACGGTCAAGCGCGAGATATCAGACGAGCCGAAGACCAGCGAAGGAAATTGGGCCGGTCCGGCGGTTCTATCAAACGCTGAACCGCCCTAGCCGCCTTCCAGGCTCCGCCAGAACTGGAGGACCGTTGCGGCGATCGCCTCCGGCGCGTCTTCCTGGACGAGATGCTTGGCGCCGGCGACTGTCTGAAACGTCGCACCGGGAATGCGCCGCGCCAGCTCCCGGCCGTCCTTTATCGGGATCCAATCGTCATTTTCGCCCCACAGGATGGTGACCGGACAGCGAATCTCGCCATATCGCCACTCCACTTCCTCCGTGTACTTGTCGTCCACCTGCGCGACTTGCCTCCAGAACGCCTTCTGGCCCTCGTCGCCAAGCCATGGACGCAGATAGGCCTGCATCTCGTCTGTGCGCAACGAATTGTCCGTCGCGCCATCGATGTAGGCCCGCAAGATCGCTTCGTGGACATATGCGGGCAGCCCGGCAAAAACCTTCTCGTTCTGCCTGGCTGCCTGGACCAGCGGCGAACCTTGCGGGCTGATCGCCACTGGATCGATCAGCACCATCGAGCGGAACTCCAACCGTTGAGCAGATGACCGCGCAGAGCGGTCGATCCGCCGAAATCATGCGCGACCACGTCGGGCCGTTCCAGCTTCCAGTGGGCATAGAGCGCCGCGAACAGCTCTTTCTGCATGCCACGCGACACATCGCCGTCCGGCTTGTCCGACCAGCCATAGCCAAGCATGTCGAAATAGTGGACGCGTCGCTGCTTCGCCAGCCATGGCGCGATGCGGCGCCACTCGACCGAGGAGAATGGCGTGCCGTGGAGAACGACGGCGGGCGGTCCTTCCCCCATGACGCCCCAGGCAATCGAATGTCCCTGAAAGACAAAGCGTTCAGGCGGGCGCCACTCGATGGTCATCCGCATCGGTCCAGAACTGCTGCCGCTTACTCTTTCTGCTTGGCGCCGGCGCTCTTGCCGTCGGAGCTTTTCGAGCGTTCCTCGAAACGATCGGCGCCTTTCTTCAGCGGATGTCCCGTTTCGGCCTCGGTCTTGCGCTCGTCCCTGGCGGCCGCCTGTTCCAATCCTGTGGCTGCCTGCTTGCCTTTTGCGGTCGGTGCCTGCTCGATGCCCATTGCTGCCTCCCTGGCGCGCGATAGGCGCGCAACGAGAGGGGAACGCGCATAAGCGCCGGCAGTTCCAGCGGCTAACATGGTCGAAAACGCGGCAATGAAGCGCTTCAGCGCGCCGTCATCGCCTTGCGGAACGCTTTCAGCGTCTCGGCGCTGACATGGTGTTCGATGCCCTCGGCATCGATGCGCGCCGTCTCGGCGCTGACGCCGAGCGAGCGCAGAAAGGCCTCGACCGTCTGGTGGCGGATGCGGCTTTCCTCTGCGACCTTGCGCCCGGCATCGGTCAGGAACACGCCGCGATAGGGCTTTCGCGACACCAGCCCGTCGGCGCATAGCCGCGTCAGCATCTTGGCCACCGTCGGTTGGGCGACGCCGAGGCGCGCGGCGATGTCGACCTGGCGCGCCTCGTTGCCGTCCTCGATCAGGTCGGCGATCAGTTCGACATAATCCTCGACCAGCGCGCTGCGGCGCGCTTCGCGCGTCTGCCGGAACCCTTCCGAATGGACATCGGCATCGAGCAACGGCTCACGCGGGACCGGTCTGTTCTTCAGCGCCAATGCGCGCTCCTCCTCGGGAGTTTGCCGTCCCTGCTTTTATAGCACGGGCTCTGATTCTTCAGGCCGTTTATTTGCATTCCGAGAGAGGCGCAACCGGCGTCTCCGGGGGCGTCATCCTCGCACGCACAGCGCGACATGCTAAAAAGCACCGACAATGAAATATAGCCTATTGCATAATGTTGAGCCATGGCATACCTTGAGGGCATCCTCCGGAAGTCGCGGAAAGCCTTTTCATGTCAGAAGCAGACGTCACAACCTCCCGGTCCGCATGGCGGTTCGCCAGACGGGATGAAGACGATCAGCCCAGCCTGCGCGAGGTCAACTCCTCCATCGCGGTGCCGACATCAGGCGTATGGTTCCGCCGCTTGTTCGCCTTCATGGGTCCCGGCTACATGGTCTCGGTCGGCTACATGGACCCGGGCAACTGGGCGACCGACCTCGCCGGCGGCGCGCAGTTCGGCTACACGCTTTTGTTCATCATCATGCTGTCCAACCTGATGGCGATCCTGCTGCAGGCGCTGGCCGCGCGCCTTGGCATCGCCACCGGCCGCGACCTCGCCCAGGCCTGCCGCGCCTACTATCCGCGCCCCGTCAATCTCGTGCTGTGGATCGCCTGCGAACTCGCCATCATCGCCTGCGACCTCGCCGAGGTGATCGGCACCGCGATCGCGCTGCAGCTTTTGTTCGGCATCCCGCTGATCGGCGGCGCCATGCTCACCGCGCTCGACGCTTTCCTGGTTCTGCTCCTGATGAACAAGGGGTTCCGCTATCTCGAAGCCTTCGTCGTCGCGCTTTTGGTCATCATCTTCAGCTGCTTTGCCATCCAGATCTTCGTTGCCGCTCCGCCGGCCGGCACGATCCTGCATTCGATGTTCGTGCCGTCCTCCGAAATCGTCACCGATCCAGCGATGCTCTACATCGCCATCGGCATCATCGGCGCAACGGTGATGCCGCACAATCTCTACCTGCATTCCTCGATCGTGCAGACCCGCGCCTATGAGCGCACGGAGGCCGGAAAACGCGATGCCATCAAATGGGCGACGACGGACTCCACCATCGCCCTGATGCTGGCGCTGTTCGTCAACGCCGCCATCCTGATCGTCGCGGCCGTCGCCTTCCACGAAACCGGCCACCAGGATGTCGCCGAGATCGACCAGGCTTTCAAGCTGCTGTCGCCGCTGCTTGGCCTCGGCATCGCCTCGATCCTGTTCGCCGTGGCACTGCTGGCGTCGGGCCTGAATTCGACGGTGACGGCGACGCTCGCCGGCCAGATCATCATGGAAGGTTTTCTGCGCCTGCGCATCCCCAACTGGGCGCGGCGCCTGCTGACCCGCGGCCTCGCCATCATACCGGTGGTGGTCGTCACCGCGCTCTATGGCGAGAAGGGCACTGGCCAGTTGCTGGTCTTCAGCCAGGTGGTGTTGTCCATGCAGCTGCCTTTCGCGGTCGTCCCGCTGGTGCAGTTCGTGTCCAACAAGAAGAAGATGGGCAATCTCGCCATCCCGCGCGGCGTCGCCGCACTGGCCTGGGTGGTCGCGGCAATCATCCTGGTGCTCAATTTCAAGCTGCTCTACGACACCATGTTCGGGGTTGGCTGAAGTTCCGTTTAATCACGGGACAAACCGCCGGATCGCGCTATCTTCCCGATGCCATGAGCGACCTCGAAGATATCCGGACATTCTACGCGCGGCTGATGGCGGTCAACGCCGCCTCATCGGACCCGCGCCTGGAAGAGGTGTTCGCCAGCGTACCGCGCGAGGCCTTCCTCGGCCCCGGCCCATGGACGGTCATCACCGGCAACGGCACGGTCACCACGCCAAGCGCCGATCCGGCCCACATCTGCCAGAACGTCCTGGTAGCGCTCGATACCGACAAGGGCATCAACAATGGCGAGCCCTTTCTGCACGCCATGTGGATCGGAAAACTCGCACCAAAGCCTGGTGAGGCCATCACGCATATCGGCGCCGGCAGCGGTTACTACACGGCTTTGCTGGCCAAACTGGTTTCGCCATGCGGCACCATCACCGCCTTCGAGATCGACGAAAACCTGGCCGGGTTGGCGCGCAAGAATCTCGAAACCTACGGCAATGCGACCATTGTCCATGGCGATGCCGTGACGTCGCCGCTGCCGCCATCCGACATCATCTATGTCAATGCCGGTGTCGTCGCCCCTCCCGCCGGATGGCTGAAAGCGTTGCGCCCCGGCGGCCGCATGATCTTCCCCTGGCGTCCCGCCGAGCGCGTCCCGCTGGCGATGCTGGTGACCCGCACCGAAAAGGGCTTTGCCTGCGATCCGTTCATGCGTGCCTGGTTCATCCCATGCTTCGGCGCCTCGCTCGCGGATCTTGCGGCGAAGATCCCGACACGCGAGCAGGCCACGCGCAGCCGCTCGATCTGGCTGGTCGAGGACAGGCAGCCGGACCGCACCGCCACGGCGATCTTCGAGCATGTCTGGTTCTCGTCGAAAGCCGTTCGCGTCCGCGGCTGATCTATCGAGGGCGGACCAAATCTCGCGGCCTTTGTCGGGACGGGCGCGGTTGCTCCGTCCTTGGGTTGAAGTCCGGCCGCGATGGCGTGGACACAAGCAAGGGAGAACACAATGAGAAAGATCATCGCCGCGACCTTCGTCAGCCTCGATGGCGTCATGCAGGCGCCGGGCGGGCCGGAAGAGGATCCGGTCGGCGGCTTCGAATTCGGCGGCTGGACGTTCCACTATTTTGACGAGGTGGGAGGCGCGGCAATGGAGGAATTGTTCTCCAAACCCTTCGCCCTGCTGCTCGGCCGCAGAACCTACGACATCTTCGCCGCGTACTGGCCCTACCAGAAAGATCCGATCGCGGATGCCTTCAACCCCGCGACCAAGTATGTGGCGACGCATCGGCCGGATACTTTGACCTGGCAGAACACGCACGCGCTTGGGCCCGATATCATCACGGCCTTGCGTCGCCTCAAGCAGGAAGATGGACCTGACCTGCTCATCCAGGGATCTGGGCATCTCATTCAGACCTTGCTCGCCAACGGGCTAATCGACGAGATCCGGCTGATGATCTTCCCGCTGGTGCTGGGCAAGGGCAAGCGGCTGTTCGGCGATGCAGCGATGCCGGCCGCTTTCAAGCTTGTCAAATCGCAGACTTCGACCACCGGCGTCATCATCGCGACCTATGAGCGCGCAGGCGAAATCAAGGTCGGCTCCTTTGTCACGGGCGAGCCATCCCCGGCCGAACTCGAGCGGCGCAAGAACTGGAAGTAAATTCGGGCATCAAGCAGCCTGCGATCGCCGCGCCAGCCCATCGCGTATATGGCGTGCGAATTCCTGCGCCGCCGTGCTCACGCCATGCCTAGGCAGGTGCAGGTTGATGGCAAAATTCGGCAGCGGCGGCAGGCCGGTGTCGAACGGCAATATGTCGAGATCGGCTGGCACGGTGGCAGCGAGCCATGTGGTGACGGCGAGGTCGGAACGCACCGTCGCGGTCGTCGCGTCGATGTTGCCGTTCTCGAACACGCTGCGCCATTCCAGCCCATGCTCGTTGAGTGCCGCCAGCACCACCGGCCGGAAGGCGCAGGTGTCGGCAACGATCGAGACGGGCAATGGCCGCTTGGCGCGAGCCACCCCACCCCTTGCGCCGACCCAGACCAACCGATCGATGGCCAGGCATTCGCCAGAGGTCGGGCCGACCCGCTCCTCGATTACCGCGAGGTCGATGGTTCCGGCCGCCAGTGCCGCCGCCAGTTCCGGCGAGGAGGCGCAGACCAGCGATATCTCGACCTGCGGATAGGCCTCGGCATAGGCCTTCAGGACGGGAGCCAGCAAGGTGCCGACAAGGTCGTAGGGAACGCCGAGCCGCACCTGTCCGGCGACAGCGCTCCCCACCATCTCGGTCCATATCTCGTCATTGAGGCTGAGCAGGCGCCTTGCCTTGTCGAACAGCCGCTCGCCGGAATGGGTCAGGCGCAGACCGCGCCGGTCGCGCTCGAACAGCCCGCAGCCGAGCGTGTCTTCCAGCCGCTTGACCTGCTGGCTGACCGCGCCCTGAGTCAGGTGCAGCGCGTTGGCCGCCGCCGTCATGCTGGCCTTGTCGGCGACGGTGACGAAGGTGCGCATGAGACTGGTATCGAGATTGCGGATCATCATCAGCATTATAAATGCTAATGATCATCATCGCAAACATTGCATTTACTGATGTCACGCGCAGTCTACCATGAAGCCTTTGACAAAGGATGCTCCATGCTCCAGCCGATCCTGCCGCTCATCCTGTTTGCCTTCGTGGCTACCGCCACGCCCGGCATCGCCACGACCTTGTCGACCGCTTCCGGAGCGCAGTTCGGTTTTCGCCGTTCGGTACCGCTGATGATCGGCAGCGCCGCCGGCCTCGCTACCGTGACGGGGGCGGCCGCCGCCGGCCTCGCCAGCCTGCTGCTTGCGGTGCCTTCGCTGCAACTGGCGATGAAGGTGATCGGCTCGCTTTATCTTCTGTGGCTGGCGATCAAGATCGGTCGCGCAGGGCCACCCAACCTTGACGTCACCATGGCCAAACCGAACAGCTTCCTGGGCGGCGCCGGCATCCAGTGGATGAATCCCAAGGGCTGGGCGATGGGCCTGGGCGCGGCGGCTTCGTTCGCCGCCCTCGCCGACGGACCCGGACAACTCGCACTGCTGCTCGGCTCGACCTTTGGCCTCACCGCTGCCATCTCGCTGTCCGTCTGGTGCATCGCCGGCATGGTGCTGGCCAGGCTGCTCAAAACCGAGTGGCAATGGCGCGCGCTCAACATCGTGCTGGCGCTGGTGCTCGCCGCCTCGATCATCCCGATGTGGCGGACGGCCTGACGGCCGGCCGCCACGTCAGCCTAAGCCGCGTAGCGCGGGGCCGGCTTGTCGGCGTGCAGGCTGCCATAGAAGGCCTGGCGGGCGCCTAGGAATGTATCCAGCTTTCCCGTGTCGGCAAGCGCCGGCACGGTGACGGCCTCGCCCCTGGCCAGGCCGACAAGGGCAGCGTCGACCATATCGTCGGCGGTCATGACGATCTCCTTCGGCAGCTGGTCGATATCACCGCCGGAAAGCTCCCAGAAATCGGTCCGGGTCGCGCCCGGCAGCACCACCTGCACCGTCACTCCGGTGCCCGCGACCTCGCGATGCAGGGCTTCGGTGAAGTTGACGACATAGGCCTTGGTGCCGCTGTAGATGCCGCCGAACGAGGTGTCGAAGGCCAGGACCGAGGCGATGTTGACGATCCCGCCCCGGTTGCGCGCCAGGAACCCAGGCAGCACGGCACGTGTCAGCCGGGTCAGCGCCACGACATTGACCTTGATCATGCGCTCGGCCGCGTCGGCATCGGCGGTTGCCACCACTGCCTGACCGCCAAGGCCGGCATTGTTGACCAGCAGCGTCACGGTTTCGTCGGCTGATATCGACTGCTCGACACGGCGCACATCGCCGTCGTCGGACAGATCGGCGCTGATCACGCTCACGTTGCGGCCGTGGTCATGGCGCAACTTCTCGGCCAGCGCCTGCAGCCGGTCGGCACGGCGCGCCACCAGCACCAGGTCGTAGCCCTGCCCCGCCAGACGGTCCGCATAGACGGCGCCGATCCCCGATGAAGCGCCGGTGACGACCGCCGTGCCCTTGTTGTCATTCTTGCTCATTGTCACGTTCCTTGTGTTCGCTGTCTTCGGCCCCGGTGGATAAATATCCGCCGGCCAGGCTGTTTTTCGAATTAGTTGTATATGCCACTTTTGCGAAGTAGGTATATGCCACCATCTTGTCAACGGCGGCGGCGAAAACTATTTCTGCGGCAGGCTGGCGCACCTGCCAGGATAATTCCAGCAAGTGCCCAGCGGTTCTGCGTCCGGAATTGCGTGACAAGAGAGCATTGGAGGCGATGCGTTTCGCCGGAGATGCTCCACAAGGAGCGATCATGAGTGAAGCTGACGGATTTAGCCGTTGCAACAATGCCACCTTGCGGCGCACCGCGCGCAGGCTCGGCCGGTTCTACGACGACGCGATGGCGCCTTCCGGCCTGAAGGGCACGCAGTTCGGCCTGCTCTTCCAGATCAGTGTCGGCAGCGAGCCGGCGATGGGAGCCATTGCGGAGGCGCTGATCATGGACCTTTCGGCGCTCGGCCACACACTGAAGCCCCTGGTCCGCGACGGCTATGTCGAAACCTTCCCCGACAAGGACGATCGCCGCGTCAAGCGCGTACGGCTGACGCCATCTGGCCAGGCCAAGCTCGACGAGGCGATCAAGCTATGGAGTGTCGCCCAGCGGCAATTCGAGGCCATGATCGGCGCGGAGCAGGCCGCGAAACTGCGGGCCACGCTCGATGAAGTGGCTGCGTTGAAGCTGGAATTGCCCGCGGCCACTCCTTCCAGCTGAAGAAGCGGCCGCGAAAAAACAAGGATGCAAGCCTCGGAGCCGGCCTTATTCCGCCGGCATGGTGACGGCCCGGGCAAACACCCGCCCCGCCAGCACGATGCCGAGCCCGACGATCGGAAATACCGCCGCGACCAGACCGAGATCGGCGGGCGCGCCGTAGCGCAGCACGCCACCACCGACCACCGCGCCCACCGCCACGCCCAGATAGAGCGCCGAACCATTGAGCGACAGCACGATTGGAGCGGCGTCCGGCGCCAGCTTGATGATGCGGCTGGCCTGCGCCGGCGGGAACGCCCAGCCGACGATGCCCCACGGCACCATCATCGCCATCAGCGCCGGTCCGGCAATGTGCTGCGGCAGGAAGGTCGGGATGACCGACAGCATGATCAGCATGGCGGCACTCAACGCCAGCGACCAGCCGACGGTGCGCGTGGCGCCGAAACGGTCGGCCGCCTGGCCGCCGGCAATGTTGCCGATGACGGCGCCGACGCCGAAGGCGAGCAGCATGCCGGGCAGCGCGATCTCGCTCAGCCCGCCGCCCTCGATGGCAAGCGGCGCGACATAGGCAAAGACGGTGAAGGCACCGACCAGCGCCAGCAATGTCGTCACCAGGATCGGCATCACGCCGGGACGCATGGCGGCCGCCAGCCGGCGCTTCAGCGGCAGCCTGGTGCCGATGATGCCGCGCGGCAGGCGGACCACAGGATGGCGCCGGACAGCGCGCCAAGGCCGGCAATGGCATAGAAGGTGCCGCGCCAGCCGGCGATGGCCGCGACAAGCGCGCCAAGCGGTGCACCGACAGCGACGGCCACCGTGGTGCCGCCGACGACGACGGCGATGGCGCGGGCGCGGTGATGGTCATCCACCAGCGCCACCGCCGTGCCTTGCGCGGTCGCCGCGAACAGGCCCGACGACAGCGCCATGATGATGCGTGCGACGAGCAGCACTTCGAAGGATGAGCTCAAGGCGGCGACGACATTGCCGACGACGAAGAACACCAGCGTCCACAGGATAACGCGGCGCCGGTCCCATTCGCCGGTCAGCGTCGCCAGGATCGGCGTGCCCACGGCATAGGCGAGCGCGAAAGCGGTGATCAGCGAGCCGGCGAGCGGCACGGAGATGCCGGCATCCCTGGCGATATCGGGCAGGAGGCTGGAGATGACGAAGCCTTCGGTCGAGATCGCAAACGATCCGAGCGCAAGCCAGAAAATTCTCTTGTCCATGGGAAAGCGTCCTTAGTTCAAAAGTTATTGAACAATTGGACATAAAGGGGCATCATGTCAATGAAGCCAGGCAAAAATAGCATAACCATGCTGACAGCCCTGTGTCAGGACGGCCATGAAGTGGAGAAACAGTGTGTATGGACCGGGCAGGATCGACGCGTTGAAATCGGCCCGAACTGTGCTTAGGTTCCAGCCATGACCTTGCCACACCCCAATACGGACCAGATCAGCCTGCCCATTGTGCTCGGCGTGCTCGGCGACCCGACGCGGCTTGCGATCGTGCGCTATCTCGCCAGCAAGGAAGGCGTGCCGCTGAACTGCAGCCGCTTCCTCGATCTCGGCTCCAAGACCAATCTGAGCTACCACCTCGCCAAGCTGCGTGAGGCCGGTGTCACCCGCGCCGAAGTGGTCGGCACCAACCGCATGATCACGCTGCGCCGCGCCGATCTCGACGCCCGCTTCCCCGGCCTGCTCGACAGCGTCATCGCCGCGGCCGCGGACGACGCCGCCCTGCCGGCCGTCGGCGGCCACGACATCGAAGTGTCGGCCTGACGCATTTCCTTTCCCTCGCTAAGCGGGAGGAACTCATGTCCCTGTCAGGGTCGCCCTTTCGACCAGTCCTTCGCCAGCCTGTGGGGCCCCCTCGAAAATGCGCTTAGCCCGCGACGGCATCATCACCTTGGACGGCGCCGGCCGGCCGGATCGCTTCGAGACGATCGCCGTCGACTGCACCACGAGGCGGCGGGCCGGTCCGCCGCCATGATTAGCCTCAATTTCCGGCTTACATGGCGGCCCATCGTCCCCTATAAAACCGGCCGAACATGCGGCAAGATGGCCGCGGCATGGAATTTCGAGTATCGGCGCACGGCCAGATGATGAGGCGCACAGTTACGCTCCGAACAGGTTTGCATGCGCTGGTTGCGGTTCCGCTGCTGATGGTGGCGTGGCTGGCTGTTGTCCCGGCCCGTGCGGAAGAAGGTCCTTTCATCTCCGTCGTCACCGGGCTCGCCCCCGACGACCTGCTCAATGTGCGCGCCAAGCCGTCGGCGATCGGCAAGACCGAGGCCCGCCTGGCGGCCGGTGCGAGCGTACGGAACCTCGGCTGCAACGACATTGACGGCCATCCCTGGTGCAAGGTTGAGTCAGACAATCCCAAAGCCACCGGCTGGGCTCCCGCGCGCTACCTCATTCCTCTCAATCCGGCGACCGTGCCCGACGAGGCCGCGGATACGCCCGCCATGGCCACCGAAGCCGCAGCGACGCCCGATGCACCCGACCTGACCGCTCGGCTGGGTGGTGCGAGCCAACCAGCCAGCCCCGAAGCCCCGCCGAAATCCGCGGCGGAGATCGCCATGCAGGATGCCTATGGCCTGGCGCTGGCTGCGGCTGAAAACGGACCCGCGGCCGAAGAGCCAACCGGGGCCACGGCGGCCGTCGATGGCGCCGTGCAAATTCCCTGCGCCCGCTACGTTGGACAGCCCATGGCGCCTTGCGCGGCGAGCGTGACGCACAAGGGCACGGACAAGGCCGACGTGACCGTGACCTGGCCCGATGGCGGCAGCCGCGTCATCTCCTTCGCTGCCGGCCTGCCGGCAAGCTCGGACGCCGGCAGCGACTTCCGCTTCACCCGGGAAGGCAAACTCAACATGATCCGCATCGGCGTGTCGGAGCGGTTCGAGATCACGGACACGGTGGTGCTGGGGGATTAGAGTTCGGCGACTTTTGCCGTGGCTGCCTGAATGCTGGGGTTTGCGCCGCCCTCATTGCCCTGCCGGGCATTTCTCTCCGTATAATGACGGGGAGAAAGATGCTGGCCGCAACCTTGCGCTCTTCTTGCAACAGCGGTGATTGGCGACACCGGCGACGGCAGCACCCCTCTCCCCGTCGCTATACGGGGAGAGGATGCCGGCAGGCAGGTGAGGGGCAGCGCCAACGCACTGCAAGATACCCATTCAAACCCAACGCGCGCGCCCAGCCTGTGCAGCCCCGCCCAATCCCGCATTTTCGGGGTTACATCGGGCAAAACTCTTCCCTATAAGGCCCTCCTAGCCTGATACCAGAATCGCGAGCACAACCGGCCGGGTCTTCCCGTCCCGGTTTTTTGTGCAAGCCCGCTGCCGAACGGAATTCATAGACATGCCCAGACGCACCGACATCAAGTCGATCCTGATCATCGGGGCCGGCCCCATCGTCATCGGCCAGGCCTGCGAATTCGACTATTCCGGCACCCAGGCCTGCAAGGCGCTGAAGGAAGAGGGCTTTCGCGTCATCCTGGTCAATTCCAACCCGGCCACCATCATGACCGACCCGGAACTGGCCGACGCCACCTATATCGAGCCGATCACCCCCGAAGTGGTCGCCAAGATCATCGCCAAGGAGCGGCCCGACGCGCTGCTGCCGACCATGGGCGGCCAGACCGCGCTCAACACCGCTTTGTCGCTGCGCCGCATGGGCGTGCTCGAGCGCTACAATGTCGAGATGATCGGCGCCGACGCCCATGCCATCGACAAGGCCGAGGACCGCGCGCTGTTTCGCGAGGCGATGAAGACGATCGGGTTGGAAACACCGAAGTCGATGCTGGCCAACGCCACCGACGTCAAGAACGCCGACCGCAAGACGCATGAGGCCGAGCGCGCCGCGCTGAAGGCCGAGAAGCCCGACAATCTCGACGCCGAACTCGATGCGCTGGAAACCCGCTGGAACCTCGGCGAAGGCGACCGCAAGCAGCGCTACATCAGCCACGGCATGGCGATCGCCGCCCAGGCGCTCGACCATGTCGGCCTGCCGGCCATCATCCGCCCGTCCTTCACCATGGGCGGCACCGGCGGTGGCATCGCCTACAACAGGGCCGAATTTTACGAGATCGTCCAGTCCGGCCTCGACGCCTCGCCGACCACCGAAGTGCTGATCGAGGAAAGCGTGCTCGGCTGGAAGGAGTATGAGATGGAGGTGGTCCGCGACAGAGCGGACAATTGCATCATCGTCTGCTCGATCGAGAACATCGACCCGATGGGCGTGCACACGGGCGACAGCATCACCGTCGCCCCGGCACTGACCTTGACCGACAAGGAATACCAGATGATGCGCAACGCCTCGATCGCGGTGCTGCGCGAGATCGGCGTCGAGACCGGCGGCTCCAACGTGCAGTTCGCCGTCAACCCGGTCGATGGCCGTCTCGTCGTCATCGAGATGAACCCGCGCGTCTCGCGCTCGTCCGCGCTCGCCTCCAAGGCGACCGGCTTCCCGATCGCCAAGATCGCCGCCAAGCTTGCCGTCGGCTACACGCTAGACGAGCTGGAGAACGACATCACCGGCGGCGCCACGCCCGCCTCGTTCGAGCCGAGCATCGACTATGTCGTGACCAAGATCCCGCGCTTTGCCTTTGAAAAGTTCCCCGGCGCCGAGCCGGTGCTGACCACGGCCATGAAGTCGGTCGGCGAAGTCATGGCCATCGGCCGCACCTTCCAGGAGTCTTTGCAGAAGGCGCTGCGCGGTCTCGAAACCGGCCTCACCGGCCTCGACGAGATCGAGATCCCCGGCCTCGGCGCGACCAACAGCGCCGACGACCGCAACGCCATCCGCGCCGCCTTGGGCACGCCGACGCCCGACCGGCTGCGCATGGTGGCGCAGGCGATCCGCATGGGCACCTCTCTGGAAGACGTGCACGCCATGTGCAAGATCGACCCTTGGTTCCTCGAACAGATCGCCGGCATCGTCGCCATGGAAGCCCGCATCCGCGAGCACGGCATTCCGGGCGACGCCGTCAATCTGCGCATGCTGAAGGCGATGGGCTTCTCCGACGCCCGCCTCGCGTCACTGACGAAGACCGACGCCGAAGTCGTTCAGAAGACTCGCGAAAAGCTCGACGTTCATCCGGTTTACAAGCGCATCGACACCTGCGCCGCCGAGTTCGCCTCGCCCACCGCCTACATGTACTCGACCTACGAAGTGCCCTTCGCCGGCGCGCTCGCCAACGAGGCGCAGGTCTCGGCGCGCAAGAAGGTCGTCATTCTCGGCGGCGGACCGAACCGCATCGGCCAGGGCATCGAGTTCGACTATTGCTGCTGCCACGCCGCCTTCGCGCTGCGCGACGCCGGCTATGAAGCGATCATGATCAACTGCAACCCCGAAACCGTGTCGACCGATTACGACACGTCGGACCGGCTCTATTTCGAGCCGCTGACGGCGGAGGACGTGCTGGAGATCCTGCGCGCCGAGCAGGCCTCGGGCGAACTGGTCGGCGTCATCGTCCAGTTCGGCGGCCAGACGCCGCTGAAGCTGGCCGACGCGCTGGAGAAGGCCGGCATTCCGATCCTCGGCACCTCGCCCGACATGATCGATCTGGCCGAAGACCGCGACCGCTTCCAGAAACTGCTGCACAAGCTCAACCTCAGCCAGCCGAAGAACGGCATCGCCTATTCGGTCGAGCAGGCCCGCCTCGTCGCCGGCGAGCTCGGCTTCCCGCTGGTGGTGCGCCCCTCCTATGTGCTCGGCGGCCGCGCCATGCAGATCATCCATGACGAGGGCATGCTGCAGTCCTATTTGCTCGACACCGTGCCCGGCCTGGTGCCGGAGGACATCAAGCAGAAATACCCCAACGACAAGACCGGCCAGATCAACACGCTGCTGGGCAAGAACCCGCTGCTGTTCGACACCTATCTCTCCGGCGCCATCGAGGTCGATGTCGACTGCCTCTGCGACGGCAAGGCGACCTTCGTGTCGGGCATTCTCGAGCACATCGAGGAAGCCGGCATCCACTCGGGCGACAGCGCCTGCTCGCTGCCGGTTCATTCGCTGCCCTCGGCCCTCGTCGACGAGCTCGAGCGCCAGACATCAGCCCTTGCCCGCGCGCTCAATGTCGGCGGACTGATGAACGTGCAATACGCGATCAAGGACGGCACGGTCTATGTGCTGGAGGTCAACCCGCGAGCGTCGCGCACCGTGCCCTTCGTCGCCAAGACGATCGGCCGCCCGATCGCGAAAATCGCCGCCCGCATCATGGCCGGCGAGACGCTAGAAGACGCCTTCGCCCATTACGGCGCCATGCCCGACCCCCGCAACCCCGGCCATATCGCGGTCAAGGAAGCCGTCTTCCCCTTCGCCCGCTTCCCCGGCGTCGACATCTTGCTCGGCCCGGAAATGCGTTCGACCGGCGAGGTCATGGGCCTCGACCGCGACTTCGCGCTGGCCTTCGCCAAGAGCCAGCTCGGCGCCGGCGTCGACCTGCCCCGCTCCGGCACGCTGTTCGTCTCGGTGCGCGACGAGGACAAGAAAGGCATCCTGCCGGCGGTCAAGCGCCTCGCCGGCCTCGGCTTCAAGGTGCTGGCCACCTCGGGCACGCAACGCTTCCTCGCCGAAAACGGCGTCGACGCCCAGAAAATCAACAAGGTCCTGGAAGGCCGCCCTCACATCGAGGACGCCATCCGCAACCGCCAGGTCCAGATCGTGTTCAACACGACTGATGGCCAGAAGGCGGTGTCGGACTCCAAATCGCTGCGCCGGGCAACGCTGATGCAGAAGGTGCCGTACTACACGACGCTGTCGGGTGCCGCGGCCGTGGCCGAGGCGATCGCGGCGCTGAAGGCGGGGAGCCTGGAGGTCAGGCCGCTGCAGGAGTATTTTGGGTAAGATTAGATCCCTTCTCCCCATTTAACGGAGAGAAGATGCCGGCACAGATGAGGGTAGCGCGCTACTTTAGGGCATAGATCGTTAGCCCTAAGCCTATGATGCTTGCAATACTGGCCGAGAAAGCAACAAGTTTGTTTTCGAGGGCCCATGAAACACTCGCACGAATGCGACCGCCATGCATTTCCCACCGCGTAGTGTTAGTTTTGAGAGAACGATCTTTCACCAGAGTTGCGAGATTTGCCAGGATGTCCGCTTTACGCAACGTGGACTGATGGAGGCCGTTAAAATTTCTCTGATCGAACGCAGCCGCCTCTTGTGCTCCGGTCATAAAATCCAAAGGTCGTATCTGATTTTTTTCGATTAGCGATTCCATTCTAGGGTGCGAAATATACCCCTTGCCATAAATGTTTATAATAATCCTCGAAAGATCATGCTTTCGCTCATCGTCGATTATAACAGGAGTACCACCGAGAACAGTATAGCGATGCTCGATTGCGGCGAATCCATAGTTTGCATCGCGCATATTCCAATGCAAAAAGTGACTGTTTCGGTATGAGCCCACAAACGAAAAGAACGCATCCAACATAAGCCGCTCCAATCGATCGTAATGCTGCTCTATCTCTCCAAACGCCACGCCTTGGCGCTCAGCAATTTGGTGAATAGAGAATGAATGCGTCTGCGCATCGCTCAACTTGCGAACACCAATAGAGGTAACCCTAGGGGAGCGGCCCTCGGCCCGATCATAGAAACTTTCGCAGGAATAATGAATTACCCAAGTATTCTTTGCGTCCAAAAAAATGCTGTCGATCTCTCGCCATGCCTCCTTCTGTCGCGTCGGGTCAGGGGAAGTCATTGAATGCCAAGGCTGCTAGAGGCAAATTGAATTGCAATCATCAAGTTTGTTCATTATTATTTTCTTGCCCCAGTACGGGCAAGAGGGCCGCTGGACATCGGTTTTGGACACCGAGCCAGCGGCTCCCGTGGTCTCAGCTAGGCTGAGCTAATCTCCCATTTGGACCGGGAAATTATTCCGTAGACGCCATCGCACGTATCACGTTCGCGATCTTATTCGCCTCTGCAGGGGTCAAATCATAGGGAAGCCCTTGAATTTGGACGACTAGCTCTGGCCTGATAGGAACCGGCAAAATTGATACTGAGGCTGGCGGAGGTCCCGAAGCACTAACCGTAGGGCGAGGCACAGACTGGTAAGGGACTGCGGGCTCCCCTTGCCCAGAAGCTCTCGGTCGCTCCGTTGGCTTGCGTCCATTCGACTGCACCGAGGGACGGAAAGTCATTGGATTGCTCTGGTAATTCTTGAAATCTTCAATCGCCGCTCTCAGGCGACCTTTGTAAACATTCAGACTTTCCGGCTTATATTTCGACCCAGCAAGATTGGCATACCTGACAAACAACTGATCAATGTCAATAACTGTGACGTCTTCGGCCTCATTCTCATCCAAGATGCTAAGCACTGTGTTAGCTGCAGCTTTGCGAGCGTTGGCAGTAGCCTTGTTCATCAACCCTTTCTTGGAAAGGTAGTCGATAAATTCGAGCAGCGCTCCGCGAGATCGTTTTCCGTCCATGGGTGCCATCCTTTGCGCCGCTTGTATCACGATTCGGACGGGACGCAAACGGTATTTTGTCTAACCAGACTGTTAACGTGTCTGATTAGACAAATATGCGCTTGTCAGTCCCTCTCTACCGATTTTCCAGCAGTTCACGTCATCCGTAGATCCCGAAGGAAGTTGAGATTGACTGCTTTTTTCTAAGGGGAGAGAAATACGACGCATTGCGGTTTAGGCCCCCCTCACCCCACAGCCACGCACTCAATCTCGATATCAAACTCCATCGGCCATGACGCCACCGGCACGAAACTCCGCGCCGGCGGGTTCACATTGAAATACCGCGCATACACCCTGTTTATCGCGTTGTAGAAGCCGGAATTGACGGCGTAGATGCGCACCATCACGACGTTTTCCAGCGAGGTTCCGGCCGCTTCCAGGCAGTGTTTCAACGCCTTCAGCGACGCCTCGGTCTGGACCTCGATGTCGCCGCGCACCATCTCGCCGGTCACCATGTCCACCGGCGGCGTCGCCGAGATGAACACGAAGCCGTTGGCCCGCACCGCCGTCGAACAGGGCAGGCCCAGCGCCCGCACCTTGTCCGACATGACGGGCACTTCGATGACTTCTTTTTTCATGGTGGTGCTCCCTGGGTTGTGGGAGCTTATCCCGGCACTGGCGGAACGCCAGTGGCAAACCCTTGGTGCAGAGCCGGAGCTCGTCACTGTCCCAGAGAATCTCGTATGGCGCTCCCCCTCTCCGACCCGGCTGTGCCGGGCCACCTCTCCCCCATTTCATGGGGGCGAGGAAACGCCAATCTCGGACGTCGCGGCCTTGAAAAACCTGGGTTCCTCGCCCCCACAGCGTGGGGGAGAGGTGGCGCGGCGAAGCCGAGACGGAGAGGGGGCGGCGCCGCCCTATGCGATTGCCCTCACCCCTGCCCCGGATACGGCGTGCCGTCCTTGTGCAGGAAGCGCCCGTCCGAACTCGGGCTCATCATGTCGATGTCCGAACAGGTGATGACATCGTCCTGAGAGCGCGAGCCGACTTCCAGGTAGCGCGCGGTGACCGGCGAGCGGTTGATCATGTGGTGGCCGTTGCCGCTGTTCTTGGCGAAGGCAGCACTGTCGCCGGCCTTGAGCAGCGTCTCGCCGCCATCCTCGACCAGCACCAGTTCGCCTTCCAAGACATAGACGAGCTCGTCCTCGTGGCTGTGCCAGTGACGCTGGCTCGACCAGCCGCCGGGTGGCAATGTCATCAGGTTGACGCCGAAATCGGTAAGCCCGCCGGCATCGCCGAGGCGCCGGCGCGTGCGGAGGGCGCAAGGGGCGTCGAAGGGTGCGGGGTAGCCCGAGCCCTTGCGCACGGGCACGGATGCGAGGTCGATCTTGGGCATGGGGTGCTCCCGAGGTGAGGCGGCAGTGTAGCGCATGGCCGGTGAAGGCACAGGGCCAAGTTGCGCGTTTTGCCTGGGCGTACCGACGTAGCGCCCTACGGCGCCCCCCTCTGTCCTGCCGGACATCTCCCCCTCTTGGGGGGAGATTGGCTGTTGTCGCTGCTCTCGCCAATTTTCAACAGCGCCAGGAAGAGAGCCGGCGCCGAAGCCGCCAATCTCCCCACTTGAGGGGGAGATGTCCGGCAGGACAGGGGGGGCGCCGTAGAGCGCGGATCTCGAACCGTTCTCGCCCTGGCCACCGCCCCCCTAATGCGCCGCGCCGAGCTCCTTCACGTGCTTCTCGTGCATCTTCAGCGTCGGCAGCGTCTTCTTGGCGAATTCCTTCAGCGCGGGGTCGTCGCCCGATTTCGCATAGGTGCTGAACAGGGCGACCGCCTGCTTGTGGGCCTCGGTCTGCATCATGACGTATTTCTCATCGAACGCCTTGCCGCTGGCGGCTTTCAGCTGGTCCAGCATCTGCTGGTCCTTGGGCTGCAGCGCCGGTCCGGCGGGCTTGATCGAGGCGGTGGTCTGCCCTTTGCTCAGCGCCTGCTTGAAGTCCTCGCCGGCCTTGGTGTGGTCCTTGATCATCTGGGCGGCGAAGGCCTTGACGTCCGCCGAGGCGGATTTCTGTTCGGCCAACTGGCTCGACTGGATCTCGAATTCATTGGCACTGGGCACGGTGCCGACAAAAGTCGGGGTGTCGACCTTGCTGTCGGGCAACATGGGCGCGACGGCATTCGAGTTGGTGCCGTTCGTCTGGGCAAGGGCGGCGGGCGCGACGGCGGTCAGCGCGACGGCGACCATGGTCAGGAGCATTTTCATCTGGCGTCTCCGATCGGAATGGTTCCCTCGAGGAGTCCAACGCCGCAGATGCGGCGAGGTTGCCAGCCGCATCCTTCTCGTCGCGCCGTAGAAGGGAAAGCAGCCTTGCGACCGCGGCAGGATCTCTCCCTAAGGGCGGCGAGGCCCCAGCAGAAAGGCTGTCATCGTCGCGCTCACGCACGCCACCGCCAACAAGGGGACCAAGCCCGAAGAGCCGGGGCTTCGGTGCATTGGAACAAGGCTTTCCGGAGCCGGAGCATTTTGAACCAACCCGTCCAGGTCGGACCTGCTCCCCCGTCGAACGGAATAGGCGCGCGTCAACTCCGCACCGAGCAGAAAGATTTCCGATGAATAATAGACCCAGAGCAGTATGACGAGCAGCCCTCCGGCCGCACCATAGGACGATGCGATCGCACTCGTGCCGATATACCAACCGATAAGCGACTTTCCCAACGTGAACAGAGCGGCGGTCACCACGGCACCGATCCCGACATCCCGCCATTGCAAGGCACGGTCCGGCAGCACTTTGTAGATCGCGGCAAACATCACGGAGATCAGGGAAAAGGAAATCAGGGTGTTGATGGCGCTCAGAACAAATTGGCCGAACGGCAGATGAGCGCTGATCACACTGCCCAGAGCCGAGATCGCCGCGCTCGCCGCCAAGGATACCAGCAACATGAAGCCAAGGGCGGCGACCAGGCCCAGACTTGCCGCACGCGCGCGCAACAGACGCGACAGCGAATCCCCTTTCGCTTCAACCTTCCATATTGCATTCAGGGCCTGCTGCATCTCGCCAAACACCGCTGACGCGGTGACGAGCAGCGTGGCCACGCCGATCAGGGCCGCCAGGGTCCCCGATGATTTGCTGGATGCCCCTTCGAGCGCCGTCTGAAGCAGCGCCGCGCTTTCCCGGCCCATCAGCCCCGATGTCTGTGCAGACAAGGCCAACTGTGCCGCGTCATGACCAAAAGCGATGCCGGCTATCGCGACGACGATTATCAGGACCGGGGCCAGCGACGTGGCGGCATAAAACGCCATCGCCGCGCCATGGCTAAGAGCATTGTCGTTGACAAAGCCAACCACGCTTTCTCGCACCAAGTCCCATACGTCTTTAATTGCAGGGCGCACGTCTAATCCGTGAAGCGGGTCGCAAACCGTCTCCTATCAATGCAGCGGATCTTCCGATGTTCCGGCGACCCGAGCGAGAGTTTCAGCAGCCACGTGAAGCGCGGATCAAGGACACGGGTCAAACACAAGGCATCCCCCGACGAGCCCGCCTGCCTCATCGAACAGGCCGACGGCGACCATGTGCTGAAGAGCCACTCGGAACTGAAGCGTGCGGACCGAGCGACTTCAGTGGCAGCACGCCTCGCCATATTGCAGTTGCTCGCCGAAATTCGGCCGGCCTTCCGGCGTGAAATCCATCAGGTTCCACAGGATCTCGCAGGTGCCGATGGCGCGCGGGTCCTGGCCGGGCTCGGTCGGTGCGAAGCCGAGTTCCGACGACCAGAAATGCCTGATGCCGTCAGCGTCGCGGTGGAACACCGACAGCAGCGGGATCTGCGCACCGTCCGCATCCTCGGCATTGTAGTCGCGCTTGAAGCTGTTGTTGGCCGACGACAGCAGCCGCATGTTGCGCCAGCCGCGATCGCGGCCGAGCGTGACGAGGTTTTCCAGCGCCGTCTTGGCCACCACGGCGAAGTTGAAGCCGGCCGCTTCGAGATGGCCGACCGCGCCGTCGAACTGGTCGAGCAGGGCGGTGCAGGACGGGCATGGCTGGTCGGGTCGGGCGAGCTTCGCGGTGCCGCCGCTGGTCGCGACGTCGCGCGTCTCCCGCGGATGGCGCGGGAACATCATGTTGTAGAGGATCAGCGTGTTCTTGCCGGGCGTGAACAGCTCCGACAATTTTATCCTGGCGGGCTTGCCGGCGGCATCGAGCCCGTCGAATACATAATCCTGCGGCACCAGCCCGCCCGGCGGCAGCGCGCGGCGCGCCTCGGCCACGGCTTCCATGGCGCGGCGCAGCTCGATTTCCTTGTTCAGCAGCTTTTCGCGCGCGGTGCGGTATCTGGCGGATTCGTTGGGAAAGGTGATCATGATCGGCTCCTTGGTTCCGCGCGCCGGCGTCCCGGCGCGGTTGCTCTGCGACCCAAGGACGTTTGGCCGGAACCGGTCCCGACATTTCGCATCGGGACAGGCCCGGCCTTGCCACATCCCCGTTATCGGCTACAGCTGCGGAGTGGAGAGAAGAATGCACGAAGCCGACGAGATCGACCTGCGCTGCCCGCAAGTGGTGGCCGACAATGCCGCCAAGGGCCTGCGGCTGCGCAAGCAGTTCGGCCGTGGCGGCACCGAGATCGGCGTGGCGCGGGCGACGGAGCTGAAGAACCGCGAGAAGCTGGCGCCTTCCACCATCCGCCGCATTGTCAGCTACTTTGCCCGCCACGAGGTCGACAAGCGCGGCAAGAATTACGGCAATGAGGAAAACCCTTCGGCCGGCACCATCGCCTGGCTCTTATGGGGTGGCGACGAGGGCCGCGCCTGGGCGCTGGAGATCAAGCAGAAAATCGGCAACGCGCCCGATATCTGAACGCCGACCGCCCCTCACCCCTTCACCCCGCCGGCAGTGAGGCCGGAGACGATCTTGCGCTGGAAGATCAGCACCAGCACCACCAGCGGCACCGTGACGATCACCGAGGCGGCCATGATGTTGCCCCAGGGGATTTCGAACTGCGAATTGCCCGAAAGCAGCGCGATCGCCACCGGCACGGTCCGCCGCGCGTCGTTGGAGGTGAAGGTCAGCGCAAACAGGAACTCGTTCCACGCGCCGATGAAGGCCAGCAGCCCGGTGGTCGCCAGCGCCGGCCACATCAGCGGCAGGAAGATGCGCGTGATGATGATCCACGGCGTCGCGCCGTCGAGGATCGCCGCCTCCTCGACCTCGACCGGCAGGTCGCGCACGAAAGCGGTGAGCACCCAGACGGTGAACGGCAGCGTGAAGATCATGTAGGAGAAGATCAGCGCGAGGAGCGAATTGTAGAGGCCGAACAGCCGCACCAGCTCGAACAGCCCGGCCAGCACCGCCACCTGCGGGAACATCGAGACCGACAGGATGGCGAACAGCAATGCCGGGCGGCCGCGAAAACGGATACGCGCCAGCGCGTAGGCCGCGGTGACGCCGAGGAACAGCGACAGCGCCACCACCGCGCCAGAGACGACCAGCGAGTTCAGGAGGTTGCGCAGGAAGGCGCCTTCGGACAGCACGTTGCGATAATTGCCGAGGCTGGGCGCCTTCGGCCACAGGTCGGCCTGGAACAGCTCGGTCCCCGATTTCAGGCTGGTGACGATGGCGTAATAGAACGGGAACACCGCGATCAGCACGATTGCTCCGACCAGCAGATAAAAACCTATGCGCTTCAGCAGCCACATATCAGCGGCCTCCGTCCAGGCTTATCCGGCCGATGCGGATGGTGAGGATGGTGAGCAGAGCGAGGATGAGGAAAAGCAGGGTCGAGGCGGCCGAGCCATAGGCGAACTTGTCGAACTCGAACAGGTTCTCGCGGGCGAACACCGACATCGACTTGGTGTGCGCGTTGTTGGGCGTCAGCACATAGATCAGGTCGAAGATGCGCAGCGCATCGAGCGCCCGGAAGATCACCGCCACCATCACCGCCGGGCGGATCAGCGGCAAGGTCACCCGCCAGAAGATCTGCCAGGGATTGGCGCCGTCCAGCCTGGCGACCTCGATGATCTCGCGCGGCAGCATCTGCAGCGCGGCAAGGATCAGCAGCGCCATGAAGGGCGTCGTCTTCCAGATGTCGACGATCAGCACCGCCGCCATCGCCGTGTCGGCGCTGGCGGTCCAGGCGATCTTGTGGTCGATCAGACCGAGATTGACGAGCACGACATTGATGATGCCGAACTGGTCGTTCAGCATCCACTGCCACATCTTCGCCGAGACGATGGTCGGGATCGCCCAGGGGATGAGGATCGCCGCCCTGACGATGCCGCGGCCGGGGAATTCGGCGTTGAGCACCAGGGCGACGACCATGCCGAGGATCGTCTCGCAGGTCACCGAAACCACCGCGAACCGCACGGTGTTCCAAACGGCGCCCCACCAGACCGGATCGAGAAGCAGCCCGTCATAGATGACCCGCCCGCTCGGCATGCGCAGCACCGAGACGTAATTGGCCAGGCCGACCCATTGGCGGGCATCGAGGTCTGACAGCGAGGCATCGGTGAAGCTGAAATAGACCGTGCGCGCCAGCGGCCAGCCGGCAGCGGCGGCGAGCACCACAAGCATCGGCGCCAGGAACAGCCATGCCGAGCGCGCACGCTGGCGCGTCAGGCTCGAACCAGAGCGCGCATCGGCCGGATGCACGCTCACCAGCCCTCGCCTTTCAGCCGGGTCAGCGTCGCTTCGAGGTCGGCCAGATTGTCGGCGGCGCTGCCTTCGCCGGACAAGGTCTTGTGGACGGCGTTCCAGAACTGGCTCGACGCCTCGTTGTACTTGTTTCTGGTCACCGCCGAGGGCCGAGGCCCGGCATTGAGGAAGACCTCTTTCCAGTGTGGAATGATCGGCTGTTGCCGGGCGATGTCGGCATCGTCATAGAGCGCCTGGATGGTCGGCAGGTTGGCGGTCTTGAGCGTGCGGTATTTCTGCATTGCCGGCGAGGCGATGAACTTGACCAGCTCGATCGCCGCATCCGGGTGCTTGGAATATTTCGAGACCGCGAGGTTCCAGCCGCCGAGCGTCGCCGCCGGCCGCGCGCCATCGCCCGTGCCCGCCGGCAGCGGTGCGACATCGAACTTGCCCTTGATCGGCGACCCCTGGCTGTTGCCCAGTGCATAGGCATAGGGCCAGTTGCGCATGAAGACCGCATTGCCGGTCTGCCACACGCCGCGCGCCTCCTCTTCCTGGTAGGCGAGCACGCCGGGCGGGGCGATGGTGCCGATCCAGGCCTTCGCCATGTCGAGCGCGGCCGCCGCCTGGGGGTTGTTGATTGAAATCGCGCCATCCGGCTCGACGATATGGCCGCCGCCATTCGACACCACCCATTCGAACGCGTCGCAGGTCAGCCCCTCATAGGCGTTGCCCTGGAAGACGAAACCCCAGATATCCCTGTTGCCCGACGCCCGCTCCTTGTCCATCACCAGCCTGGCGGTGTCGCCCAGCTCCTTCCAGGTGGCCGGCACCTTGGCGCCGTATTTGTCGAGCAGGTCCTTGCGGTAGTAGAGCGCCGGCGCATCGGTGAAGATCGGCAGCGCCACCAGCCTGCCGTCGACGGTCTGCGACTGGATGATCGACGGGAAATGCTGGGCCACGACATCCCTGGTCGCCTGGGTCAGGTCGACGAACTGGCTGGCGAGCTGCGGCGCCCAGATGACATCGGTCTGGTAGACGTCGACGTCGCTGTTGCCGGCGGCGAGCCACAGCCTGTACTGGCCGAACTGGTCGGTCCCGGACGACGGCATGGCGACGATGGTGACCGTGTCGCCGCTCTCCTTCTCATAGCGGTCGAGGATCTCGCGCAGCACCTTGAGGCCGTTGCCGGTGTCGCCCGACACGATCGACAGCTCGACCGCGCGCGCCGGACCCGCTGCGAGCACGACAGCGGCGCTCAACGCCAGCCATGCATGGAAAAGCTTCATCGCGGTGGATCTCCCTTGGCAGCCGGCGGCGCACGGCACCGGCAGCCGGTCAGGACCCCACCGTTCATTGAATGCGGAGCAGCGCCTTGGGTTCCCGAACAGCCATCGCCGCCAGTCAGCCTTCCCAGGCGACGGGCCTCATGCCCAGCCGCTCGTAAAGCCGCACGGCGGCGGGGTTCTCGAGCGTATTGGTCTTGAGGTCGACATGGGCGGCGCCCCGGTCGCGAAAAATGGCGAAGGCGTGCCACATCAGCGCTTCGCCGACACCCTTGCCGCGCGCCTCTGGATGAACGGCCAGATCCTTGACGAACGCCGAGCTCCAGCACAGTGCAGCCGCCGCCAGCCTGCCCTTGGCGTCGATGACGAGGAAACACAGCGCCGGGTCGAATTGGGGATCTTCGGATATGCGCGGCCACCATTCGTCGAAGGGGCCGTCCGTGCCGTCGTCGAACACTTCGCCCAGCAACGCATGCAGGGGCAGCGCGTCGCCGCGCTCGAACGAGCGCATGACGAAGCCGTCCGGCCAATGCGGTGGAACGAGTGTCTCGTCGAGGATCTTGCGCAGCCGGATGTCGTTCGGAGCCGGCGGGCGCGGTTCGGGCATCGCGCTCAGGCGTCGGGCTGAAGGCGCCCGCGCTTGCGGTCGACGCCGAGGCCGGTCGCCTCGAGCAGGCCCTTGCGCTTGGCGTCGAAATAATAGCCGGTCTGGTAGAGCCAGTCGGCCTTCTTGGCGTTGCCGTTGGACACCAGCCAGGCGCCGCGCAGATATTTGACCGCGTATTTGAGGTTGGTCTCGGCGTCGAACAGGCCCTTGGCCGGCCCATCATAGCCCATGCCGCGCGCCGTCGCGTGCTTGATCTGCATCAGCCCCCAATGGCCATTGTTGTAGGCCTTGGGATTGTAGGTGCTTTCGCGGTTGACGACATGGCGCACCAGATCCACCGGCACCTGGTAGAAGGCGGCGTATTTGACGATCAGCCGGTCGACGTCGCCGCGCATGCCGGTCGCATGCTGCTCCGGCTCGACCGGCTCCGACGGGAACTGCACCAGGGCGGCAGGGTTCTGCGGCACGACATAGGCCACCTGCTGCACGCCAGGCAGTTTCTGGCCGCCCTTGGCAACCGCCGGCACGATGAGCCCGGCGGTCGTATAGGTCTCCGCCGACTGGATCGGTCGGCCGGCTTTCGCCGGGGCCGGCGCCTGCCAGGCATTGGCGGCCATCACGGCGGGCACGGCAGGCGCGGTTGGGGTCGCCCCGGCAAAGGTCGCAGCCGGCTGGGCGACGGCATCGAGGGCCGGTGCACCCGCGCTTGGAGTCGACTCGGTGGTCTGGACGGGGCTGATTCCGGAGGATTGCGGCAGCACCGAAACCGTCTCCGGCAAGGGGATGGTGAAGCCGGCATCGCTGCCGGCAACGGTCGCGGTTTCGGTCAGCGACGGCGCGGCCTTCATCTGCGAGGTCGAGGTGCAGCCGCTGATGCCGGCAGCCGCCACGATCACGCCGATGGCGATAAGGGTTTGTTTTGCTGGCAAGCCGCGTTCGGTGTCCGGTTTGTCGGGTGTTAAGATTTTCCTTACACCAGCGATTCCTGGGTAGCAATCGGGGCCATCTGGTGGTTTTCGGGTGGCGGGATGCAGGCAGCGATGCCATATTGTTCCTGATATGTACCGGCAGGAATCCCGGATTTCGCCGCTTTGCGGAAAGGAGTGCAGCATGGAAACGACATCTTCGATCACGGCCGGCCACGCAGTGTTAGAAACAGTGATCGGTTTCATGGGCATCGCCTGGAGCGAAAAGGGCCTGATCCGGCTTTGCCTGCCCGAACGCAGCCGCGAAGCGGTGGAGCGGCGGCTGATGCGCCATGCCGGGATTTCCGCCTCCACGGCCCAGCCATCATGGGTGGTCGAACTGATCGCCTCGATCAAGGCTTACGCCGCTGGCGAGGACGTCGATTTCACCGGCTTTCCCGTCGACCTCGACGGCGTCGACGATTTCCGCCTCGCCATCTACGACGCGGCACGAAAGCTCAGCTATGGCGAAACCACCACCTATGGCGAACTCGCCAAGCGCGCCGGCCATGCCGGCCTGCCGCGCGAAACAGGGGCGGCCCTTGGCGCCAATCCGGTGCCGCTGGTCATCCCGTGCCACCGCATCCTTGCCGCCGGCGGCAAGATCGGCGGCTTCTCGGCGCCCGGCGGCTCGACCACCAAGGAAAAGATGCTGGCCATGGAAGGCGTGCATGTCGGCCCGCCGCCGCCGGCGCAGGTGTCCTTCGGCTTCTGAGAGCAGTAAGCCGCTCCCGGGTGCTAATGGCGCCGGATGAATCGATGCCTGAAATGCTCATTGTCCGGCCGCTTGCAGTTGTACACCGGACAGGACTTGGTGTCGGCGCTCGGCACATAGGCGCGTGTCCGCACCTCGCCGATGGTGCAGAACTGCTGGCTCTGCACATAGCGGTCATAGAGCGGCAGCCCCGGCACCCGGTTCGACTGATAGCGAAGGATAACCGCACCTTGGCGCGCGATCGTCGACTGAACCTTGCCGCAGCTCAGACGTGTGGGGTCGTAGCGCGAGATGGCCTGCGCCTGGGCGGCCACCAGCGTGAGGCAGGCGGCAAGCAGGATGGTTTTCATGGTCCTCTCCCTCGATCCGCCGCCCGGGACGGCACGATCTTGCGCCACGGTTTCACCAGATTGGGGCGGCCGTTGGGCGGCCCCGGATCACGACGTTTTCACGCAGTCTTGTTTTTTGTGCGAAAGCAGCCTATATCAGCCCCATTGATATTTCGGCCGATCGATCCGGGCCTCGCGATCTTCGCGTTTGCTGACGTCTATCTCCAAAATCTCGATGCACACCGGCTGGACTTCGGTCCGGTCATACCAAAGCAAATGTGAAGGACTATTTTTATGGCAACTGGAACGGTCAAGTGGTTCAACGCCACCAAGGGTTTCGGCTTCATCCAGCCTGACAGCGGCGGCGCGGACGTTTTCGTCCACATCTCGGCTGTCGAGCGCGCTGGACTGTCGACCCTGGTCGAAGGCCAGAAGATCAACTTCGAGATCGAGCAGGACCGCCGCACCGGCAAGTCGTCCGCTGGTTCTCTGAGCAAGGCAGCCTGATTTTGAAAATGGCGCGCGCCGGACGAGAGTTCGGGGCGCGCGGCAAGTCACGGATGTACTGACGGTCGCGCGAGAAGCGCGCCGGAGCGGAAAGACCCGACAAGCTGGAACAGCAGATAGCTGCCAGCCCGGACCGGACGCTCCCAATCAGGCTACCGAAATGGGAAGGCGGGATTTATCCCGCCTTTTTATTTGTCTGGGGTTCAGAGATCACGCTGTGTTGCCGCTTTCGCCAATCACCTGCGTCGCCTACCCCACCCACTCGATCGGCACATGCCCCGGGTCCGCCTCCACGCGGCCGAGCCAGGCGACCACCGCCGGATAGGCGTCGAGCTGGAACCCGCCCTGCTCCGCCGTGTGGGTATAGGCATAGAGCGCGATGTCGGCGATGCTGAATGTGCGGCCGGCGAAGAAGGCGTTGTTTTCGAGATATGTGTTCATGACGCCAAGCGCCTTGTTGCCGCGCTCCAGCGTCACAGCCAGCCGCTCCGGCGTGGCATCCGCTGCGCGTTCCGGAAAGGTCAGCAGCGCCTTGCGCACGGCGATATAGGGCTCGTGGCTGTATTGTTCGAAGAACAGCCACTGATAAGCGAGCCCGCGCTCATATTTGTCCGCGGGCAGCAAGCGCGTGCCTTCGGCGAGATAGAGCAGGATGGCGTTGGATTCTGCCAGCCGCCGGCCGTCGTCCAGTTCCAGCAGTGGCACCATGGCGTTCGGGTTCTTGGCGACGAAATCGGCCTTGCGCGTATCGCCGGTATGCGAACTCACCTCGACGGTGGTGAAGGCCAGGCCGAGCTTGGCCATCAGTAAACGCGGCTTGTAGCAATTGCCGCTATCGATCATGCTGTAAAGTATCATCATGGTTCCCCGGAGCGCTGCTTCTGCGAGCGGATTATCGCAGCGGCGCCATCCTCAACCAATGATTTGTTTTGGCGCGACCATCAGCGCCGCTTATGCAACGGCACAACCTTGTTGTCGAAGCCCAGCAGCGCATCGACGGCAAGCGGCTCTTCGTTGAAGATGGTGCCGGCCAGCGCCGGACGCCCAAGAAGAAAGCCCTGCAGCAAATCGACTCCGCCTTCGAGCGCGACACGCAAATGGGTGGGCTGTTCGATGCCCTCGACCAGCACCTTGGCACCGCGATCGTGGAGGCTGGACACCAGCGGGCGGAAGAAGCGTTCCGCGGCGGCGTGGCGGCAGAATTCCGCGAACCAGCCGCCATCGATCTTGACGATGTCGGGCTGAAGCAGGCTCACCCGCTCCACGGTCGAGTGGCCGGTGCCGAAATCGTCAATGGCGATGCGGATGCCGTCGCGCCGCATTTCACGCACCAGCCTGGCCAGCTGCGCATCGTCCGCCGCCTGCTCGGTGATTTCACACACGAGCATTGCCGGAGCCAGGCCAAGTTCGTCGAGGTGCCGGCTCATCAGCCGGATCTCGGCCAGCGCCCGTCCGGCATGGTCGTTGACCAGGGGATTGTAATTGAAGAACAGGTCGAGCCCGTCGACCCCGATATTGTGGAAATTCCTCAGATGCAGCACCCGGCACATTGTTTCGACGTACAGCCGCTCCGGAGCCGCGACGCTGTCGAAGAACACCCGCGGCGACACCGGCCGGCCGGCGCGGTGCGGTTCGATCAGGCCCTCGACGGCGACCGGATGCAAGCTGCCGCCGCGCTGGGCGTAGATCGGCTGGTAGGCGCTGCGCAGGCGGAAGTCGCCATGGATGCCACATTCGATGCCGATCTCGTCGACGAAGATCGCATCGCCCACGGTGCGCCGCCGCTCGACGCTCATGGCGCCACCTTGCGCCCGAAGGCTTTTGCGGGCCGCCCGGTGCGCGGCGCGACGGCGGCGGGAGCGGACGCATGGCTCGGAGGAGGAACCGGCTCGGGACTGCCCTGGCCGAAAGCGCGGAAACTCGTCGGCGCCAGTTCTGGGCGGGCCAGCACATAGCCCTGGACCATCGAGGCGCCCGATCGTTCCGCCAGCTCCAGTTGCCAGCCTTCCTCGATGCCTTCGAACACCGTGCGGATGCCCTGGTCCTCGAAGCTCCTCACCATGGATGTCAGCAGCGCGAAACCGGCGCCCGATTCCATCAGTTGCGTGATCCAGTGCGCATCGAACTTGACAATGTCGGGGCGCAATTCCTTGACGCGGGTGATGTCGGAATCGTCGGCGCCATAGTCGTCGACGGCAATCCGGAAGCCGTTGGCCCTGAGCGCGGCGACGAAGCCGTGCAGGGTTTCCTGCGATGCCGATCTCTGCTCCGTCACCTCGCAAACGACGCGGCCCGGATCGATGCCGGCTTCCTGCAGCACCAGCCGCATGTCACGCAAGGCATTGTCGGCGACAGCGCGCTCGGTGAACACCGACGGGTCGAAATTGATGAAGATCGACGCCTCTTGCGGCAGGCAGGCGCCGGCATTGAGCAGATGCAGCGTCCTGGTCAGCGCCTCGACATGCAGACGGTCGGCCGCCGGACAGGTCGAAAAAAAGCTCATCGGCGATTGCGGCTCGCCGTCGCGAAACGGACGGATCAGCCCTTCGAAGGCGGCAACCGAAAGCTTGCCCTCGTTGAAGGCAAAGATCGGCTGAAAAGCGCTTTGCAGCGTATAAATGCCCCAGACACCACTCGAGGTGCCGTCATCATGACGGGTGATATGGGCAAGTCCGATGCTGCGCGACAAAGGTTCCTCGCTCCGCGACCTGGCGGAATTGAACCGCGATCCTGCCATGCAAGCCTCTACCGCCCGTTAATGAACTTTCTTTTGCCGATCACGCCTCATTGACCGCGCTGCCCCACCTGGCCCAGCCGACAAGGCTTGCGCTGACGGGAATGTTGCGACATGAGAAGCGCCGCGGCCGCTTCTGGCCGCGCCGATCCTTTGGAGAGACAAAAGGTCATGGCCTTTCTTGCCGACACCCTTTCCCGCGTTAAGCCTTCCGCCACCATCGCGGTGACGCAGAAAGCGCGCGAGCTGAAAAATGCCGGCCGGGACATCATTGGCCTTGGCGCCGGCGAGCCCGATTTCGACACGCCCGACAACATCAAGAATGCGGCGATCGAGGCCATTCGCCGTGGCGAGACCAAATACCCGCCGGTTTCGGGCATCGTGCCGCTGCGCGAGGCGATCGCGAAAAAATTCAAGCGCGAGAACAATCTCGACTACAAGCCCGAGCAGACCATCGTCGGCACCGGCGGCAAGCAGATCCTGTTCAACGCCTTCATGGCGACGCTGAACCCCGGCGACGAGGTCATCATCCCCCGCCCCTACTGGGTCAGCTATCCCGAAATGGTGGCGATCTGCGGCGGCACGTCGGTGTTTGCCGACACCTCGATCGACAATGGCTTCAAGCTGACGCCGGCGGTGCTGGAAAAGGCAATCACGCCGAAGACCAAATGGCTGCTGATGAACTCGCCGTCGAACCCGTCGGGCGCGGCCTATAGCGAGGCCGAACTGCGGGCGCTCGCCGACGTGCTGTTGAAGCACCCGCAGGTCTGGACGCTGACCGACGACATGTACGAACACCTGACCTATGGCGACTTCGTCTTCAAGACCATCGCCGAGGTCGAGCCCAAGCTCTACGAGCGCACGCTGACCATGAACGGCGTCTCGAAAGCCTATGCCATGACCGGCTGGCGCATCGGCTACGCCGCCGGTCCCGTCCAGTTGATCAAGGCGATGGACATGATTCAGGGCCAGCAGACCTCCGGCGCCTGCACCATCGCGCAATGGGCTTCGGTCGAGGCGTTGAATGGCCCGCAGGATTTCATCGCCAAGAACAAGGCGATCTTTCAAGGCAGGCGGGACCTCGTCGTCTCGATGCTCAACCAGGCGCGCGGCATCACCTGCCCGTCGCCGGAAGGCGCCTTCTATGTCTATCCGTCCTGCGCCCAGCTGATCGGGAAGAAAACCAGGGCCGGCAAGGTGATCGACACCGACGAGGCCTTCTGCTCGGAACTGCTCGAGGCCGAGGGCGTCGCGGTGGTGTTCGGCTCGGCCTTCGGCCTTGGTCCCAACTTCCGCATCTCCTACGCCACCTCGGAGACGCTGCTGGAGGAAGCCTGCACGCGCATCCAGCGCTTCACGGCATCGCTGACCTGATCTGGTAGATCCGAAACAAACCCGGCGTCACCGCTGTCAGGCGTTACCGCCGGGTTTTGTGGATACAGCAATCAGCCGCCATATTGCGCCGCGGTCACTTCTTCCAGCCAGTCGGCATGGACGCCGTCGAGCGCCTCCTGCATGGCGATGTGCGTCATTGCCGATTTCGGCGCCGCGCCATGCCAATGCTTCTCGCCAGGCGCGAAGGAGATGACGTCACCGGCCCTGATTTCCTGGATCGGCCCGTCCCATGTCTGGACCAAGCCGGCGCCTGCGGTGACATAAAGCGTCTGGCCAAGCGGATGCGTGTGCCAGTGGGTGCGCGCGCCGGGCTCGAAACTGACCAGCGTGGCCCTGAGCCGCGCTGGCGGCTCCTTCTCGATGATTGGCGTCTGCAGAACCCGGCCGGTGAAGTATTTTTCCGGCGCTATAACGGTCGGCACGCTGCCGCAAGCAATGATCTTCATCGTCTGTTCCCTGGAACTGGTGGTTGCCGGTGAGATGCCGGCCCGCGAAGTGAGCCGCATTCTCGGTCTGGATCGGCTCTGATGCAACCGCCCTTGTCACCTCGCTTGGACGAAGGCCTGATTTCTTAACCATGACACTTGCCGGCACGGGACCGCCAAGCGAAATGCCGGCGAATTCAATGTCTTCTTAACGGCTGCGCACTAGCCGTTGGCCTGCATTGCGGGGGCTGGCGGATGAGCATACTGGCGACGATCAAGGACCATAGCGGCCGGATCTATCGCGGTATCCAGTCGCTGCTCGTGATCAGCACCGGCGCGGCGGTGCTTGGCGCTTTCGACGTCTCGCAAGACCTGTCAGCCGGCGGTGCCTTCGCCATCTCGATCCTGGCCACGAGCCTGGCCTTGCTGGCATTGATGTACATGCGCAGCAGCGTCGTCCATCGTCTCCAGTCGGCCGCCGCTGCGGAAGCCGAGAAACATCATTTCCTCACCAGGGATGCGATGACCGGCGCCACGACGAGACGCTATTTCCTCGAAGCGCTGCGCGAAAGCCTGGGCACCAGGCGCGACAGGCGCGAGGCAGCCTTGCTCTTGATCGACCTCGACCATTTCAAGCAGTTGAACGACACGTTCGGACACCAGTTCGGCGACCTCACCTTGGCGCATCTGGTCAAGACCGCGGAGCGCATCTTTGCCGGCGCCATGGTAGGACGCCTCGGCGGCGACGAATTCGGTGTCATCATTCCGCATGGCGACCTGACGGCCATCAACAAGGATGTCAGACGATTGCTGGATGCCATGCGCGCCGGCAAATCGCATGAAGGCAAGACCATTCCGCTCTCCATTTCGATCGGCGTCGCCCTGGCGCCGGCCCATGCCTCGAACACGACGGAATTGATGCTGGTTGCCGATCTGGCGCTTTATGAAAGCAAGGCGGCGGGCCGTGGCCGCGTCACCGTCTTCGACGAGGAGATGCTGTCCGACAAGCGCTACCGGCGGCTGGTCGAACGGGAATTGCGCGCCGCGGTCTATCTGGGCGAACTCGAACTGCATTATCAGCCGATCGTCGGCCCGGACGGTTCCACCGAGGCGTTCGAGGGGCTGATCCGCTGGCGCCACCCGGTTCGCGGGCTGATCGCGCCGGCCGAGTTCATTGCGATCGCCGAGCGATCGACGTTGATCGACATGCTCGGCGAATGGGTGTTCAAGCGGGCTTGTGCCGACATCGGCCAGTTCGCCGGCCGCCGCATTTCCATCAACGTCTCCGGCGAGCAGCTCAAGCGTGACGAGATCGTGACCATGTGCGACCGCGTGCTGAAGGACACTGGCCGGTCGGCATCACAGTTCATCATCGAGATCACCGAGACGGTGGCGACCGCCGCCACGCCCGAGATCCTGCGGCGCCTCGAAGCATTGCGTGGCCTCGGCTTTCACATCGCCCTCGACGATTTCGGCACCGGCCATTGCGGCTTCAACTATCTGAAGACCTTGCCCGTCGATATCATCAAGATCGATCGCTCCTACATCCGCGCCCTCGCTCACGATCAGGTAGCACAGATATTCGTCTCGGCGCTGGCGCAGATCGCGCGCATCCAGGAGGTCACCATCGTGGCGGAAGGCGTGGAGACGGCGGAGGAATTCGCTCTCGCCAAGGCGGCCGGGTGCAATCGTTTCCAAGGTTATTTTTTTGGCAGGCCGGCGCCTCGCGGCAAGCTCGCGCTGCTTGACGGGCGCTCGGTCGAACCGCTCGCGCTCAGCGCATGAGACGACCGGCCGTGCCTGCTTCCTATTTTTCTTGCCCTGCCGGCAAACAAGTGGGACGATAATCGCGGGCAGGTCGAAACAGGCCGCCCGCGACGGTCGAACAGGCCGGCCGCCGCTCAGGACCGATTGACCCTGGCCTGAACCATGAATGCCAGTCGGTCCCCAGGAAACGCCTGAGTGGAGGTCAGTCATGGGTACTCGCGCCGGAGGACGACGCACGGGACCGAAATGCATTGCCATAGTCGGTCCCTTCGCAAGCGGTAAGACGACACTTCTCGAAGCCATATTGGCCCGTACCGGCGCCATTCCCCGCCAGAACCCGGTTTCCTCAGGCAATACCGTTTCAGATCATTCGCCCGAGGCCCGCGCCCACGCCATGAGCGTCGAGGCGTCGATCGCCACCACCGAGTTCATGGGCGAGCAGTTCACCTTCATCGACTGCCCCGGATCGATCGAATTCTCCTTCGAGGCCGAACCGGTGCTGGCCGCCTGCGACATCGCTGTGGTCGTGGCCGAGGCCGACGAAAAGAAAATCCCCGCCTTGCAGCTCATCATGCGCAAGCTCGACGATCTCGGCGTGCCGCGCATCCTGTTTCTCAACAAGGTCGACAAGGCGATCGCGGGCGTGCGCGATACGCTGAAGATGCTGCAGCCGACAAGCGCGGCGCCGCTGCTTCTGCGCCAGATCCCGCTGCGCAAGGACGGCGTCGTCATCGGATCGATCGATCTGGCGCTGGAGCGCGCCTACATCTACCGCGAATATGCCGAGAGCGAGGTGGCCGAGATACCGGGCGACGACAAGGCGCGCGAACTGGAGGCGCGCTTCTCGATGCTGGAGACGCTGGCCGATCACGACGATGATTTGATGGAGCAGCTGCTGGAAGAAATAGAGCCGCCGAAGGACGCGATCTTCGACGATCTCGCCGCCGATCTGCGCGAAGGCGCGGTGACGCCGGTGCTGATCGGCACCGCCGAGAAAGGCAATGGCGTGCTGCGCCTCTTGAAGACGATCCGCCACGATGCGCCCGACATCGAGGCGACCCGCAAGCGGCTCGGCGCTCCGGACGGCACTGCGACGGTGGTCCAGGTGATGAAGACCATCCACACGCCGCATGGCGGCAAGCTGTCGGTGTCGCGCATCCTGTCCGGCCAGGTCGCCGACGGCTCGGAACTGTGGCTGCCCGGCGGCGACACCGCCAAGGTTTCCGGAATCTACAGGATGCTGGGCAAGGATCAGGTCAAGCTGACCGCCGCCAGGACCGGCGACACCGTGGCGCTCGGCAAACTGGACGCGGTCAAGACCGGCCAGACCCTCACCTCGGCCAAGGGCGGAGCCAGACAGCTCTTCGATGTCGAGCCGCCGCAGCCGGTCTTCGCCTTCGCGCTGCGCCCCAGGGAGCGCAAGGACGAGGTCAAGATGTCGGCCGCCATCCAGCGCCTGGCCGAGGAGGATCCCTCGCTCAGCCTGCGCCACAACCAGGATTCGGCCGAGACAGTGCTGTCAGGGCATGGCGAGATGCATCTGCGCGTCGTGCGCGAGCGGCTGGAGGGCAAGAACCAGATACCGGTGGAAGGCCATGCGCCGGCGGTGCCCTATCGCGAGACGATCCGAAAGCCGGTGCAGCAGCGCGGCCGCCACAAGAAACAGTCGGGCGGCCACGGCCAGTTCGGCGATGTGGTCATCGAGATCAAGCCGCTGCCGCGCGGCTCCGGCTTCCAGTTCACCGACACCATCACCGGCGGCGTCGTGCCCAAGACCTACATCCAGTCGGTCGAGACAGGCATACGTGACTACCTGAAATCCGGCCCGCTCGGCTTTCCCGTGGTCGATGTCGCGGTCAACCTGTCGGACGGCTCGTACCATGCGGTAGATTCCTCCGACATGGCCTTCCAGATGGCGGCCAAGCTCGCCATGAAGGAAGGCATGGCCGCCTGCTCGCCAGTGCTTCTGGAACCGGTGATGAAGGTAGAGATCGTCACGCCGTCGGACGCGACGTCGAAGATCATCGCGCTGATCCCGCAGCGGCGCGGCCAGATCCTCGGCTATGACGCGCGGCCCGACTGGCCGGGATGGGATGTCGTCGAGGCGACCATGCCGCAGGCCGAGATCGGCGATCTGATTATCGAGTTGCGCTCGGCCACCTCAGGCGTTGCCAGCTACCGCGCCGCTTTCGACCATATGGCCGAGTTGACTGGCCGTCTCGCCGACGAAGCGATGAACGCCAACGGCAAGGCTGCCTGATTTCGCCCGGTGCCAGATTTCGATTCATGTGAAGCCCCCTCGAACGATCGAGGGGGCAAAAACCAAAAACGACGCCCGGGGGGCCGGACGTCGTTTTGTTTGCGGACCGTCTTCTCGGGAGGAAAAACGGCAGGTCCGCCGCATGTCGAGGTCGCCGCGCTTCGGCGGAAAAAGTTCGGACGCGGTAGCCGCCTGAGCCCGGGCCGTACGAGTGATGCCCCCATCTCCCGTCCGAACCACACCGCGTCCTATCATCCACTTAGCAGATGGAGGGTGTCCTTGTCATGTTACCAGAGGTTACATGACACTGTTACGCGGCAATTCTGGTGAATTTTTCAGCCATCCCAGTGGCATGCAGGCAACAAAAAAGCCGGATCAATGAAGATCCGGCTGAGTTTGATTGGAAGTGCCTGTTAAGGCTAACCTCCAGAGGGGAACACTCGAGGACGCTAATGGGAGGAGAACGCGTCCAGGAGATGATCTATATATGTGCTCTTCATGCCCAAGAAACAAGCATCTATTTTGCAACACACACATGCAAAAAGGCACAGGCTGTGGTCCAACCCATTCCGAAAGCCAATAGGACCAGCAGAATCGTGAAAATGAGGCGCGATTTCGGGTCATTGTCGTCTCGAAAACGCCGATCCCGACCGATTTTGCTCCCGAATGCCGAAAAACACTGATGATGTGGAATGAGGCAGCGGCGGTTCATTTCCAAGGCAGTCAAGCGAGGATCGACCATTGCGCAGGTTTTCGGCGATCGCCGGCAGCGGCATTTTCCTGATCGCGGCTCCCGGCGTTGTCGCCGGGCTGGTTCCCTGGCTGCTTAGCGATCGCTGGGGCCTGCCATGGTCGCCCCTGCCCTTGTTTGCGCTCACCGGCGGCATGCTCGTCATTGCCGCGGCCGCGGTGCTGCTGCATGCCTTCGCCCGCTTCGCGCTGGAGGGGCTGGGCACGCCCGCCCCCGTCGCACCGACCGAAAGGCTGGTGATCGGCGGCATCTACCGCCATGTCCGCAATCCCATGTATGTCGCCGTGCTGTCGATCATTCTGGGCCAGGCGCTGCTGTTCTCGAGCTGGTCGATCGCTGCCTACGCGGCAATCGCGGCGGCTGCCATGGTCACCTTCGTCAAGCTCTACGAGGAGCCGACGCTCGCCGGCCGCTATGGCGCCGAATACGAGGCCTACCGCCGCAACGTACCGGGCTGGCTGCCGCGGATTACGCCTTGGAAGGGATAGGCTCGCAGAGCTGACCTTGGATCAGAACGACCAGCTTCTGGCCTTGGCGATGATGAAGTCGCGAAACACATGCAGCTTGGCTTGGTTCTTCATCGCGTCGGGGTAGGCGAAATAGGTGTCGAAGGACGGCACCTCGGTTTCCGGCAGCAATTGCACCAGACCGGAATCCTTGCTGATCACATAGTCCGGCAGCATGGCGATGCCGGCGCCGCCCTGCACGGCGCGCTTGATCGACAGGATGTCGTTGATCTGCAGCGACGGCACGCGCTGGCCGCTCTCGAAATCGCCGACCGTCTCCAGCCAGTTCAACTCCGACAGATGCGACGGCACGGGCAGGCCGAAGGTGACGATGCGATGGGTTCTGAGCTCCGCGACCGAGCCCGGCTTGCCGTGCTTGGCGACATAGGAGGGGGCTGCGTAAAGGTGGAAATGCACGGTGAACAGGCGGCGCTGGATCAGGTCCGGCTGTTGCGGCTGGCGCAAACGGATGGCGCAATCGGCCTGACGCATGGTGAGGTCCAGTTCCTCGTTGGCGAGGATCAGCTGCAGGCTGACTTCGGGATAGAGTTCGATGAACTCCTGCACCCGCTCGGTCAGCCAGCCGGCGCCGAGGCCAACGGTCGTCGTTACCCTGAGCACGCCGGACGGCCGGTCCTTGGTCTCCGTCAGCCGCGACTTGATGGTCTCGAGCTTCATCAGCACGTCATGCGCCGTGCGGAACAGCATCTCGCCCTGTTCGGTCAGCACCAGGCCACGCGCATGGCGGTTGAACAGCGGCACGCCGACATCATGTTCGAGCGCGCTCACCTGCCTCGAGATTGCCGATTGCGACAGATGCAGCGTCTCGGCCGCATGCGTGAACGACCCCGCTTCCGCCGCAGCGTGAAACACGCGTAGCTTGTCCCAGTCCAACGCCATGATTTTCCCCTCGTTCCGGTTGGCGTCTGAATGAAAAATCAGGCTTTTACACGGCGTTTCCAAGCCGTTTTTTTACAGTCCGCGGCGGCCCCTATTCCGCTGCTTCGCGATGTACCTCGATGCCGGCCAGATACTTTTCCGCTTCGAGCGCGGCCATGCAGCCCAGCCCCGCGGCTGTCACGGCCTGCCGATAGATATCGTCGGTCACGTCGCCGGCGGCGAACACGCCGGGCACGTCAGTGCGCGTCGAATCCGGCGCTGTCCACAGATAGCCGTTCGGCTTCTGCTTCAGCTTGCCGGCGAACAGCTCGACCGCGGGCGCATGGCCGATGGCCACGAAGACGCCGTCGATCTTGAGGTGGCTCTCGGCGCCGGTCACGGCATGCCTGAGCTTCAGCCCTTCGACCGAAGGCGGCAGCGGTGCCTTGCCGGGGCGGCCGGTGATCTCGTCGACGATCGTGTCCCAGATGACGCGGACATTGTCCTTTTTCAGCAACCGTTCGCGCAGGATGCGTTCGGCACGGAAATCCGAGCGCCTGTGGATGACGGTGACGCTCTTGGCGAGGTTGGACAGATAGAGCGCCTCCTCCACCGCCGAATTGCCGCCGCCGACTACCGCGACATCCTTGCCGCGATAGAAGAAGCCGTCGCAGGTGGCGCAGGCGGAAACGCCGAAGCCCATGAAGTCCTGTTCGGTCGGGATGCCCAGCCACTTGGCTTGCGCGCCGGTGGCGATGATCAGCGCATCGGCCGTGTAGGTCGTGCCGGAATCGCCCTTGGCGCGGAACGGCCGCACGTTGAGGTCAACCTCGGTGATGATGTCGTTGACGATGTCGGTGCCGACATGCTCGGCCTGCTTGAGCATCTGCTCCATCAGCCACGGCCCCTGGATCGGATCGGCGAAGCCGGGGTAGTTCTCGACATCCGTGGTGATCATCAATTGGCCGCCCTGCTGCAGACCGGCGACCAGCATCGGCTTCAGCATGGCGCGCGCGGCATAGACCGCCGCCGTATAGCCGGCCGGACCGGAACCGATGATGAGAACGGGCGCGTGCTTGGTGGTCATTTGGAGCCTCTGCGGGGGCGGACAGCGAGTGTGCCTTGGAAAAAGACGTAGAATATCGCGCTTAATGTAAGGGCTGCCAACCACGCCAGCAAGACGAACGGACCGTCGTCCCCGGAAAGCTTCGACCCATATGGATATTCGCGCGATGGCCGCTTTCGTTACCTGTCCACAATCGCGTCGACGAGGGCTGGCTTCGACGCAAAAGTCGTTTAATTACAAAATAGCGAAAGATTCTTGCGCCACACTGATCATCGAGAACCCTGATGCCCCTCAAGGCCGATCTTGACGCCATCGACTGGAAGATCCTGCGCGAGCTTCAGTCGGACGGGCGCATGACCAATGTCGAGCTCTCGAACCGCGTCGGCATTTCGGCACCGCCCTGCCTGCGCCGGGTCAAGCGGCTGGAAGAAGCCGGCATCATTCGCGGCTACCGCGCGCTGCTCAACGCCCCGGCGCTGGGCCTCGATGTCGTTGCCTTCTGCCTGGTCGGGCTGCATCACCAGGCCGATGCCGAACTGCGCATCTTCGCCGAGCGTACGCGCGGCTGGCCGGTCGTGCGCGATGCCTGGATGGTGTCGGGCGAATCCGACTTTCTGCTGCATTGCGTGGCGAGCGACCTCGGCGCCTTCCAGACCTTCGTCATCGAGGAACTGACCTCGACGCCGAACGTCGACACGGTGCGCACCGCGCTCACCATCCGCCGCGTCAAGGATGAGGGCCTGGTGTCGTTCGAGCGATCCTGAGCCAGGCGAACGCCTGCGCGATGGCCAAATTCCCGACATTCGCCACATCGGTGCCGCGTTGGTATTCGAAAGACGCTGATGTACAAGGCTGGACGGCTCTGTCGGATTCGCCGCTCAACCGACGCTTGATTGGTTCCCGAGCAATTCCAGCAAAAAATGTGTAACGGTTCTCCGCCCGGAATTGCTTGAGAACAGATGGCGCCAGCAGCAGCGTATATTCCGGAAAGAATCCGCCATGGGAAGGGGACCATGACCCGTTTTGCAAGCCCGGTCTCGGCGCTGATCATCTGCGTGAACGAGGCCGACATGATCGGCCCGTGCCTGGAAAGCATCGATTTCTGTGCCGAGATCATCATCGTCGATTCCGGCTCGACGGACGGCACCGTCGAATGTGTTGAAAGCTATATCGCCAAGGGCTATCCGATAACGCTGCTGCACAATGACTGGCCGGGCTTCTCCCGCCAGCGGCAATTCGCGCTCGACCACGCCAACCAGCCCTGGTGCCTTTCGATCGACCCGGACGAGCGCGTCGACGATCGCTTGCGGCAGTCGATCGTGGCCATCACCGAGGCGGCCGGAGGCAAGGCCAGCGGATGGTACATGCGCCGCCGCGACTGGCTGAAGGGCTACGGCTATGCCCATCGCTGGGTGCTGCACAACAGGCTGCTCAGGCTTTTCCGCAGGGAAGGCGCCAGCATGGATCTAACGGCGCGGGTGCATGAATCCGTTCACGTGCCGGGCGAGACCGACACGATCGAAGAGGGTCTCTTGCTGCATCGCCGTGAAATATCGGTCGAGGAGGATCTTGCCCGAGCCAACACCTATTCCAGCCTCAAGGCGGTGACGCAGGTCGAGAGGGGCAAGAAGCCCGGCCTGATGCGGCTGGTGCTGTCGCCGTTCGGCAACTTCCTGAAATTCTACCTGGCCAAGCGCTACTTTCTGTGCGGCCGGCACGGTTTCGTCTATTCGATGTCGGTGATGATTTATTCCTTCGCCACCGAAGCCAAGCTCTACGAAGCCTCGCAGCAAAACGACCAGGCGTAGGCCCTACGATCCGAGCGCGTCGATGGCGGCGAGCAGGCCGCCGAGATCGTGGTCGTCATGCAAGCGCCTGATGGCGAAGCCAGGCTGAAGCGCCGCCTCACCGTCGACCAGCCAGCCCTGTGCCAGCCCTGCGCGTTGGGCTGCCTGCATGTCGGCCAGCTTGTCGCCGACCATCAGGGAGCGCTGGAGGTCAAGATCAAGGCGCCTGCCCGCTTCCATCAGCATGCCCGGATTGGGCTTGCGCATCGGGTGGTCGGCAATGGCGAGCGGCCCGACGCCGGCCTCGTGATAGGCGCAGGCCAGCACCATGTCGACGAACGCGCCCTGCCTGTCCAGCAAATGGAGCACGCGGTCGTTTACCGCGGCAAAGACGCCCCAGTCGAAATAGCCGCGCGCGATGCCGGACTGATTGGTGACCACGACCACCGGAATGCCGATCCGGTTGGCGGCGGCGATCGCCGGCAGCATCCGCGGTCTCAGTTCTATCTCGGCCGGATCGCTGGGATAGTCGGTGTCGACATTGATGGTGCCGTCACGGTCCAGGAACAGCGCCGGCGAGCGCGCGGGAAAAACCCGCCCGCCGACCTGCTCCACCCACAGGCCCGGTTCGGTCAGCGGGTGCGGCTTCCCGGTCCTGTCAGCCATTCGACAGGCGCGCTTCGACCACCTCGCACAGATAGTGATAGAGGCACAGATGCCCCTGCTGGATGATCGGCGTCGAGGTCGAGGGGACGTTGAGCAGGATGTCGGTGAGCGGCTTGAGCTTGCCGCCGGTATCACCGGTCAGGCTGACCACCGTCATGTCCATCATGCGCGCCTGTTCGGCCGCGGCGAGAATGCTCGGTGAATTGCCGCTGGTCGAGATCGCCAAAAGCACGCCGCCCGCGGCGCCATGCGCTTCGACCTGGCGCGAAAACACTGTGTCGAAGCCGTAATCATTGCCCCAGGCGGTCAGCATCCCGGCATTGGCCGGCAGCGCGATCACATTGTAGGCCTTGCGCTCCTTCAAGAAGCGGCCGACCAGTTCGGTGGCGATATGGATGGCGTCGCTGGCCGAGCCGCCATTGCCGCAGACCAGCAGGGCCTTTCCCTGGGAAAGCGCCGCCACGACGGCATTCACCGCACGGTCCATCTCTCCGGTCAGATCTCGCTCGACCGTGGCAGTGATGGCGGCCGCCGAGCGGACCAGATAGTCGTTCAATTCGGACATGAATTCCCTCAGTTGGTGGCGCTGCCGGCGCGCAGTTTGCCGATGGTGCCAGTGGTGCTCTTGCCGGCGACGAGATCGACCAGAACGACGCGCCCGCCCGCCTTTTGCACCACATCGGCGCCGACCACGGTGTCGATCGTGTAGTCCGCGCCCTTGACCAGTATGTCGGGCAGAAGCGCCTCGATCAGAGCCAGCGGCGTATCCTCATCGAAGACAATGACGGCGTCGACCGAAGCGAGCGCGGCGAGCACGCAGGCGCGGTCATGCTGGTCGTTGACCGGTCGGCCCGGTCCTTTCAGCCGGCGCACCGAGGCATCGCTGTTGAGCCCGAGCACCAGCCGGTCGCACTGGCTGCGCGCCGCGTGCAGCAGGCTGACATGGCCGGCATGCAGGATATCGAAACAGCCATTGGTGAAGCCGACACTCAGGCCCTCCGCCTTCCATCCCGCCACCATGCGCGCGGCCGAGGCGGCGTCCAGGATGGCGTCCTTGTGGGCGGTCGGACCATGCGAGCGGAACAGCGCGCCGGTGAGTTCCTCGACGCTCAGCCGCGCGGTGCCGCGTTTTCCGACCACGACGCCGCCGGCGGCGTTGGCAATGGAGGCAGCGGCGACAGGATCGGCACCGGCGGCAAGCGCCAGCGCGAAGCTCGCGATCACCGTATCGCCGGCGCCCGAGACATCGAACACCTCGCGCGCCTGGGTGGCGATGTGGCTCGCCTCGTCGGGACCGACCACGCTCATGCCTTTCTCGCTGCGCGTGGCGACGACGAAGTCGAAGCCGTGCGCCGCAATCAGTTCCCGCGCCGCCGCAACGATCTCGTCATCGGCGAACACCGCATGGCCGACGGCCTCGCCAAGCTCCTTGCGGTTGGGGGTGACGGCGGTCGCACCGGCGTAGCGCGCGTAGTCGCGGCCCTTCGGGTCGACCAGCACCGGCTTGCCCGCCTCGCGGCAGATGGCGATCAATTCGGCGGCGACGCCGTCCAGCAATATGCCCTTGCCGTAGTCGGACAGGATGACGATGTCGGCCTGTTGCAACGCGTTCCGGAAGCGGCGGATCAGCTCCGCCCGTTCCGCCTCGCCGAGCGGCTTGATCTCTTCCTCGTCGAAACGCAGCACCTGCTGGTTGAGCGCGCTGAAGCGGCTCTTCGACGAGGTCATGCGGCCGCGCTGCTGTGAAAGGCCCACTGTCTCGGCGCCAAGCTCGCCCAGCATCCGCACCAGACTGTCACCGGCGGGATCGGTGCCGATCACCGAGACCGGAATGGCGCGCGCGCCAAGCGAGACGATGTTGGCCACGACGTTGCCGGCGCCGCCCATCGCCGAGCTTTCGCCACGCCCATGCAACACCGGGATCGGCGCTTCCGGCGAGATCCGCTCGATGACGCCATTGACGAAGCGATCGAGGATGATATCGCCGACCACCAGCACGGCGACGTCGCCGAAACGCGCAATGGCGCGGTGCAGGGGTTCGGGAGAAGGCGGATTGTGCTTGATCATGTCATCTGCCACGCGCGGGAAACGCCGATCTCAAATAGGTCGAAACACCAGATTTGCGAGGCCGGCCGGGTCATGCCTGCCGATATACCGCAATTGGGCACAGCGCAACGCCGGGGCGGAAAGGCAAACCCGGACGGGTCAGGCCTTCTGCAAGGCGACGTGGACGCCCAGCCCGACCAGCACCGCGCCGCCGGCCTTCTGCATCAGCCGCTGCGCACGGCTCGAACGCCGCAGCCGGCCGATCACGAGGCCGGCCAGGAACACGCACACGACATCGGCCGACGAGAACATCAGGTTGACGATGGTGCCCAGCACCACGAATTGCAGCCAGACCGGCAACCCCGCCGAGGCATCGATGAACTGCGGCAGGAATGCCATGAAGAAGATCGCGGTCTTGGGATTGAGCACCTCGACGGTGATGCTCTCGAAGAACGCACGCCGCGCCGACTTCCGCTCGATCGCCGGCAGCGCCACGTCGCCCTCCACGCGCTTGCGAAACAGCGAGATACCCAACCAGATCAGGTACAGCGCGCCCCCCAGCTTGACGGCCATGTAGAGCGGCGGCACGGCGTGGAACAGCACCGACAGGCCAGCGGCGGCGGCAAGGACATGGACATAGCCGCCCAGATGAATGCCGAGTGCGGCCGTCAGCCCCGACCAGCGCCCCCGCGCCATGGTCTGCGCGGCGGCGTAGAGCATGGCGGGGCCCGGAATGTAGGCGAAGATCGCCGTGGTGGCGAAAAACGCGATCAGCAGTTCGGCCGGCGGCATTTCTTGTCCCTCATGATCCTGCCCTGCCCGATTGCAGGCCTTCAGTCAGCCCGTGGGATGGCTTTGGATTGGCCCGCGCGAACAGTTGCCATGAAAGCCGACATGACTTTTTTGTGGAATGACGGACTGAATGCGCCGATACGCGCACCCGGTTCGAAATAAGCCGACGATTCCAGAACATCGTGGTTGTACTCGTCGACTATGACCCAAAGCGGGATTGGGTCAAGGCCGGCGCGGCGGCGTTCAATTTCCGGAACGCCAACTGCGACGCGATCACGGCCTTGCTGGGTGGAGGTGATTGCAAGGATGAAAAGGTTCGTGCCTCCGGCTTTTCCGGGAAGAGCGGCGACGAAGGCGACAGGCCTCGCCTTGCGGGCTTCAGCCTCGCCGTCTCCATGTTGGCGATGCCATAGATATGGATATCGCCCGCGGCCACGGGTTTAATCACGGTCCAATTCCGCGGCGTACTCCTCCAGCATCTCGACATGTTGCAGCGGTGCATCCTCGGCCGCGTAGACGCGACGGCTATCGTTGCCGAAGCGCGCTTCGTAGGCCTCGATGCTCATCAGGACGTATCTCGGCCTGTTGTGGCGAGTGATGGCGACCGGCCGCTGGCTGGCAGCCGCGAGCACATCGCCGAGATTCTGTTTCAGATCAGTGGATGGATAGTGTTTCATTGGAAACTCCGTTTGCCCATAATAGACAAAACAGACAAGCCTGAGCGGGCGAGCCCCGAGCGACGGCCTGCTTTGTCGACAGCCCGGCCAGCCTCCCTTATAAGGACCGGAATCGCACGCAACCAGAGGCCTTCATGATCATCGTCACGGGCGGCGCCGGCATGATCGGCTCCAACATCGTCGCCGCGCTCAATGCGGAAGGCCATGACGACATCCTGGTCGTCGACGATCTCACCGACGGCCACAAGATCGCCAACCTGGCCGATTTGACGATAGCCGACTATCTCGACAGGGATGATTTCCTGTCGCGCATGGAGGCCGGCTCGCTTGGCCGTGTCGAGGCCGTCTTCCATCAGGGGGCCTGCTCGACCACCACCGAGTGGAACGGCAAGTTCATGATGGAGGTGAATTACGCCTATTCGAAACGGCTGCTGCATGCCTGCCAGGCGCTGCGCGTGCCCTTCCTCTACGCCTCCTCCGCTTCGGTCTATGGCGGCGGCGCCGAATTTCGCGAGGAGCCGGCGCTGGAGCGGCCGCTCAACGTCTATGCCTATTCCAAGAAACTCTTCGACGATTATGTCAGGCGCACGGTGTTCGACAGCGATCATTCGCAGGTCGCCGGCTTGCGCTACTTCAATGTCTATGGCCCGCGCGAGGCGCATAAGGGGGCCATGGCCTCGGTCGCCTTCCATCTGTTCAACCAGGTCGAGCGTGGCGAGAATCCAAAGCTGTTCGGCGCTTACGATGGCTTCGGGCCGGGCGAACAGAGCCGCGACTTCATCCATGTCGGCGATGTCGCCGACGTCAATCTGTGGCTGTGGAAGCGCGGCGCCAGCGGCATCTTCAACTGCGGCACCGGCCGCGCGCAGCCGTTCCGTGCGATCGCCGAAACGGTCATCGACACGCTGGGCAAGGGCGAGATCGAGTTCATCCCCTTCCCCGACCACCTCAAGGGCAGCTACCAGAGTTTTACCCAGGCTGATATGTCCCGCTTGCGCGCGGCCGGCTATAACGGGCAATTCCGCACTGTAGAAACCGGCGTCAGAGACTATGTCGAATGGCTGAAAGCCCAACGATCCTCGTGATCGGCCCACGCTGGGTGGGCGATATGGTGATGGCGCAGTGCCTGTTCTCGGCGCTGAAGGAACTCCATCCCGATGCCGCGATCGATGTGCTGGCGCCCGCCTGGGCGGCACCTCTGGTCAAGCGCATGCCCGAAATCCGACAGCAGATCGACTTTCCGCTGAAGCCTGGCGCACTCGAATTCAGCCATCGCCGCCGTTTCGGCCGTCTGCTGCGCGGCCGCTACGACATGGCCTATGTCCTGCCGGGCAGTTGGAAGTCGGCGCTGATCCCGTTCTTTGCCCGCATTCCGCGCCGTTTCGGCCATCTGCGCGAAATGCGCTACGGCCTCTTGACCGACATCGTGCCGCTGCCCGATGCCGTGAAACGGCGTACCGCGCAGGCCTATTTCGGCCTCGCCCAGGGCGGCAACTTCCGCGCGCCCCGGCTGACCGTGGACGTGAAAAACCAGGCCGCCCTGCTCGATCGTTTCGGCCTGGCGCCGCGGAAATTCGTAGCCCTGATGCCTGGGGCCGAGTTCGGCCCGGCCAAGCGCTGGCCAAGCGAGAGCTATGCCGGCCTTGCCCGCGAATTCATGGCCAAGGGCCTAGGGGTCGCGCTGTTTGGTTCGAAGAACGACCGCGATGTGACGGCGGAGATCGCAGCCCTTGCCCCCGGCGTCGTCGACCTCGCCGGCCAGACGCGGCTGGAGGACGCCATCGACCTGATCGCGGCGGCAAGGCTCGCGGTCTCCAACGACAGCGGGCTGATGCATGTCGCGGCCGCCGTCGGTACATCCATCGTCGCCGTCTATGGCTCGACCTCGCCTGAAAACACGCCGCCGCTGGCGGAGCGTCGCGAACTGGTCTGGCTCGGCCTGTCCTGCTCGCCCTGCCACCGGAAAATCTGTCCGCTCGGTCATCTCAACTGCCTGAGGACATTGGAAGTCGGGCAGGTCGCCGCGGCAGCGGACCGCCTGCTGGAAGTACCGGACGCGGCATGAAGGTGCTGATCGTCAAGACTTCGTCGATGGGCGATGTCATCCACACTTTTCCGGCACTTCAGGATGCCTGCCGCGCACGGCCCGATATCGCTTTCGACTGGTGCGTGGAGGAGGCGTTTGCCGGTATCCTCACGCTGCATCCGGCGATCGGCACCATCCACACGGTGGCGATAAGGCGCTGGCGAAAGAACCTCTTCGACACGAACACCTGGCGCGAGGCGGCGGCCTTGCGCCGAACCTTGCGCGCCTGCCGCTACGACCTCGTCATCGATGCGCAAGGCCTGCTGAAGTCGGCCCTGGTGGCACGCCAGGCGCGCGCGCCGATCGCCGGCTTCGACCGGTCGAGCGTGCGCGAGGCCTCGGCGACGCTGTTCTATGATATCACCTATGCGGTGGCGCGCGACCTGCACGCCATCGAGCGGACACGGCGGCTGTTCGGGCTGGCGCTCGGTTATCGGCCGGACCTTTTGACGCTCGACTCCGGCATCGTGGCGCCGACGGGCATGATCGCCGGCATCGACGGCAGGACCGCGTTCCTGCTGCACGGCACCAGCCGCGAGGACAAGAAATGGCCGGTCGAGGGCTGGATCGGAACCGCCCGCCTGCTGGTCGAGCGTGGCATGACGCCGGTCACAACCTGGTCGAACGAACGGGAGAAGGCGGTGGCCGAAGCGATCGCCAAGGCCGTGCCAGCCACGGTCGTGGTGCCGAAGTCGCCGCTGGCCGACATTGCCGCCATCCTCGGCCGCTCGACCCTGGTCATCGGCGCCGATACCGGGCTGACCCATCTCGCCAGCGCCCTCGGCCTGCCGACGGTCGCCGTGTTCCTGGCGACGGAGCCGGGTTTGACCGGACCGCGCGGGCCGTATGCATCGACGTTGCTGGCACCTGGTGGCAGGCGCGTGACGCCCTCGGAAGTGATGGCGGAAGCGGAACGACTTTTAGAGCTTAGGCGGACAACTACCGGGAAAGACTGAATTTTCGATGAACGATTGCAGGGTGGCGTTGCCCATCTGCCTGCCGGCAGGGGCGGCGCCAATCTCGCGCGAATAGCACCTGTCAGCGCGGAGCCGCGCCCAGCCGAGACCCTCAGATGAACTGCACCTGGACGATCTCGTAACCCCTGGCGCCGCCCGGCGCATTCACCTCGATGGCGTCACCGACTTCCTTGCCGATGAGCGCGCGCGCGATCGGGGAGGAGATCGAGATGCGGCCGGATTTCACGTCGGCTTCCTGGTCGCCGACGATCTGGTAGGTCTTCTTCTCCTCGGTGTCCTCGTCGACCAGCACCACGGTGGCGCCGAACTTGACCTTTTCGCCGCTAAGCTTGGTCACGTCGATCACCTCGGCGCGCGCGATATAATCCTCAAGCTCGTTGACGCGGCCTTCATTGAGGCTCTGCGCCTCTTTGGCGGCGTGATATTCGGCATTTTCGGACAGGTCGCCATGCGAGCGCGCCTCGGAGATCGCCTCGATGATGCGAGGCCGCTCTTCCTGCTGGCGCCAACGCAGTTCTTCCTTCAATGACGCGAACCCCTCGCCTGTCATCGGGACCTTGTTCATAGTGCCTGACCTTTCCTGCCGCCGCCCCCGCATTCGGGGGAAGCCTTGTCGTTGGGGTACAAAAAGAAAACGGTCCGGCAGCCTCGGGCTAACGGAACCGTTTCACCGCAATTTCCCTGAATATAGCAATCTTTGCGGGCTTTTCACGCCCAAAAATCGGTTTTGTAAAAATCATCCCTTCTTTTATAGCAAGGGCGGCCGTGGGACGGAGCCGAACGAAAACGGCCGCGATCGCTCGCAGCCGCTTTGAGAAATCATGAGAGCCCGATCAGCTCCTCATGAAATGCTCGATCTGCTCGGACAGCATGCCGTATTCGCGCGAACCCTTGCCGGTGCGCTTTTCGATTTCCATCAGCTGCTGCTGGGCGCCGGCCAGATCGCCGATCTGCAGATGCGCCTCGCCGAGATATTCGCGCACCAGCGTGTAATCGGGATCGATGCGCAGCGCTTCCTCGTAATAGCCGAGGCCGACGGTGACGCGGCCGGAATGGCGGTGCGAATAGCCGAGATAGTTGAGGATGCGCGGATCCTGCTTGTTGGCGGCGAGGCTGAGCACGGCGATCGCCTCGTCATAGCGGCCGGCCATCGCCAGGTCATGTCCGGCATAATAGATGCTGTCGTCGTCCAGCTTGCCTTCCTGGGGTGCGACGCATTTGTTCTTCTTCTTGTCCCAGACCATGCCCTTCTTGCATTGGGTGGTCGTATTGGTGTCGCCGCCGCTGCCGGCGGCGAAAACCGGAACGGCAAGGAACTGCAGGGCGAGAAGCGCGCTCGCCGCCTGGATCAGCACTCTTTTATGCATGGAAACCTCCTGAGGGTGTGACAATGCAACACTAACGCCGAGCGGTCCGCGTTTCATCCCGGAAAAGATCGCCTGGAGAACATGAGGTGACGGATGCCGCAAATCCGGTATCATCCGGCAAACGACTGACGGAGAGGGCCCGTGCAGCGACGGCTCGAAAAGGACTGGGATCTCACGATCGGCCCCGATACCGTGCGGCTGTTCATTCTCAAGGCCAAGGCGCTGAGCGCGGCCGTCAACGAGGACTATGCCGACGGCGCCGAACACGAGGTCGAGTTCGACGGTGACACCCATGACAACCATCACCATGACGGCCTTGCCGAGGAAAGCTCCGAAAACCTCACCGAGGAAGAGCTGCGCGAGCTGATCAACGACCTCAACATCGACGAGGCCGCCGAGTTGATCGCGCTGGCCTGGGTCGGCCGCGGCGACTACGACGCCTCGGAATGGGCTGACGCCGTAACCGCGGCACGCGAGCGCGCCAACAAGCGCACGGCAAAATACCTGCTCGGCATGCCGCTGCTCGCCGACTGGCTGGAAGAGGGGCTGGAAGCGATCGGCGCGTAACGCGGAGGTAACCGATTGTGATCGGGTCTAAGCGCCTGTCCAGGCAACTTCGGCCGACTGGCGCCGTTTTGTGGATGATGGCAAAGCTGAGCTTTTCTCGAGGGTACAGGATTGCATTGGCCTTGGCCGTCACGGCTCTGCTGGTCATGCCGGCCGACGCCAGACATCGTCACAAACACCATAGGGCGCTGAGCCCGCGCGTGGAGCAGCCGCTGACACAGCGGGCCGATCAGCCGCTGAAATCGCGCGGCAAGCGGCAGTCGAGAGCGCGAACCAGGCAGCATCTCGCGCCCAATCCGGCACCGCCGGCAACGCAGGATGCTCGGCCGTCTGCCGATGTTCCGGTGCCCGAGCCACGCCCGGTGGACACTCAGAAAGTGGACACCCCGAAGTCCCAAGACCAGAACGCTGAAAATCCAAAGAGCGGCGCGGCGCCCAACCCGCCCAAGGACCCCGATCTACCCAGCGACGAAGAGTCCCATCAGAAAAGCCCGAAACCACCGGAACCACCAGCCGAAACCGAAAGCGAGCCGGAGCCGCCTGCCGTGGCGCCGACGCCGACGCCAAAGCCCGCCACCACGACGCCCGAACCTCAACCGCCGGCCGTCGCCCCGCAGCCAACGCCAAAGCCGGCGGAAGCAGGTGACGAGGAGAAGATGCTGCCCGATCCACGCTCGGCCGATCTTCCCGCCGACAAGATGCCGGCTGAGGAAGTCGCCTGCCGCGAGCGCCTGAAGACACTCGGGGTCGAATTCGAGGAGCACAAGGCCGAAAGCAACCCCGAAATCGGCTGCTCGATCCCCTACCCCGTCGTGCTGAAGTCGCTTGGCAAATCGATCGCGATTGCTCCGGGCACCGAGCTCAACTGCCCGATGGCCGAGGCGGCGGCGCGTTTTGCCGCCGACGTCATCCAGCCGGCGGCTAAAGCCGAATTCGGCGCCGACCTGAAATCGATCGGCCAGGCGTCGGCCTTCGTCTGCCGGCCGCGCAATGGCACGCGCAAACTGTCGGAACATGCTTTCGGCAACGCGCTCGACATTGCCAGCTTTACGCTGTCCGATGGCAGGACGATCGAGGTCGGGCCGGCGCCGCCGGAAAAAGACGGCAAATTCCTCGACGCCGTGCGCAAGGCCGCCTGCGGCCCGTTCAAGACCGTGCTCGGCCCAGGCGCCGACGCCGACCACGCGCTGCACTTCCATCTCGACCTTGAGCCCCGGCGGCATGGCGGCACGTTCTGCCAGTAAACGCGGTTGACGCAGGATCGCCGCCGCAATTCCGCCGCAGGCATGAACGCGGACGCTGAGTTTTCCTTTACCCTTGATCGTTAAAATGCCGGATATCCAGAAGTAGGATTCCGCCAATGGCCGGCAAATTTCGCGCCGTTTTCCTCGCCGCCGCGCACCAATTGAAACCTGCGGCGCTTATGGCCGCCGGTCTTGCATTGGCCACGGTTTCCGCCTGCAACACCGGCAGCGTGCTGTCGCTGCAGCCTGCCGTCGATGTCGGCTCGCAGACCGCGGCCGTGCCGCAATATCAGGGCATGCAGAAGCTTGTTCCGTCCAATCCCTACATGACTCAGGCCGCCTATCCGCGCATGGACGAGCCGATGTCGCCGGTGGAGCAGATTCCAGCCAGCGAAACCGATTGCCGCCAGCAGCTGAAGCGCCTCGATGTCGCCTACACCGATCTGGCACCGATCCATGAGGGCCAGTGCGGCATCGACTATCCGGTCAAGGTCACGGCTATCGGCAGCATCGAGATGAAACCCGCCGCGACCCTGACCTGCGACATGGCCGCCACCTTCGCCGCCTGGACCAAGAACGAACTCGTTCCCTCCGCCCGCTGGCGCTATTTCTCCGGCGTCAGGACCATCCACCAGGGCTCAAGCTACTCCTGCCGCAACATTGCCGGCGAAGGCGTGCTGTCGGAGCACGGCAAGGGCAACGCGCTCGATGTCATGAGCATCGAACTCAACAATGGCGACGACATCGACGTGCGCAAACCCGGCCTGTTCGCCTTCCGCACCCGCGGCTTCCTCAACAATGTGCGCGCCGACGGTTGCCAGTATTTCACCACCGTGCTCGGCCCCGGCTACAATTACGACCACCGCAACCATTTCCATTTCGACATCAAGAACCGCAGGAACGGTTACCGCGCCTGCCGGTAGGAAAAGATCATGCGTCACCGGTGGACGCGACAATTTGCCGAGCCACGAGATCCTGGATGCGCCAGAGATTCTTGTCCCGAATACCGCTTTCTTCCAGCTTGCTGACGGTCCGGAACAGATACTGCGCCGACGACCCCCAGTGTCCGGCGGCTCGCGCCAGCGTGTCCGCAACCTGCTCCAACGGCAACCGTCCGGCATAGGCCTTGCCACCCGGCGCGGCGACGAAAGCCAGAGCGCGCAGCGGACCCTGCTTGGTCTTGACCTTGATCCAGCAGGGCACGTTGGTTGGTGGGTTGGCATCGATTTCCCGGCGCATCAGCTGGCCGAGCTGCCCGAAATGATCTTCATCGGGAAGCCGGTAGACGATCCCGTTGCAGCTGCCGCCGCGGTCCAGCGCCAGCATCAGGGCAGGCAATTCGCGCGTGCCCCGCCAACGCGTCAGCTTCAGGCAGAACGAACGGTGCCATCCAGGCGCCGTCGCCGGGCGCTGCTCGACAGGAACGAATTCGGGATTCCAGATCAACGAACCATAGGCGAAGACCCACAGCATTTCGGGCCGATATTCGGCAAGCAGTCGAGCGACCAACTCATCGAACTCCGCGTTGGTGTGCTCGGCCGTTCCAGGCTCAGGCCCGGGATCCAGTTCGACGCGCTCGACCCGGGCGACAAGATCCGCGGTCAACGCCATCGTTCTCGGGCCCGTCGGCTTCCGTTTCATTCCCGCCCCCACGAAAAAATGATGGCTGACGATAAACCGTCTGCTCATCTCTGGCCATTGATTTCCAGGGAACCGTCAGGCAACAGATAGCGCTCGGATCGAGCCGCCTTTATGAGCCAACGAAGCCTCCAGCGACGCATTGCGATCTGGGTAGTGGCCGTGCTGGGCGGCTATCTGGCGCTCGCCTATGTCGCGGCGCCGGAATTCTGGACATTCCGTGATCGCGGCTTTCGCGATCGGCATTTCGAGATGGTCACCCACACGTCGCAAGGCATTCCCGGCGACCCCATCAATGTCGGCCTGATCGGCACGGAGAAGGAGCTGGTGCACGCTTTCGCCGTCGCCGGCTGGGACACCGCCGACGCCGTCACCTTGAGAACCGCCATCGACATCGGCGAAAGTGTACTGTTTTCCCGCCCCTATCCCGACGCACCGATAAGCCGTCTGCTGTTCGAAGGCCGCGCCCAGGAACTCGCTTTCGAAAAGCCGGTCGGCGACAGTGCCGACCGGCGCCATCACGTCCGTTTTTGGCGAACGGATATGGTTGGCGACGATGGCAGGCCGCTCTGGCTGGGTGCCGCCAGCTTCGATCGCGGCGTCGGTCTGAGCCATGACACGGGCGCCATCACCCATCACATCGGTCCCGACCTCGATGCCGAGCGCGACTTTATGATCGGCGATCTCAATGCCGCCGGCCTGTTGGCCTCGACCAGCGGCCTGGCGGGCATCGGCCCCACCCGGAGCGGCCGCAATGGCGGCGGCGACCCTTATTTCACCGACGGCAAGGCGGTCGTCGGCGTGCTGAAGCAGTTGCCGTAACGGCAGGTCAGGTCGTCGCGATGACGATCTTGCCGAACGGCCCCTTCTCGAAGGCGCGCCGCCCTGGGATGCTGTCTGATCCACCCGCATCCGCTGTCATCTTTCTAAAATGGCCGCCGACTATTTTCGAAAGCCGTGCGGCAATGCTATTGAGCCCTCATGCTATACGTTGAAATCGCCACCGTGGTCGTCCTCATCTGCGTGAACGGCCTTCTGTCGATGTCCGAACTCGCCATCGTCTCATCGCGGCCGGCTCGCCTGAAGGCGATGATCGACCGCAACGTCAAGGGTGCCGGCCGCGCTTTGGCGCTTGGCTCCAATCCCGGCAAATTCCTGTCCTCCGTGCAGATCGGCATCACGCTGGTCGGCGTGCTCTCGGGTGCCTTTTCCGGCGCCACGCTCGGCCAGAGGCTGGCGCAATATCTGGCTACGGCAGGCATCCGCGAGAACATAGCCGATCCGCTCGGCGTCGGCATCGTCGTGGCCATCATCACCTATGCCTCGCTGATTATCGGCGAACTCGTGCCCAAGCAGATCGCGTTGCGCGATCCCGAGCGGGTCGCGGCACGGGCGGCGCCGGCAATGACCATCCTGGCCACCATCTCGGCCCCTCTGGTCTTCCTGCTCGATATTTCGGGCCGTGCCGTGCTCTGGCTGCTCGGCCAGCGCGGCGAAAGCGAGGAAAAGGTCACCGACGAGGAGATCAAGATGCTGGTCGCCGAGGCCGAGCATCACGGCACTATCGAATCCGACGAGCGGCGCATGATCGCCGGCGTCATGCGGCTTGGCGACCGCGCCGTGCGCGCCGTCATGTCACCGCGCACCGATGTCGACTGGATCAACCTGCAGTCCGACGATGCCACGATCCGCAAGCTTCTGATGGACACCCAGCATTCGCGCCTGCCCGCCGGCGACGGCGGGGTGGACGCCATGATCGGCGTCATCCAGACACGCGACGTGCTGGCGGCACTGCTCGGCGGCCGCGCGCTCGACCCGCGCAAATATGTGCGCGCGGCACCGATCGTGCACGATCAGGCCGATGCGCTTGATGTGTTGCAGAAGCTGAAGGAGAGCGACGTGCCGATGGCGCTGGTGCATGACGAATACGGCCACTTCGAAGGCATCGTCACCCCCGCCGACATCCTAGAAGCCATCACCGGCGTCTTCCGCTCGGATCTCGAGGCCGGCGAGGAAGAAAACGCCGTCCAGCGCGACGACGGCTCATGGCTTCTCGCCGGCTACATGCAGGCCGACGAGATGGCCGAGGTGCTCGGCATCGACCTGCCGGAGAACCGCGACTACGAGACCGTCGCCGGCTATGTGCTGTCGCACATGCACCATCTGCCGGCGACCGGCGAATGTGTCGACGCGCAGGGCTGGCGTTTTGAGGTCGTCGACCTCGACGGCCGCCGCATCGACAAGCTGATCGCCACCCGCCTGCCCAGCGGCCACCGTGAGATGGTGCGCTGACGGCATATGCATGGTTCGGCCCGGCGGCCCTCGACGGCGGCCAATATATTGCGCGGACCGCGATCTCTACCGCTCGGTGAAGGCGCGGGCGAAGGAATCGAGCATCGGACGCGCCAGATACTCCAGGAAAGTCCGGTCACCGGTGTTGATGAACGCCTCGACCGGCGTTCCGGGATAAAGCTGCTCGGGCTTTACGCCGGACGGAAGGTCGGCCGCGATCCTCAGCTTGGCGCGGAAATAGGGCTCATGCGTTGCCTCGTCGATGAGCCGGTCCGCTGAGATTTGCGCCACCGTGGCTGAGACCTCGGGAGTGAGCCGCGCGTTCAAAGCCGACAGCCGCAGCTTCGCCGGCTGGCCGACACGGACCTGATCGAGGTCTTTCGGCCGCAGCCTTGCATCGACGACGAGGCCCGATGCCGTGGGCAGGATCTCCATGATCTTTTCGCCGGGGGCGATCACGCTTCCCTTGGAATTATAGGCCGACGACACCACGATGCCTGCCGCCGGCGCCTTGATCGTCGTGCGCCGCAGCACCGCCTCCGCCGCCCTGGTCTGCTCCTCGACGTCGGCCAGATTGGAGCGAACGTCGTCCAGCTTCGTCAGCGCCTCCTCGACGCGTTGCGTGGTCTGGCGCTCGATCTGCTCCTGGGCTTCGACGATCTGGGTGTTGGCCGTCGCCAGATTGGCCTCCAGCGCCCCGGCCTGCCCGACGAGATCGGCCTCGCTGCGCAATAGCTGGGAGTACTCGGTGCGGTTGGTGAGGCCCTTGTCCAGCAGACCGGTCTTGATGCCGAGTTCGTTCTTCACGACGTCGGCTTGTTGCTGAATGGCCTGTTGCTGGGCCTGCAACCCCACCACCGACTGCCGATGCATGGCGACGCGTTGTGCCAGGATCGATTTTTCCGACCGGAACCGGGCGAGCCTGGCGTCGAATTCCTTTTGCTGTTCGCGAACCAGGATCTCGAAATCGTGCTGAAAAGGTGCCGGCGCCGCTTCGGTGATGGGCGCCATCCTGTCCAATCCGTCGCGTTCCGCCTCCAGCCGCGCCGCACTTGCCCTGAGCGCGATCGACTGCCTCACCAGCCGGTTGAGCTCGGCCTGCGCGGCCGTTGGATCCAGCAAGACCAGGTCCTGGCCCTGTTGCACCCGATCGCCTTCATGGACCGGTAGCTCCCTGATGATCCCGCCCTCGCGATGCTGGATGCGGATGTTTCCGCCGGTCGCCGAGATCGTGCCTTGCGTGATCACCGCTCCCGACAAGGGAGCGCTGACGGCCCAATAGCCGAAGCCGCCCGCCAGAACCGCTATGGCGACGTAGCCGGTGAGGGCCACGCGTCTTATGTCGGTGCGCGGCTGGCTGTCCCAGGCGAGGCTCTGTGTCGTCATCTCACGATCCGAAACTGCCACCTGCGCGGATTGTCGGGACGAATGACCCGGTCACCACCGTGCTCTGCTGGGGGGCCTTGCCGATGACCGAGCGCCGCAGCACCTCGTCGCCAGGGCCGAAGGCTTCGACCATGCCGGCGCGCAAAAGCATCACGCGGTCGCAAGCGGCGGCGATCGAAGGGCGATGGGTGATCACGATCACCGTGACGCCCGCCGCCCGCGCGGCTGAAAGCACCGCCTCGAGCGCGGCCTCGCCGCTGCCGTCGAGATGGGAGCTGGGCTCGTCGAGCACCAGGAGCCGCGGATTGCCGTAGAAGGCGCGCGCCAGGCCGATTCGCTGGCGCTCGCCCCCCGACAGCGCCCTGTCCGACGGGCCGATCATGGTCTGATAGCCGTCGCGCTGCGCCAGGATCAGTTCGTGCACCTGGGCGCGCCTTGCCGCCTCGACGATTGCGGCGTCGTCTGCTTGCGGGTCGAAGCGGGCGACGTTTTGCGCGATTGATCCAGGAAAGAGCTCAACCTCCTGCGCGAGGTAGCCGACATGCTTTCCGAGTTGGCTTTCGTCCCAGGTCCTGAGGTCGGCGCCGTCGATCCTGATTGAGCCGCCGGTCGGTTGGGCGGCCCCCACGAGCAACCGCGCCAGTGTCGATTTGCCGGCCCCGCTCGGGCCGACGATGGCCAGCGCTTCGCCCGCGCCGATCGCAAAGTTGAGCCGCTTGAGGATGGGTTCCGTGCCGGGTTGGGCGTTCGGCGCCATGAAGAAGACGTCCTGTACGGAAATCGCACCGGCCGGATCGGGCAGGATCAGTTTTCGCGGCTCGGCCGGGCGCATTGCGAGCGCTTTTTCCAGCCGCGTCCACGCCCGCCGCGCGTCGGCGATCTGCCGCCAGGCGCCGATCAGCTGGTCGAGCGGCTGCAGCGCGCGCGACGACACCAGCGAGGAGGCGAAGATCATGCCGGCCGTCATCTGCCCCTGCAGCACCAGCCATGCGCCGGCGCCGAGGATCGCCAGTTGCAGCATCATGCGCAGCGCCCGCGAGGCGCCGCTGAAGATCGCGTTGGCGCTCGAGGAACGATCATGGAAAGTGAGCGCCGCCGCCACGTGCCGTCCCCAGACCAGGGAGGCATTCCGCACCATGCCCATGGCGCGCAGCGTCTCGGCATTGCGGGCAAAGGCCTGTTCCGCCTGGCTGGCCAACGCCGAACACTCCGCGGACAAGGCATCGTTCCTGCCGATCGCAAGCTGGTTGGCCACGACGAGGAATAGCAGAAGCACCGCGCCGGCGACCGTCACCCAGAACAGCACCGGATGGATGAGATAGAGCAAGGCGAGGAAGACAGGGGCGAAAGGCAGGTCGAACAGCACCGCCACGCCGCGTGACCTGATGAAGGCGCAGACCGAAGCGAGATCGCGCAGCGGCGACAGGCCGCCGGCATATCTCGCGCCGAGCGAAACGGCGAAGGTGCTGGCACCCAGCTTGCGGTCGACGGTCGCCGCGACGCGCTGCGTGTAAACGGCGCGGATCGCGTCCAGCAGCCCGAGGAAGGCGAGCGCGAGCACCGCGATAGCTGACAGATAGACAAGCGTCTCGACGCTGGAGGACGGCAGCACGCGGTCATACATCTGCAGCAGGTAGAGCGGAATCACCAACAGCAGGATGTTGATCAGCAGCGAGAAGACGCCGACATCGGCGATAGCGCGCAGGAAGACCGGACGCAGGCCGGACGGTCCAGTCATTTCCGCATTTCCCGCCGCTGCATGATCCCGGCCCTTACGCGTGGCCCCCGAATTCGGAACCGCCGTGCAGCGTGCTGCTGGCGATGCTATGCGTGGCGGTGCTGGTGGTGGTGTGCAAAGCGCTCGCCGGCGCGTTGTCCAGCGTATAGGCGCGGATATAGTCGATCTTCATCTCGGCAGGCGTCGCCAGATGATCGGGAGGCGCGCCGGCAAGACCGCCGACCGCGAGATCGGCCAGCATGTACATGGGCTTGTGCATATCGGATGGCGTCGCCGCTTCCGCGACCTGGACACCGTCATAAGTCCAGACGAGCTTGTCCGGCGTCCACAGCAGCCCATAGGTGTGGAAGCCGGCGGTATCCATGGTGTTTACCGTCGACGTCACCTTGGTGTGGGTTCCCGTTTCATTCGAATGCGCCGTCATGATCAACGAGTTCGGGTCCTGCCCGCGCGTCTCGACCACATCCAGTTCCGGCGGCCACGAGCCGTCTGCCGGCAGCAGCCAGAAGGCGGGCCAGGCGCCGGCGTTCTCGGGCAGGTCGGCGCGCATTTCGAAATAGCCGTAGGTTTGTGAGAAGGTGCTGTGCGTATTGAGGATACCTGACGTGTATTCGTAGTTGTTGATCAGCGGCTTGATGTCGGCCGGCGCCTGCGCGGCGGTGATGGTGAGCACGCCGTTATTCACGCTGAACGGGTGGACGGAACTCGTCGGCCCGTAATTGGCGTCGATGTACCATTGCAGCTCGCCATTGCTGGTCAATGTGCTGCCGTTCGGCGCTCCCCATGAGAAGTTGGTATCCCACGTGCCGCCCTGAGCGTTGTGAAGATTGAGCGCGTTGAAGTCGTCGCTGAAGGACAGCTTCATGCCGGACATGTCGATCGGCAATTCGAACTGGTTGGGCTGCAGCTTGTCGATGGTCGTGTCCTTGAACTCGAGGATCTCGCCGGATCCGAGGTTCAGCAGCACGTTTGATCCCGCCTGGATCAGGTTCGAGTGAACGGCATCGAACGACGTGAAACCATAGCCATTGAGGCGGACGGTGTCGGTGGCGGCGAAATTGGCGATCAGGTCGCTGCCGTTGCCTTTCGAGATGACGAACGTGTCGTAGCCACCGCCGCCATCGATCAGAACATCGTTTCCCGCGCCGCCGTCCAGCGTCTGGTGCCCAGCCTTGGCGGTGATGATGTTGTCCAAGCCGTTTCCGAAAGCGTAGTTGTTGGGGTTTGTGACGATGAGGTTCTCGACATTGGCGGGGAGCTTGTAGCTCATCCACGTGCTGATCGTGTCGATGCCTGCCCCGGCGCCCTCGGCCACCTTGTTGCCCGCCCCATAGAGGTAATAGATGTCATCGCCCGTGCCGCCATGCATGGTGACGTTGAGATTGCCCGCTCCGTAAAACGAGTCATTTCCCGCGCTGCCATACAAGTCCGGCCCGGCACCAGGCGCCGAGAACCAGTGGTTGGACGTACCGCTATAGGGAAGAGGAACACCCACGGCGTTGACGAAGAAGCTCATCGGATACATCCTCCTCGTGAGGCATGGCCGCCTCGAACCGTTCGCTTACGGACTTCCGGATGGCCACGTCGGATCAATGCTGAAAGGAACGATTTCGTTCCGGGGAATCATTACACAATCCACCATAACATCGATCTTTCGGAAGACATATACTTATTGTCCGGGAAAAGAGCGGCGCTTAAGCAAAGATATTTAGTAAAATGGTGTATAAACTAGAAATTGCAAAGGATCTACTTAGATGAATGATCTACTTAGATGACGGCTACCCCTCCGAGCCCATCAGCCTCCCTCCTCGGCGCATGGTGGGCGGGAAGCTTAGGCCATCAGAGAGCGGCTTCGATCGGCTCGGCAAGCCTGGGATTTGAGCGTGCCGCGATCAGGCAACTGGTGACGATGAGACCCGCTCCCGCCAGCGTGGTCCAGGTCACCGCCTCGTCGAAGAAAAACCAGCCAAGTGCGATCGCCCAGATGAAGGCGGAGTATTCCGTCGGAATCAGATACTGCGCTTCGGCACGCGCATAGGCCCAGCTCATCAGGAATTGGCCGGCGAGCGACAGCGCCGTCACCCCGGCGAGCGGAAGCCAGAGCTCGCGCGGCAGGGCAATGGCCAGCCAGGGTGCAGCGAGACCAAGGAAGACCGCCACGCAAAGGTTCTGGAACAGCATGATCTCGATCGGCTTGGCCACCAGCGCCTGCTGCCGCGCAAGGATCAAATTGTAGGCATAGAACCCTGTCGACACCAGCACCGCCGCCGTGCCGAGCAAGGCATCCCTGGCATGGCTTGTCTGCCCGAACTGTCCGCCGACGATGATTGCGACGCCCGCAATGCCGGCCAGCGAAGCCCAGATCGCCTGACGCTGTATGCGTTCGCCGAGCAGCAACGCCGCCAGCAGCAGGGCGAACAGCGGCGCCACGAAACTGAGCCCGATCGCCTCCGCCAGCGGCAGCCTGGCAAGCCCCCAGAAGAAGGACAGCAGGACAAAGCCGACGACCGCGGCACGCAGCGCATGCAGCCTGAGCACGGAAGGCTTGGGCAGCGTGCGCGGTCCCGCCGACCAGCCGGCGCCGGCAACCACGGTCGCGAGCATGCTGCGCCACAGCACCGTGTTGTAGACGCCGACGGCAAGGACCAGGACCTTCATCGCCGCGTCCATCCCCGACAGCAGGAAGATGCCAAGCGCGCAGACAAGCACCGGGATCATGGGAGAAACGGCGCCTGCCAGGCTGGATGACTTCACGAGGCCCCTCATGTGACGGATCGCAGCCGGATATATCAGGGCGGACCGGCGGGGCCAGATGGCAGCCCCGCCGATATGGCGGTCCAACCATGGCGACTTGTGGAATGGCTGGGAAAGCTCGCAGCGAGCCCGCCAACCATTGCCGGCTTGTCTAGCGGCGCGTGACCGCGAAAGCGGATATCTGAGCATCGAGTTTCGGCCATGGCATGACGGACCGGCTTTTGCGCTATTCTGGCAAGTCCGCCTTCCGAAGGCCCTCGATATAGTTGTCGCGGTCTTCCACCCGTTGAAACGGGGCAGCACCTCCGCGAGGTCCGAAAGCCGCAATGTGGGATCGAGTTCGCGCAGGCGCGCATCTTCTCCGCTTCAGAAAGCTGTCCCGCCAAGGCATGACTTGCCATCGCGACACGCATCGCGCTCGCGTAGTTTGGCTGCGAGCGCAAAGATCTCGGTTTGCGCTTGGCACGTTCGATTTCAGCCTCCTCGATCTTCGGCGTGATTGCGCCGACTATGTTTGAGGCGATCTGATCCTGGAGATCAAAGATCTCCGCCAGAGTGCCGTCAAAAACAGTCGGCCCATAAATGGAGGCCGGTGGAAGAGTCGAGGAGCTGTCCTGTACGGCCAACGTTTTGGCGGCAAGAGATTTGAGTTAGGATGACGCAGCACTGGCGCGCTATAGAGCACCCTTATGAACGAATCTGCCAATAGAGCAGACAGCAACACAGCAGTCGCGAGCGACCTTGCCGACGGCGATCCCCGCCTTGCCTTCATTTATCAGGAGGCAGTGAGAGGCCTCAATCACCAGCAGAACCTCGTCGAGAACATGAACGCCCGCGCTGGCAGCCTCATCTTCGCCACTGCGTTCGCCAACTCGCTGCTTGGCGGAAGGGCGCTTTCCGACGGGCTTGGGCTTTGGGACTGGATCGCGGTGGTTCTGCTGTTCGTCATCGGCGGGCTGATCGTCTTCTTGCTTTGGCCCTACCACAAATACACGTTCCGCTTCGACCCAGAAGAGCTGCTCCATCAATATGTCGACGGCGACAGGCCGGCAAACATGTCGGCCATGCAGCGCGCGCTCGCCCTTCGCATCAAGGCGGACATGGTCAGCAACTGGCGCATTATCCAGCGGCTTCGGGTGGCATTGCAGATTGCGCTGGTCCTTCTGTTGTTCGACATCCTGGCCTGGCTTTTCGCGATCGCGGGTATTTGAGCCGTTCGATATTCGGAGCCGACCCGACCTGGACCGACGACCGCCCTTTGAGGTGGCAGTCTGCCGACGAGCAGCTTCGGGAACTAAGGCATCAGCACGACCTTGCCGGTCGAGCCGCCCTCTTCGGGCAAAGGACGAGCACGTGGCTCCCGGGACGGGCGCCTTCGCAAGAGCGCTGTGTCTGCGGCACCCTCACCTGCTTGCGAGGCGCTGAGGGGCGGCGCGGCGTTGCATGCAGATCTTTCGCGCAGCCGCAACTCCTTGCAGGAACGCGAAAAAAGGGCGACGCAAGCGCCGCCCCATATCCCTTGGGAGGACAATCCGATCCGGCGGATCAGGCCGCCTGGGCTTCTCCGGCGATGGCGTCGGCGGCGCGGGCGGCCTTCAGCACCTTGGCCCACCAGGCGACGTCGTTGACCAGCGCGGTGGCGGCCTGGTTCAGGTGCTCGAGATCTTCGAGCTTCTTCTCGCCCTGGCGCACGGCGAGGAAATCGCCCCAGGCGATATGGACTGCGGACTTGACCGGCGCCATCTGCAATTCGACGGCGTGGAGACGAAGCTGTTCGACGGCGCGGGCGCCACCGACGCTGCCATAGCCGACAAAGCCGGCCGGCTTCTTGTTCCACTCGTTGGCGGCGTAGTCGATCGCATTCTTCAGCACGGCCGTCGGGCCGTGATTGTATTCGGCGGCGGTGAAGATGAAGCCATCGAATCCGGCGACCTTCTTCTGCCAGCGCTGTGCGACTTCGTTCTGCGACGGCGCCCAGGCGGAGGACGCGACCTCATCGAAGAAGGGCAGCGGAAAGTCGCGCAGATCGACAATTTCGACATCGATGTCGGCATGTGCCTTGGCGATCTTGGCGATCCACTGCGTCGGCACGTCGGCGAAGCGGGCGGCGCGCGTCGAACCGATGACAATGGCGATTTTGGGCTTGGACATAAGGGGCTCTCCTTGCGGGAATTTTTGGTATCGTTTGGATACCGGCGCTATATGTGATACTGACAATTTGATGCGCAAGGAGGCACGTTTTTGTTACTGAGGCACCCGCATAACACCGAGGACTGCCGCGCCGTATCGGAAATCCTGCAGCGCGTCGGCGACAAATGGACCGTGCTCGTGGTCGGCAAGCTGGGCGGCGGACCGCTGCGTTTCAACGAATTGCGCGCCGCCGTCGGCGGCATCTCCCAGAAGATGCTGACCACCACCTTGCGCGGCCTGGAGCGTGACGGCTTCATCACCCGCAAGGTGTTTCCAACCATTCCGCCGCGCGTCGATTACGAGCTGACGGAGCTCGGTCACGAGTTGCTGGTGCCGGTCGGCGCGCTCGGCGAATGGGCCCGCAAGAACACCCAGCGTGTCCAGTCGGCACGCGCCAGATTCGACGACATGCACGCCTGAAGCCCATGCGCGGCAAGGGATTCGGGACCTGCACTGAGCGGCTCTAGCTGCCCAAGCGAAGTCACGGCTCCTTGAAAGCGACTGGACCTAAAGGCGACTTGGAAACAGTCCATGGCGCTCGATGCCGGCCCGACGCGCCCGGCCCCCTCTCGACGGTAACACACATTCCAACGGCAGCCAGTCAGGCCCTTCGCGCCAAGCAAGGCGTCTGGCTGCAGATCGTGCACGTCGCTGTTCGCTGCTTCGCATCCGTCGTGTCATGCAGGCAGGCGGTGCGCCCAAGGTCCTGTTTGACTTCGGCGTAAGCGGTTATGCCGAGCAGGCAGACAAGGGCCACGAGAGCCGCCGCAAGCCAGCCGTTCAACAGGTGTTGACGCATTGTCTTCCTCCGGTGTCCGGGAGAATTGCGCGTGGAAGGCAACGGCAGCATGTCGCTGAACGCATCGCTTCACTCGGGCGATGTTACAAATGCCCCCGGCTTGGCGGTGTCGAATCAGCTCTCGGCCGGAACCGCCTTCGGCTTGCCCTCGCCGTCGAGCGCCACCATGACGAAATCGGCGTGCGTCACCTTTTCCATCAGGTCGGAAAGGTAGCGCTGCGCCCAGGCCTCGACCTTGAGCGTCATCGAGGTGCGGCCGACGCGTTCGACATGGGTGTAGATGCACAGCGTGTCGCCGATCTTCATCGGCTTGGCGAAGGACATCTCCTTGACCGCCGCCGTCACCACGCGGCCCCTGGCGCGCTCGGCGGCGCGGATGCCGCAGGCAAGATCCATCTGCGCCATCACCCAGCCACCGAAAATGTCGCCGGCGGCATTGGCGTCCGAAGGCATGGCCAGGGTGCGCAGCGTCAGGTCTCCGATCGGCCGTCCGTCCGCGTACTGCACCATGGGCAGAATCCTCAAGCAGTGATGGTCATCGATCCCGTATCGCCGCTACGGGAATAGGTCAACGCGCCGCCGCTGCTGTTTCCTCGCCCCAAGGCCATAGGCTAACCCTGCATTCGCCCGATTGTGCCGGATTTTCAGCGGCTTCGGGTGTCAGGGAGGGTTTCCTCCAATCGCCGAGGAACGCGGTTCCTGGAGATCGCACCTCTCAGAAATAACGTGCAAGGTTAGCGCGGATGCGGTCGAGAACCGTATCCCCGGAAATGTCTGGAACGAATGCCTTGCCGGTGATCGCCTCGTAAGCCTGGGCATACACCCCAGAGGCCTGTTCGACGATCTCGTCCGGAATCCTCGGGATCGGGTCCTTGTAGGGATCGCAGCGCGCCGTCACCCATGAGCGGATGAAATCCTTGTCGAAGCTCTCCGGCCGCGTGCCATCAGCCAGCGCCTGTTGGTAGCTCGCCGCGATCCAGTACCGGCTGCTGTCGGGCGTGTGGATTTCGTCGGCGAGAATGATCGTCCCGTCCTTGTCTGTGCCGAATTCGTATTTCGTGTCGGCCAGGATCAGGCCGCGTTCGGCTGCGCGCGCCTGGCCGCGGGCGAACAGCTTCAAGGCATAATCCGAAACCGTGTCCCACTGCTCCTGCGTAAGCAGGCCCTGCTCCAGGATCTCGGCCCTGGACAGCGGCTCGTCATGGCCGCCGTCGGCCGCCTTGCTGGTCGGCGTGATGACCGGTTCGGCCAGCCTCTCATTGTCGCGCAGGCCGTCTGGCAGGCGCATTCCATACATGTCCCGTTCGCCGCGTCGGTAGCGGGTCAGGATCGAGGTGCTGGTGGTCCCCGCCAGATAGCCGCGCACGACGATCTCGACCGGCAGTATGTCGAGCCTTGTGCCGACGACGACGTTGGGGTCGGGATATTCCAGCACATGGTTCGGGCAGATGTCGGCGGTTTCCTCGAACCAGTACCGCGCCGTCCGGGTGAGGATCTCTCCCTTGAACGGGATCGAGGTCAGAATGATGTCGAAGGCGCTGAGACGGTCGGTGGCGATGATGATACGCCTGCCGTCGGCCAGGTCGTAATTCTCGCGGACCTTGCCTTTGTAATAGCCCGGCAGTTCGGGAATGAAAGCATCCGACAGGACACGCATGGGTTCTCCTGCCTTTGCGCGGAGTGGCCAGGGGCATGATTCCGAAAAGTTGCAGACTTATCGGAAAAAATCATGCCGAAATGATGCTATCCGCATAGTCCGTCGACCCCATGCATATCAAGCGCGATTGTCGGCATTCCCCGAAAGCCGGCCGGTATACCAGTCGCTTTTTTCACAACCGATGCCGGAAGGCGCGGCGACGCGGCGAACCCATGGCGTCTAGGCTGCGCCAGATTTCCGGAGCCGCCATTTTCATCATGCAGACCTATGACTTCATCATCGTCGGCTCCGGCTCGGCCGGCTCGGTTCTGGCCGACAAACTGTCGGCTTCGGGCCGCTTCTCGGTGCTGGTGCTGGAAGCCGGCGGCAGCGACCGGCGCTTCTACGTGCAGATGCCGCTCGGCTACGGCAAGACCTTCTTCGATCCCACGGTGAACTGGAACTACAAGACCGAGCCGGATCCCGGCCTCGGCGGCAATGTCGACCACTGGCCGCGCGGCAAGCTGCTTGGCGGGTCGAGCTCGATCAACGCCATGGTCTGGATCAGAGGCGCCCGCGAAGACTTCGATGACTGGCGCGCCGCCGGCAATCCCGGCTGGGGCTATGACGATCTGTTGCCGGCCTTCAAGGCGCTCGAGGACAATGAAGCCGGCGCCGACGCATGGCGCGGCAGCGGCGGTCCCCTGCACATCAGCGACACCACCGATGCCGTCCACCCGCTGACGAAGCGCTATCTCACCGCAGGCCAGCAGGCCGGTCTGCCGCTCAACCCCGATTTCAATGGTGCTGCCCAGGAAGGCGTCGGCATCTACCAGATCTCGACCAAGAACGGCCGGCGCATGTCGGCCGCCCGTGCCTTCCTGCGCCCGGCGATGAAGCGCGCCAATGTGCGCGTGGAGACCAAGGCGCTGGCAAGCCGCGTCCTGTTCGAAGGCAAGCGCGCCGTCGGCGTCGAGTATTTGCAGAACGGTCAGACCAGGACGGCCCGCGCCGGCCGCGAAATCATCCTGTCCGCGGGTTCGATCAACTCGCCGCAGCTCATGCAGCTCTCCGGGGTGGGTCCGGCGGCGCTGCTTGAAGGCTTGGGCATCCCGGTCGTGCATGCCAACGAGAATGTCGGCGCCAATCTGCAGGACCATGTCGGCATCAACTACACCTTCAAGGGCAAGCTGCCGACGCTGAACCAGATCCTGCGTCCCTGGTGGGGCAAGCTTTTGGTCGGCATGCAGTACATCCTGACCCGCTCCGGGCCGCTGTCGCTGTCGATGAACCATGGCGGCGGCTTCTTCCGCACCGATCCGGCCTTCTCGCGCCCCAACATGCAGCTCTATTTCCAGGCCTTCTCGACCCTCATCCCGAAGAACGGCGAGCGGCCGATCCTGACGCCGGATCCGTGGCCGGGCTTCTCCATCGGCCTGTCCAACTGCCGGCCATCGAGCCGCGGCGAGATCATGATCCGCTCCAGCAATCCGCTCGACTATCCCAAGATCGTCGCCAACGCCTATTCCACCAATGCCGATGTCGACGAAATGCTGTCGGCGGTGAAATTCGTGCGCAAGATCGCCTCGATGCCCGCCATGGCCGAGATCATCGCCGAAGAGGTGCTGCCCGGTCCGTCGATCCGGTCCGACGCCGACCTGATCACCGATTTCAGGAAACGCTCCGGCACCGTCTATCACCCGGTCTCGACCTGCCGCATGGGACCCGATCCCTCGCGCTCCGTCGTCGATCCGCGCCTCAAGGCGCACGGGCTCGAAGGCTTGCGCATCATCGACGCCTCGATCTTTCCCGACAACATCACCGGCAACACCAACGCCGCCTCGGTCATGACCGGGTGGAAGGGCGCCGAACTGGTTCTGGAGGACCACACATGAAGATCACCGACGTCAAGACCTGGGTTGTCGGCAACCCGCCACCCGGCATCGGCGGCAAGTATTTCATCTTCGTCAAGCTCACCACCGATGGCGGCGTGGTCGGCTATGGCGAGGCCTACAACGCCACCTTCTCCGCCCATGTCACGGCCAAGCTCGTCGAGGACATGGCCGAGCGCTATCTGATCGGCCACGATCCGCACGACATCGAGAACTTCTTCCGCCGCGCCTATTCCTCCGGCTTTACCCAGCGCCCCGACGTGACCGGCATGGGCTGTTTTTCCGCACTCGAAATGGCTTGTTGGGACATCGTCGGCAAGGAAGCCAACAAGCCGGTCTACAAGCTCCTTGGCGGCCAGGTGCACGAGACGCTGCGCTCCTACACCTATCTCTATCCGCACACCGGCAGCGTCCATTCCGAGGACGCGCCGGATGGCAGGAATGTCTATAACGACCCGGAGATGGCGGCGGCTTGCGCGCTCGAATATGTCGAGCAGGGGTTCAATGCCGTCAAGCTCGACCCGGCCGGCCCCTACACCGCCTTCGACGGCCATCAGCCGCGCCTCGTCGACATCGATGTCTCGACCCGCATGATCAAGGCGATCCGCGAGGCGGTCGGCACCCGCGCCGATATCCTGTTCGGCACGCACGGCCAGTTCACGGCATCGGGCGCGCTGCGCATGGCGCGCGCCATCGAGCCTTATGATCCGCTGTGGTTCGAGGAGCCGGTGCCGCCCGACATGCCCGAAGTGATGGCGCAGGTCGCCCGCGCGACTTCGATCCCGATCGCCACCGGCGAGCGGCTGACGACCAAATCCGAATTCGCCCGTGTCATCGAGAACCGCGCCGCCACCATCCTGCAGCCGGACCTCGGCCGCTCCGGCGGCATTCTGGAAACCAAGAAGATCGCGGCCATGGCCGAGGCCTATCACATCCAGGTCGCGCCGCACTGCTATTGCGGGCCGATCGTCGGTGCCGCCAACATCCAGCTCGCGGTGACGCTGCCCAACTTCCTGATCCTGGAATCGCTGAAGCAGTGGGACGGTTTCCACGCCACGCTGTTGAAGAAGAAGATCGAATGGCAGGACGGCAATGTCATCCCGTCGAAGGAGCCGGGCCTCGGCGTCGAGCTGAACGAGGCGGTCTGCGACGCCCATCCCTACACCGGCAAGGACCTGCATCTGCAGATGATGCAGACGCCGCTGATGCCGTGAGCGAAAGCTACGCCTTCATCGGCCTTGGCCATCTCGGCGGCAATCTTGCCGCCAGCCTGATCCGCAACGGCTTTGACGTCACCGTCGTCGACCGCGACCCCGCCGCCGTCGAGCGCCTTGTCGCGCTCGGCGCGACGGCCGCCAATAGCCCGGCCGAAGCCGCGGCGCGGGCCGGCAATGCCATCACGTGCCTGCCTTCGCCAAAAGTCAGCGAGGCGGTGCTGGGCGGCCCGGGCGGATTGCTGGAAGGGCTGCCCAGGGGCGGCACCTGGATCGAGATGTCGACCAACGGCCGCGACGAGATTTTGCGGCTGGCCGCCCTCGCCTCGGCCAAGGGGATCGAGACGCTGGAATGCCCGGTCACCGGCGGTGTGCATCTGGCGGCGGCCGGCAAGATCACCGCGCTGGTCGGCGGCGACGCCCCCCTCTACGAGCGTCACCGCCCGGCCATCGAAGCGATGTGCGCCAAGTCGTTCCTGATGGGCCCGATCGGCTCGGCGGCGGTGATCAAGGTTATCACCAACATGCTGGCCTTCATCCATCTGGTCGCCGCCGGCGAGGCGCTGATGCTGGCCAAGCAAGGCGGGCTCGACCTCGCGCAATCCTACCACGCCATCGTCGCGTCTTCAGGCAACAGCTTCGTCCACGAGACCGAAAGCCAGTTGGTGCTGAACGGCTCCTACGATATCGGCTTCACCATGGACCTTGCGCTGAAGGACCTTGGCTTTGCGCTGACCATGGCCGAACAATCCGGCGTGCCGCTCGATCTGGCGTCGCGCGTCAACGCGATCTTCGAGCAAGGCAAGGCGGCTTATGGCGGCGATGCCTGGTCGACCCAGATCGTCAAATTGCTTGAAGATACCGTCGGCACCGACCTGCGCGCGCCGGGCTTTCCGGCCAGGCTGGAAATATGAACTAGCAAATAAAATCAAGATGTTGGGCGAGCATCTAGAATCATAGCGGCAACAATTTGAATCAGAGCTGCAACATCTCGACCGGTTTCTCGGGCGAGAGTTTCGATCGGACTGCATGGCTCGGCGATTGGCGGGAGACACCCCATCCTTTCGTCATCCTCGGGCTTGACCCGAGGATCCATCCCGTAACATCAAGGCGCTGCAACGGTGCTGATTTCGGCTCCGCCGCACTCTTCGGCCAATATCACGGCATGGATCCCAGGGTCTCCGCGACGGAGCTTCGCTCCTGCTTCGCCCTGGGATGACGACGTTGAGACGCTCCACCGCCGGGCTGTGCCTTGATTCAATATCTCACCAGCAACGCGCCAGGCAGGATCTCGAAGGTGGCGGGTATGCGCCCCGGTGACTCGCCGTCTATGTCGACCAGCGCGCCATTCTTCTCGACGTCGCCGAGCGGTTCGACAACCACTTTCCTGCCGCGCAGGATGGTGATCGCTGGATGGTTGCGGTGCCGCCCACCATAGAGCAGGCGGATGTCCCAGATCAGCTTCAGCTTGCCCGCCGCGCGCAGGATGACGATGTCGAACTGTCCATCGGTCAGTTCCGCATCGGGCGCGATCATCATGCCGCCGCCGAAGAATTTGCCATTGGCCACCGCCACCAGCGCCATGCGCGCCTCGACCGCGTCGCCGTCATCGACGGTGATCCGCACGTCCTGGAAGCGGTAGCGGATGAACTCGACCACGGTGCGCCACAGGAACAGCGCCTTGGCCGACATCCTGCCCTTGCGCTTGTCGGCATTGACGGCGCGATCAGTGGCGCCCGACAGGCCAAGGCTGGCGATGTTGATGAAGTGGCGGCTGGCCAGCGCGCCATGGTCGTCGATATAGCAGATGCGGCCGGCATCGACCGCCCTGGCCTTCGCCCCGGCAATCCGTTCCAGCGTCGCGCCGATCTCCTTCGGCAGGCCGAGGCCACGCGCGAAATCGATGCCGGTGCCGCACGGCAGCAGGCCGAGCTCGGTCGTCCTGCCGCCCTCCTCGCGGACCTGCAGCAAGCCGTCGGCCACCTCGCTCGCCGTGCCGTCGCCGCCGGCCGCGATCACCAGATCGAAGCCGTTTGCCGCGAGATCGAGCGCCAGCCGCTCGGCGTCGCCTTCGGCCTGCGTCTCGCGCAGTTCGAAATCGCCGAAGTGTTTTTTCAGCGCGGCGGCGACGTCAGGCCAATGCTGTTTCAGCCGGCCGCCGCCGGCAATCGGATTGAGCACCACCCCGACCTTCAAGTTTCCCCCCCGGCGCCGGACCTGGATGCCCGATCCTTTGCCGGCATTCAAACTCGTACCGGCCGGCGGAGCAAGGGCGCTTTCGGACGCCAAAAAGCGCGGGGCAGGCTGTCTAAGGCCTTCGCGCTTGAACTTCCCTGGCTTCTGGCATTGGTCCCCGATAATCCCGCTATCCACAGGGGCGCGGCCATTCCCCAAACCCCTTACCCGGCGTAAGTTGAACCCATCTCAGGCGGCTACCGATCATCAAGCCGAAAGGCGAAGTGAAAGGCGGATTTCCTGAGGCCCGTACGGCCCGGAACGAGAGCAGGCTTGCTTGTTCAAGGGACGGAAGCCGAGACCTACGGGGCCGCGGAAAGCGTGCCAACGCCGACGGCGGACCGATGCTGCCATGAAGGACGGCAAAAACCTTCGATGGCACGCAGGGCAAAGGCCCGCGAGGGCCAAGACCGGCGTGGTCTGGAACGGATGCTGCTCTCGGGTGGCTTCTGGCAGGACCGTCAAAATCAAGGCCGGCATGGCGCGACGACTTTACGGAAGTTGCTGCCGCGACCGTGTCCTGATCTGACAGGGAGGCGCTGGGAGAAATCCCGGCGCCGACTGTCTTTTGGCTCTCCCACGCAATTTTTACGGTGTTTCCGGTTGGGGCTGCAACCGGCGGCAAAATCAGCTAACGTTCGACGTCGTCAGAGCCCGTTTGAAAACGCGCTCTGCCGAGTCGGATGGCGTGGTTTTCGAGAACCGAAGCACAGCGGACCTTTGGGTCCGTGAGCACAGTTCTACTGCGGTGCAGTAGAACGCGGAAGCGCAGAAAACCGCGTCAGGCGGCTGGCAGAGTAGCGTTTACAAATGGGCTCGTAGAAGGGGGATACTTCATGACGCTGATCCAGAAGCTTGCAGTCGCCTACGCGTTCTTGTTCTTCGGCGTCGTGGCCATCGGCTACATTCCGGCCTTCAACGATGCAGACGGCAATCTGTTCGGCCTGTTCTCATTGCAATGGTACGACGACCTGCTGCACGCCTTCTCCGGCGTCTGGGCGTTGGCCGCCGCCTTCATCTCGCATCGCCAGGCGGTGTTCTATTTCAAGCTGTTCGGCTCGGTCTACCTGTTCGACGGCGTGCTCGGGCTGATCACCGGCTCAGGCTGCCTCGATGCCGGTATCTTCATCAACGGCTTCCGCTCCCTCAACGACATCGAATTCCCTGCCCGCTTCTTCGCCAACCTGCCGCACATCGTCATTGGCGGCATCGCCGTCTATATCGGCTTCTGGCTGTCGAAGCGCATCTACGACCACTTCGCCACGGCCTGACGGGCCATGTTCCTGTTCCGCTTGATAAAGCGCATCGTCAAGGCGATCCTCTGGCTGATCGTCATCGTCATCCTGATCCCGATCGCCGGGCTGGCCTATGGCTTCCTGACGACGCCGGCGCTCGACAGGACGCCGCTGCCAGGCATTGCCGACGGCGCGCCGCCCAAGGCACTGGCCGACAAGGTGCGCGCCGAAATCCCCGGCTACCAGCGGCCGGAGGAGTCGACCTTCCTCACCTACCCGGAATGGGCGATCGTCTACGCCGCGCGCGAATATGCCGGTTTCGTCGCCAAGGACCAGCCGAGCGGCTTTCCCTATTGGTCCTACGTCGGCCGCTTCTGGCAAGACTATGCCACGGTGATCCGCGCCAGTTCTCCCTACAAGTTCAACTACGCCAACCACCAGATGCTGGTCATCATCGGCACCAGCCATTCGATCGAGCATATCCTGCAATGGGCCTATGAGAACACGGTCGGTCGCATCACCGAGGCGACGTCAGCCAAGCGCACGGCGGCCGACATCTACCAGGCCAAGGTGGCCGCGGAGTATGCCTCTTTCCTCGATCAGGTGCCGTGGTACCAGTTCCCTTATGCCGAGAAGCGCGCCGGGCTGTTCGCGGTGCAGCCGGCGCCTGGTGACAGTTCCATCCGCACCAGCGAACGCAAGCTTGCCTTCGGTCTCGCCGACATCATCAAGCAAGGCTATGCCGACCTGATCACCAAGGCGCTTGCCGCGACCTCCGACCCAGCCTTCCTCGATGTCCATGTCTGGGCCAGGGGGCCGGTCGGCGAAGCCACCCGCAACGAGCCCGACACCTTGCTGGAACGCGATTACGGCGCGGACGGCACCGTCTTCGTCACCAGGCGCTACCAGGTGTTCACCGACATGATCCCGCAGCTGATCGACAAGGGTGTCTCCTTTGTCGAGATCGGCGGCAATGACGAGATCATGGTCACGGTGCTGTCGACCGATTCGATCGCCATTCCCGAAGGCATGCGCATCCTTTTCAGCTATCCGCTGCCGGCGGAGCCCTCGACGCGCCGCACCGGCATGGTCGTGGCCGTGCGCAAGCTGCATCTGGTGCTGCCGTCGCTGATCAAGGCCGGCGCCAGGCTCGAACACGTCTACGACTACTGAGGTTTTTCAGCCACGCCTGGCCTGGATCGGCGAGCCGTCATGCTCATTCCACAATCGCGGCAAAATCCCGCCTTGTTCGCGCGCAATGGAAGATCGCATGTCGGCCTGAAGGCGCGACATGCCTGACTGGGCTGCCGGGGGGCATCTCGAAGGGACGAGACCGTGATCAAGACCGCCCTTGTCGCCATGACCATTGTCGGCTGCGACTGCGACGCCAAGCTGTGCGAATATATCGGCGAGACGCCGGCCAAGTGGTCGACCATCGCCGATTGCGAAGCGGCGATGAAGAGCCAGATCCTGCACGAGCGCAATTTCAATTATCCGCTGGTGTCCGGCATCTGCCGCGCAAAGGGCTCGGCGTCCTCCTCGCACCTGGCCGCGATCGCGTCGGGCCCGGAACTGAAGCCCGCCAGCCGGGCCGTCAGGACGGAAAGCCCGCTGCCGCCGGAGCTCAGCCATCGGCCGAGCGTGCCGGTCGGATCGCCGACGACGGCCCTGGACGCGGCCGCTGCCCGACCCGTCGCCTATGAACAGGTGGTCGACGGCGGAACCGGCGTGCTCTATCGCACGAAGAATGGCTACGCCTTGGTCAAGACCGATCTCGGCCGCGCCGCCTCGGCAACCGCCGACGCGGCAAAACGCTCCGTGAACTGGCTGGCGGGGCTGATGCCGACGGGCCTGTAGGCCGGCCCGCGTGCCGCCCGTCTACACCGTCCCGCTCAGCGCCTTGATGGCACGGTAGAAGGTCGAGGAAAACAATTCCGCCGGGTCATAGTGCCGCTTTACCTTCAGGAAGGCCGGCAATTCGGGATAGGACGCCAGCAATTCCTTGGCCGTGTAGTGCAGCTGGTAGGGCAGGAAGAAGCGCCCGCCATGCTTGATCGTCACGTCGATCAGCGCCCGCGTCAGCGCCCGCATCCTGGCATTGCCATCGGCATCGGCCGGCTGGTTGATATAGAGCACCAGCGAATAGGCCGGCTCCGGCGCGTAGGTCAGCGCCACGTCCTCCTTGTGGACGATGCGCACCGAGGCGTTGAGCACCGGCAGATCCTGGTTGCGCAGGATCTCGCGCGCTTCCGCGATGAATGAATTATAGCTCGCGCGAGGAATAAAATATTCGTGCAGTATGTCGGTCTCGTTCATCAGGTCGTTGAACAGATACGGCACCGAATCGTGCATCGGGTTGTTGCGGGTGACGAGACAGGCCTCGCCCTGGGCAAGCGCCGAGCTACGCGGCACCGTGCAGCTTTCGAATTTCGGCTCCAGCGTCTTTTCGGTGAACCATTTCAGTTCCTGGAACGCGCTGCCCCATTTGGCCATGTTCATGATCACCCGCTTCAGGCCGACGCCATCGGGTTCGCCGAGCGCCGGCTGGTCGCCCGGCGGCTGCTCCGCCACTCTATCGTAGCGGTAGACGATCATGTCCTCTAGGAAATTGCCCGGCGCGGTCGACAGATGCCCGTAGAACAGGCCGATGTCCTTGTTCGGCTCCAGCACCTCGGCGAAGAATTTCGGGAAATCGTCGGATCTGATGATCTCGCGCGAGGTGCGGTAGACGGCATTGTCGACGATATCGAGCGTCGCCTCTAGCACCACCCCGAACAGACCGTAGCCGCCGACGACATGTCGGAACAGCTGGATGTTTTCGGTTGGCGAGCAGATGATCCCCGATCCGTCGGCCAGCATCACCCGCATCGAACGGATGGAGCCGGCCACCGAGCCCGCCTGATGGTCCATGCCATGCGCGTTCACCGACAGCGAACCGCCGACTGAAAAGATGTCGGTCGACTGCATCGCCTTCACCGCGAAACGCGGATGCAGCATGGTCTGGATGTCGTGCCAGCACGCGCCCGGCTGCAAGGTCATGGTCTTGGCCGCGGCGTCCACCGTAACCTTGTTGAACTTTCTCATATCCAGGACCAGCGCATTGTCGTCGAAAGCATGCCCGCCCATCGAATGGCGGATGGCCGCCAGCGACACTTTCAGCCCGTTGGCGCGCGCGAAGGCGAGCGCCTTGGCGATATGCTCTTCCTCGCTGACCTCGACGACGCCATAGATCGGGGTCCTCGACAGACCGCTGGCATCGTTGATGTCGCCGCCCTTGGCCAGCCAGGGCAGCGACGGATCGAAGGCCGGCGGGCTCCCGATCGGCTTCAGCGGCAGTGCGATGCCGTCTACATCGGCGATGCGTCCGCTGTTCTTCGGCCCTGACGGGCCTCGCGCCAGCCGCGCCACGGTGGTGCCGCCCCACAGCACGGCGCCGCCAAAAACAGCCGCCCCCAGCAGCAGCCGCCGCGACAGGCGCAATCCCTTTTGTTCCTCGGCCATCGGATCCCCCCGCAGCCAAGGAATAGCGCGGCCTTTTGGCAAAGACCATAGCGTCGCTGCCGCAACGGCGTTCCGCCACCGTCGTCGCCCGGCGGTGAGTGTCCAAGCCAATGAAAATGGCCGGTTCCCCAAGGAACCGGCCAGATTGGAGCAGGGTCTCAAAGTCCGGTCGGCAGTCTCTACGAGGCCTTCTTGATCGACGTCACCATGCCGGTCTTGTCATCGACGGTCACCGCCACCTTGGCGCCGACCTTCAGTTTCCCGACCGACGCATCGGGCGACAGCTGGTAGATCTTGCCGTCGTCGAGGGTGACCGACCTGGTTGTCGGATCGACGGCCTGGATGGTGCCCTGAACGGTCGCGGCATAGGCCGTGCCGAGGAAGGCGAGCAAAGCGGCGGTGGTTGCGAGGGTCTTCTTCATGGATATCACTCCGTGCTGTTTCGGTTTTCCGGTACCGCTTGGGAGAGGGCAGCACCGAACGGCCCGAAACTGGAACGAAACAGCTATCATCGGCAAATCACGTTGGGTGAATTTTCGCAAAGGATATCATAAGCTTAATTCCGACATATTGTCTGCGGCCGACATCATTCCGGGCCGCTTCGGTTCCCCCGGCGAGCGCATTTCCGTTCGCGAAAAGAGTCGTTTAGAGGGATTGTGGCGAGCGGTTGCGATCACGGCGAGGCCGCCGCAATCCGTCTCGAGCAGCATCACGAAACAGACCGCCGAGCCGTTATCGATACACATTTTGTGTCATGGATCAGTTCAGATCGCCAATTGAAATGGAGAAAACTCGCGCTCCGGTTGCAAATCTGGAACGGATGCCGGATGGTGCGCCGTTACCATGAGGGGGCCTTTCCATGAAGCTTGCAGTCCGGTCCATGATGTCCTTGATGATGTTGGCGTGTGCTCCGGGATCGGCCGGCGCGCAAGCCGCGAATCCTAACGATGACAAAGCGCTTATGTTTGCTACGGACGACCCCGAGATGGCGACGGCGACTGCAAAGGCTCTTGCCAGCCTGGATGAGTTCCTGGCCCTGGCTGGAACGCCGCCCTCGGGGACGGACAGGTTCAAATTGAAGGTCGAGGTGCGGGATGGGGATATCAGCGAGCACTTCTGGGTCATCCCGTTCCAGCGCACCGAAACGGGGTTCGTCGGCATATTGGCAAACGAACCGGCAGCTGTGCGCAATGTCGTCCTCGGCCAGGAGATAGAATTCACCAGGGACGATATTTCGGACTGGGGATACAGACACGACGGGCGGCAAGTAGGGAGCTTCACCGTGTGTGTGATGTTCAAGAGGATGTCGAAGGAAGAAGCGGACTACCTGCGCGACAAATCCGGTTACGATTGTTGATCGTTTGCCCAACCGGACTAGCTTGCGCCGATCTTGCGCACCAGTGCCGCGGTCGCCAGCATGGCACCCAGGTCCGAAATCATCGGTGCGACATGACTGGCGTAGTCGAGCGGCACCGAAATATCAGGTAGCTCGAAAAAGTTCTTCGGTTGCGGCAGGAGCAGAAAACCATCGCTGCCGTTGAGCGCGACGCGCGCGGGCTCGTCCGGCCAGGTTTCGCCGAGCCATTTCAGCGCTTGCGCCAGCCGGCCGGTCACCAGCGGCCGCGCCGCCTCGACATTGTTGGTGCGGAACTCGTAGGCGGCGTCGAGCTCCGGCACGCCGGACGGCAGTTCCTGCATCCTGGGCGCGAACATGCCGCGGAAAAAGCCGATCACGCCACTGGCACGTCGCGCCGCGACCAGTATTCCTGGAAACGGCTCGATGGTTTCGAAGGCGACGACGACGCCCTTGAATGTGGTGGCCTTGTTCTTGGTGGCGCCCCCGTCCCATAGGTCGGCTTCGTACAGTTCGAACGCAAATCCGTCATAGCGTCCGGAGATGATATCGTCGAAGCGGCTCATGGTGAAACCGCCGACGGTCTCGCGCGGCAATCGGTCAAAAGAATGCGGCGTCACGTCATGCTGGTAGCGCATATCCCCAATGAAGCCGAAGATGATCGGCATCAGCGTCTGGCGAAACGATTGCTGCAGCCTCGCCGCCGGCCTGATCGCCCGGAAATAAAGCACGACCGCCACCACGAAGCCGACCACGTACAGAAATACGTGCGGCGTCGAGAACCATTGCTCGTTGGGATCGGCGACCGTGTTGAACAGCCACGCAATGAGCGCCACGAAGACGACCGCCAGGCCAACGAACAACGGTGCGCGCCACTTGGCCGCGCGTGCCACCGAGGCCCTTTTCGCTTCGTAGATCTCGATGTCTTTCTTAATGGCTGCGATAGCAGCCGCGCCCGGCATGAAATCCGCTGTCTCCATCGCCAATCCCCGCCGCCAGTGTTGCCGCATGATAGCCATTTTCGCGGGAAAGTCGCCAGCGCTTACCCCTCTCCTGTCGTGGACCTGTCACGCGGTCAGGGCGACGCGTCCACAAGGGAAGCAGGAAAGATCGCGTCCAGCCGGCCCTCGATTTTTTGCCGCATGGGCTCGTCCAATGCCTCGACCGGCAGCAGCCGTTCGTGGTCTCCCGCACGCAAGCGCACAAAGGGATGAAACCAATAGGACGCGACAGCGCCGCGCGTCTCCGCATCGGCGCTGACGTCCACGATGAAAATCCCGCCAATCCGCCCCGGCCATGGCTGCCGGGCAAAAGCCGTGCCGAGGAAATCGCCGAGCCCATAGGCAATCACCGTCCCGCCGATCCGCTCCACCGGCTGCACGACATGGGCGTGATGGCCGGCGATCAGACCGACGCCCTGCCCGGCCAGCCGCCGCGCCAGTGCCCGTGTTGCGGCGCGCGGAAAATGCCGGAATTCCCAATCCCAATGCGGCACGGCACAGAGGAGATCGACCCCAGCACTCGCCTCGCGCGGCCAGCGCGCCGGATCGCCTTCCATCGAGACGCGGTCGGCAAACAGTCTCTCGTCGGCGTTGCGCCAGAGCGTGAAAGCGGCGAAGCCGAGAGCGAGCGGCCCGGCAGCGAAGCGTTCGACCGGACCCTTGGCGGCGAGGCCGATGGTGCCGATACCGAGCCGCTTCAACGCCGCGACCGTTGCGTCGAAACCGGCGACGCCCTGGTCGAACACATGATTGTTGGCCAGCGACAGGACCAGTTTTTCGCGCCCGATGCCGACCGCCGCGAGTGTCTCGGCCAGAAAGCGTTCGCCCATAGCATGATGCGTGCCGAGCTTTGTCCCCAGCACGGCGCTCGGCCTGTCGACGACAGGGCTTTCGCAATTGCCGATCACCAGGTCGGCCGTGCCCAGCAGCGCCTTGATCGCCGGATCGCAGTCCGGCGCGCTCCGGTTGGCTACCGCCGAGATGTCGCCGATGAAGGCCAGCCGCACCGTCTGTCTCGGTGGCGGCTCCATCAGCGTCCCCGATGCCGGCTCGAACCCGTTGACGTCGCCCTCGAGCGACGGTTTCAGGAAACGCGGCAGCCAGGACAGTTTGTAGGAGAGCGGATAGTTCGACACGGCACGCCTCATCGTTGGCCTTCTGTAGACCGTCCGCCGGACCGGTTGAAGCGTGCCCCGGTGACAATCATGCAACGATGTGAACGGCGTGCCGGCATCACAGGCGCGGCGTCGTAAATCTGTGTATGGTCGCCGGCGACAAATGGGAGGGAAAAGATGACACGAATAGCAAGCCTGCTGGCATCGGCCTTCATTGTGCTCGTGCCGCTGTCGTCCGCATCGGCGGCCATGCCCGAAGCGGCAACCGCTTTGTTCGAGGCAAGGACCGTGGCCGCGCGCGACGGCGCGCTGTCGACCCTGGAAGCGGCCGCGCCGAAAGATCCAGCGTCAGCCTATGCCGCCGGCGCCGGCGAGTTCTTCACCGCGCTGGAACTGCTGGCCAGCGGCCTGCATCGCCATGGGTTTGAGAGCCCGCAATCCTTCATGTTGCCGCTGATGCAGCTGCCGGTACCGGCGAACCCCAATCCCGAGCCGCTGACCTACGAAGAGTTCCGCGCCATACTGGTGGCTTTCCGTGACCGGCTGGCAAAGTCCGCCACCACGCTTGGTTCGGTGCCGGCCGATGCCGAAATCGGCATGGTCATCGACCTCACCCATGTCGGCATCGACCTCAACGAGGACGGCACCATCGCACCGGATGAAAGCATGGCGGCGATCATGGCGGCGTTGTCGCGCGGCGGCATCTCCCCGGGCGATACAGCCCCCGCGCTCACCTTCCGCTTCGACCGCGCCGACGGCTATTGGCTGCAAGGCTATGCCGAATTCCTGATGGCGCAGGCCGATTTCTGGCTGGCGCATGATTTCAAGGGCACGTTCGACGGCTCGTTCCACATGCTGTTTCCGCGCGCCAAGCTGCCGTTGCAGGACATCCTCGTGCCGCCGCCAAGCGAGATGGGCTCGAGCATCTTCTCCTCGGAATGGCGCATCGCCGACTTCATCTCGATGGTGCATCTCGTCAACTGGCCGGTTGTCGAACCGGAACGCCGCAAGGCGGCGCGCCAGGAGCTGCTCGAAATGATCCGGCTGTCGCGCGAGGACTGGAAGGCGATCCGCGCCGAGACCGACAATGACCGCGAATGGCTGCCCGGCCCGCAGCAAAAGGGCGAGAACCCGCTCACCGGCCTCGAAGTCGGCGAGGAGCAGGTGCAGGCCTGGCTCGCGACCCTGACGATGGCCGAGGACCTGCTCGAAGGCCGCGCGCTGCTGCCGCACTTCCGCATCACCGGCAAAGGCATCAACATGAAGCGCTTCTTCGACGAGCCTAAACCCTTCGACCTCGTACTCTCGATCACCGGTCCCGGCATCGCGCCTTATCTGGAGAGCGGCAAGATCCTGACCAGCGAGGATTTCGACCAGATCCAGCGCGAGTTTGGAGGTGGCGGGTTTTTGACGTTCGCACTGTGGTTCAACTGAGCGGCGCGGACGCTGCGCGTCGGCCGAACTCCGACGTATCCGAAAGTAGGGAACCCTTGGACAGCGGCGTTGGAGCCGTAGGAGCCCACCACGACCGCTGCTATGAGCCCCGAGAGCCGACCCTTTTGGGCCGAAGACTTGTGGCAGCACGGCAACAAAATCTGTTGGCACCCGTGATGTTTGCGGGCGCCCGGCCGACAGGCATTTGGCGTGCCTCACTGTCCCGGAAGCGCCGAATCGCCTTTTGCGAGGATTAGCGAAGGCTGTTTCGCTTGACTCGCCCGGCAAAAACAGGCAGCAAAAAAGCCTTGGAAGGGCTGCAATACCGCGTGCATGGTCGTGGACGAGCCTTTTTCGGCACAAAGTCCACGTCTCTCGATTGGTTTTGAGAGGGATTGGTTAACCAACTTTGTCCATATTTTGAAGCAATCGGCAACTAACGACAGGCGCGGCAAACGCGTCGGGGACCACCTGGGATCACTCACAGAATGGTCGTCGCGGCTATCACAGCCGCGGACGTGGGAGCCGATTGGAGCAAGATTGGTTGCATGGCGTTGTTGAGTCGTAAAATTGTCGGGGACAGGCGTTGCAGCGGCGAGACCGCCTTCGAAGCGCCACGTGCCTCATCCTTCACCCCTGAACGGGTTGTCCGCTGGATTGCGGTGCCGGGCGTCAGCGCCGCCGTCGGCCTATGGCTGATCGGCACCATGGCCGGCCTTAGCTCTGTCGGTGCCTCGCTTTCGGTCACGTCGGTCGGCCTGCCGCAGACGCTGTCCATGCCGGGCACGCTCGCTCTCGCCGATCCGCTGAAGCAGCATTTCCTCAGCTCTTCGGCGCCCTTCATGACAGCCAATGCGCATGGCGGCGCGCAGGCGCTGCACGACCATGCCGTACAGTGCGGTGCCAGTTGCTTCAAGCTGGCCGCGATAACCTCCAAGGCGGAGAAATCCGGGCGCCTGGTGGCGCAGGCCAAGCCAACGCCGGCGAAGTCGAAATCGCAGCAGCGCTTCGAACTGATGGAAGCGTCGCTGTCGCCGACAAAGCTTGCCGCTGCCTTCGCCGGCGCGGGAAAGCCTGCGACCGCGGCCAGCACCCATCCAGTGATTTCGAGCGCCACTCCACGGATCACCGAGGCGTCCCTCGTGCCGTCCGTCCAGGTCATGGCCAGCCTGTCCAACGACATGCCGGCTCCGGCGGCGGAACGCTTCGCCCGCGCCGAAACGGATTCCGTCGTGCAGACCGCGCCGGCGCCGATGGGCTTTGCCCAATCGGAAACGCCCGACAACGCGCAACTGGCGCTTGCCCTGGTCGAGTCGATGCCGGTCGAGGACGAAGCTTTCGCCTCGCCGCTGCCGATGACCGAATCCTCGCCCGATGTCGCGGTGGCGCCTGTCGAGACCCAGCAGGAACAGCCGGGCGACGCCGCTTCGCTGCCGGATGCGCTCACCGACGACGTGCCGCTGCCGACCCGCCGCCCGCAATATGACGCGCCGCGGCAACCCCGGATCGTGGAAGAGGACAAGCCGGCCGCACAGCCCAGGACCTTGGAGCAGAAGCCGGCGCCCCAGCCGAAGCCCGTCCAGCAAGCCAGGCAGCCGGCCCGGCAAGGCCGGACCCGTGATGGTGGCGACGTGCTGGCCTATGCCAAGCCGGACACGCCTTCGGGCGGCCTCGGCCAGGCGTTCAGGAACCTGTTCAACGGCCCGAGCGCCGGAAGCGGCGCCGGCCATGGGGTCGCCGTCTACGACATCAGTGCCAAGACCGTCTACATGCCCGACGGCCAGCGGCTCGAGGCGCATTCCGGCCTCGGCGCAATGGTCGACCAGCCGCGCTATGTCCACGTCAAGGACCGTGGCCCGACGCCGCCCAACACCTACAATCTGTCGCTGCGCGAATCCCGCTTCCACGGCGTCGAGGCCATTCGCCTGACCCCGACGAGCGGCGGCAACAAATACAACCGCAACGGCCTGCTCGCGCATACCTACATGCTGCGGGGCGGTCGCGCCGAATCCAATGGCTGCGTCGTCTTCAGGGACTATTCCCGCTTCCTCGCCGCCTTCAAGAAGGGCAAGGTCACCCGCCTCGTCGTGGTGGATCGCCTGAACGGATCGGCGACCCGGGTCGCGTCGAACGGAAGCGGCGCTTGAGATAAGGCGAAACCGTCCGCCACCTCCTGACAGCCTTCTGTCAGGAGTCTGACGCGACCGCCGGCCCGTCCTCATCGCGCTCTTTCCATTTTGGCCGAGAAATCCCATATTCGGGACATGGCCAAATCCCCCGATAAAAGAACGCCGCCGACGGCGAATGAGGACCGCGCCGCGCCGAAGCGGCGCAGCCCGCTGACCGATTTCCTCGACGCCTCGGAACCGCTGCACAAAGGCGGCTTCGCCGAGATGCCGCAGGCCGAATTGTCGGGCACGCCGCTGACCGGCTCGATCGCCGATTGGGCCGAGCAGATCGAGCAGGAGGCTGAACGGGAAGGACGCGCCGCGGGCAAAGGCGGCGGCGCCAAGTCGCCGAAGAAAATACCCGAGCGCTCCGCCGCGCCGGGCCGCACCGCGCGCGGCACCTCGATGGGCGGCGCCGCGTCGGCCCGCGAACGCACGGCGGCCGGCCTCAATCCGGTCGCCGGGCTCGACATCTCGCTGGAAGAAGCCGAGACGATGTCGTCCAGTGGCGTCACCGCCACGGTGGCCGCGCTCTCGGCGCTGATCGAAGCCGGCAATCCGCTGCACAAGGACGGCGTGCTGTGGACGCCGCACCGCCCTGCCCGGCCGGAAAAATCCGAAGGCGGCATCGCCATCAAGATGGTGTCGGACTTCGAACCCGCCGGCGACCAACCGACCGCCATCAAGGATCTGGTCGAGGGCGTTGACAACAACGACCGCACCCAGGTGCTGCTCGGCGTCACCGGTTCCGGGAAAACCTTCACCATGGCCAAGGTGATCGAGGAGACACAGCGCCCGGCTCTGATCCTGGCGCCCAACAAGACTCTGGCCGCGCAGCTCTATTCCGAGTTCAAGAAATTCTTCCCCGACAATGCGGTGGAGTATTTCGTCTCCTACTACGACTATTACCAGCCGGAAGCCTACGTTCCGCGCACCGACACCTTCATCGAGAAGGAATCCTCGATCAACGAGCAGATCGACCGCATGCGCCATTCGGCGACGCGTTCGCTGCTCGAGCGCGACGACGTCATCATCGTCGCCTCCGTATCCTGCATCTACGGTATCGGTTCGGTCGAAACCTACACGGCGATGACCTTCCAGATGCAGATCGGCGACCGGCTCGACCAGCGCGCTCTGCTCGCCGACCTCGTTGCCCAGCAGTACAAGCGCCAGGACATCAATTTCGTGCGCGGCTCGTTCCGCGTGCGCGGCGACACGATCGAGATCTTCCCGGCCCACCTTGAGGACCGCGCCTGGCGCATCTCGATGTTCGGCGACGAGATCGAGGCGATCACCGAGTTCGACCCGCTGACCGGCCAGAAGACCGGCGAGTTGAAGAGCGTCAAGATCTACGCCAACTCGCACTATGTGACGCCGCGCCCGACGCTCAACCAGGCGATCAAGTCGATCAAGGAAGAGCTCAAGCACCGGCTGGTGGAACTCGAGCGCGCCGGCCGCCTGCTCGAGGCGCAGCGGCTGGAGCAGCGCTGCCGCTTCGACCTCGAAATGCTGGAAGCCACCGGCTCCTGCGCCGGCATCGAGAACTATTCGCGCTACCTCACCGGCCGCCAGCCGGGCGATCCGCCGCCGACGCTGTTCGAGTACATTCCAGACAATGCGCTGGTCTTCATCGACGAGAGCCACGTCACCGTGCCGCAGATCGGCGGCATGTATCGCGGCGACTTCAGGCGCAAGGCGACGCTTGCCGAATACGGCTTCCGCCTGCCTTCCTGCATGGACAACCGGCCGCTGCGCTTCGAGGAATGGGACGCTATGCGCCCGCTTTCGGTCGCTGTCTCGGCAACGCCCGGCGGCTGGGAGATGGAGCAGTCCGGCGGCGTGTTCGCCGAGCAGGTCATCCGACCGACCGGCCTCATCGATCCGCCGGTCGAGGTGCGTCCGGCCAAGACCCAGGTCGACGACGTCGTCGGCGAGATCCGCGAGACGACCAAGGCCGGCTACCGCACGCTGGTCACCGTGCTGACCAAGCGCATGGCGGAGGACCTGACCGAATACCTGCACGAGCAGGGCGTGCGCGTGCGTTACATGCACTCCGACATCGACACGCTGGAGCGCATCGAGATCCTGCGCGACCTGCGCCTCGGCGCCTTCGACGTGCTGGTCGGCATCAACCTTTTGCGCGAAGGCCTCGATATTCCCGAATGCGGCTTCGTCGCCATTCTCGACGCTGACAAGGAAGGTTTCCTGCGTTCGGAAACCTCGCTGATCCAGACCATCGGCCGTGCCGCCCGCAATGTCGACGGCAAGGTCATCCTCTACGCGGACCAAGTCACCGGTTCGATGGAGCGGGCGATGGCCGAGACCAACCGGCGCCGCGAGAAGCAGATGGAGTGGAACACCGCCAACGGCATCACGCCGGAATCGGTCAAGTCGCGCATCTCCGATATTCTGGACTCGGTCTACGAGAAGGACCATGTTCGCGCCGACATCTCGCAGTTCACCGACAGCGCCGGCGCCATGATGGGCAACAATTTCAAGGCCCATCTCGACGCGCTGGACAAGCAGATGCGCGACGCCGCCGCCAATCTCGACTTCGAAAAGGCGGCCCGCATCCGCGACGAGATCAAGCGGCTGCACGAGATGGAATTGTCGATCTCCGACGATCCGCTGGCGCGCGAGGTGGAAGGCCAAAGTCCGGCCTCTGGCCGCGAAAAGGGCAAGCACAACAAGGGCGTGGCCAAGCATCGGACATTGGAGGAACAGGAACGGTTCCGCAAGCTCGATCAGGCACGCGCCGCCGAAGAGGCAGCCAAGGCCGCCAGGCCGAACCTCTTCCGCAAGCCCGATCTCGACGAGATGGGCGCCGACGGCGCCGTGCCGGTGAAGAAGCCACTGTTCGCCAAGCCGTCACTGGACGACATGGGGCCTGGCACCGACATGCCGACGCCGTCAGGCGCGGTGTCGCGGTCGCTGTTCAAGAAGCAGTCGGCGGAAGAAGCGCATGGCTCCGACTTCGGCATCCCCGGCGATGCGACCAAGCCGCTGTTCAAGAAGAACTCGCTCGACGAGATGACGGTGCGCCGCACCGAAAAACCGGTAGAAGGAAAAGTGCCGGCGAAGCCACAGCCAATCTCCCCCGTGGAGGAGATGTCCGGCAGGACAGAGAGGGGCGCGAAGGATCGCGGCGATGCCGACAAGCCTATCGTCCGTCAACGCTCCGGCATCGGCTCCTACAAGGACCAAGGCGACGCCCGCCGCGAAAAGCGCCGGCCGGGCAAGACAGGCAGGCCCGGACGGTAGCAATTCTTCGCGCCCCCGCTGTCCCTCCAATATAGATCAGCTTTTCTTGCCGCCTTGCCAGTCGTGGGACGAACCTATACGGGCCTTTCAATTCTGCTCTTCCGCTCCGAAAACCATCAGCCAACTCCCCCATGAAACCCAGAGACATCGCCGCCTACGTCTTCCTGGCTGTCACCTGGGGACTGTCGTTCCTGGTGCTGCTCAAGGTGGTACATGCCTTTGGCTGGGTCGGCGCGGTCACCTTGCGCGCGCTGATCGCCGGCATCACGCTCTTTCTGCTTGCCGCCGCGACGCGGCGACGGCTGGATTTCAGCGCCGGCTGGCGGCATTTCGCCATGGTCGGCGCGACGACGGTGGCGGCGCAGCTGATCGGCCTGTCCTATGCCACGCCGCGCATCGGCACGGCGATGGCGGCCATCCTGGTTGCCGCCATCCCGCTGTTCTCGATGATCATCGGCCAGCTCTGGGGGCTTGAGCGCATCGCTGTTCGCGGCCTGGCCGGACTGCTGCTCGGCGCTGCCGGCATCATCGTCCTGGTCGGTTTCCCCGCCGTTCCGGTCACCGCATCCTTTGCGATCGGCTGTGCCGCCTCGCTGTTCAGTTCCTTCTCGGCGGCATTCGGCAGCAACTACGCCAATCGCCATTTGCGCTCGGCCGGCTCGCTGGAACTCACCAGCGCCGCCTTCCTGTTCGGCGGCCTGATGACGCTGCCGCTGCTGCTCGCCGTGCCGGTGCCGGCCATGCCGCGCCCTGTCGACTTCCTCTACCTGGCCATACTGGCCTGCGTGATGAGCGCATTGACCTATGTCGTGTATTTCCGGCTGGTGGCCAGCATCGGAGCCACCAGGACCATCAGCGTCGAATTCGCCGTGACCACGATCGCGGTGCTGGCTGGAACGATTGTGCTCGGCGAGTCGCTGACCCTGATCCAGGGCTTCGGCGCGGTGGCAATCATCGGCGGCTGCATACTGGTGCTGGACCCCTTCCCGCGCCGCTTGAAAGCGGCGGCCTTGCCATCAGCCTCGCCTTTGATGTAGCCAGTCGTCACACTCGAACGTCTCGAAAGGAGGGCTCACGTGTTTACGTTCTATCGTCACCATCGTCAGCGTGGCCCGATTTCCGCCCTGCGAGCCAGCTTGCAGGGCTGACCAGGGACGGTCCGGGTTTTCCCGCTTCGATTTTTGGTCTGCCCTTCGTGGTGTGCAACGCCTGGCCTGATGGCCGGCACGCGCACCGTCAAAGTGCATGAGCCGGCATTCCGGCAAGACCAGAGAAATCAAAATGGCCCTGATCAGCTTCAAATCCCTCGGCGTCACCATGAGTGCGCCGCTCTTTTCCAATCTCGACCTCAGCATCGGCAACGGCGACCGGCTCGGCATCGTCGCCGCCAACGGCCGCGGCAAGTCGACCTTGCTCAAATGCCTGACCGGCGAACTGGAACCGACGACAGGCGACATCAGCCGCACGCGCGGTCTGCGTGTCGGCCATGTCGAGCAGTCCGTTGCCCCTGCCCTGCTTGGCCGCACTTTTTACGAGGTTGTGGCTGAGGCGTTACCGCCCGAACAGGCCGACAGCGAGATGTGGCGCGTCGATGTGGTTCTCGATTCGCTTGACGTGCCCGAGCCGATGCGCGGGCGAGAAATGCAGGCACTGAGCGGCGGCTGGCAGCGGCTGGCGCTGATCGCCCGCGTCTGGGTCACCGATCCCGACATGCTTTTGCTCGACGAGCCGACCAACCATCTCGACCTTGCCCGCATCAGCCAATTGGAAACCTGGCTCAACGCGCTGCCGCGCGAGGTGCCCGTCATCATCGCCAGCCATGACCGCGCCTTCCTAGACGCCACCACCAACCGGACGCTGTTCCTGCGCCCGGAACAGTCGCCGGTGTTCTCCCTCCCCTATTCCCGCGCCAGGGAGGCGCTGGACGAGGTTGACGCGTCGACCGAACGAAAGTTCCAGCGCGACATGAAGGTGGCGCAGCAATTGCGCCGGCAGGCGGCCAAGCTCAACAATATCGGCATCAATTCCGGCAGCGACCTGCTGACGGTCAAGACCAAGCAACTCAACCAGCGCGCGGAAAAATTGGAAGAGGCCGCCAATCCGGCTCATCGCGAGAAATCGGCGGGCGCGATCAAACTCGCCAATCGCGGCACCCACGCCAAGGTGCTGATCACGCTTGACGACGTGGCGGTCGAAACGCCCGACGGCACGCTGCTGTTCAGGACCGGCAAGCGCCACATCTGCCAGGGCGACCGCATCGTGCTGCTCGGCCGCAACGGCGTCGGCAAGTCGCGCTTCGTCACCATGATCCGCAACGCCATCCTCGAGCCGGACACGGTGCGGAATGTGAAGGTGACGCCGTCCACCGTGCTCGGCTACAGCGACCAGGCGCTGTCGGGCATCAGCGGCGACGACACGCCGCTGGCGATGGTCTCGCGCCGTTACGATGTCGGCGAACAGCGCGCCCGCTCGCTGCTTGCCGGCGCCGGCGTGGTCATCGAGATGCAGGAGAAAAAGATCGGTGTTCTGTCGGGCGGCCAGAAGGCACGGCTGATGATGCTGGCGCTCAGGCTCGCCAATCCCAATTTCTATCTGCTCGACGAGCCCACCAACCATCTCGACATAGACGGCCAGGAAGCGCTGGAGGAAGAGTTGCTGAAGCACCAGGCAAGCTGTCTGCTCGCCTCGCACGACCGCTCCTTCATCCGCGCCATCGGCAACCGCTTCTGGCTGATCGAGAAGCGGAAGCTGACCGAAGTCGAGGATCCGGAGAGCTTCTTCCGCGAGGTGGCTGAGGGAACCGGCTGAGCGGCGGGAGATCGGCATGCCTGTAAATTATTTGCTTACAGGGTTCTTGATTTGTGTAAGCGATCTGTTTACATATGTCATGATCAAATCGTTCAAGAACAAGGCGCTGTCCGACCTTTTTCAAACCGGAAAAACCGGCAAGATCGATGCCAAGATGCACAAGCGCATCCTTGTTCGGCTTGACCGCCTGGAAGCATCGGAAAAGCCGGAGGAGATGAACCTTCCCGGCTTCGACTTCCATTCGCTGAAAGGCCTCGATCCCATCCGCTACACGGTCCACGTCAATGGTCCGTGGTGCATTACATTTGAATTCGACGGTAACGACGCCGCCCGCGTCGATTTCGAGCAATATCACTGAGGCGGCCAGATTGGAGAAGTTCGACGTATGACCGTGCACGAGCCGACGCGTCCGATCGAGCGTTGCCCCTCCCACCCGGGAGCGCTGCTTGAGGACATTATCCCGGCAACTGGAAAGACCAAGGTGGAAATTGCAAATCTGCTCGGGATATCCCGGCAGCAGCTCTATGACATTATCCGCGAAAGGAAGCCGGTTTCGCCGGCGGTGGCCGCTCGCCTTGGGAAGCTGTTCGGCGACGGCGCCGCGATCTGGCTTCGGATGCAGGCGGCTTTCGATGCCTGGCACGCCGAGCGTGAGGTCGATGTTTCGGCTATTCCCACGCTCAAGGTCGCATAGGCTCTCCTCGGCGACGCCTGAACGAGATGTAAATGCTGACAAAAAATTTTCCGGGCAATCTGTCGGATCGCCCGTTGCGGCCCCGTCCTTGGGATGCCGACACGATGATGCCGGCGCCAACCAGGGAGAATTCGTCATGTCCGTCCTGTCATCCATCGGCCGCATCGCAACCCGGTATGCCGCGGCGCGCGCCCGTCACCGCAGCGAACGCATCCTGCTGTCGCTGCCTGCCGCGCTGCGCAAGGATATCGGCTTTCCGGAAATCCTCGACACGCGGAACAACCGTTGACGCTCGCCGCCTCTCAGGCGAGCGCGAATCAATCATGTGTATCGCCCGAAAGCGGCGTCGCACGCATCGACGCACGCCTTTCGAAAGCCTCGAACCAGCGCGTCAGCCGCGCCCGCGAACCAAACGACGGAAGATGACGGAACGCCATCCAGGACAGCGTGGTGGCTAGCGCAATATGTCCAACATGGAGCGGCGCCTCGTCGTCAAGGGCGCCCTCGGCCCAGTCGTAGGTCGCCTCGATCTTCTGCCGATATCCTTCGGCAAGAGCATCATAGCGCAGCTGTTCGGGTCTCCTTTCCGTCTCCCAGCGCAAGGCGATGCCCGTCTGCGCAAGGCCTTGGGCGGCCGATTGCAGCCGCAACGCCTGCCAGCGTGCCTCGCCGACCTGCGGCAGCAACTTCCGGTCATCATGCAACGTATCGAGATAGGCGCAGATGACGTCGGAATCGAAGATCGCCGGCGCACCCGGACGCAGCAGCACCGGCACTTGGCCTAGCGGGTTTTCGGCGTGGACACTGGCGTTGTGCAAGGTCGGGCTGGTTTCGTGATGAATGACCTGGAGCTGATCGGCGACGCCTGCCTCATGCGCGAAGACCAGCGCCTTGCGCGCGAAAGGTGAGTGGGTCTGATAATAGAGGATCATTGTCGTCTCCGGGCTGAGTAGGCGGCGCGCAATCCAACTCTTTTAGCTTGGGAGCCGAGAGAATTGCGCTCTGATTGGAAGCCGCCGACGCAAGTTCGTTGCACGCCTTCCCAACCCATCGGTTGTCGCCCGGCCAAAAATTTTCGGCGTCCTGTAGGATTGCCGTCGTCTCATCCGTCCTGTGGTCCGCAAGACCAAACAAACGTGAAGAGGAACATGCAATGACCGACCAGACCCGACCCCGGCCAAAAGTGCTTGGCGGATTGACCCCCTATCTTCAGGTCGACGGTGCCATCAAGGCGGCCGAGTTCTACAAGAAGGCTTTCGGGGCCGAGGAAGTCTTTGCCTACCCGGCGGACGAAAAAGGCCGCACCATGCATATCCATCTCTATATCAACGGCTCGACACTGATGCTAGGCGACGCCTATCCGGAACACGGCCATCCGCACCAGGCGGCACAGGGCTATACGCTGCAGCTCCATCTCGGCAAGGATGATATCGACGCTTGGTGGAAGCGCGCCGTCGACGCCGGCTGCGAGGCCGTCACGCCGCTGCAGGTGATGTTCTGGGGCGACCGCTGGGGCCAGGTGAAGGATCCCTTCGGCGTCGCATGGGCAATGAACGCACCGACGGAATAGGCTTTAGCGAGCGCGCCCCTCGCCGAGGGGATGCGCCCAATCGCGCCGGGTGTATTCCCGCCGACCCGGCGTTCGAATTCAGCAAAGAGGAGACCACCATGTCCTATGTCGATGGCTTCGTGCTTGCCGTGCCGAAGGCAAATCTCGATGACTATAAAAAGCTCGCCGACCTCGCAGGCCCCATATGGATGGAACATGGCGCGCTCGCCTATGTCGAATGCATCGGCGACGACGTGCCCTATGGCGAAATCACCTCGTTTCCGCGTGCCGTTCAGGCCAAGGATGATGAGATCGTCGTTTTCTCCTGGGCCGTATACAAATCCAGGCAGGATCGCGATGCGGTGATGGCCAAGGTGATGGCCGACCCTCGTCTGCAGCGCGATATGGCCACGATGCCGTTCGACGGCAAGCGCATGATCTTCGGCGGCTTCCAGCCCTTCATGGAACTTTGAGACGGCTCGACCGCCGTTCGCAGGCCGGCCTTACCGCGCTATCGGCCTATCCGAGCTTATCCAGCAGTGGTTTCAGCCTGTCGCCATAGCGCTTCCACAGATCGACCGAGCCCTGGTACATGGGCTGGCGCACCTGCGCGGCCGACGCCGTGCGCACCGGCCTGTCGGTCTCGTGGAACGACAGCACGGCATCGTCCCATGGCAGGCCGAGATAGTCGATCAGCGCCCGGCTCTGCCCATCCTGGTCGGCGACGAAATCCTCGTAGCGCACATCGTGCACGACGCCGGGCAGCACCTTGTGCCAATGCGCCATGATGTCGGTGTAGAGATTGTGGAAATCGGCGAGCTCACCGAGCTCATAGCCATAGCGGTGGCTGTCGCCGCGGAAATGCACCTTGTAGATCGACAGGCATGTCGCCGCCGCATCGCGGGCGCAATGGATGATCCTGGCCTTCGGCAGCATCATGTGGATGAAGCCGACAAGCAGGAAGTTGCCCGGCATCTTGTCGGTGACGTGGCGCATATGCGGATATCGGGCATGCAGCATGTCCAGATAGGCCTGCCCCGCCTCGGCGAAATCCCTATCGTCCGTGTCGGCCACGCCCCAGGGGAAGCCGCCCGGCATGTTCGACGGGAACTGCTTGCCGACCGCCGTCTTCAGGATGCTGAGCTCACCCGCGCCATAGACCTGGGGGTGACTGGCGATGATCTGTTCGACCAGCGTCGTACCCGAACGCGGCATGCCGACGACGAAGATCGGCGCGTCGTCGGCAATCGGGCTCGGTCTGTGCTTTTCGAAGAAACCGGCATCGAACACCGTCTTCATTGCCTCGAATTCGGCGCGCGTCTTCACCGGGTCGTAGTCGATGCCCTTGCGGCGGATGGCATTGCCCTCGGCGAAATAGTCGAAGGCCCTGCCATAATCCTTGAGATCGTCATTGGCCTTGCCGAGGCCAAACGACAGCTGCATGCGTGCCAGGCTGTCCTGAGGCGCCTTGGCGTGCTGCGCCTCCATGCCAGCCATTTCGGCATCGCGCTCCTTCTGGCGCTTGACCTGCGTCAGCATCAGCCACGCGCGGGCCATGCCGGGCTGGATCGCCACCGCCTGCCGGAACAGGCCGGTCGCCTCGTCGAGCTTGCCCTTTTCCATCAGCCCGACGCCCAGTCCGTGCAGCAGGTCGGCATCCCTAGGCCGGATGGTCAGTGCCTCCTGGAAGACAGCCAGCGCCTCGTCGAGGCGTCCGGCTTCCTGCAGGGTTTCGGCAAGCCCGATACGGGCGCGCACGTGGAATGGATTGCGCTGCACCGTGCCGCGATAGATGTCCTCGGCCTCGTCGAACCGGCCGATCTGCTTAAGCGACGAGCCGAGATTGTCGCGCGCCGCGAGCTGCTCCGGCCGCAGGTCCACCGCGCCGCGGAAGAAATCGATCGCCGCCGCGACACGGCCCAGATCGCGCATCACCGTGCCGAGATTGTTGAGGAAGTCGGGATTGGTCGGCTGCAGCTGAACCGACTGTTCGAGGAAATCCATGCCTTCTTCGCTGCGCCCCGTCTGGTGCAGCAGCAACCCCAGGAAATGCGCCGCGGCCGCGTGTTTGGGCTGACGCGTCAGCACCTGGCGGTAGATCGCCTCGGCCTCCTGCCGGCGCCCGGCCTGGTGCAGTTGCAATGCCTGCTGCACATACTGGTCGAGGCCCAGCGGCGGCTGTCCTCCCCCGCCAGACTTGGCCGCGCCAGGCTTGGTCCCCGCACCCGCCGCTCTTCTCTGATCTCTGTTGATGGGACACCTACCGTGTTCGTGCGCCTGCCGCGATCTAGGCCATCGGCGTTACAGGTTCAAGGCTTTGCTTGATTCTGCGCCTCACGTCGCGGCGAAAGCGATCAAATCAGGCGATTGGTCTCTGCAACCTGCCTGGCCCGCCTCACAGTTCCATCGGTATCGGAGATCGTTCGCCTTGCCGCCTCGTCCCTTCTGATGGTCAGCCGCGCCGACTGGACGGCCATCGGCTTTCCGGCAGCGCCAATGGGGTACGTGGCGATTGACCTGACGATCGGATTGATCGCCATGCTCTTCCCTTTCGAAGTTCTGATTGAATCCATGGCTTTATCCCTTTTGAAAAATAAAAACATAAGCGCCGAGGAAAAACTCGGAACGTCTCCAAGAAATTTTCGAAGATATCCGCAGCCATAGCAGATTTATTCTAAAATTAATATCCGTCTATTTTTCAAATCGAAGCAAGGAATTCCGTTATTATTCTTGAATAGAGCGCCGATTTCCGTTATATATCACATATGGTTTGGGCCAGAATTGGCATCTCGCGGCGTCAGAGGTTCTCGACCCGCCAATCTCATCCCAAAAGGCCAGGACAATGCCCGACCGCACCACCCGTTCCATCGCCCATTTCACCGCGCCATTCATGCTCGGTGGCCTGGAAGGACAACTGCCGGCCGGCGACTACGACATCGATCACGACGAGGAGTTGATCGAGGGCATGTCGCGGCTTGCCTGGCGCCGCGTCGCCACCTTCATCCATCTGCCGGCAAAGGCGGTGAACAACCCGCTCACCAGCCAGCTCGTCGCCATCGACCACCTGGACCTCGAAACCGCGCTGGTGCGCGACCGGGAGAATGCAGCATGATCCGTTTTCAACAGAATGCGCGACCGCGCACCGACACCCCCTCGCATCTCTTCGCCATCGGCCAGACCGTGCGGATGAAAAGCCGGACCGGCTTGGTCAACAAGGCCGCGGAACTGTTCGAGATCAAGAGCAGGCTGCCGGTCAAGGACGGTTCCCCGCAATACCGCATCCGCAGCGACCAGGAGACCCACGAACGGGTCACCACGGAAGACAATCTCGAACTGGCCGACAATCCGGCCAGCTGAGCGGAGGCCAGCCGACACACCGCGCAACCGCAAACGCCTCGCGGCGTTGAGCCTGCACACCAGATGCAGGAGTTTTGCGATGTCCCTCACCGCCTTTGCCCTCAACTGTTCGCTGAAAGCATCCGGCGACAAGGAAAAATCGTCCACCGACAAGATCATCGCCGATCTGCTCGCGGCGCTCAAACCGCATGGCGTGGAAGGCGAGGTCGTGCGCACGCTTGATCATGACATCAAGCCTGGCGTGCTCTCCGACATGGGCAGGGACGACGACTGGCCTGGCCTGCGCGAAAAGATCCTGGCCGCCGATATCTTCATTCTCGGCTTGCCGATCTGGTTGGGCCAACCATCGAGCGTCGCCAAGCGCGTCATGGAGCGGATGGACGCCTTTCTCGAGGAGACCGACGACAAGGGCCGCATGCCGGCCGCCGGCAAGGTGGCCCTAGTGGCGATCGTCGGCAACGAGGACGGCGCGCATCATTGCCATGCGGAGTGCTTCCAGGCGCTGAACGATGTCGGCTTCACCATTCCCGCCAATGGCGGCGTCTACTGGGTCGGTGAAGCCATGCATGACGTCAATTACGTCGACCTGCCGAAAACCCCCGCCAAGGTTACCGAAGCCATCGAAATGGCGGCCTCAAACGCTGCTCATCTGGCCGGCCTGCTCAAGAGCAAAGCTTATGTTGGCGTGGACAAATAATGGCCTTCCCCTCATGCGGGAGACGGCAGAATCTCAGCACGGCCCCTCGCCGACGATGCGGTAGTCCGAGGCCCGCGCCTCGCAGGCGTTGGGGAAGGTGCGCATCTCTCCATGCCGGCGGGCGCACACCGGAGCATATTCGCGGGTGCAGAACGTCTTCTCGCCACCGCCATCACCGCCATCACCGCCGTGACAGGCGCCGTCACGCACGATGCGGTAACCCGCCCGATCGGCCAGACAGGCATTGGCGAAGGTCTGGCGATCTCCGCCGCGCCGGGCGCAGACCGGCTCGTATTGCTTGGTGCAGAATTGCGGTTCAGGGCGCGGCGGACGCGGTCGCGGCCCAGGTCCGTCATCGACGACGACCGTGCAGGCGGCAAGAATTGCCGACAGGAAAAGGACGGCAAAAACCTGCCGTGAAAAGATCGCCGCAAGAAACCTCATGATCGTCTCTCCCTCGATCCCCGTCCCGGTCCGTACCGCCCAAGACTGCGTGGCGGTTCGTTGATGATGATATCGATCAAAACAAGATTTGGATCAGTCACCCAATGGCGTGAGCGTCGTCATTCCACCGCCAATTGCAACCCTTGTTTGCGGCTTCTGTAGGAGAACGACACCCGAACCGATGGGCCCCAGCCGCGTCCCCGGCAATCGTCGCTCCTGGCCCATCCATGACCGGTGCTGTGGGCCGATGACCCTTCCGCCAACGAAGCCTATTTGCGGCCGGTCGACGCTTTGATCGGTCGATTTTTGCGTCGGGATGCGCCAAGGGCGGCGGCCCGCGGCGCTATCTTGCAACCTTCACGTTTCCGTGCGATAAATTCTGTGTTCGGGCATTTGCGACCCGGAGAGCGGAACGTTTTGGACGACCTTTCCCCGATACTGTGAATCTCTGACGGCCCCGTTTTTCGGCGGGGGGTTTGACCATGCGCCAATGCATGACTGCCGAAAGCAACCACCAGGAACTGCCCTCGACGCCAGGTGGCGGGCAGGACCACCAAGACTGAACGGGTGAAGGAGTTTCCCCAATGGCCCAGACCGGCACCGTTAAATTCTTCAATGCGACCAAAGGCTTCGGTTTCATCACGCCCGACGGCGGCGCCAAGGACGTGTTCGTCCACATTTCAGCGATCGAGGCCTCGGGCCTGCGCACGCTCGTCGATGGCCAGAAGGTCACGTTCGACGTCGAGCCGGACCGCATGGGCAAAGGCCCGAAGGCGGTCAACCTGCGCGCAGCCTGAGCGATCGGCGCGCGCGCATCCCAGGCGGATGGGCGAACGAGGAGCTTGACCAGCACCTGGGCAGGCAGACGGATTTTTGAAAGGCGCGGCGGTTTTCGCCGCGCCTTTTTCATGTCCGCCGCGCAGCGCAGACGCATCTCATCCGGAAGTTCATCCCGGGTCCGGGCCAATGACGCGCATCAAAACAAGCACTTAAAGCGACGTGCTTTAAGTGCCAGCAAAACTTTCTCTTGCCGATAGCGCTAAAATAAAGGACAAATTTGCATTCGGGCATTTGCCGGCCCGAGACTGGAGTTTATGGGATCAAAGGAGCTTCCCATGCCGCAGACCGGCACCGTCAAATTCTTCAACCATGCCAAGGGCTTCGGCTTCATCACACCCGATGATGGCGCGAAGGATGTCTTCGTCCATATTTCGGCCGTGCAGGCGTCGGGTCTCCCCGGTCTCGAAGATGGGCAGAAAGTGACATTCGACACCGAGCCGGACAAGCGCGGCAAGGGACCCAAGGCCGTCAACCTGTCGGTCGGCTGAGCCGGCTTCGGACCGGCTCCGACAGTCAGGTCCGCGCCGAAAGGTGCGATTTTGAGGCGGTGAAAGAATGCGTGCGGCCAAATTTTCGTTCAGCCCCCGTTCAGCCACGGTCCCATATTAGTCATTCGTAAAGCCGGACTGCATCCCCTGCAAGAAACTGCACGGTCCGGTACGAAGGAGACCAAGATGAACCGCATTTTCAAGACAGCTGTGCTGTCCGCAGCCGTGGTCGCCACCACGCTGGGGACCTTCTCGGCGGCCAATGCCGATGACTGGCGCCGTTGGCACCATCACGGCCATGGCCATGGCGATGCCGTGGCAGCCGGCGTTCTCGGCCTTGCCGCCGGCGCATTGATCGGTGGCGCATTGGCCAATGACCGGCCACCGCCCGATTCCGACCGTTATTACGATGACGGTTACTACGATCGTGACGTGCGGGTGCGCCCTGCCCCGGTCCGCCGCTACTACGCGGAACCGCAGGTGGTCTATGCCGACCGTTACGCCGAACCGTGGACGCGCGGCTGGTACGAGTACTGCTCGGACCGCTACCGCACCTTCAATTCCCGTACCGGCACCTTCACCGGCAGCGACGGTGAACAGCATTTCTGCACCGCAAACTGAGGCTTCCCTGCCCCAAACAAAAATGCGCTGACCGCAAGGCCAGCGCTTTTTTGCTGTCGGTTTGTTGGGCTTCCGGCAGCGATCTCATTCAGGTCAAAAACGGGTTGGTTCGCCGTTCCTCGCCAAAACGCCCGCCGGGGCCATGGCCGCAGATGAAGCCGATGTCGTCGCCGAGCGGCAACAGCTTGTTTTTGATCGAGGCGATGAGGGCCGCATGGTCGCCGCCGGGCAGGTCGGTGCGGCCGACCGAGCCGCGAAACAGAACATCGCCGACATGGGCGAATTTGGCGGCGCGGTTATAATAGACGACGTGGCCCGGTGCGTGGCCGGGACAATGCAGCACCTCGAACACATGGCCGCCGAACGACACCGTCTCGCCTTCGGCGAGGAACCGATCGGGCACGCAGTTTCGCACACCGCCGATGCCGTAGCGCCTGCCCTGGTTTTCCAGATTGTCGAGCAGCATCTTGTCGGCTTCATGCGGGCCGATGATCTCGACGCCGAGTGCTTCCTTCAGTTCCATGGCGCCGCCGGCATGATCGATATGACCGTGCGTGATCCAGATCGCCTCGGCCGCGATCGCGTTGTCCTTCAACGTTGCCAGCACCTTGTCGATGTCGCCGCCCGGATCCACGACGACGCCATGCTTGTCGTCCATGTCGAACAGGATGGTGCAGTTCTGCTGGAACGGTGTGACCGGCACGATGCCGGCATTGAGCTGACCCATGATCGTCCTTTCGCTGTGTCAGCGATCATGTAGAGGCATCGCTTAAAACCGTCCACAGCCGGAAGGCCAAACAGTGCGTCTCCAAAGGAATGGGCGGCCGAAGCCGCCCATTCTGCGAAGCCCGAGATCGGCAGGCTTATTTCTTCATGGCGCCCATGACCGCGCCGAGAATGCCGGTCAGGATCGCGCCACCGCCGGCGCCACCGACGATGTTCTGCAGGTTGAGCGCGCTGCCCAGGCCGCTGGTCGCCGCCGCGGCCGCGTCAGGACTGATCGCACCGCCGCCAAGCAGGCTGCCGAGGATCGCCGCGCCGCCGACACCGCCGATGGCTCCGCCCAGGATTTTGGGAAGCTGACCCATTGCCGCCGTCTTGATCGCCGCGCCGACCGCCTGACCACCAATGATGCCTGTGATGATCTGAATGATGATCGGAAGAAGCGTGTTCATGTCCATATGATTAGTCCCTCCATAGCTGCCAGCCTCCCGGGCCGACACCATCATGAGACGCCGAATTGGAGGAAAGTCAAATGCAGAAACGCTGAAATAAAAGGGGCGGCCCGAAAACCGCCCCTGCTTGCGCGAAAAGCTGTGACTATCGTTATTCTGCGGCGATAGCATGCTTGGGTTGAACGGCGATAGAATAGTCGTTCATGAGATTCTTGGCGATCTCGCCGACTTCGAATCGGTAAGGGCCGATCTCCGAAACCGGGGTTACTTCCGCTGCCGTTCCGGTCAGGAAGCACTGCTCGAACCCTTCCAGTTCTTCCGGCAGGATGGCGCGTTCGATGATCTCCAGGCCGCGATCCCTGGCGAGTCCAATGACCGTGCGGCGGGTAATGCCGTCGAGGAAGCAATCGGGCTTGGGCGTGTGGATCTTGCCGTCCTTGACGAAGAAGATGTTGGCGCCCGTCGCTTCGGCGACCTGGCCCCGCCAGTCGAGCATCATGGCGTCGGCATAGCCCTTGGCCTCGGCGGCATGCTTGGACATGGTGCAGATCATGTAGAGGCCGGCGGCCTTCGACCGCGACGGCGCCGTGCGCGGATCGGGCCGGCGCCATTCCGCCACATCGAGACGGATGCCCTTCAGCTTCTGCGCCGGGTCGAAATAGCTCGGCCATTGCCAAATGGCGATGGCGACGTTGATGCGGTTGTTTTGCGCCGAAACACCCATCTGCTCGCTGCCGCGCCAGGCGATCGGCCTGACATAGGCGTCCTGGAAGCCCTGCTTCTTCAGGAGCGTGGTCGACGCGTCGTTGAGCTCGGCCACCGAATAGGGAATCTTGAAGCCGAGCAGGCGTGCCGATTCATGCAGGCGTTCCGTATGCTCGTTGAGCTTGAAGATCTCGCCGCCATAGGCGCGCTCACCCTCGAAGACCGCGCTGGCGTAATGCAGGCCGTGGGTCAGCACATGAATCTTGGCGTCCCCCCACGGGACGAACGCGCCATTCATCCAGATGAAGCCGTCCAGTTGATCGAAGGGAACGGATGCCATGGTAACCTCCCGCGGGTCGCGACCCGCATATCCTAGTGTCGTTGCGTGTTCTTTTGGCAGCGCCATGTGGTTGGAGACGCCGGCCGGTGTCTGGAAGCGTAAGCGGATAATCGCGCCCTGGCAAACTCAGGAAGTTCCGGAAAAACCGGCTTGCCTCGCCTTTTCGTTCGCAATCCGCCCAAAAGCTTGTCAAAAATTACCATTGCAGGGAAATTACGTCAATAGTACTGACATAATCTCCTGTTCCCATGGAGAAATGATGACGGACAAAAGCCCAGCTGCCGGAAAACCGATCAGGACCGCAATCACCAGCGAGGACGGCATCGACTTCGCCATCATCGAACTCTTCTTCTTCGCCTATCGCGACTTCACTTCCGATCCCGATCAGATCCTGGCCGACTACGGCTTCGGCCGCGCCCACCACCGCGTGCTGCATTTCGTCAACCGCCGGCCGGGCCTGACCGTCGCCGAATTGCTCGACGTGCTGAAGATAACCAAGCAGAGCCTGGCGCGTGTGCTGAAGCAATTGATCGACACCGATCACGTCGTGCAGTTGCAGGGCCCGCGCGACCGTCGCCAGCGCGAACTCTATCCGACGGCCAAGGGCCGTGCGCTGGCGCTGGCGCTGGCGCGGCCACAGTCACGCCGCATCCGTGCTGCATTGGAAGATTCCGGCGCCACCGAACGGACCTTGGTGGAACGCTTCCTCGAAGCAATGGTCAATCCGGAACTGAGAGCTCAGATCGACGTTGGGTCCGCAAAAATGTCAGGGAAAAGCCATGGAGAGCACTGAGAGGGTCGACACCGCGGCCGCACCGGATGACGACGCACCACATCTGCTCGTGGTCGACGACGACACCCGCATTCGCAATCTTCTCAAGCAGTATCTGACCGAAAACGGCTTTCGCGTCACCGTCGCCGGCAATGCCGGCGAGGCCCGCCGCAAGCTCGCCGGCCTCGATTTCGACCTGCTCGTGCTCGACGTGATGATGCCGGGAGAAAGCGGCGTCGATCTCACCAAGGCGCTGCGCGCCGAGAAGAACGTGCCGATCCTGATGCTGACGGCCTTGTCGGAAACCGACAGCCGCATCTCGGGGCTCGAAGCCGGCGCCGACGACTACCTGCCAAAACCCTTCGACCCGCGCGAGCTGATCCTGCGCATCAACAACATCCTGCGCCGTGGCGGCCCGGCGGCGACGCCCAAGGTCGAGCAGCTGGTGTTCGGCCCCTACACCTTCCAGATCGCCAGGCGCGAACTGAAGCGAGGCGGCGAGGCGCTGAAGCTGACCGACCGCGAACAGGAGATCCTGGCGATCTTCGCCGCGCGCGCCGGCGAAACCATCCCCCGCCACGAACTCGTCGGCGACGATTCGGAAGTCGGCGAGCGCACCATCGACGTCCAGATCAACCGGCTGCGCCGCAAGATCGAGCGCGATCCGTCCAATCCGGTCTGGCTGCAGACCGTGCGCGGTATTGGGTATCGGCTCAGCGTGGAATAGAATGCCGGCGGCGGCCCAAGTGCATGGTCCCGAAAAGTGGGAACCGGTTTTCGGAAAAGATCATGCTCCAACAAAGAGTTGGATCAGGATGACGATTCAGCCAAACGTCATCCCGACCCAATACCGCCGACGGATGAAAAGAGCCAATGGCGACCACGGAACTGGAACAGCCGGACAATGACGGTTTGAGTGCACGCGCCACACGGTCGCTCAAGGCGGTGCCGCGCATCTGGAACCGGTTCTGGCGCCTGGTTTCGCTTTACATGCCCAAGCGCCTCTATGCGCGCTCGCTGATCATCGTCATCGCGCCGATGATCCTTTTGCAGTCGGTCGTCGCCTTCGATTTCATGGAACGCCACTGGGCAACCGTGACGCAACGCCTGTCGCAGGCCACCGTGCGCGACATCGCCGCCATCATCGACCTGATCGAGACTTATCCGCACGACGCCGACTACGCCAACATCATCCGCATCGCGCAGGATCGCATGCAGCTGAAGGTCGATCTCCTGCCGCCCGATCCGCTGCCGCCTCCCGGTCCAAAGCCGTTCTTCTCTATCCTCGACGATGTTCTCTCCGCCGAAATCACCCGGCAGATCAACCGCCCCTTCTGGATCGACACTGTCGGCAATTCCAACATCATCGAAGTGCGCGTCCAGCTCGAGAACAAGGTGCTGCGCGTCTTCGTGCGCCGCAGCCAGGCCTATGCCTCCAACACCCACATTTTCCTGATCTGGATGGTCGGCACCTCGCTGGTGCTCCTGATGATCGCCATCCCCTTCCTGCGCAACCAGATCCGGCCGATCCTGGCGCTTGCCGAGGCCGCCGAAAGCTTCGGCAAGGGCCGGCCGATGCCGCGCGATTTCCGCCCGCGCGGGGCCGAAGAGGTGCGCCGCGCCGGCTTTGCCTTCATCCAGATGCGGGAGCGCATCGAGCGCCAGATCGAGCAGCGCACGGCCATGCTGACCGGTGTCAGCCATGATCTCAGGACCATCCTTACTCGCTTCAAGCTGCAGCTGGCGCTGGCCGGCGGCAAGGCCGAGACCAAGGCGGCGCTCGACCAGGACATCGAGGACATGCAGTCGATGCTGGAAGGCTATCTCGCCTTTGCCAAGGGCGAGGCCTCGGAGGACCCGGGACGTTTCGATCTGGAAGCCTATTTCCAGAAGCTTGGCGAAGAAGCGAACTTGCGCAAATGCAGACTGTCGACGACGCTTTCCGGCGATCCGACCGTGCATGTCAGGCCGAACGCCTTCGCGCGGCTGCTGTCCAACGTCATCGGCAATGCCTTCCGCTATGCCCGCACCGTTGAGGTCACCGCCGACCACGGCCGCGGCTCGCTTCTGGTCACCGTCGACGATAATGGGCCAGGCATTCCGGCCGACAGGCGCGAAGACGTGTTCAAGCCCTTCGTGCGGCTCGACGAAGCCCGTAATCTCGACGCCAGCGGCACCGGGCTCGGTCTGTCGATCGCCCGCGACATCGCCCGCAGCCATGGCGGCGACATCACGCTCGACGACAGCCCGATGGGTGGCCTGCGCGCGGTGATCAAGGTTCCGGCCTGATTTCTATTTGGCATGATCTTGCCTGAAAACCGCTTTCGACTTTTCGGGATCACGGTCTGCTTCATCCGCCCGTCATGAAACCATGGTCAAGAGCGCGCATGAAGCGCGCGACCGCACTTGATTCGTCCTTGCCGCCTCACTTCGATCCCGTACCCGTCAGGGTGCGCTGGAGCGAAGCGAGGGCGGCCGCATGGTCGCCGTTCCGGCATCGTTTCAAGGCAACCGCCGACCTCCGGAGCAAAGGGCCGCCATGCGCATAGTGATGGTCACCGACGCCTGGCGCCCGCAGGTCAACGGCGTCGTCCACACGCTCGAGCGGCTCACCGAGACCCTGAAATCCTTCGACGTCGCGGTCGAGTTCCTGACCCCGAACATCTTTCGCACCCTGCCCCTGCCGACCTACCCCGACATCCGCCTGGCGCTGACCACGCCCGGCCATGTCGCGCGCCTGATCGACGGCTACAAGGCCGACCACATTCACATCGTCACCGAAGGACCGCTTGGCATCATGGCGCGGCGCCATTGCCGCAATGCCGGCCGGCCGTTCACCACCAGCTACCACACCCGCTTTCCCGAATATCTCAGCGCCCGCCTGCCGGTGCCGGAGAGCTGGGCCTATCGCTGGCTGCGCGATTTCCACAATTCGGGCCAAGGCACGCTGGTCGCCACCCAGTCGCTCGCCGACGATCTCACGGCGCGCGGCTTCAACAAGCTGAGGCCCTGGACGCGTGGCGTCGACACCGAGCATTTCCGGCCCGACAAGCGCAAGGACCTCGGCTTCCCCGGACCGGTCTTCCTATGCGTCGGCCGCGTCGCCATCGAAAAGAACCTGTCGGCCTTTCTCGACCTAGACCTGCCCGGCAGCAAGGTGATCGTCGGTGAAGGGCCCGAGCTTGCCAAGCTGAAGGCGAAATATCCTAAGGCGCATTTCCTCGGCCATCGCCCCAATGACGAACTGGCCGAAATCTACGCCTCCGCCGACGTCTTCGTCTTTCCCAGCCGCACCGACACTTTCGGTAACGTCATCATCGAGGCGCTGGCCAGCGGCACGCCGGTCGCCGCCTACCCGGTGACCGGGCCGATCGACATCGTTGGTGATGGTGTCGGCGGTGCTGTTTCCACCGATTTGCGCGAGGCCGCGCTGGCCGCGCTCGACGTCAGCCGCGACCAGGCCCGCGAGCGCGCCATGCGCTACAGTTGGAAGGCCTGCGCGGAAATGTTTCTCGACGCGGTCGAGGAAGCACTGGGAAAGACGCGCAAGCTGGCTGCCTGATCCGACAGGCCGGCGGGGACGCCAAGGAACGAGGCGGTATTCTGTTTGACCTCGGAAAGCCTAGAACAGCCTGCCGCCATCCGGCACCTTGCGTTCGATAGCGCCCAACACCACGGCGCCCTCTTCATCGGGAAAGCCGAGCGTCAGCACTTCCGACATGAACGGGCCGATCTGGCGCGGCGGGAAATTGACCACCGCGAACACCTGGCGGCCGATCAAGGTCTCGGGCGTATAATATTTGGTGATCTGCGCCGAGGACTTCTTCACTCCGATCTCGGGCCCAAAATCGATCTTCAGCTTGAAGGCCGGCTTGCGCGCCTCTGGAAACGGTTCGGCCTCGACGATCGTGCCGGCACGGATGTCGACACGATCGAAATCGGCGAAGCTGATTTCAGGCTTGCGCTCGTTGTTTGAACCCATGTCGAACGCTTCTGCTCAGGCGTTGCCGAAGGTCTCGAACAGCACGCCGGCCAGCGCGTCCTTGGCCGAGGTTCCCGACCAGACGACGAACTGGAAAGCCTGGAAATAGCATTCGCAGGCTTCCAGCGCCGAGGACAAAAGCACCTCGACCTGCTGGCTCGAGGGTTCGACCCCGCCAGCGAGCAGCAGCGACTGGCGGAACATGATCGCGCCTTCCTGCTCCCAGAGGTCGAAATGGCCGAACAGCATCTGTTCGTTGATCAGCGACAACAGCCGCATCACTTCCAGCGTGCGGGCTTCCGGCACCTTGATGTCGAAGGCGCAGGCAAGGTGCAGCGCCTCGAAATCCTCCATCCACGAGAAGGAGACGTGATAGTCGGTCCAGCTGCCGGCAACCGAGATCGAGATTTCGTCATCGCCGGCCCGTTCGAAGGACCAGTCATTGTTGTGGGCCACCTGCTCGATCACATCCACCGGATGGATTTCGCGGGAAAATTCGAGTTCGAGAAGTTCCATGGAATGCTTCCTGTGTTCAGGGGGAGCGCCACACGCTCCGCGGGGCACACACGACGAACAATCTTGTCTAGAACTCGGACGGCCGGGACTTATCAACGCAAAGACCCCAGACCGAACCCCACCGCCCGGTTGCATGACCATGCTCCGAATCATGCAACAAATTCAGTCTATTGATCGGGAGTCGCGTGAACAGCCCAATTTTTCGCACTGCGTCATTCGCATGTGGAAAGGTGCCTGTCACAAAGAGTCACGCAATGCCGGTAAGCGATTCACGGCAAAGCGATTTTCAGGCTGGTGCTTTGTGGAAAAGTTTAACGAATTATTTTTTCGGCTTGGGCTTCGCCGGCGCCGCAGGTGTGGCCTGACCGGTCAGCTCGGCGATCCTGGCCTCGAGCGTCTCGATGCGCGAGGCGAGCCTGCCGTTTTCTTCCCTCGCCTTGGCGGCCATCTCGCGCGCGGCCTCGAACTCCTCGCGCTGCACGACATCCATGGAGTTGAGGATGCGTTCCGCCTGGCCCTTGAAGGCCGTCTCCACCTCACGCCGCACACCTTGAGCGGCACCGGCCGCATCGGTCATCAGCTTGGCGAATTCATCGAGAATGCGGTTCGGTCCGGTCGACATGGCAAATCCTCGCTTGCTTGATTTGAATTAGTGAGGTGGCGCGAGGAATGCAAGAACGTTGGGGTCCGAGGCGGCCTCCGCGCTGCTATGGCGCACGGCCCGCATGATGGGCGCGGGTCCTGCAGGAGCCTCTCGAACGGCTCCGAAGCTGTACTTGGTAGCGGCAACTCGCCTATTGTAAGGCCCTCGTCTCCCTTCACGCACGTTTCAATCAGGATCACCAATGGCAACGCCCCCGCGCAGACCGACAAATCCGACGGAAGCCGCCGAAGCAGTCTTCAAGCCGGTCAAGAAACCGGCCGCGGCCCCGCCTCGCGAACCCTCCACCGCACCGAATGCCCGCGAGCTTGTCTCGATCAGGATCGACCGGGCCGTGCTCGATCATTTCCAGGAAGATGGTCCCGGCTGGCAGGACAGGATCAACGACGCCTTGCGCGAAGTGGTGGCCGCCAAGCCCAGGGGGTAAGCACGGCTTCCCCGGCGACGGAGCTGGAAGCGAATCTGTTCCCGGACCCGAATCTGTTCCCGCAGCATTGACGCCCGTGACCTTGCCTTGACCCTGCCAAAACCCTGCCGCATGGTCCGCGCCGATCGCAACCGAGAGCTCCCCGTTGAACGAATATTTCCTGCTGCCGCTGGCTTCGCTGCCTTTTCCCAATATCAATCCGATCCTCGTCCAGATCGGGCCGCTGGCGGTGCACTGGTACGGCATCGGTTACATCGTAGGCATCCTGTTTGCCTGGTGGTATGCCAAGCGGCTCGCCGCCAATCCTAAACTCTGGCCCGACGGCGTCCTGCCGATGAAGCCTGAGGATCTCGACGATTTCATTGTCTGGGCGGCCATTGGCGTGGTTCTGGGCGGCCGCACCGGCTATGTCCTGTTCTACGACCTGGCGCGCTATATCGCCCATCCGCTCGACATCTTCGCTGTCTGGCAAGGCGGCATGTCCTTCCATGGCGGCCTGCTCGGCGTCATCCTCGCCATGACGCTGTTTTCCATGAAGCGCGGCATCCGCACCTGGTCGCTGTTCGATGTCGTGGCAGCTGGCGTGCCAGTCGGTCTCGGTCTCGTGCGCGTCGCCAACTTCATTAATTCCGAGCTCTGGGGGCGGCCCACCGATGTGCCCTGGGCGATCGAATTCCCCAATGGCGGTCCGTTCACCCGCCATCCGAGCCAGCTCTACGAGGCCTTGCTCGAAGGGCTGGTGCTGTTTGTCGTGCTGCGCATTCTTACCCATTCGCGCCTCAAGCTGAAGACACCGCGCTTTGTCGGCGGCGCCTTCATCTGCGGCTACGGCCTGTCACGAATTTTCGTGGAGTTCTTTCGCGAGCCCGACCAGCAGCTCGGCTATCTCCTCGGCACCAACTGGCTGACCATGGGCATGATCCTGTCGACGCCGATGGTGCTGGCCGGCATCTGGGCGATGGCGACGGCCAAGCCGGTGACGCAAGCGCAGCCGCAGGCGACATGACGCGGCTGAAGGCTCGTATCGTCGATCTGATCGAGGCGGTCGGTCCGATGCCCATCAACGAATACATGGCGCTGTGCCTGTTCGATCCGCGCGATGGTTATTACACCACGCACGAGCCGTTCGGCGCGGCCGGCGACTTCATCACCGCGCCGGAGATCAGCCAGATGTTCGGCGAACTCGTCGCCGTCTGGCTTTATCAGGCTTGGGCGGCGATCGGCCGGCCGATGCCGGTCACCGTCGCCGAGATCGGCCCCGGCCGTGGCACGCTGATGAAGGACATGCTGCGCACTCTGTCGCGGCTCGATCCGGCCTTGGCCAATGGCGCCGCCTTCGCCATGATCGAGACCAGTCCGCGCTTGGCCGAGATCCAGAAGCAGACGCTTGGAGCGACACCCTTCGCGATAGACTGGCATGAAGCGATCGAGACCCTGCCCCATCAACCGCTGTTGATCGTCGGCAACGAATTGTTCGATGCCGTGCCGATCCGCCAGTTCATCCGCGCCGGCGCCGACTGGCGCGAGCGCATGGTCGGCCTGGGCGATGCCGACAATCTTTGCTTCTTCGCCGGCGCCGGCTCGGTCGACCCGACGCTGCTGCCCAGGGATGCGGCCGACGCGCCGCAAGGCGCGATCGTCGAAATCGCGCCCGCCCGCACCGCCTTGATGGCGGCGATCGCCGAGCGCATGGCGGCTCATGGCGGCGCCGGGCTATTCCTCGACTACGGCCATCTGCGGCCCGGCGTCGGCGACACGCTGCAGGCCTTGCGCCGGCACAATCACGAAGATGTGCTGGCCAATCCCGGCGAAGCAGACCTTACGTCCCATGTCGATTTCGCCGCTCTTGCAGCGATCGTGCGCGCGCATGGTCTCGATGCCCATCTGTCGACGCAGGGCAATTTCCTGCTCGGCATGGGCATTCTTGAGCGCGCCGGCCTGCTGGGCGCCGATGCCGGCCAGGCGGCACGCGACAACATATCGGATGCCGTCGAACGGCTCGCCGGGCCGCAAGCGATGGGCGAACTCTTCAAGGTCCTGGCCGTCGTTCCACGCGACGTCTCCGTCAGGCCCTTCGCAACGGCGGATTGACTTTTCGTCGCTACCCCTCCCAATCTCCCGTCCGGTAAAAGAGCCGCCGGACTGCCGGCCGCTTTTCCTTGACGAAACCGCCCACACGGACAACAACGCCCGCATGCTCAATCAGACCAAACCGGATCCCATTCGGTCGCCGCTGCTGGACAAGGCACAGGCACAAGGCATCCGCCACGGCTATTTCACCCGCATCGGCGGCGTCTCCACGGGCATCTACCGGGGCCTCAACATCGGCACCGGGTCGGATGACGACCAGGCACTGGTGACCGAGAACCGCGCCCGTGTCGCCGCCTGGATAGGCGTGCCCGCAAATCATCTGCTGACCGCCTGGCAGGTCCATTCGCCCGACGTCATCGTCGCCAGGGAACCCTTTGCCGGCGAGCGGCCAAAGGCCGACGCCATCGTCACCGACCGGCCGGGCATCGCCATCGGGGCCTCGACCGCCGATTGCGGCCCGGTTCTGTTCGCGGATCCCGGCGCGCGCATCATCGGCGCGGCGCATGCCGGCTGGAAAGGCGCTTTGTCAGGCGTGCTCGAAAACACCATTGCCGCCATGGAGCGCCTCGGCGCCCGGCGCGAAAACATCGTCGCCGTGCTTGGCCCTTCCATCGGCCCCGCAAATTACGAGGTCGGCCCCGAATTCGTCGCCCGCTTCGTCGAGGCCGACAGCGAAAATGCCCGGTATTTCGCGCCTTCGGCCCATGCCGGCCACGCTATGTTCGACCTCAACCGCTACACGATCGACCGGCTGGCCAAGGCTGGTGTGACGGCCGATGGCCTTGGCCGCTGCACCTATGCCGAGGAAGATCTGTTTTACTCCTACCGGCGCACCACGCACCGCAGGGAGCCCGATTATGGCCGGCAGGTTTCGGCAATCGTTTTGGAGAAGGTATAATGGCGCTGCATTTTGAACGATCCGAATTCGACGCGCGGCGCGACCGGCTGATGATAGAGATGGCCGAGAAAAAGCTCGACGCCATCCTGCTGTTCGCCCAGGAAAGCATGTACTGGCTCACCGGCTACGACACGTTCGGCTTCTGTTTCTTCCAGTGCATGGTGGTCAAGGCCGACGGCTCGATGGTGCTGCTGACCCGCTCGGCCGATCTGCGCCAGGCGCGCCAAACCTCGATCATCGACAACATTGTGCTGTGGACCGACCGCGACGGCGCCAATCCCGCGGTCGACCTGCGCAACCTGCTCAACGAACTCGACCTGCTCGGCGCCCGCATCGGCGTCGAATACGACACTCACGGCCTGACCGCCTACAATGGCCGCCGCCTGGACGAGCAGTTGCAGACCTTCGGCCAGATCGCCGACGCCTCCGGCATCGTCGGGCGGCTGCGCCTGTTCAAGAGCCCGGCCGAGGTCGCCAAGGCGGAAAAGGCAGCCAATCTCTCCGACGACGCGCTGGACGCGGCCCTGCCGCTGATCAAGCAGGGCGGCGACGAGGCGCTGATCCTGGCCGCCATGCAGGGCGCGATCTTCGCCGGCGGCGGCGACTATCCGGCCAACGAGTTCATCATCGGCTCCGGCGTCGATGCGCTGCTGTGCCGCTACAAGGCCGGCCGCCGCAAGCTCACCAAGAACGACCAGCTGACGCTCGAATGGGCCGGCGTCTTCCATCACTACCATGCGCCGATGATGCGCACGGTGCTGACCGGCAAGGTCTCCAAGCGCCATCAGGAGCTGTTCGACGCCGCACGCGCGGCACTTCTGGCCGTTGAAAAGGCGATGACGCCGGGCAACAGCTTCGGCGATGTGTTCGACGCCCATGCCCGCACCATGGAAGCGCACGGGCTGACCAAGCACCGGCTGAACGCCTGCGGCTATTCGGTCGGCGCCCGCTTCACGCCCTCCTGGATGGACATGCCGATGTTCTACCAGGGCAATCCCGAGCCGATCGCGCCGAACATGACGCTGTTTGCCCACATGATCATCATGGACTCCGAGACCGAGACGGCGATGACGCTTGGCCGCACCTACCTGACCACCGAATCCCAGCCGAAGCCGCTGTCCCGCCATGATCTCGACTTGATCGTGCAGTGAATCCATGATGGGAGGCGTTCTTCGCCAAGGAGTTAGAAGGCAAATGAGACGATCGCATGTGACGACCGTGTCATTGCTTGTGGCATTGGCTTTGACCGCCTGCACCAACGCAAAGGACGTCCTCGAACCTTCCGCCATCACCCCGCCGGCGGCCTCCGCACCGGCCGCGCAAGGCAGCGCTGCCGCCACCGTTTCCGCCCCGGCGCCATCCACGGCCGCGACGGCCACCACGACGGCGGGCGCGCCCGCGCCCATCACTTCGGCCCAGGCCGCCGCCATCCTGTCGAAGACCCGGCTGCAGATCGCGCCGATCGTCGGCGCTTCGGTGGACGCCGCCACGCCGCTGACGGCGGAACTGCAGACACGCGCCAGGCAGCGCGGCATCACGCTGGCCGGCAGCCAGGACCAGACCGCGACCCATGTGCTCAAGGGCTACTTCTCGGCGATGACCGAGGGCAAGGACACCACGGTCATCTATGTCTGGGACGTCTACGACCCCTCCGGCAACCGGCTGCACCGCATCAACGGCCAGATGAAGGCGCCTTCCACCGGTTCCCGCGACAGCGCGGGCGCCGACAGCTGGAAGTCGGTCTCGCCAGCCACCATGCAGGCGATCGCCGACCAGACCATCGACCAGTTTGCGGCCTTTCTCAGCGGCAAGGCGAGTTGAGGTGTTGCCAGCCGGTGATGCCGAACAGCTTTCTTAGGCTTAGCCGGCGGATTCACGATCTCGGCGCTTGCAATAGCCGCGCGGGCCGCTAAAAGCCCGGTTAAAAGGTGCAGGAGAGTCCGCCAGGCTTCTCCGTCCTCCACCAGGAACGGTGCATGAAACTCTTCGCGGGCAATTCCAACAGGGTGCTGGCCGAAGCGGTCGCCCGCTATCTCAACGTCCCGCTGGGCAAGGCCAGTGTCAGGCGCTTCGCCGACCAGGAAATCTTCGTCGAGATCCAGGAAAACGTGCGCGGCGAGGATGTCTTCATCCTGCAGTCGACCTCGTTTCCGACCAACGATCACCTGATGGAACTGCTCATCATGATCGACGCCTTCATGCGCTCGTCGGCCAAGCGCATCACGGCGGTTATTCCCTATTTCGGCTATGCCAGGCAGGATCGCCGCGCTTCCGGGCGCACGCCGATCTCTGCCAAGCTGGTCGCCAACATGATCACCCGTGCAGGTGTCGACCGGGTTTTGACGCTGGATCTCCATGCCGGCCAGATCCAGGGCTTTTTCGACATCCCCACCGACAATCTGTTCTCGGTGCCGGTGATGGCCCGCGACGTCAAGGCGAAGTACAAGCAACTCGGCAATGTCGTCGTCGTGTCGCCCGATATTGGCGGCGTGGTGCGTGCGCGTGCGCTTGCCAAGCGTTTCGACGCGCAACTTGCCATCGTCGATAAGCGCCGTGAGCGTCCCGGCGAATCGGAAGTCATGAACATCATCGGCGCGGTCGCCGGCAAGGATTGCCTTTTGATCGACGACATCGTCGATTCCGGCGGCACGCTGTGCAATGCCGCAGACGCACTGCTAGCCAACGGCGCCACCAGCGTCACCGCCTATATCACCCACGGCGTGCTGTCGGGCGGCGCGGTCGCTCGCATCAGCGGCTCGAAGCTGCAGGAACTGGTGATCACCGATTCCATCCAGCCGACGCAAGGCGTGCTCGACGCACCCAACATCCGCGTCATCTCGATCGCCGACCTGATGGGCGAAGCCATTTCGCGCACAGCGACCGAGGAATCGGTCTCGAGCCTGTTCGACTAGACTAGGCATATGCGCCGTAGCAAAATGTGGGGAAGCCGAGCGCGCCGGCGCTGTCGCGGCGATAGCCATCGCATATCGCACCGCAATGAAAATCCCCGTTCCGGCGTCGTAAATTGCACCTCTTAGTTGAATCGTCATTGGAGCTATGGCATTAAGCCACGAGGCAGGGGCTTCTGCGCGCGCTTTTCGTTGATCACGTGAGCGGGCAACTTGAGGGAGCACGCATATGAGGATTCTGCCAATCGCTTTATCGGCAAGCCTTTTGGCCCAACCGCTCTTTATGGCGTCGGCCTTTTCCGCGACAGCGACCGGAAACCTCAACGTCCGCATCACCATCCAGGCGGAATGCAAAGTCGTTACGGCCGCGGATCTGGATTTCGGCACGCGGGGTGTAGTCGACGCCAATATAGACCAGACGACAACGATCTCGGTCCAGTGCACGAACAGCACGCCTTACAGCGTCGGGCTGAATGCCGGGGGTGGCGCAGGCGCAACCGTGGCGGTTCGCAAGATGACCGGCCCGGCATCGGCCACGATCAATTATGCAATCTACCGGGATGCTGCCCGCACCCAGGTCTGGGGCAATACCGTCGGCACGGATGTGATCACGGGAACTGGCAACGGGTCGGCACAGAGTCTGACGGCCTACGGTCGGGTGCCAGCTCAGACCACTCCAGCGCCTGGCGTCTATTCCGATGTCGTCGCTGTCACCATAACCTATTGATCCAACCGGCAGGAGAACGCCATGCATTCCATCCTGAAAGGGATAGGTGGGGTCGTTGCTGCGCTGCTATTGGGCCTCACGGCTGCCGAGGCCGCGTCTCTGCGAGTCGCGCCGACGACGGTCGAGCTCATCGCGCCAGATAGCGCCACCGTCTTGAATCTTCGCAACGAAGCGCAACGGCCGCTCAATGTTCAGGTGCGGGTCTTCCGCTGGACACAGCAGGGCGGCTCAGAGCAGCTTGAGCCAACATCCGACGTGGTCGCGAGCCCTCCGTCGGCCCAGCTCTCATCCAACGAGGACTATGTGGTGCGGGTCGTCCGCGTTTCGAAGGCGCCCGTCAAATCGGAGGAGAGCTATCGGGTGGTCGTCGACGAGCTTCCGGATCCTTCACGCCGGAAAGCGGGAACCGTCAGCCAGCTCGTACGCCATGTGCTTCCGGTTTTCTTTCGAAACGCCGACGCACCCGGCGCCGATGTTTCGTGGAGTCTGGCGCGCTCCGGCGGCAGCCTGATGCTTGTTGCGCAAAACAACGGCGGCAGCAGGGTCAGGTTGTCGGACGTTTCCCTTTCGCAGGGTGGAAAATCGCTTGGCGGACGCAAGGGGCTGCTCGGCTATGTGCTTGGGGGAGCAACCATGCAATGGCCTGTGGGCAGGGCAAGCCGGCTCTCGGGCGGTGCAGTGACACTCTCTGCTCAGAGCGACTTCGGCCCAATCAGTGCGAGCGTTACGACCGGCCATTAGGATCGCCTTTGTCATAGGAGAATTGTTCGCTGTTTTGTCGTCCGCGCAAGCGGAGGAACTGGCAACCGACATTACAGATGCGGGCACGACTTCAAAGGCGTCGCGCGATCTATACCTTGAAGTTTTCATCAACAACGTTTCGACCGAACTGATCGGAAACTTCAAAGAGATCCCGGACGGCGGGCTCGCCACGACGGTAGAGGACCTGACGGAAGTCGGTCTCAAGCCTGCGGAAGCCGCAAGGACCGTGGACGGCCTTGTGCGCGTCGACCAGCTTCCGAGTGTAACCTATAAAATCGATGAGCCGGCACAGCGGCTTTACGTCACGACCACGAACGAGGCGCGGGCGGCGAAGGTGATTGACCTTTCAGCCGGCGAAAAAAAGGATCGGCTGAAACCCAAATCGGGCTATGGCGGCGTGCTCAACTACACGCTCTTTGCAAGCTCCAACACGCTCTTCGAAAAAGACACCGAGTTGTTCCAAGGGGTGTCAGGAGGCTTCGACGCGCGGCTCTTCAGCCCGTTCGGCACGCTCAGCCAGTCCTTCATTGGCGGTTACACCAACAACAGATTTGACGACTTCACCAGGCTCAACACGACATGGAGCTATTCTGATCCCGAGCGCTTGCTGACGTATAGGGCTGGAGATTTCGTTTCCGGCGGCCTTTCATGGACGCGGCCCGTCTATCTCGGCGGCTTGCAGGCCGAACGAAACTTCGCGCTGCGCTCCGATCTCGTAACGCTGCCTTTGCCGTCTTTCTCCGGGACCGCGGCGGTGCCGTCGACACTTGAGGTCTATACGCAGAATGCGCGCACCTATGCCGGCGATGTCGCCGCCGGCCCGTTCCAGGTCGTCAACCTGCCCGCTTTCACCGGCGCGGGGGAAGCGCGGGTCGTTCTGCGAGACAGTCTTGGCCGCGAAACCGTGGTCAACCTGCCCTATTACGCATCCAGCATGTTGTTGCGTAAGGGGTTGCTCGATTTCTCCGCCGAGATTGGCTACCCGCGCCGCAACTTCGGCGTCGAGTCCAATGACTATGACGATCGAATGATGGGGATTTTGAGCGCGCGCTACGGGCTCACCGATTGGCTGACGCTCGAAGGGCATGCCGAGGGCGGCGAGGACCTGCTGAATGGCGGGCTGGGTGCTGCATTTCCGCTCGGTCCTTACGGTGCGGCCTCTGTTGCTGTCGCCGGCAGTCATCATGATGGCAGCACCGGATCGCTCGTCAACGCCGCGCTTGAACTGAGCTGGGATGGATGGTCTCTCTATGGCCGGATCCAGCGCGCGTTCGGCGACTATGAAGACATAGCCTCGATAACGGCTGAACCGACCTTCGGCTCCAACGGTCTTCCGGTCTTCAGCGCCGGCGTTCCGCGCGCGATAGATCAGGTCACACTTAGCGTGCCGACGCCGCTCGATCTGTCCAGCCTCAACCTTTCGTACACTCGTCTGACGGATGCGGATGGCGAGCGCAGCCAGATTGTCGGCCTCTCCTACAGCCAACAGATTTTCAAGCGTAGCACGATCTATGCGACTGCTTTCAAGGATCTCGACGACAGGGACAGTTTCGGCGTTTTCGCAGGTATTTCCATTCCGTTCGGCGACGCCATCACGGCTTCCAGCGGGATCGAGCAGGGTCCCGATGGCCTCAATGTCGTCGCGGACCTGGTGAAGTCCGAGCGTCTTGAGGACGGGAGCACGGGCTTTCGGCTCCGAACCTCCGAAGGTGATGTACCAAACCGGTCCGTGGCTGCCAGTTACCGGTCACCATTCGCACGGTTCGAAGCGGGCGTGCAGCAATATGACGACGATTTCCGGGCCACGGCTCAGGTCGATGGTGCGATCGCAGTCGCGGGTGGCGGCGTGTTTGCCACGAACCGCATCGATGACGCTTTCGCGGTCGTCAACGTGGGCACGCCCGACGTCGATGTGCAATTTCAGAACCGGCCGGTCGGCAAGACCAACCGCCAGGGGAAGATCATCGTCTCCGATCTCAAGTCTTACGAGCCGAATACCGTGTCGATCGATCCGAGCAAGCTGCCGGTAGACGCCGATGTGCCGGCCACAAAGGAGGTCGTCGTCCCTGCTGACCGCAGCGGCGTTGTCGTCGAATTCGGCGTCTCGGAGAAGGCGGCCGCCGCATTGGTCTCCTTTGCAGATGCGAGCGGTGCGCCGCTGCAAGCCGGCTTGAGCGGCCACATGGAAGGCGCCTCGGAATCGTTCGTCGTCGGCTATGACGGCGAGGCCTATATCCGCGGACTGCAGGCGCGGAATGTTGCAGTCATCGGGCTTGACGACGGCAGTTCCTGTCGCGCGGAATTTTCATATCGACCAGCCTCCGGCACGCAAGTGACCATCGAGAACGTGAAATGCCAATGAAGATTCCAGAGCCGATCCTCCGCATTCTCATTGCCGCTCTCGTAATCCTTTTGCCGGCAGCAGCCTGGGCTCAGAGTTGTAGCTTTGGCGTCTCTGGCATGAGTTTTGGCCAAGTCGATACCTTGTCAGGTGCCCAGACCAGTTCCACGGCGACAATGAGCGTTAATTGCAGCGGTACGCCGCTGGCGCGCATTCTGATCTGTCCAAACCTCGGCACCGGCAGCGGTGGTGCCACGGCATCGGCCCGGCAGATGCTCAGCGGATCCAACATCCTCAACTATCAGCTCTATTCGGATTCGGCGCGCAGTGTTGTCTGGGGTGCATATTTCTGGCCCTATCCAGCACGCGCGCCGGCCTTGGCGCTGACGCTCGGTGTATTGGGCACAGGCTCGGGCAGCGCCACGGTCTACGGCGCGATTCTCGGCAGCCAGGGGACTGTTCCGCCGGGCAGCTATCTCTCGACTTTTTCCAGCAGCCACGTTGAATTCCGCTACCTGTATACAACCTCGAGTTCATGCGGCACCGGGACCGGGACTATCGCCCGGCCGAGCTTCAACGTGGCGGCTACCGTTGCAGCGAACTGTCTCGTCGGCACTCAGGATGTGGATTTCGGCCCCAAAGGGGTGCTGAGCGACAATGTCGATGCTACGGGCCAGGTCTCTGTAACCTGCACACCCGGAACTACCTACACCGTTGGCCTAAGCAATGGGCTGACCGGCACTGCCCCCACGACAAGACGCATGACACTTGGCACCCAGGCAGTCACCTATGGTCTCTATCGGGACGCCAACCGCAGTCAATCCTGGGGCAACACGGTCGGCACAAACACGGTGGCCGGCACAGGCGGGGGCACAGCGCAGAATCTGCCCGTGTATGGCCGCGTGCCGCCACAAGCCACGCCGTCACCCGGTGTCTACACCGACACGGTAGTTGTCACCGTTACATATTGAGGCAACCCGCATTTTGAATTCCGAACGGACGATGGTCCGGCTTCGTGTCTGGCGAAATGCACGGTTCGCATCCCGAATTCCACCGGATAATCGATCGCCGACCAGATGGGCGAAGCCATTTCGCGCACAGCGCCCGAGGAATCGGTCTCGAGCCTGTTCGACTGAAAACCAGTTATCCCTGCGGCCCAAGTTACCCCTGCGGCCCAAATTATTCCTGCGGCAAGGCCGATGGCGTCGGCGCCTCCAACCGGGCCGGGACTCGCCGCATGCCTTCGCCGGCGTCACGTGCACCGCGCATATAGCCGCGCGGCGAGGAGCCAAGCATGCGCTTGAACATGGTGATGAAGGCCGGCACGCTGTCATAGCCGAGATCGAGCGCCACCCGCGTGATCGGCTCGCCATCGGCGAGCCTCGGCAGCGCCGCGAACAGGCAGGCCTGCTGGCGCCATGTCGACAGCGACAGGCCGGTCTGCCGCTGGAAGGCCCGCGTGAAGGTGCGCCGGCTCATGCCGACGGTATCGGCCCATTCGTCGATCGTCGCGTGCGGTGAGGGTGCGGCGACGAAACGCCGGCAAAGCGCCGCCAGTTTGGGATCCGACGGGAACGGCAGGCCGAGCGGCCGCTCCGGCAATTGCGGGATCTCATGCAGCAGCAGGTTCATGATCAGGCCACCGCGCCCTTCCAGTTCGCTGCCTTGCGGCAGCTTCTCGGATTCCACGATAAGACTGTGCATCAGGTCGGTGACGCCGACGACGCGCATGCCCTCCGGCAGGCCCGGGATCGCCTGCGGCATGACATAGACCGAGCGCATCGAGACGTCGCCGAGCATCTCGACGGAATGTTCGATGCCAGCCGGAATCCACATCGCATGGTCCGGCGGCACCATCCAGCGCCCATGCCGCGTCGTCACCAGCACGACGCCGACCAGCGCATGCAGCAACTGGCTGCGGCTGTGGTGGTGGTGCGGCACGTGGTAGCCATCCGGATATTCGGTCGGCAGCACCACCGCCGGCCCGACCGCCTGCTCGAGCCACTGCCAGCGCAGCCCGTGCAATTGCTCGAGGTCGGTGTGTCCGGCGCCGAAAATTTCCCTGGTTTTTGGCATTCGGTATGGCCCACTTGCGAAACTATTGGACCAAACCACGAAAGAAGTCGCCTGGCAACCGGACTATAAGGCTGCCTGCGGGAAGCGCCCGCCACGTCGCCTGCGGGAACAACCCCGCCAAAAAGACTACGGAGCCTATCTTGACCGATACGACAGCCACCGGCGTCGCGCCGCCTGCGACCGCCAGTCACGCGTCAGCCCAGGCGACGGCCTTCACCGTCATCCTGGCAGTGAGCCTCTGCCATTCCATCAACGACATCATGCAGTCGCTGCTATCGGCCATCTATCCGCTTCTGAAGGACAATTACGGCCTCGACTTCTGGCAGATCGGGCTGTTGACCTTCACCTTCCAGGTAACGGCATCCCTGCTGCAGCCGATCATCGGCGCGGTCACCGACAAGCGGCCTATGCCCTACTCGCTGCCCTGGGGCATGGCATCCTCGCTGATCGGCCTGATCGTGCTGGCCTATGCCGGGCACTACTACCTGCTGCTGATCGGCGCCTCGCTGATCGGCATCGGTTCGGCGATCTTCCATCCGGAATCCTCGCGCATCGCCCGCTTCGCATCCGGCGGCCGGTTTGGCCTGGCGCAGTCGCTGTTCCAGGTCGGCGGCAATTTCGGCCAGTCCATGGGTCCCTTGCTGGCCGCCTTCATCGTCGTGCCTTTCGGCCAGACCAGCATCGCCTGGTTCGCCGTCGGCTCGCTGATCGGCATCGTCATCCTGTGGCAGGTCGGCGGCTGGTACAGCCGCCTGCGCGCAGCGCAAGGCAATCGCAAGGCGGCAAGCTTCGTGTCGCCCTTCCCGCGCCGCAAGGTGATGTGGGCCCTAGCGGTGCTGACCTTGCTGGTGCTGACCAAGAACGCCTACATCGCCAGCCTGGCCAGCTACTACACCTTCTATTCCATCCACAAGTTCGGCGTTTCGGTGCAGATGTCGCAGGTCATGCTGTTCCTCTTCCTCGGCTCTTCGGCGCTGGGCATCCTGCTCGGCGGTCCCTTCGGCGATCGCTATGGACAAAAGGCGATGATCTGGTTCTCGATCGTCGGTGTCCTGCCCTTCACCCTGGCGCTGCCCTACGCCAACATGGAATGGACGATGGTGCTGACCGTGCTGATCGGCCTCATCCTGTCGTCGGCCTTCTCCAACATCGTCGTCTTCGCGCAGGAGCTGGTGCCGGGCCGCGTCGGCACGATCGCCGGCATCTTCTTCGGCTTCGCCTTCGGCGTCGGCGGTATCGCGGCCGCGGTGCTTGGCGTCGTCGCCGACATGAAGGGCATCGACTTCGTCTTCCAGATCTGCTCCTACCTGCCATTCCTGGGGCTGCTGACGGTGTTCCTGCCCAACATGAAGGAAGCCCGGAAGGCGCAAGCGGCCGCTTGAATCATCTCTATCCAGGCAAAAGGCACCCGCCATATGGCGGATGCCTTTTTCTGTTCAGGCGGAGGGCTTCAGGCCTTGAAGAAAGCCAGCAGGTCGGCGTTGATGACATCGGCGTGGGTCGTGGCCATGCCGTGTGGAAAGCCGTTGTAGACCTTGAGCTCGCCCTTCTTGAGCAGCTTGATGCTCAGCAGCGCCGAGTCGGCGATCGGCACGATCTGGTCGTCGTCGCCATGCATGACCAGCACCGGCACGTCGATCTTCTCGAGGTCTTCGGTGAAGTCGGTCTCCGAGAAGGCCTTGATGCAGTCGTAATGCGCCTTGGTGCCGCCCATCATGCCCTGGCGGTACCAGTTGTCGATAATGCCCTGCGAGACCACGGCGCCCGGACGGTTGAACCCGTAGAACGGGCCAGCGGGAACATCCAGATATAGCTGCGCGCGGTTGGCGGCGACGCCGGAGCGGAAGCCGTCGAAGACCTCGATCGGCAGGCCGCCGGGATTGGCTGGGGTCTTGAGCATGATCGGCGGTACCGCGCCGAGCAACGCTGCCTTGGCGACACGGCCGCCCGCTCCATACTGGGAGACATAGCGCGCCACCTCGCCGCCACCCGTCGAATGGCCGACATGGATGGCGTCCTTGAGATCGAGATGCGCGACAAGTTCAGCCACATCGGCGGCATAGGTGTCCATCTCGTTGCCGATATCCGTCTGCGTCGAACGGCCGTGGCCGCGGCGGTCGTGGGCGATGACCCGGTAGCCTTGGCCCAGGAAGAACAGCATCTGTGCATCCCAGTCGTCGCTGCTCAGCGGCCAGCCGTGATGGAACACGATGGGCTGACCGGTTCCCCAGTCCTTGTAATAGATCTGCGTGCCGTCCTTGGTGGTGATCGTGCCGCTGCCTGAGCCTGGTTTGGTCTGCGAAGTCATATCAATCTCCGTTTTATTGCTGTCGCGATAAACAATATCGCGATATCAATATCGCTAACCCAGATCGAGGTTCTTGTCCATGGAAATATGTATCGCGATATCTTTTTCCGTGGTACATAATGCGTGCGCTTAATCGGCAAAGGAATCCACCGTGCCTCTCCCGCTGGACAATCAGCTCTGCTTCACGCTCTACGCCACCAGCATGGCGATCAATCGCACCTACAAGCCGATGTTGGACGAGATGGGGATCACCTATCCGCAATATCTCGTGCTCAACGCGCTGGGAGAGGCCGACGGCATGTCTGTCGGCACGATCGCGCACAGGCTCGCTCTGGAATCGAGCACGGTCACGCCGCTGGTGAAGCGGATGGAGCAGGCCGGCCTGGTTACCCGCCAGCGCAGCCAGACCGACGAGCGCCAGGTACAGGTCGACCTGACACCGGCCGGCCGCAAGCTGCTCGTCCAGTGCAACTGCCTGAACGCGACCCTGGTCGAACGCTCGGGCATGACGCTGGCCGAACTCGACACGCTGAACCGGCAGGTCCAGGCGTTGCGCGACGCGTTGAGCGGCGACCGGTAGCAACGGCCTTCCCACCCGCCGCTTGCACGCCTGCCCGCCTTCCGCTATAGAGCCGCCACCCGCGTAGACACCCTTGGAGGCAACGCGGCGGAAGGCTGCCTTCCCCTTGTGATCCCGAACAAAGATCCGCTCGCTGCGGTTTCCGGCATTCGGACATCGAGGTCTGGCGGCTTTCGACGTTTACGGCCTGGTACATTGCCAACCGTAGGCGCTCCATAACACGCGAAAGGAAAAGCCATGAGCCACGATACTTACGAGCTCAAGGCCGAAGCGCGCGAACAGGTCGGTAAGGGGTCCGCCCGTGCAGTTCGCCGCAACGGTAAAGTGCCTGCAGTAATTTATGGTGACAGACAGCCTCCCCTGGCGATCGCGCTCACCTACAAGGACATCTACTACAAGATCCATGGCGGCGGGTTCCTGACCACGATCGCCACGATCGATGTCGACGGCAAGAAGATCCAGGTCCTGCCGAAGGACTTCCAGCTCGACCCGGTCAAGGATTTCCCTGTCCATGTCGACTTCCTGCGCATCGGCAAGGACACCGAAGTCAACGTCGATGTTCCCGTGCACTTCATCAATGAAGACAAGTCACCCGGCATCAAGCGGGGCGGCGTGCTCAACATCGTGCGTCACGAAGTCGAGTTCCACTGCCCGGCCAATGCGATCCCGGAATTCATCACCGTCGATCTCACCGGCGCCGACATTGGCGATTCGATCCACATCTCGTCGGTTAAGCTGCCGGCCGGCGTCAAGCCGGTCATCTCCGACCGCGACTTCACCATCGCGACCGTTGCCGGTTCGTCGGCGATGAAGCCGGAGACCGAAGAGACAGCTGAGGCCGCGGCTCCCGAAGCGGCTCCCGCCGCCGAAGAGAAGTAACTCTTTTCACGCCCGGAGGCGACGATGCCAGAAAAGACAGCGCTTGTCTTTGCCGGCCTCGGCAATCCGGGCGCGAAATACGCTGAAAACCGGCACAATGTCGGCTTCATGGCGGCGGACGCTATCGCCCGCCGCCATTCCTTTTCACCCTGGTCGAAGAAGTTCCAGGGCCTGATTTCCGAGGGCACGCTCGGCGGCGAAAAGATCATCCTGATCAAGCCGCAGACCTTCATGAACCTGTCCGGCCAGTCGGTCGGCGAAGCGCTGCGCTTCTACAAGCTCGACCTTTCCGCCCTCACCGTCTTCTACGACGAGATCGACCTTGCCGAAGGCAAGCTGCGCATCAAGACCGGCGGCGGCGCCGGCGGCCACAACGGCATCCGCTCGATCGACGGCCATGTCGGCAATGCGTACCGCCGTGTGCGCATCGGCGTCGGCCATCCCGGCGTCAAGGAAATGGTCCAGCATCATGTGCTCGGTGATTTCGCCAAGGCCGACCGCGACTGGCTCGACCCGCTGCTCGACGCGATCGCCGACAATGCGGCGATGATCGTCAAGGGCGACGAATCCGGTTTCATGAACAAGGCCGCCCTTGCCGTCCAGGGCAAGACCGGCGCCGAACCGGAAAACCCGGCGCGGAAGCAGTCGAGCCCGAAACAGCAAAGCCCGAAACAGCAAAGTCATGTCCGCCAGGCCCGCCCTCAGCAGCCGGTCGCCAAGCTGCCGGAAAGCGGCCCCATGGCCGCCATGCTGAAGAAACTCTTCGGCAACAAGGACTGAGGCGTAGGCGCATGCGGCGTCACGGGACTTGACGTTCCCAACCCCTATCGCCCATAGCCTCATCAAATTTCGCTTTTCCCGATAGGACTAGATAAAATGGGTTTCAAATGCGGCATCGTTGGCTTGCCCAATGTCGGCAAGTCGACGCTTTTCAACGCGCTGACGAGGACGGCCGCCGCGCAGGCCGCCAACTACCCGTTCTGCACCATCGAACCGAACACCGGCGAGGTGGCGGTGCCCGATCCGCGCCTGCAGAAGATCGCGGCGATCGGCAAGTCGAAGGAGATCATCCCGACCCGCATCTCCTTTGTCGACATCGCCGGCCTGGTGCGCGGCGCCTCCAAGGGCGAAGGCCTGGGCAACCAGTTCCTCGCCAACATCCGCGAGGTCGACGCCATCGTGCATGTGCTGCGCTGCTTCGAGGATGACGACATCACCCATGTCGAGGGCCGCATCGACCCCGTCGCCGACGCCGAGACGGTCGAGACCGAACTGATGCTCGCCGACCTCGACAGCCTCGAGCGCCGCATCGTCCAGTTCCGCAAGCGCGCCGGCAGCAAGGACAAGGAAGCGACGACCGTGCTGCCTATGATGGAGGCCGCGCTCGAGCTGCTGCAGGCAGGCAAGCCGACCCGCATCCTGCTCGACGGCATCTCGGCGGAAGATCTGCACATTTTGCAGGGCTTGAACCTTCTGACCTCACATCCCGTGCTCTACGTCTGCAACGTCGCCGAGGCGGACGCGGCCACCGGCAACGAGCACACCAGGGCCGTGGAGCAGATGGCCGCAGCGCAGGGCGCCCGCACTGTCGTCATTTCGGCCGCGATCGAAGCCGAGGTTGCGCAGCTCTCCGACGAGGAAGAGATGGAATTCCTGTCCTCGCTCGGCCTCGACGAGCCCGGCCTGAACAAGGTGATCCGTGCCGGCTACGAATTGTTGCAGCTCATCACCTATTTCACCGTTGGACCGAAGGAGACGCGCGCCTGGACCGTGCACAAGGGCGCCAAGGCGCCGCAGGCGGCCGGCGTCATCCACACCGATTTCGAGCGCGGCTTCATCCGCGCCCAGACCATCGCCTACAACGACTTCGTCACGCTGGGCGGCGAAGTGGCGGCCAAGGAAGCCGGCAAGGCACGCGACGAAGGCAAGGAGTACGTCGTCCAGGACGGCGACATCATGCTGTTCAAGTTCAATACCTGAGGAGGTCGCGGCGGAGCGACCCAACCGTCAGTCGGACAGCACCATCCCTGCCGCAGAGCTCTCGCGGGGGTATTGAAGACCATAAGTCGCCTTACCCCGATCAGCACCCGGTGGAGACCGATGAAAGCCATGTCCCATTATTTGCTAACGCAAATTTCTAGCTTGCGCGCGGATGCCCGCCAACACGGCTCGGCTGATCACTGCTAAAATCGGCCAATATGCAGCCGAACCGGCCAGCTTGGCGAAAAATGTCAAACGGCTGAAAGGCCGGCCAGGCTTCAGGCTTAGGGTCGGGGACTACCGTGTTATCTTCGATCAGGAAGGCACGGTAATGGACATTCTGGAGATCGGACCGCGCGGTAGCATCTACGAGGGATGAGGACATGAACAAGCCCACCATCATTACCACGCCGAATGGCGACCGTATGGCTATTCTGCCACTCGCTGATTACGAGAGCCTTGTTGAAGCGGCGGAGGACGTGGCCGACATTCAAACCTACGATCAGATCAAGCAAAAGATCGCTGCCGGCGAGGAGGAGCTTATTCCGGCCGCCGTCGTCAACCGCATCCTGGACGGCGAGAATAAGATCCGCGTCTGGCGCGAGCATCGCGGGATTTCGGCTCGCGACCTCGCTGAAAAGACTGAGATCAGCGCAGGCTATCTCTCGCAGATCGAGACAGGCACCCGCGACGGTAGCTTCGACACGATCAAGCGCATCGCCGCCGCCCTCAATGTCTCGGTTGACGATCTCGTATAGCGCCCGTTGCGAAAGACAAAAACGGGCTGTCGTATTCCATGCTCGCAGGCGCTGCCGACGTCGGCACAGGGCCATGTTTATTCGCGCAGGCGAGGCCACTACAAGTGAGCGTAGCTTAGCTATAGCCGACCACCGCCCGGCCTCCGACCCAAACAGTGGCAATATTGGCCCGTGCCGCATTGAGCACGATCTTCTGAAAGACGTCGTCGAGCGTATCGTCGGCGCCGTTGACATGGATGTTCGAGGCGCTTGCTTCGGTGTCGATCAGCAGGGCGTCGAATTCGTGTCCGACGCGAAAACTGCCTGTCGGCAGGTCGAGCGCTTCCGCGCCTCCCGCAGTCGCCAGCCAGAACGCTTCCTGATGCGTGATCGGCTCGCCGGGCGCGCCGCGCTCCTTTGCCGGCAGGCCGGCATGCACGCCGCTCTGCAATGTTCTCGAGGCCGACAGCGCGTTCCGGCAACCGTCGAACAGCGATGGGCTGTAGCCGCCTGAAATATCGGTGCCGAGCCCGACATGCATGTGCCGGTCGAGCGCCTCGCGAAGCGGAAACACTGCATTGGCGAAGTAGACGTTGGACAGCGGGCAATGAGCGACGCCGGCGCCCTTCTCCTTGATCAGGTCCATGTCCTGCCCATCGATGAAGTTCGAATGCGCCAGGATCGTATGACGGGTGAGCAGGCCGAAACCATCGAGGCTTGCCGCATCCGTTTGGCCGAAGCGCGCTTCCACGAACTGCTTTGCCCAATCGCTTTCGGAGCAATGGGTCTGCACGTGGCACCCGAACTCTTCCGCGAGTTCGCCCAGCCCCTGCAAGGCCGCGTCGGTGCAGCTTGGAATGAAGCGCGGCGTGATCACCGGCTGGACAAGCGGCCTCTCGCCCGGATCCAATGACATGACGGCCTCGATGAAGCGCCTGGTATCCGAAACAGCGCTTGCCGCATCGGCATCGCGATAGAAGGGCGGACACTGTTCGGGGTCGTCCATCACCACCTTGCCGACCAGGGCACGCTGGCCTTTCTCAAGACATGTCTCGGCGAGCGCCACGCTCCCCGAGACATGGACGGTGGCGAAATAGAGCGCGGTGGTGGTGCCGTTGGCGAGCAGATTGTCGACCAGATCAGCATAGACCGCGCGAGCATAGTCCAAATCCGCATAGCGGGCCTCGAGCGGAAAAGTGTATTTCCGCAGCCAGACTTCGAGCGGCACGTCCAGCGCCTTGCCCATCTGCGGCCATTGCGGCGCATGGATGTGCAGGTCGACGAGCCCCGGCAGCAGGAACTGCCCCTCGCCAAGTTCCACCAGCCTGCCCGCCCGGCGGGCATCGCTTATCGTGGCCGTGTATTCCGGGTGGCCAGGCGCCAGGATCTCGGCGATGCGCCCCTGTGCATCGACGCAGAACAGATGCTCCTCCAGCACCTCCAGCCTGCCGCGCTCAGGCGTATGGAAGGCGGTGCCGAGCAGCATGAAAGGATCTGCCGTCATATCGTCGCTCCAGTGCTGCTGGCGGGCGGGGCTGCCAATGCGTGGCCTAGAAGAAAACAGTTGGCAAACATTTCCGCCGCTGTCCTTTGCCGCCGACTGATCCCATGATCGGCCGGGGATTTCCAGAGGGGACATCATGGAACGCGTTGCGCCAGAAATCAGTTTGATCGCCCAGCCGGACGATCCGTTGCCCCTGGGCAAGGCCGCCCTGCTCGGCCTCCAGCACGTGCTGGCGATGGACGTCTATATCGTGCCGTTCATCATCGCGTCGGTGCTTGCCTTCAGCGTCGGCGACGCTGGCGCCTTCATCCAGTCGGCCTTCGTGGCGGCAGGCATCGCAACCCTGATCCAGTCGCAGTTGCTGATGCGGCTGCCCGTCGTCCAGGGACCGTCCTTCGTCCCGATCGGCGCGGTGCTGGCGATTGCCTTTGGCGCCGGCGGCGGCCTGCCGGGCCTGTCGGCCGTGATCGGCGCACTCATTCCGGGCGCCATACTGGTCATGCTTCTGGGATCGCCCACAAAGCTCTTCCACCGCCTCGTCAACCGCTTCGTGCCGTCCATCGTCGGCGGCGCCATCATCATCGTCGTCGGCGTCGCGCTGATGCCGGTGGCACTGAAGGAGAGCGTCTTCGCCGTCCACGGCACCGCCACCGTCGGCGGCAACATCGTCCTCGCCTTCGTCGCCGCGGCGGTGCTTGTCGGCTGCATGCTGACCGGCATGGCGCTTGGCGCGAAAGGCGCATGGCTGCGCCTGCTGTCCGTGATCATCGCGCTTGTGGCTGGCAGCGTGGCCGCCGCCTTCATGGGCCAGCTCGACATGACGGGCGTTTCCGCCGCGACCTGGTTTTCCATGCCGCGCATCGCCTTCCTCAATCTCGACGTCACCTTCTCCTGGTCGGCGACGCTGACCATGCTGATCGTCTACATCGTCGTCCTGGCCGAAACCACCGGCACCTGGTTCGCGGTCGGTGCCGTCATCGACAAGCCGCTCTCGGACGAGCAGCTCGACCGGGGCGCCACGGGCGAAGGCCTTGGCTGCCTGATCAGCGCGCTGCTGTGCAGCACGCCGGTCACCGGCTATTCGTCCAACGCCGGCATCATCGCCATCACCGGCATCGCCAGCCGTGCCGCCTTCGGGGCGGCCGGCATCTTCCTGGTGCTGTTCGGGCTGATCGGCAAGCTTTCGGCGGTCATCGCCTCAATCCCGGGGCCGGTGATCGGCGGCGTCTTCGGAGTGCTTTGCGTCGTCATCGCCATGAACGGTTTTCGGGTGGTGCGCGGGACGCCGCTGACCGAACGCAACATGCTGGTCATCGGCCTGCCCATCCTGATGGCGCTGTTCGCCACGCTGGTACCGCCGGATTTCGTCAAGACGCTGCCCGATATCGTGCAGTACATTCTGGGCTCATCCATAGCCTTCGGCGCCGTCTGGGCGATTGTCCTGCACCAGATCCTGCCGAACGCCCGCTAGGCGATCGGAGGCGCCGCGGCTGGCCCCTACGGCCGCCGCGGGCCCGATCGCGCCGGCTGGCTCACCAGAAAGGGCTTGACCAAATCGCCCGCGGCCTGCATCCGGGTTTGCCGATCCATACGGATCGCGCGTTCTGCAGGGATGCCAGACCATGACCGGCAAGACATGGGCCTATGAGGACTTCGTCGAGGGGATCTCGTTCGATCTCGGCACCAAACAGGTGAGCGCGGCCGAAATCATCGAGTTCGCCAGCGAGTTCGATGCCCAGCCGATGCATCTCGACGAGGAGGCCGGCAAGGCGAGTATCCTGGGCGGCCTCTCGGCTTCAGGCTGGCACACCTGCGCCATGTTCATGCGCATGCTGTCCGATGCCTTCCTGCTGGACTCCACCTGCCAGGGCGCACCAGGAGTCGATCAGGTCAAATGGAAGAAGCCGGTGCTCGCCGGCGATACGCTGCGGGGCAGCCTGGTGGTTCTGGCCAGGCGCCTGTCGAAATCGAAGCCGCAACTCGGCTTCGTGACCATGCGCAGCGAACTGGTCAACCAGCGCGGCGAAAGCGTCTTCGAGCTCGAGAACTCCGTCATGTTCCTGACGCGCGACGCGGGGAATGCGGCATGACGCTCGACGAATTCTTCCGCATCGGCACCACGGTGACGCTGGGCTCGCACAGATTCGAGCCCGAGGCGATCAAGGCGTTCGCCCGCAAATACGACCCGCAGATCTTTCACATCGACGAAGAGGCCGCGAAGAAGAGCGTGCTCGGCGGCCTCTGCGCCTCCGGCTGGCATACCGCCGCCACCTGGATGAAGCTGAACCTGGAGAGCCGCCTGGACGCCGAAGGCTGGGACGGCCCGGTGCCCGAATTCGGCCCCTCGCCCGGATTCAAGAACCTGAAGTGGCTGAAGCCCGTCTTTGCCGGGCAAACCATCACCTTCACGCGCACGGCGCTGTCCCACCGCCCCATCGCGTCCCGCCCCGGCTGGCGGTTGCTGGCGCTGCTCTGCGAGGCCACTGATTCGACCGGCGGCAAGGTGCTGGAGTTCGAAAGCGCGGTGCTGGTGAAGGTGGAGTAGTTTCTTCCTTCGCCCCGTTTACGGCGTGGCCGAAGGGCGGATGAGGGCGGCACCCGCGCTGGTTATCGTGTTGCCTCCCTGCCCTTCGCTATCGCTCCGGGCGTTCGAGATCTTTGAAAGGTCCACTGGACCTTTCAATTTGCCTTCGGCAAACCGGTCTCAAACCCCCTCGAACCCGATCAGCGTTCGCACCGGCACGCCGAGCGCTTCGAGCTTGGCGCGCCCGCCCAAATCCGGCAGGTCGATGACGAAACAGGCGGCGAGAATGTCGGCGCCGATCTGGCGCAGCAGCTTGACCGCCGCTTCAGCCGTGCCGCCGGTGGCGATCAGATCGTCGACCAGGATCACCTTCTCGCCGGGCGCGACGCCGTCCTTGTGCATCTCCATCTCGTCCAGCCCGTATTCCAGGCTGTAGGCGACGCGCACGGTCTCATAAGGCAGCTTGCCCTTCTTGCGGATCGGCACGAAGCCGGCCGAGAGCTGGTGAGCAACGGCGCCGCCCAGGATGAAGCCGCGCGCTTCGATGCCGGCGATCTTGTCGATCTTCTGCCCGGCATAGGGATGCACCAGCTCGTCGATGGCGCGGCGGAAGGCGCGCGCATTGCCGAGCAGCGTGGTGATGTCGCGAAACAGGATGCCGGGCTTGGGATAGTCCGGGATGGTACGGATCGAGGCCAGCAGCGTGTCTTCGAGAGAAGGTTTCATGAAGCGGCTCCGAATGATCCGGCTGACAAAGTGAAACGGCGCGGGGCCGATCGTAACCCGGCGCGACCGACAACGGCTAGCGCGATGTGGCGACCGAGACAAGCGCATCCGGCAAAGGAATTGACTACGGGCTGGGAGCAACCACCAGGCGATTTTCCTCCTGTTGGGCGCAGCCACGAAAAAGGGGCGCCCGAAGGCGCCCCGCTCGAACGGATGGCTATCGGCCAAATCCTACATGCCGAGATCGGAACGAAGCTCCGCCCTGGCCACGTCGTACTCGGCCTTGAAGTCATCCCGGTTGAGCAGGACGGCGGCGATGACGCTGCCGGAAATCTTGCCCATCTCGACGTCGGACGGATAGTGGATGCCGCCGACGATGCGGTTGTGGGCGAACTCAGCCGCGCGCGCCATGATCTCAGCACGCCTTTCCGGAACCATGTCGGACAGGATGATGCCCATCATCGTGCCGACGGTCGCATGGCCGGACGGCCAGGAACCGGAGCTCGACAGCTTGACCACCGGCTTGACGAGATCGCTGAGCTGGTGCGGACGCGGGCGCTTCCAGACATCCTTGGCCGGATCGACGACGGCGCCTTCGGTCTCCACCACGCGATCGAAGAAGGCGCTGAATTTCGGCAGCTTGTCCTTGTTGAAATTCGGCCCCATGACATCGGCGAAACGCCAGACGTTTTCCTCGGCGTCGGCGATGGCGCGGGCTTCCATCTCGGGTGTGCGCGTGACCTGCATGGTCAGCACTTCGCCAAGCTCGGCCTTGGTCTCAGCCGAATCATTGGCCGGCGGCGGCGGCAGGATCATCGTCAGGTCGACATCCTTGTTGGTGATGAATGGTTTTGCGTCTTCGGCGCGGGCCGCGGAACCTACGACGAGCAGCAGCAGGCCTGCCGCAAGCGATGCGTATCTTTTCATGGGCGTGATCCTTTGATGAGAGCGCCGCAGGATCGCGATGTGTGGTGACGGCCATGTGACACCGCCGAGACGTGGAGGCGCAATCCACTCAAAAAGCAGAAAGGGCACCTCGCGGCGCCCCATGTTGTACACTGAACGGCCCAGGGCCTTTGAGATTCAGGTCAGGCCGAATCGAAAACGATGGTTTCCGAGAACCGGAGCGGAGCGTACTTGAAGTACGTGAGCACCGGAAGCGCAGGAAGCCATCGTTTGCAGACCGGCCTCACCTGAAGATCAACAGGCCTAGTGCGCGACGGCTTCCCACACCTTGCGCTTGGTCAGGTAGACCAGGGCGCCGAACAGAAGCAGGAACACCAGCACGCGGAAGCCCATCTTCTTGCGGTCTTCCATGTGCGGCTCGGCAGCCCATGTCAGGAAGGCAGCCACGTCGCGGGAATACTGGTCGATGGTCTGCGGCGAACCGTCGTCATAGGTGACCTGGCCGTCGGAGAGCGGCTTGGGCATCTTCAGCGACACGCCGGACATGAAGTACGGGTTGTAGTGTGTGCCTTCGGGGATGACCATGCCGGCGGGCGGGGTCTGGTCGTAGCCGGTCAAGAGCGAATGGATGTAGTCGGGACCACCGGCATCATACTGGGTGAAGATATCGAAGACGAACTGCGGGAAGCCGCGCTCGACGCCGCGCGCCTTGGCCAGCAACGACATATCCGGCGGCGCCGCACCGCCATTGGAGGCAGCGGCGGCTTCCTCATTGGCGAATGGGGCCGGGAAATGGTCGGACGGCTTGCCGGGACGGTCGAACATGTCGCCGGCATCGTTGGGGCCATCATGGATTGTGTATTCGGCTGACAGCGTCTTGATCTGCGCGTCGCTGTAACCGAGGTCCGAAAGCGTGCGGAACGCCACCAGGTTCATCGAATGGCAGGCCGAGCAGACTTCCTTGTAGACCTTCAGCCCGCGCTGCAACTGCGCCTTGTCATAGGTGCCGAACGGGCCGGTGAAGCTCCAGCTCATTTCCTTCGGCTCGTTGATCGGGAAATGCGTCGGTGCCGCCGCGTTGTGCGCCTCTTCGGCCGCGAACGCCCAAGTGCCTGCAACTCCGGTGCCGGCGGCCACGAGGCCGACCAGCGCAAGCGAGGTGAGAATCTTTTTCATGCCAAATCCCCTTAGATTCTCTACCGCTCAGCCCTTGGTCTCAGGTGCTGCCGTGGCGCCCGCCGGATGCCCGCTGCCACCCTTGTTCTTTTCGAGCACCGCCTCGGTGATCGAGTTCGGCAGCCTGCGGGGTGTCTCGATCAAGCCGAGCACCGGCAGCGCGATCAGGAAGAAGGCGAAGTAGAACAGCGTCGCCATCTGCGCCATGAACACATAGCTGCCTTCCGCCGGCTGCGAGCCCAGCCAGCCCAGCAGGATGGCATCGGCCACGAACAGCCAGAAAAACAGCTTGTACCAGGGCCGGTAGACCGCCGAGCGCACCTTGGAGGTGTCGAGCCACGGCACCAGGAACAGCATGACGATGGCGCCGAACATGCACAGCACGCCGCCGAGTTTGGAATTGATCGGCCCGATGTTGAACGTGATGGCGCGCAGGATTGCGTAGAACGGCAGGAAGTACCATTCCGGGACGATATGGGCCGGCGTCTTAAGCGGGTTGGCGACCGTGTAGTTGTCCGGATGGCCGAGATAGTTCGGCAGGTAGAAGACGAAGTAGGCGAAGACGAACAGGAACACGATCATGCCGAACGCGTCCTTGATGGTCGCGTAGGGCGTGAAGGCCACGGTATCTGTCTTCGACTTGACCTCGATGCCGGTCGGGTTCGACTGGCCGACGACATGCAGCGCCCAGACATGCAGAACGACGACGCCGGCAATCATGAACGGCAGCAGGTAATGCAGGGCGAAGAAGCGGTTCAGCGTCGGATTGTCGACGGCGAAGCCGCCGAGCAGGAGCTGCTGGATCCAGTCGCCAACCAGAGGAATGGCGCTGAAGAAGCCGGTGATGACAGTGGCGCCCCAGAAGCTCATCTGCCCCCATGGCAGCACATAGCCCATGAAACCGGTCGCCATCATCAGGAGGTAGATGATGCAGCCGAGGATCCACAGCAGCTCGCGCGGCGCCTTGTAGGAGCCGTAATAGAGGCCGCGGAAGATGTGCAAATAGACGGCGATAAAGAAGAACGAGGCGCCGTTGGCGTGCATGTAGCGCAGCAACCATCCGGAATTCACGTCGCGCATGATCTTTTCGACCGAACCGAAGGCGAGATTGGTGTCGGCCGTATAGTGCATGGCCAGCACGATGCCGGTCAGGATCTGCGCCACCAGCATGATCGCCAGGATGCCGCCGAAGGTCCACATATAGTTCAGGTTGCGCGGCACCGGATAGGCGATGAAGCTGTCATAGACCATCCTGGGCAGCGGCATGCGGGCGTCGAACCAGCGTTCGATACCGGTCTTCGGCGTGTAGGTCGAGTGTCCCTCGCTCATCGAAATATCCCCTGCCTCAACCGATAAGGAGTTTGGTGTCGGAAACGAATTTGAATACCGGAATCGCCATGTTCTCCGGCGCCGGGCCTTTGCGGATGCGGCCGGCCGTGTCGTATTGCGAACCGTGGCACGGGCAGAACCAGCCGCCGAAATCGCCTTCCTGGCCGAGCGGGATGCAGCCCAGATGGGTGCAGACCTGAACCATCACCATCCAGGCTTCCTTGCCTGGCGTGGTGCGGTTGGCGTCGGTCGCCGGCGCATCGGACGGCAAATTGGCGTTGCGGGCAATCGGATCCTTGAGATCGGAGAGGCTGACGGCCTCTCCGTCCTTCATTTCCTTCTCGGTCCGGTTGCGCACCACGACCGGCTTGCCGCGCCACTTGACGATCAGCGAGCTGCCAGGCGCCAGCGAGGAGACATCGACCTCAACCGAAGCGAGCGCCAGCGTCGAGGCGTCGGGGCGCATCTGGTCGATGAACGGCCAGGCCACGGCACCGGCGCCGACCACGGCGGCCATGCCGGTGGCGACGTAGAGAAAATCTCGACGATTGGGATCGTGGATGTCGGTTGCGCTCACGGGTGCCTGATCCTTTCGCCTCTTCCGCGCCGGTGGCCGAGCCTTGTTCCCCGCTCAATCACGCCAACCCGACAGCGCATGGCGAACAGGCTAGCGAATTCCTCCGGCATTTGGACTTCGGTTTATGCGTGAAGCCCGTTTTTGTCCAGACGGGTGAAGGCACAAGGGCAGATTGTCGCGGGGACAAAATCCCCTCGTGTCCGGCGGGACGGCGAATGGCTGCAAAGGGCGGCTAAACAACCGGGAAATATCAGCAAAATCCAAGGCTCCGGCTTGCCTCGACACAGGGCGCCGGTGTGATCTATCCTCCTTCGCATGGCGCACGTCATCGATCGCGAGCAATGGGCTGTTCGTTCCGACCACTGGAAGGGCGAACTGCAGTGCGGTGCCTACGGCTCAAACTCCTGCCTGATCTTCAATCACCTGCCCGACGTCGGCGGCGGCCCGCGGCTGCACGCCCATCCCTATGCGGAGATCTTCATCATCCGCCAGGGAACCGGCCTCTTCACGGTCGGTGACCAGGAAATCGAGGCTTCGGCGGGGCAGATCCTGATCGTGCCGCCCAACACGCCGCACAAGTTCACCAATCTCGGTCCCGGTCCGCTGGAAACGACCGACATTCACGAAAACGGCAGCTTCATCACCGAATGGCTGGAGTGATTCCTAAAAACTGATTTTACGCGGCGCCCAGCCTCACTAGAACCGCCTTGGGGATATTGTATTCGCGGATCACGGCGTCATGCTTGCGAAGGCCGCACAGTTCGCGCTGGATGAAATAGGCGTGAACGGCCACGGCAGCCTCCTTGAGCAGACGGGGGCGCAACCCATCGTCCCCGTTATCGCGCAACCGCGCCAAGGTTTCTTCGACGCGCTGGCCGGCCCGCCCGAGCGCCGCCGCCTTCTCTGCCAGGATTTCATGGCCAAGCGCGTCGAAGGCCGCGTCGGCGGCCGACGTGCCGGCAAGATGGGACGGCGGACGCAAGGACATTTCAGTTCCCTTTCCCGAACACCATGCGATGGGTGACGAATTCTTCGCCCTCCACGCGCTGAAAACCAAGCCGTTCATAGAAAGCGAAGGCTTCCGGCGGCGCGCGGGTGTTCAACACGGTGAAATACTGGCGGGCTCGGTCGATCACGATCTCGACCAGCGTTCGGCCAAGGCCGGCGCGACGGTGACGCGCGCTGACGAACAGGTGGCGGACCCGGCCGTGGTCCCTGCCCTCGAAATAGGGATCGATGTTCAGCCCGCAGACACCGGCGAGTTCGGCGCCATGCCAGGCTCCGAACAGCGCCTCGCCCCGCTTCAGGAACTTGTTGCGGCCGCTTGCCCAGCCATCGCCCAGACGCACCAGCATCCAGTAGCCTTCCAGCCGGCTCTCTTCCTTCAACGCGTCGAAAGCCGCCACGGTTGGCCGCAAACGCTTGAGCGTGTAGCCGATCTCTGGGCCGATCTCCGGACTGAGCTCTGGCGATCCACCCATGCACCTACTCCGCCGGCCGCGTCTCTTCCAGCACGCTTTCCTCGTGATAGAGGAACCCGCCGGACTGGCGCTTCCACAGCCGGGCATAAAGCCCGTCGAGCGCCACCAGCTCGTCATGCGTGCCTTGCTCGACGATGCGGCCGCCGTCGAGCACCACCAGGCGGTCAAGTGCCGCGATCGTCGACAGCCGGTGGGCAATCGCGATCACGGTCTTGTTCTCCATCAGCCGCGTCAGATTCTCCTGGATCGCCGCCTCGATGTCGGAATCGAGCGCCGACGTCGCCTCGTCGAGGATCAGGACCGGCGCGTCCTTGAGGAAGACGCGGGCGATCGCCACGCGCTGGCGCTGACCGCCCGACAGTTTCACGCCGCGCTCGCCGACAAAGGCTTCGTAGCCCTGGCGGTCCCTGTTGTCGCGCAAGGTCAGGATGAATTCATGGGCCTCGGCTTTTTTCGCCGCCGCGATGACCTGCGCGTCGGTTGCGTCGGGCATGCCGAGCTTGATGTTGTCACGCAGCGAACGGTGGAACAGGGCCGTATCTTGGCTGACGACGCCGATATTGGCGCGCAACGAATCCTGCGTTACACCAGAGACGTCCTGGCCATCGATGGTGATCTGGCCGCTTTCGAGATCGTAGAGGCGCAGGATAAGGTTCGCCAGCGTCGTCTTGCCGGCGCCCGAAGGCCCGACCAGCCCGACCTTCTCACCCGGCTTGACGATAAGGTTGATGCCGTTCAGCACCCCAAACCCCTTGCCGTAGTGGAACTCGACATTTTTTACGTCGATGCGCCCACCCGCCACGACCAGTTCCCCGGCGTCCGGTGCATCGGTCAGGCCGAGCGGCTGCGAGATCAGCGCCTTGGAGTTCTCCAGCACGCCGAGATTCCGCAAGATGCCGTTCATCTGCATCATCAGCCGGCCGAGCAGCATGTTGAGCCGCAGCACCAGGCTGAGCGTGAAAGCGACCGCCCCGACCGTGATCGAGCCCTCGACCCAGAGATAAACGGCAAAGCAGCCGATCGCCGTGATCATGATGCCCGACAGCGTCGTCAGCGCCATGCGCACGCCGGTCAAGCGGCGGGTGAAGGGCCGCAATGCGTCGAGATAGATGTCGAAGCCGTTCCTGATGTAGCGATCGTCGCCGTCGGCCGCGAACAGTTTCAGCGTCTGCACGTTGGAGTAGGAATCGACAATGCGGCCATTGATCATGGAGCCCGCCTCCGCCGTCGCTTCGGCGTGCTTGCGGATTGCCGGCAAATAGCGCTTCGCCAGAAAGCCGAAGGCGGTGATCCAGACCACCACGAGTGCCGCCAGCCTGAGGTCAAGCCCGGCGACCAGCGCCAGCGTCGTCACCGTATAGACGACCATGAACCAGACGACCTCGATGAAGCTTTCCATCAGGTCGCCCGTCGCCTGCCCGGCTTGCCAGACTTTCGTCGCGATGCGGCCGGCAAAATCGTTCTGGAAGAAGGCGTAGGATTGGCGCGAGACGTGCCGGTGCGCCTGCCAACGCACCAGATTGTAGAAGCCGGGCGTGATCGTCTGTTCGTCGACCAGCGCCGACAAGGCGACGACCACGGTGCGGATGATCAGCACCACCGCGACCATGAACACCAGTTCGGGGCCGGCGGCAGTCCACAGCGCGTGCCAGCTCCGTTCGCCGGGCAATTGGTCGAGAATATCGACCAGCCGTCCGACGAAATAGAACAGGCCGGCCTCGACCAGCGGCGCGATGCCGCCGATGACCAGCATCGCGAAGAAGGCGAACTTCGCTTGCCCGACATAGTGCCAGAGGAAGCCCGTAACGCTGGCCGGTGGCCGAAGATTCGCCGGCTCCCTGAACGGGTAGACCCAGGTCTCGAACCAGCGGTAGACGGCTGTCATCATGCGGCGGCCATCATTCTGCGGCTTGCCCCTTTGCTATTGCGTCATTGGCGGCTTCGACTGGGACGTCATCGAGCAGGAACCCACCCGACTGGCGCTGCCAGAGTTGCGCGTAGAGCCCGCCTCTGGCGACCAGTTCCTCGTGCGAGCCCTCCTCGATGACGCGACCCTGGTCCATCACGACGAGCCTGTCCATCGCCGCGATGGTCGACAGCCGGTGCGCGATGGCGATGACGGTCTTGCCTTGCATGAGCTTGTAGAGGTTCTCCTGGATGGCGGCTTCCGCCTCGGAATCGAGCGCCGACGTCGCCTCGTCAAGGATAAGTATGGGCGCATCCTTCAACATAACGCGAGCAATGGCGATGCGTTGCCGCTGACCGCCGGACAGTTTGACGCCGCGGTCGCCTACATAGGCGTCGAACCCCTTGCGTCCATGATGGTCCGAAAGTCCTGATATGAAATCCATCGCCTCGGCCCGCCGCGCCGCCTCGAGCAGCATCTCGTCGGTGGCATCGGGCCGGCCGTAGAGGATGTTCTCCCGCACCGAACGATGCAGCAGCGAGGTGTCCTGCGTGACCATCCCGATCTGGGCGCGCAGCGAATCCTGTTTCATGCCGGCGATCTCCTGGCCGTCGATCAGGATCCGGCCGCTTTCCAGGTCGTAGAAGCGCAGGAGGAGATTGACCAGCGTCGACTTGCCGGCGCCCGAGCGGCCGACAATGCCGACCTTCTCGCCCGGCTTCACCGCCAGCGACAGGTTTTCGATGACGCCCTTCTGCTTGCCGTAATGGAAGCGGATATCCTCGAAGCGGATATCGCCTTTGGAAACGATGATCTCCTTGGCATCCGGCCTGTCCTCGACAAGGCGCGGCAACGAAATCGAGGCAATGCCGTCCTGCACCGTGCCGATATTCTCGAACAGGCTCGACATTTCCCACATGATCCACTGCGACATGCCCCACATCCGGAGCACCAGGCCGATGACCACCGCGACCGCACCGATCGTCACCACTTGCCCCATCCACAGCCACAGCGAGATGGCGGTGACCGAGAACAGCAGCAGCGCGTTCAGTATGTAGAGCGAGCCGAACAGCAGTGTCACCAGCCGCATCGACCGGTAGACCGTGTCGAGGAAGCCCATCATGCCTTCCCTGGCGAAGGCGGCCTCGCGGCGTGAATGGGAAAACAGCTTGACCGTCTGGATGTTGGTGTAGCTGTCGACGACGCGACCGGTCATGGTCGAGCGCGCATTGGCCTGCTCCTCGCCGACCTTGCCCAGGCGCGGGATGAAGAAGCGCAGCAGCAGGATGTAGCCGACCATCCAGACGCCGAGCGGCGCGGCCAGCCGCCAGTCGGCCGAACCGACGATCAACAGCATGCCGAGGAAATAGACGACGACGTAGTTCAGGACGTCGATCACCTTGATGACGCATTCGCGCACGGCAAGCGCGGTCTGCATCAGCTTGGTGGCGATGCGGCCGGCGAACTCGTCCTGGTAGAAGCTCATCGATTGCTTGAGCAGGTAGCGGTGCACCTGCCAGCGGATGCGCATGGGGTAATTGCCCATCAGCGTCTGCTGGTTGAGCAGGGAATGCAGCCAGACCGTGCCGGGCAGCGCAAACAATACGATGAAGGCCATGCCGGCGAGTTTCCAGCCCTCCGTCTGCAGGAAGGTTTCGCGGTTCTGCCCCGACAGCCAGTCGACGATGCGGCCGAGGAAGCCGAACATCCACACTTCCGCGATGGCGATGGCCGCGACCAGCACCGCATCGACAAGAATATAGGGCCATGCCCCGCGCGTATAATGCAGGCAGAAGGCAACAAGCGTCTTGGGCGGCTCGACCGGTTCCGCGGCCGGGAACGGATCGAGCTTTCTTTCAAACCAGCTAAACAACAACATAGGTCACGCCTGTGAGATCTGTTTTCCGCTTACGCGGCTTGGCGGCGTACGAAGTCCTCGGACCGCATGGCATCGAGGGCCGACGCTCCGGAATCATCCGGAGCGTCGGCCCTGCTTCGCGCTATATAGGGGTTCGCCGGCTTTTCGCCGACAGCCACCTTTGTCGATCCTGACGACATGGCGCCACCAGTCCGGTTTTTCGCGCCTGGCCGGATCAGCCGGATGATCCGGCGCACCAGCGACGGACGGCTCGGATCGGGTACCGCGCGCGAGAAATCGACATCCGGCAGCATGCCGCGATGTGGACGCCGGCGTACTTCGGCATGAACCGCCGACGAATAGGTGTCGCCGATCAACAGCGCCCAAGCCACCACCTTCGGGTGTTGCAGGCTCCTCGAGCCCGGTATTCTGTAGGGATCGAACATCGGTCCGTCCTCCGTGTTGAAATAGAGATAAAAAGGATGATCGACGTCGTGCCGCGGGATCGGCGGCGGATCAGTCGGAACGCGTTGGGACGGGGCCATCGGCCCCTTCGGCAGCTTGAAAAACATCGCGGGTTTCCTTCGAAGACCAGGGTATGGTTTCGGCGGAAATCGGTGCGGAAGTGTCTAAAAGATCAGGAGAAACGTCGTACCGAAACCGCCAGGGCGCAAATAAGCCCACAGGTGGGGCGCTGGATGTACATGGCCACCATGAATTACCCCTCCATCGGTTCGGGTTGACAATGCCGGTCATATACCCGACTTCGAAAAAAATGGCCACCCGCAGGTCCAGGAATTTCCAAAACCAGGAAGCTGCTGTGGCCGATCTGCCACTTATTAGAAGGACGCGGAAGTGAACCCTGGTCTCCGCATCGCGCTCTACCAGCCTGACATTGCCGGCAATACCGGGACAATCCTGCGCTTCGCCGCTTGCCTCGGCCTCGGCGTCGACATCATTGAGCCGGCCGGCTTTCCGCTCTCCGACAAAGCGCTCAAGCGCGCCGGCATGGACTACCTCGAAATGGCTGCCCTGACCCGGCATGTCGACTGGGACGCCTTCGAGGAGTGGCGCAAGGCCCGCGCGGATCGCATGGTGCTGCTGTCGACCAAGGCTACGACCCCCTACACCGACTTCAGCTTCACCGACCGCGACATCCTCCTGTTCGGTCGCGAATCCGCGGGCGTGCCGGATCCAGTCCATCAGGCGGCGGATGCGCGGCTGACCATCCCGATGCAGCCCGGTGCGCGCAGCATCAACGTCGCCCTTTCCGTCGCCATGGTGGCGGGCGAAGCCGTCCGGCAACTCCGATAGGGGATCGCCGGCAGCGCCGTCAGCGGTGATTTTTGCCCAGGCGCACATCCGCCTTCTCCTTTGGTTTGCACAGTCAGGCTTTCTTGGCTACAAGCTCAACTTAACTTGAGGTCAAGCGGAAAGTGCGAAAATGGCGCCGGTAACGGAATTGACGGTCGGCCAGGTGGCCGCGCGCAGCGGCGTGGCTGTGTCGGCACTGCATTTCTACGAGGCCCGCGGTCTGATCCGCAGCCATCGTACGGCAGGCAACCAGCGGCGCTACGGCCGTGACGTGCTGCGCCGGGTGGCCATCATCCGGATTGCCCAGGAGGTCGGAATCTCGCTGGCGGAAATCGGTGCCGCGCTTGAATCATTACCTGAAGGCCGCACGCCGACGCGCGAGGATTGGAATCTGCTTTCAACGGCTTGGCGCGATAGCCTCGACCAGAAAATCAGCCAGCTAAGGAAGCTGCGCGACGGCTTGACCGACTGCATAGGCTGCGGCTGCATGTCGATCGACAAATGCCCGCTTCGCAATAAGGGGGATCGGCTGGCAAGGGAGGGAACGGGCGCGAGGCGCCTGCTGGCCGAGCGCTAATCCGCGGCTGGCAGCCGCCTTATCGTGAACTCGATCAGATCGCCCGGGCGTTCGAACCAGCTTTCGATCTCGGTCCAGTAGGCCTGCTTGGGGAAACGCTCGAACCACTCCTTGGCCTTGAGGCGCGCGTCCGAACGCGGCAGCACGAAGGTTTCACGCAAAAAACCGTCGCGCGGCATGCGTGCGCGCTCGGCCCGGCTTTGATCGAGCCTTTTCTTCAGGCCATCCAGCGGCGGTCTTGCCGGGGTGCGCACGAAACAACTCCTTGCACCTGGCGCATGACCCCGAAATCGGAATCGGGTTTCGGAAAGGATCATGCGCGAAACCAAAGTGACTTGACCCTGTCCCTTAAGAGATTAGGGATCGCGCCCGGAAAAGACGAGTCTTTTGTCGACTCACCGCCCCGCAACCGGAGACGGCACTTGGAACGACCTGAAATACCGGCGGGGCTGCCTGTCGACATCGAAGAAAAGAAGATGAAGGCCCGGCTTTGGTTCGAGGCGCTGCGCGAGCGCATCTGCGGCGCTTTCGAGCAGATCGAGCAGGATCTCGGCGGGCCGCTGGCTTCGTGGTCACCGGGCCGTTTCGAAAAGACGCCCTGGGAGCGCGATCACGGCAAGGGCGGTGGCGGCACCATGTCGATGATGCACGGCCGCGTCTTCGAGAAGGTCGGCGTCCACACTTCGACTGTTCATGGCGAGTTCTCGCCCGAGTTCAGGAAGCAGATGCCAGGCGCCGAGGAAGACCCGCGCTTCTGGGCATCGGGCATTTCACTGATCGCGCACCCCTGGAACCCCAACGTTCCGGCCGTGCATATGAACACCCGCATGGTGGTGACCTCGCGCCAGTGGTTCGGCGGCGGCGCCGACCTGACGCCGGTGCTCGACCGCCGCCGCACCCAGGATGATCCCGACACGATAGCCTTCCAGCGTGCCATGCAATTCGCTTGCGAGAAGAATGCCGCCGTCGCCGACTATCCGAAATTCAAGGCTTGGTGCGACGAGTACTTCTTCCTGCCGCACCGCAACGAGCCGCGCGGCACCGGCGGCATCTTCTTCGACTACCTGCATCCGGAAGAAGAGAAGGGCGGCTGGAATGCCAATTTCAACTTCGTCCAGGATGTCGGGCGCTCTTTTCTCGTGGTCTACGGCCACCTCGTGCGCGCCAACTTCAACGAGAACTGGACCGATGGCGACCGCGACGAACAGCTCGTTCGCCGCGGCCGCTATGTCGAATTCAACCTTCTTCACGATCGCGGCACCATCTTCGGGCTCAAGACCGGCGGCAATGTCGCCTCGATCCTGTCCAGCCTGCCGCCGGAGGTGCGCTGGCCATAAAAAAATTGTGAGCGCGATGTGAGGCCGCATTGATGTCCCATTGTTCGAATCTGGGCGCGGAATGTGACGCAATGAATATCTTTTTCGTCTAATATCCATCTGAAAAAGCTGGGTTAGTTATCGCATTCGGGTCGGGAAGCGCCGGTGGTTTGCCTGAGGGCAATTCCAGGAAAATGCGGTTTTCCCTTCGGAATTGCGTCGGAACAGGCGAACCGCGACTCGACGCGACCGGACGGCCCGAAGACGATGCGGATCATCTTCGTCAAAGGATGGCCGCTTTCCCAGGAGTATATCAGCATGAGAAAGATCATTGTTTCCGCTGCCGCGGCTGCCTTTCTTGCTTCCGGTTCGGTGGCGTTCGCCGCCGTCAAGCACACCACCGGAACGGTCAAGAGCTTCGATGCGACGGCCAAGAGCCTGGTTCTCGACAATGGATCGTCTTTTACGCTTCCCCAAACCTTCAAGGATCCTGGCCTGAAGGTCGGCGAGAAGGTCAGAATTTCGTGGGACATGAGCGGCAAGGACAAAGTTGCCGAGGCAGTCAAGATCGTGAAGTGACGGCCTGCCCGCCGGGCTAGCGTAAGAGGGCGGAGCAGCGCTGCTCCGCCCTTTCACCGTTGACCGCAACCAATATCACACCATCTGTGTTATGGTTCTCACCCCCGCCCATGATCGGAAAAGTCGGATCATGAGCCAAAAAAGTACCGGAGCCTCGCAGGCTCCACGGAGGAAAAGGAGAAATCCGATGAAGGAATTTCACTGCGGGTCGCTGGTTCCCGGCTGTGAGTGGCATACTCGTGCCGGCGAGGAGGCCGAAGTGATGCGCCGTGCCGTCGAGCATATGCGTGAGACACATGGCGAAACGACCATCCGCGAGACGATGATCGAGGCTATCCGCTCCCGAATTGAGAAGGTCCGCGACGCGGCATGATCCTCATCAGCCTTCAAGTGCCTCCGCGGCGCGCTTGATCAGTGCGTCGCGATCGGGCGTGAAACTCGCATCGATCCATTCCGCTTCCAGGTTCTTGAGGATCTCGCCGAGCTTCGGCCCCGGGGTTGCGCCGAGCGCGGTCAGATCGGCGCCTCGCAGCGGAAATTCGGGCCTTTTCCATTTGAGCGCAAAGGAAAGCAGGCGCGAAAAGCCGCCGGCTTCGAGCAGCGCTTCATTGTCTTCGACGGCCCGCACCCGCGCCGCCGCAAGCGAAAGCCGCAGGCGGTCGACAAATCCTTGGCGGTCGCCGCGATAGAGCCGTTTCGCCAATTCGCCCTCGGTCGTCTTCGGTTCGACCGCGGTTGCCATCGACCAATGGCGCAGGCGATCCGCTTCGGCGGTCGAGAATTTCAGCCGCTCCGCAAGCGTCTTCATGCGCGCCGTATCCGGCGGCACCATCGCCTCCAGCCGCAGCATCGGATCCACCGCCCAGCCCAGGTCCTTCTCGGCCCTGGTCAATCCGTGGATCGCATCGATGCCCCATTTCTCGCTTTCCGACAGCGCGGCGGTCAAGACACCGGCCTGCCGCATCCAGAGCAGCGCCCGCGAGGGATCGGGTGCGGACAAGAGCTTTTTCAGTTCGGACCAGATGCGCTCCGCCGAGAGTTGGGCGAGGCCTTCCTTCAACCGGGCGCAGGCCTTCAGCCCCTCGGCGTCGGGCCGGCCTTCGCCATACCAGGCGAAGAAGCGGAAGAAGCGCAGGATGCGCAGATAATCCTCACGGATGCGTGCCTCCGGGTCGCCGATGAAGCGCAGCCGGCGCGCCTCGATGTCGGCGATGCCGCCGACAAGGTCGACAACGCTGCCGTCGGCCTCCGCATAGAGCGCGTTGATGGTGAAGTCGCGCCGCTCGGCGTCGAGCTTCCAGTCGCGCCCGAACGACACCTTGGCGCGACGGCCATCGGTCTCGACATCGGCGCGCAAGGTGGTGATTTCATAAGGTTTGCCATCGGCGACCACCGTGATGGTGCCGTGCTCGATACCGGTCGGCACCGCTTTGAAGCCTTCCGCCTCGGCGCGGCGAATGGTTTCCCGCGGCAGGCAAGAGGTTGCTATGTCGATGTCGGTGACAGGCTGGCCCATCAGCACGTTGCGTACGGCGCCGCCGGCGATGCGCGCCTCTTCACCGCCTTCGGTGAGCGCGCCAAGCAGGCGCTGCAGATGCTTGTCGAAGAGCCAGTCCGCCCTGCCCGCGATCGAAACACTCACGCATAGAGCCTTTCATACAGTGTGCGGATGATCCCGGCGGTGACACCCCAGATGCGCCGGTCGCCATAGGGCATGTCGTAGAAGAACCATTCGAGATCGTTCCAGATGCGGCTGTCGCGCTTGTGGTTGGCCGCGTCCATCAGGAAGCGCAGCGGCACTTCGAAGGCGGCGTCGACCTCATCCGCGTTCAGGGTCAGCTGGAAATGTGGCCGCACGATGCCAAGCACCGGCGCGATGCGATAGCCGCTGCCGGCGACGTAATCGGGCATCCGGCCGATGATCTCGATGCGATCCTGGCCAAGGCCGATCTCCTCGAAGGTCTCGCGCAGTGCCGCCGCCTCCGGGCTTGCGTCGGTCGCATCGATCGTGCCGCCCGGGAAAGCCACTTGCCCGGAATGATTGCGGAGTTTTTCGGCCCGTTTGGTCAGCAGAACCGTCGCCTCGCCGTCATGGTCGACCACCGGGATCAGCACCGCGGCGTTGCGCAGCGGCTTGCCAGGGTTGAGGCGTGGATGGCCGGGATTGAAGCGGTGATCGCCATAGTCGCCGCCGGCATGCGCCTCCGGCTGCGCGGCAAAGCGCGCGCGAAAATCCGCCGACGAAAACGGCGCCGGCGATACCTGGTCCATCATTCGCTCAACCGCTTCAACTGATCGGCCGGCATGATCGGAAACACGGCGTTCTTGGAGCGCACCGAAAACATCGTCCTGCCGTCGATTTCGATCTCCTCGCCATGCCCGACCAGTTCGTACATGACCGGCCGCGCCACAAGCGCCTCCAGCCTGCCGCGCACCAGCAGATACGGCTTCAAACCGCCGGTCCCGTTCTCGTCGACGAAGCGCAGCGGCCGCTCCGGTCCGGCCTCGATCACGTCGCCGACATTGGTGCGGAAGGTGATGACCTGATCCTCGCCTTCGCCCGAAACATCCATCTCGACGGCGACGAAAGGCGCATCGGCGACGCGGATGCCGACTTTTTCCACCGGCGTCACCAGATAGGTCCTGCCGTCGGCGTCCTTGCGCAGCACGGAGGAGAAAAGCTGCACCAGCGGCATGCGGCCGATCGGCGTGCCCAGGTAGAACCAGGTGCCGTCGGCCTTGATTTCCATGTCGAGATCGCCGCAAAAGTCGGGATTCCAGCGCTCGACCGGCGCCGCGCCCTTGCCTGCGCGGGCCGCGCGCGAGATCAGCGCCTCGAGGCCCCGAGCCTCGGTGGCCTGCGTAAGGCTTTGTTGGCGATGTTCGTGGTGTTCGCTCATCGTCACGAAATAGTCACTGTTGTTCCGCTTGTCAGCCTAAGTCTGTGATTTAAGTTCAACCATAGGCGCTCCGCGAGGCCGAATCGCGGCAGTCTATGGTATGGTGCGGGCCAGCATTTCCAAACCATGGCATTTCCAACCAAAGGGATCGATGCGGCATGAGCGTGATGGTCAAGGAAAGCCCGATCAGCGAAACGGACATGGTCGCCGAGGCCGAGAAGGCACTTGCCGACATCTCCAGGATCCGTGACGGGGTTGGCCGGGTGATCTTCGGCCAGGAGAACGTCGTCGAGCGTACGCTGGTGGCGCTGCTTGCCGGCGGCCATGCGCTTCTGGTCGGTGTGCCGGGCCTCGCCAAGACCAAGCTGGTGGAGACGCTGGGCGTCGTGCTGGGGCTCGATTCGCGCCGCATCCAGTTCACGCCCGACCTGATGCCGTCCGACATCCTCGGCTCCGAGGTCATGGAGCAGGACGAGACCGGCAAGCGCTCGTTCCGCTTCATTTCCGGGCCGATCTTCGCCCAGCTGCTGATGGCCGACGAGATCAACCGCGCCTCGCCGCGCACGCAGTCGGCGCTGCTGCAGGCGATGCAGGAATATCATGTCACCATTGCCGGCGCGCGCTACGACCTGCCTTCCCCCTTCCATGTGCTGGCGACGCAGAACCCGCTGGAGCAGGAAGGCACCTATCCGCTGCCCGAAGCCCAGCTCGACCGCTTCCTGATGCAGGTCGACATCTTGTACCCCGAAATCGAGGCCGAGCGCCGCATCCTGTTGGAAACCACCGGCGTCGAGGACGCGAAAGCCCAGAACGTGCTGCAGCCGGCGCGGCTGAAGGAGATCCAGACACTGATCCGCCGCATGCCGGTACCCGAAAGCGTCGTCGAGGCGATCCTTACCCTGGTGCGCTCGGCGCGTCCGGGCCAGGGCAATGCCGACACGGACAAGCATGTCGCCTGGGGCCCGGGCCCGCGCGCCAGCCAGGCGCTGATGCTGTGCACCAGGGCCCGCGCGCTCTACGACGGACGCCTGGCGCCTTCGGTCGACGATGTCAGGGCGCTGGCCGAACCGGTGCTGCAGCATCGCATGGCGCTGACCTTCGCCGCCCGCGCGGAGGGCACCAGCGTGCGCGACGTGGTGGCGAAGCTTGTGAAAGGCATTTGATGGCGCGTATCGGCGAAGTCCAGGCCCCGGCAGCGACGCGCGATGCGCTCGCCCGAGGCCGGTTGCGGGCTTCGCTGGTTCCCGACCTGCTGGTCGAGGCACGCCGTATCGTCAACACCGTGATCGCCGGCTGGCATGGCCGCCGCAAGCGCGGCATAGGCGAGAATTTCTGGCAGTTCCGGCCTTATGTCGAAGGCGACGCCTCGCGCATCGACTGGCGCCGCTCGGCCCGCGACGACCACACCTATGTGCGCGACCGCGAATGGGAAGCCGCCCACACCGTCTGGCTGTGGGCCGACCCCTCGCCATCCATGCTATACAAATCGACGGGAGCCGGCGTTTCCAAGCAATCGCGCGCGCTGGTGCTGACCTTGGCCATGGCCGAGCTTTTGTCACGCAGCGGCGAACGCATCGCCTGGCCTGATCTGACCGATCCATTCACCGCCCGCAACGGCGCCGAGCGCATCGCCGCCCAGCTCATGCATGCCGGCGAACTGCCGGCAAAACCCGATCTCTCCAACATCAGGCGCTTCTGCGACATCGTCATCGCCAGCGATTTCCTCGACCCCGTCGAGGAGACCATGGCCTGGCTCGACGTGCTCGCCCGCCATGGCGTGCGCGCCCATCTGATCGAGGTTGCCGACCCGGCCGAGGAAACCTTCCCCTATGCCGGCCGCACCGAGTTCACCGATCCCGAGACCGGCGACAAGCTGACTGCCGGCCGCGCCGAGATGCTGGCCGATGAATACCGCCTGCTCTACACCGCTCGCCGCCAGGAGTTGGCCGGCTGGTGCAAGCGGCTTGGCTGGAGCTTTACCGTCAACCACACCGACCGGCTCGCGTCCGACGCGCTGGTGCGCCTGCACATGGCGATGACCGCCGATGGCGGGCATGCCGGTATCATTGCCGGCGATCAGCCTAGGCTGATCGCCAAGGGCGATCAGCCTGGAAAGGCGGTCGCATGAGCTGGCTGCCGCTCTCCTTCGGCGCTCCGATGGTGCTGTGGGGCCTGCTGGCGCTACCGGTGATCTGGTGGCTGCTCAGGCTCACCCCGCCCAAGCCGCAGACCGAGGTGTTCCCGCCGCTGAAGATCCTGGCCCGTGTGCTGAGGCGTGAGGAAACCCCGCAGCGCAGCCCCTGGTGGCTGACGCTGCTCAGGCTGCTGATGGCCGCCCTCGTCGTCGCGGCATTGGCCGAACCGGTGTTCAACCCGCGCGAAAAGCTGCCGGCCGAGGGTGCCGCGCTTGCCCTGGTCATCGACAATGATTGGGCGAGTGCCGCCGACTGGAACAAGCGCGTCGCCACCGCCGAGCGGCTGATCAAGGACGCCGGCTCGAACGGCGTGCCTGTTATCATCGCCTTCACCGCCGAAAAGCCCAATGCCGAGATCGGCCCCTTCGATGCCGCCGCCGCGCTCGACCGGCTGCGCGCCGCCAAGCCGCGGCCGATCCCGACCGACCGGCCCGCCGTCTATGCGCGCGTGGCCGGCATGCTGGAAACCTTGCCAGGCGCCAGCGTCGCCGTGCTGGCCGATGGCCTGGCGGCAAGGGGCGACGAGGCCGCCTTCAACACGCTGTTGTCGAAAAATGCCGCCCGCATCGTCTGGGCGGTGGCCGACCGGCTGTCGCTGACTGGCCTGACATCAGCCGAAAACCAGGTTGATGGCTTTGGTTTGACCGCCATCCGCGCGCCCGGCGATCCCGCCCCGGCGCAGGTCACCGCCGGCGCATTCGACGACAAGGGCCGCCGCATCGCCGATGCGACCCTGACCTTCGCGCCGGGCGAAGCCACGGCCACCGGCACCATGGCGGTGCCGTTCGAATTGCGCAACGACTTCGCCTCGATCGCGCTCGATGGCGAACGGCATGCAGGTGCCGTGCGCGTGCTCGACGAAAGCTCCAAACGCCGCCGCGTCGGGCTGTTGTCGCAAGCCGAGTCCGACCAGGCGCAGCCGCTTCTGTCGCCGCTCTACTACATCAGGCGCGCGCTGCAGCCCTTCGCCGATCTGGTCGAGCCCTCCAGCGCCGATCTCGCCGACGCCATCCCGCAGATCCTCGACCAGAAGCCGGCGATGATCGTCATGGCCGATATCGGCACCATTCCCGCACAGGTCCGGCAAAGACTGGTCGACTGGGTCGACAATGGCGGCACGCTCGTGCGTTTCGCCGGCTCGCGGCTGGCCGCTGCCGGCAATGACGACGATTTGCTGCCGGTCCGCCTGCGCACCGGCGAGCGTTCGCTCGGCGGAGCGCTGTCATGGACCTCGCCGCAGCCGGTCACCGAATTTCCCAAGGCCGGCCCCTTCGCCGACCTGGCGCCGCCGACCGAGGTCACGGTGACCAGGCAGGTGCTGGCCGAACCGACACCCGACATCGTCGAGCGCACCTGGGCGGCTCTTGCCGACGGCACGCCGCTGGTGACCGGGCTGAAGAAGGGCAAGGGCACGCTGGTGCTGTTCCATGTCACGCCCGAGGCGACGTGGTCGAACCTGCCCATATCGGGCAGTTTCGTGGAGATGCTGCGCCGCATCGTGCAATTGTCGCGCAACCAGGGCGCGGCGATCGCCAATGCCGAAGCCGCCGCCACGTCGCTGGCGCCCTATCGGATGATCGCGGCAGACGGCTCGCTGGTGCCGCCGACACCGGATGCACGGCCGCTGGTGCCGGGCGCAGGACCACTGCCGGTCACCTTCGAGAACCCGCCTGGCCTCTACGGCTCGGAGACCGGCGTCTTCGCCCACAATCTGCTCGACGCCTCAAGCACCTTTGCCCCGCTGGCGCGCCCGCAAGTGACGGTGCCTGTTACCACCGTCCAGTACGCCTTCGATGAATCGCGCAACCTGAAGGGCACGCTGGTCGCGGCGGCTCTGCTGCTGATGCTGCTCGACACGCTGGCGGTGTTGTGGATGGGCGGCCTCTTTTCGCGCCGGCCGCGCCGTGCCGGTGCGGCCGCGACCACAGCCGCCGTGCTGATCGCGCTTGGCGCACTGTTCGGCCATGCCGATGTCGCGCGCGCCGACGATGCCAAGCCGGGCGATCAGGTCGCTATCGAGGCGATTTCGAAAACCCGCATCGCCTATGTGCTGACAGGCGTCCCGGGTGTCGATTCGATCAGCCGCGCCGGGCTCGAGGGTCTGACCCGCTTCCTGATCGAGAAGACCGCCTTGGAGCCGGGGGCGCCGGCCGGCGTCGATATCTCGAAGGACGAACTGTCCTTCTATCCCCTGATTTACTGGCCGATCGATCCGGCGGCACCGATGCCGAGCCAGGCCGCGATCGCCCGCATCGACGCCTATATGCAGCAGGGCGGCACCGTGCTGTTCGACACCCGCGACCAGTTCGCCAACGGCATCGGTGCCGATTCCACCAGCCCGGCGACCGAGCGGCTGCGCGACATCCTCGGCAACTTGAACGTGCCGCCACTGGAGCCGGTGCCGTCGGACCATGTGCTGACCAAATCCTTCTTCATCCTGCCCGAGTTTCCCGGCCGCTTTGCCGGCAGCCCGCTCTGGGTCGAGGCATCGCTCGATGCCAGCAATGCCGACAACCGACCGGTGCGCACCGGCGACGGCGTATCGCCGATCATGATCACCGCCAATGATTTCGCCGGCGCCTGGGCGGTTGACGAGAATGGCGATCCGCTGCTGCCGACCGTACCAAACGATCCGATGCAGCGGGTCTACGCGCTGCGCGCCGGCGTCAACATCATGATGTACATGCTGACCGGCAACTACAAATCCGACCAGGTGCATGTTCCCATCCTGCTCGAACGTCTGGGGCAGTAGGATGACGTTCTTACCCTCCACGGCGGGTCAACTCTCTCCACAACGGAGAGGATGAAGCATGAACTGGTCTATCTCCTTCGAACCGCTTCTATCCTGGCCGCTGCTGGCCCTGGTGCTGGTACCGTTGGCGCTGCTGGCGCTCGTCGGCCTTTGGTTTCGCCAGCGCGGCGCGGTCCTGCGCCTGGTCGCCCTGCTGGCGCTCGCCGCCGCCATCTTCAACCCCGTATTCCTCAACGAGGAGCGCGAGCCGCTGAAAAGCGTCGTCGCGCTGGTCGTCGACCGCAGCCAGAGCCAGGACATTGGCGACCGTACCAGGCAGACCGACGAGGCCGTGGCCGGGTTGCAGCAGCGTCTTGGCCGCTTCAAGCAGTTCGACGTCCGTGTCGTCGAGGCCGGCAAATCCGACGCCGCCGAGGAGCGCACGGAAACGCGGCTGTTCGGAGCGCTGGAAGGCGCCTTCCGCGACGTGCCGCCCTCGCGCATCGGCGGCGCCATCATGGTCACCGACGGCGAGGTGCATGACACGCCGTCGGGCAAGCCCGAGTTCAACGCCCCGCTGCATGCCCTGATCACCGGCAACGACCATGAGAAGGACCGCCGTATACGTTTCGAGAACGCGCCGCGTTTCGGCCTCGTCGGCAAGCCGCTCGACATGAGCTATCGCGTCATCTCGACCGAAAACGAGACCGGACCGGTCGATGTGCGGGTCTCGGTCAATGGCGAGCAGGTTTCGGTCGAGCATGCCACGGTCGGCCAGGCCATGCCGCTGCAGGTGACCATCCCGGGTGCTGGCCGCAACATCATCGAACTTGCCATCGACCGTGAGCCGGGCGAACTGACCGACACCAACAACCGCGCCATCGCGCTGGTCGACGGCATCCGCGAGAACCTGCGCGTTCTGCTCGTTTCGGGCGAACCGCATGCGGGCGAGCGCACCTGGCGCAATCTGTTGAAATCCGACGCCTCGGTCGATCTCGTCCATTTCACAATCCTGCGGCCGCCGGAAAAGCAGGACGGCACGCCGATCAACGAATTGTCGCTGATTGCCTTCCCGACCCGCGAGCTGTTCGTCGAGAAGATCAAGGATTTCGACCTCATCATCTTCGACCGCTACCAGCACCGCGACGTGCTGCCGATCCTCTATTACGACTACATCTCCGAATATGTCGAAAAGGGCGGCGCGCTGCTGATCGCCGCCGGTCCCGAATATGCCGGCGAGGCTTCGATCGCACGCACGCCGCTGATGTCGGCGCTGCCGGCCATGCCGACCGGCGAGGTCGTCGACAAGGCCTTTTATCCCCGCCTCACCGAACTCGGTCAGCGTCACCCGGTGACGCGCGGCCTCGACGGTTCGGCCACCGAGCCGCCGCACTGGAGCCGCTGGTTCCGCACCATCGGTGTGCAGAATCCGCAGGGTGAAGTGGTGATGAAGGGCGCCGACAACCGGCCGCTGCTGCTGCTCGACCGCAAGGGCGAAGGCCGCGTCGGCATGCTTCTGTCCGACCAGGGCTGGCTGTGGGCGCGCGGCTTCGAGGGCGGCGGCCCGCATGTCCAGCTCTACCGGCGCATCGCCCACTGGCTGATGAAGGAGCCCGAACTCGAGGAAGAGCGGCTGACCGCCGAGGGACGCGGCATGGTGCTGGAGATCCGCCGCCAGACCATGGCCGACGATCCCGGCCCGGCGCAGATCATCACCCCCTCCGGCAAGACGCTCGCCGTCAAGCTCGACAAGTCCGAGCCCGGCGTCTTCCTCGGCAGCGTCCAGACCAGCGAAATCGGCCTCTTCCAGGTCGCCAATGGCGATCTCACCGCGCTTGCCCATGTCGGACCGGTCAACGCTCCGGAATTCGCCGACGTCGTCTCCACGCAGGAGCGGCTGAAGGCGCCGGCGGAAGCCACCGGCGGCAGCGTGCGCCGGTTGGCGTCTGCCGCGGGCAGCGACGTGACGCTGCCTTCCATCGTGCCGGTGCGCTCGGCCGGCGAGGCGTCGGGCAGCGACTGGATCGGCCTGCGCACCACCGATGACAGTGTGCTCAAGGCCGTGTCGCGCGTGCCACTGTTCGGCGGCTTCCTTGGCCTGGGCCTGTTGCTCCTGGCGATGGGTTCGATGTGGTACCGCGAGGGACGATAGAGCGGTGCGCTCTTACTTTCTCCCCGTGTAGTGACGCGGAGAGCGACGCTATCGCGAGTGGTTTCGCCAATCGTCGAAACCAAGGCTATGACGAGCCCCTCCTCACTCCTCCGGTTCCGTCGTGAACAGCAGCGGGTAGCCCTTGGCCTTGCCGGCGTCGGTGGCCCGCGTCGCCTTGGTCTCGGCGACATCCCGGGTGAAGACCGCGACCACGCAGACGCCACGCTGGTGCGCGGTGATCATGACCCGGTGCGCCTGGTCCTCCGAAAGCTTGAACTCGCCCTTCAGCACCGTCACCACGAATTCGCGCGGCGTGAAGTCGTCATTGACGAGGATGACCTTGTAGAGCTTCGGCCGCTCTGTCTGCGGTTTGACCTTGGTGCGCGGTTTTGTGGTGATTTCAGGCATTCGACCCGACTGTTTTCGCGATCAGCTTAAGTCCGCATTTTGCCACGGGCGGCAGTGATCGTCCATTTACGGACCGTCGGCGGGCGGGCCCGGTCCTCCGGGATCATGTGGGGAATTGTCGGTCGCGGTTCAACGGCCCTGACGGCCGAAGACGCGGCGCGTTGGGTCGGCATCCGCCCGGCGTTCCAGCCATGCCGCGATCGGCCATCCGACAACACAGATCAGCGTCACGCCGGCGAGCACGATCAAAAGCCATGCCTGCACCGGCGTGATGTAATCCCAGTTGCTGGAAATCGCCGGTGCGAATAGCGAAGGCTCGGTGCGCCCGCTTGCAGGATCCGGCACGGGGCTGGCGGTGAGCAGAATCAGCACCCTGGCGACGCCGGTGGCAACCAGGCCGCCGATCACCATAGAGCGAAAAATGGACGAAAGCCGCTTCTTCATGCGGATTGTCCTACAGGGCCGGCATTGCAAACGGGTTAAGCACGATCGAGATGCGTGGCTGGAAGCCGCCGGCGTTCAGCTCATCGACCATGCCCTTGGCAGAAGGGCCCCCCCCCCCCCGCGGGTTGGGGGGGGGGGCGGCCTTGCTAGAACTAACCTCGAAGCTGATCAGGGCTTCTTGGGAGCAGCCTTCGCAGGGGCCGCCTTCGCGGGAGCCGCCATTGCGGGAGCCTTCTTGACCGGGCACTTGTGCTTCTTGGTCACCTTGCAAACGGCCTTCTTGGCGACCTTCTTCGGAGCAGCCTTGGCCGGAGCAGTGGTCGTCGCGGCAGCAGCCGGAGCGGTGGTCGTGGTGGCAGCGGCCGGGGCAGCGGTCGTGGTCGCGGCAGCGTTGCCGAGAACGGGCATCGAGAAGGCGAGAGCGACGGCGAGACCAAGGGCGGACAGGAGGGATTTTTTCATGGCTTCGTTTTCCTTTTTTTGTGCGGGTCGTTTTGAGCGTCACTGGACCGGGTCGTTCGGTGTCACTCCAAGCAGCTTCAAAGCATTGGCGAGCATCCGGATGCCCTGCGCCTGTTTCTTGGCGGCGCAGTACCGGTTACCCTTTCTCTGAAGTGCCTTTGCCGCGGTGACCTGCGTTGCCGTGGCATGGGTTTCGAGGGCTTCATCAAATTGGTGGCTGAGATTGGCGCACCGTTCGCTCCGGGTCAGCGGCGCCTTTGCGTCGGATTGGTCGACAGCGGCAGTGAGCAGGCCAAGGCCCAGCAAAACTCCCAACAAACTGATCGACAATCTTGGCATCGGTTTATCCGTGAACCCGGAGACTAGCGTCGCAGCCGATGACCTGACCGCCACGGCACCGTTATGCCGGCCTACCTTTTCAGGAGTTTTTCCCGATTGTAGAATTTTGTTTCTGGATTGTGTCTGGCCAGGCCACGCCAAGCTGGCCGTTGCTTCATGTGGAGAAGGCGGAATTCATTCTTCCTTGAAAACCAAGGCACTGGCCAACATACGGCCCGAATTCTATCGTGTGGCTCACGAGCCAAGAATGGCGTGGCCGGCAAACCAGACAGGGCAGCTGTGAAATCCGAGACACACATATTGATCGTCGACGACGACAAGGGCATTCGCGACCTGCTTCAGGAGTTCTTCCAGAAACGGGGCCTGCACACCTCGGTTGCCGCCGACGGCACCGAGATGGAAACCATCCTGCGCCGCACGCAGGTGGATCTGATCGTGCTTGACGTGATGCTGCCCGGCAGGAGCGGGCTGGAACTGTGCCGCGACATCCGCGCCCAGTATACAACGCCGATCATCATGCTGACCGCCGTCACCGAGACGACCGACCGCGTCGTCGGACTCGAGATGGGCGCCGACGACTATGTGCCCAAACCCTTCGACCCGCGCGAATTGCTGGCCCGCATCCGCGCCGTGCTGCGGCGCAATGGCGCCGCCGAGCCCAAGCGCGCCACCACCAAGCAGATTTACCACTTCGCCGGCTGGACGATGGACTGCTCGCGGCGGCGGCTGACCGCGCCCGACGACGTCAGGGTCGAACTGACCATGGCTGAGTTCAACCTCCTGCAGACCTTCGTCAAGAGCGCCCAGCGCGTGCTGACCCGCGATCAGCTCATCGAACTGTCCGGCGGCGACAGCGACTATTCCTTCGACCGCAGCATCGACATCCTTGTCTCCAGGCTGCGGCGCAAGATGGAAGATGATCCCAAGACGCCCAAACTGATCCTCACCGTGCGCAGCGGCGGCTACCAGTTCCTGCCCGAGACGACATCCGAATGAGACGTTTCCTGCCGCAGACCTTGCCTGTCTGGGTGCTGCTGATCGTCATTGCCGGCCTGCTGATCAGTCAGGTCGCGACGCTTTATATCGTATCGCGCGACCGCGCCGCCGCCAACGACGTGGTCGACCTCTACCGCCTCAACGACCGCGCCTTCTCGCTCGTGCAGCTGATGCACGACGCCACGCCGGAGGAGCGCAAGGCGACGGCGACCGGGCTGTTCAACTCCACCTACGCGCTCACCGTCTCGGACACGCCCGCCGTCACCTCCTCGATCGCCGGCGACGACGAACTGGCCGAACTGGAAGACATTCTCGTCGGCCGATTGTCCAAGTTCGGCATCACCGACGCGCGCGTGCGGCGCGATCCGGCGACGCGCGAAGCCGACGATGCCGGCGGCGCGGCGCCGGGACCCGAGATCGGCCAGGTCGAGCGGGATCTTCTGGTGCTGGCCGCCGATTTCGCCCAGAGCGACAAGCTGACGGCTTCGCTGCGCTTCGCCGACGGCCAATGGCTGAATTTCACCGAACCGATCACGCCCGTCGGCCCGATCCTGAGCGTCGATAGCCTGCCGCTCTATTCGCTGATCGCGGGGCTGGTGGTGATCATGTCGATCTGGTCGCTGCGCCGGCTGACCGCGCCCTACCGGATGATGGAAACCGCCGTCAACCGGATCGGCAACGACCTAAAGAGCCCGCCGATCGCCGAGAGCGGCAGCCGCGAGGTGCGCGCAGCCGCCAAGGCGATCAACGCCATGCAGGCGAGGCTGCGCGAATATGTCGAGGATCGTGAGCACCTGGCGGCGGCCCTCGCGCACGACCTGCGCACGCCGATGACCAGGATGCGGCTGCGCCTGGAGCTGTTGCGCAGATCACCGGCGCGCCAGGCGCTCGCCCACGATCTCGCCGACATCGAAAGCATCGCGAGTTCCGTGATAGACTTCGCCAAATTCGAGGTCACGGAAGAGAAGGCCGAACGGATCGATTTCTGGTCGCTCGTCGAATCGGTCGCCGACAGCTACGAGACGGTTTCCTTCGACAATGACGACGTCCGCCCGCGCGGCCTGATCTGCATGGCGCGGCCGGTGGCCCTCAAGCGTTGCGTCACCAATCTGGTGCAGAACGCCGTCACCTACGGCAAGCAGGCGCATCTCAGCCTCAGCCGCTTGGACGGCACGATCACGCTCGCCATCCGTGACGAGGGACCGGGCATTCCCCAGGCCCAGATCGACGCCGTCTTCGGCTCCTTCGTGCGTCTCGAACAGTCCCGCAACCGCCAGACCGGCGGTCTCGGGCTGGGGCTGACCATTGCCCGCAACATCGCGCGCGCGGCGGGCGGCGAAGTGCGCCTGTCCAACCATCCAGACGGCGGCCTGCTGACCGAGTTGCGCCTGCCGATGGCGGCTTAGGACATAGCCGCCTGAAGCGCGTCGCGCCGAAGCGGATCAGGCGCCGCGCTTCAGTCTTCGTTTTTTGTGCATGTCGTCTTCCCAAAACCGAGGTCACTTTTGGGCGACATGCATCAGCGCCGCAGCACCGCGCTCAGCACGTCGCGGATGCCGATCGCGCCGACGAAGCGCGACTGGTCGTCGAACAGCGCCACGGGTGCGGTCTGCGACCGGTGCATGGCCAGCATCACGGTCTTCAGCGAGGTGCCGGGATTGGCCCAGAACACTTGCGCCAACTCCTCCGGCTGGCCCTCGACATCGGCGCAGGACACCCATACGGCCGGCTTGCCGTCGCGCTCGGCCGCCGCCACCAGCCCGTGTTCGTCGATCTTGAAGCGCGTCGTCTTGCGCCGGTCGAGCCACACCCAGCCGTCCTTGCCCTGTTCGAGATCGCGGCGGTCGCGCATCACGTTCCAGGCGGTCAGCACCGAGAGCGGGTTCACATTGGCGATGAAGTCGCGGACATAATCGTTGGCGGGGCGCAGCACGATGTCTTCCGGCGCGCCGGTCTGGACGATACGGCCGCCCTCCATGATAGTGATGTGGCTGCCGATCTTCAGTGCCTCCTCGAGATCGTGGCTGACGAAGATGATGGTCTTCTTCAATTCCGCCTGCAGCTGCAGAAGTTCGTCCTGCAGCTTGGTGCGGATCAGCGGGTCGAGGGCCGAGAACGGCTCGTCCATCAACAGGATAGGCGCCTCGGTGGCGAAGGCACGCGCCAGGCCGACGCGCTGCTGCATGCCGCCCGACAGCTCATGGGCGTATTTGTTCGACCATTGGTCGAGATTGACCAGCTTGAGCTGGCGATGCACCCGCTCCTTGCGCTCGGCGTCCGGCACGCCGGCGAGTTCGAGGCCGAGCCCGACATTTTCTTCCACCGTGCGCCATGGCAGCAGGCCGAACTGCTGGAACACCATCGCCACCTGCTTCTGGCGCAGCCGCCGCAGGGTCGGCTCGTCGCAGGTGACGACATCGACCGTGCGGTCACCGTCCTTCACCAGCACCTGGCCGCGCGACACCAAGTTCAGCCGGTTGACCGCGCGAAGCAGCGTCGACTTGCCCGAACCGGACAGGCCCATCAGCACCGAGATTTCGCCTTCATGCACGGTCAGGCTGGCGCCGGCGCAGCCGAGCACATTGCCGGTCTTCTCGAGGATTTCGGCCCGGGTGGCGCCCTTGTCGATCATCGCCAGCGAGCCGGCCTGGTCGGCGCCGAAGACGATATCGACATTCCTGAAATCGACGGCGACGGTCATTTCTTGCCTCCAACGCCAATGCGGGTCATCCGGTCGAGCACGATGGCGAGCACGACGATAGCGAGACCGGCCTCAAGGCCCAGGTCGATGCGGCGCGAACCGAGCGCCCGGTTGATTTCCGTGCCGAGCCCGCCGGCGCCGATCAGGGCCGCGAACACCACCATCGACAGCGACAGCATGATCGACTGCGTCAGACCCGCCATGATGGTCGGCAGCGCCGAGGGCAGCTCGACCTTCCACAACAGCTGGCTCTTGGTGGCGCCGAAGGCCTCGCCGGCCTCGATGATCGACTTCGGTACCGAGACGACGCCGAGATGGGTGAGCCGGACCGCGGTCGGGATGACGAAGATGATGGTGACGATCAGGCCGGGCGCGTTGCCAAGACCGAACAGCGTCAGCACCGGGATCAGGTAGACGAAGGTCGGCAGCGTCTGCATCAGGTCGAGCACCGGCAGCATGATGCGATAGACCTTCGGCTTGTGCGCGGCCCAGATGCCGAGCGGCACGCCGATCGCCATCGCCGCCGCCGCCGCCGCGACAACCAGCACCAGCGTCTGCACCGTCTGTTTCCAAAGGTTCTGGTTGATGATGAAGATCAGCCCGATGAAAACGCCAATGGCGAGCGGGCGCGAACGCTGCAGCAGCCAGGCGATGACGGCAATCACCAAAGCGAGCAGCACCGGCGGCACCATCAGCAGGATGTTGACCAGCCCGTCGAGCAGAAAATTGAGGCCATTCGAGAACGCCCTGAAGACGGTGTCGAAATTGTCGGTAAGGAAACCGAAGAACGCCTTTCCCCAGGCGCCGATCGGGATCTTGTGATCGACCATGAACTTGGAAATCGGATCCATCTCACCCCTCGTTTGCCAGAGCTCTGCCTTCGGCCCCGTACTGTCGCGACGTCATCTTGTCACAGGATACGAAAAAGGGCAGCCTTTTCCACAAAGACTGCCCTCTGTTTCGGTCACGCCGAAATCAAAGTCGGCTCAGCTTCCGAGCGCGGTCTTGACCGCCGCCGCAGCGTCGCCGCCGTCGAAGGTGGTCACGCCGGCGATCCACGGCTTGACCGCATCCGGGTTTTTCTTCAACCAGTCGGTTGCCACCTTGTTGGCATCGCTGCCCTTCAGGATGGCGTCCATCATCTGGCCTTCCATATCCAGATTGAACTTCAGGTTGGCGATGAACTTGCCGACATTCGGGCACTCGGTCATGTAGCCCTTGCGCACATTGGTCGAGACGGTGGCCGCGCCGAAACCGCTGTCGCCCATGCCGTCGAGATAGGTGATCTTCATGGCGCCCATCACCGGATGCGGCGTCCAGCCGAGGAAGGCGATCCACTCATTGCTCTTCATCGACTGCTCGGCCTGCGTCAGCATGCCGGCCTCCGAGGATTCGACCAACTCGAACCCGTCGAGATTGTCCTTCGGGTTCTTGATCATGTCGAGGATGATGCGATTGCCGTCATTGCCGGCCTCGATGCCGTAGATCTTGCCGTTGAACTTGTCCTTGAACTTGCCGAGGTCGGTCAGCGACTTGACGCCGGCATCCGCGACATAGGTCGGCACGACGATGCCGTAACCGGCGCCGGCCAGGTTCTGGCTGACGGTCTCGACCGAACCGTCGGCCGTATAATCCTTGATGTCATTGGTCATCGACGGCATCCAGTTGCCGAGGAAGACGTCGAGGTCCTTGTTCTTCAGCGACGCATAGGTCACCGGAACCGAGAGCTGGATCACCTGCGGCTCGTAGCCGAGCGCGGTGAGCAGCACCGAGGCCAGCCCGGTGGTGGCCTGGATGTCGGTCCAGCCGACATCGGAGAGGCGAACCGCCTTGCAGCTTGCCGGATCGCCGGCGAAGGCGGCGCTCGTGGACAGGAAAGCCGCCAGGCCCAGGCCGGCGACGAAGGAATTCATGCGCGACATCTGTATTCTCCCATTTCGATTCTTTGGCGAAGCGAAGTTACGGTTTTTGTGCCCGCCTTGTTTCGTCAGCCAAACACCATTCTGGAGTGGTTTCAAGCGCTAAGACAATCACGATCAACGGCGCTGGCTGGCCCATCAGCGACACAGCTGACGCTTTCCGCGCCGAGCCCAAGCGCAATCTGCCTCGGCAATGGCGGCTTTTTCAGGGGAATGCGGCGCCTGCCCCTCCCCGAGGCGTGGCAAGTCGGCTTAAAAGAGCGGCATGGCCAAGCTTTACTTCCACTACGCGACGATGAATGCCGGCAAGACGACCATGCTGTTGCAGGCGTCGTACAATTACCGCGAGCGCGGCATGACGACGATGCTGTTCGTCGCCGGCCACTACCGCAAGGGTGACACCGGCCTGATCTCGTCGCGCATCGGGCTGGAAACGGAAGCCGAGATGTTCCGCGACGGCGACGACCTGTTCGCCCGCGTCGCCGAGCATCACCAGCACACGGCGGTGCATTGCGTCTTTGTCGACGAGGCGCAGTTCCTGGAGGAGGAGCAGGTCTGGCAGCTTGCCCGCATCGCCGACCGGCTCAACATCCCGGTCATGTGCTATGGCCTGCGCACCGATTTCCAGGGAAAGCTGTTTCCCGGCTCGCGGGCGCTGCTGGCGATCGCCGACGATCTGCGCGAAGTGCGCACCATCTGCCGCTGCGGCCGCAAGGCGACAATGGTCGTGCGCCTCGGTCCCGACGGCAAGGTGGCCAGGCAGGGCGAACAGGTGGCGATCGGCAAGGACGTCTACGTCTCGCTCTGCCGCCGGCATTGGGAAGAGGAAATGGGCCGCGCGGCACCTGACGACTTCATCGGCTTTATCAGCCGCTGAATGTGGCTCGCTGGGGCGTCGGCGTGGGTAGCTGGCTGCCACCTCTTGTCGGCCGCGCCGTTCTATGGTGCCTTTGTTAAGGCCAGCGCCCTATTTTCCCACCCTCAGCCAGAGCCTCCCGGGGTCAGCCATGCTTCGAGCCGCCTTGTCCGCCAGCCTTCTTTTGCTTGCCACCTCCGTTACCGCCCGGGCCGGGGGCGATCCTGTGCTGGGCAAACATGTTTTCAACCGATGCATGGCCTGCCATGAGGCGGCGACCGACCGCGACAAGGTCGGCCCGCATCTGATGGGCGTCGTCGGCCGCAAGGCGGGAACCGCCGAAAGCTTCCTCGGCCATTATTCGGACGCCATGAAGAGCGCGGGTGCTGCCGGCCTCGTCTGGGACGAGGCAAATCTTGCCGAATACCTCAGATCGCCCAAGCTGAAGGTGCCCGGCAACAGGATGGCCTTTGGCGGCCTCAGCAATGACGACGACATCGCCAACGTCATCGCCTATCTGAAGGCCGACCCCAAACCCTGAGCAGACGCCGTTCGTCGTCGGACGGGCCGACTTGTGCCGCCGTGTGGGGCTGCAAATGGCCAGTTGTTGTCGAGTTTAGGAGCCATTCGCTTCCGCGTGGATTGATTGCTTTGCTGGCATGAAAGTTCAAAACCAGCTGAACAAGGCTTGGCCTGCCAGTTGATCACGCCATGACCACGGCTCCATTGGCTTTCAAGGGTTTCGGCTGGATATTTGTTTTCGCGCCGTGCACTGTCTTCATGTCTTTCAATCCCCTGATACCCCACATATATTCGCCGCTGTTCGCAACCAGCGAGCGGAAGCCGAAGCGGGAGGCCCCTATGGCGACATTGCAGAATTTCGATGCCGAAATTGCCAAGACCAAGCAGGTCGTCCAGGACATGCGCACCAAGATCGAGCAATCCGGCACCGTGCTCGACACGCTCGCAACCGCCGACAAGAAGATCGGCGACGCCAATTTCGACATCGAGAACGCCCGCATTGAGGATGTACTGAAGCAGCAGAAGGTGATGGAAGGCAACATCGCCGACCTGATCATCGGGCTGGAGGACGCCACCAACGTCTTCGGCGCCGAGTTCGAGAGCATGAAGAACTATACCGGCTGGGAAAACTTCGTCGGCGTTTTTTCGGCACAGCGCAAGCAGCGCATGCGCACCGATCGCGTCCGCAACATGTCGCTCGCCGGCAACCTGCAGGAGCTGCTGGCCAAGTCCGATACCATCGTCGGCATATTGAAGGCGCAGAAGGAAATTCTCGACCAGCGCTACAAGACCTCCGAGGCCAGCCTGTCGCAGGTTATCGAGCGCCGCAAGATCACCATGACCAACCTCGAAACCGTGCAGAAGCGCATCGAGGAGCTCAATCCGATGCTGCTCGACATCGAAAACAGGATCGCCGCCTCGACCAGCCAGAAAGACCGCACGCAGCTCGAGGGCGAGCGTTCCAAGCTCGCCACCGAATACAATGAAAAGCAGGCGAAGGAGCAGGAGCTGCTGGCCGAAAGCCAGACGCTGGAGCGCTATACTTCGATGTTCCAGACCTTCGTCGATTCGCTCAACAACCAGATCGCCGCGCAGTCGACGCTGATCAACAAGCTGACCATCGATACCGAACAGCGCATCGTGCTCTACAAGGCGCTCGAGGACTCGCTGAAGACCGCCGCCCAGCAGGACGTCGCCCACAAGATCAACACGCTGGGCAGCCAGGTCGACAACACGGCCGAGGAAACCATGGCCGGCATCGGCGCCGCCTCGCAGAAGCACATCGGCGATCTCTTAGAGATGCACGAGAAGAACATGGTCGCCAGCGCCGACATCCAGCGCCGCAAGAAGCTGGCCGACGATGCCTTTGCCCGCCGCTTCGACGAGGTGCTGAAGAAGCACAATTCGGCCAACTACGTGCAGTCATAATTGCCGCGCGCATCGGTGCGACAATCCCAGGACTGACAGCATGACCCCCGAAAACGACGCCGCAGCGCGGTATTTCTCGGCAATCACGGCCGCGCTCAGCGGCCTTGAAGTGTTCATGCGCGACGACCGCTCGCCGCTTTACCGACACGGCATCGTCGCCAAGATCGTTGCCGAGTACATCGCTCGGCTCGACAAGTCCTTTTCCTGCTGGCGCAACCGGCTGGGCTTCATGGACACGTTCCGCATTTCGCGCGCCGAGAGCGGCTACCCGGTGTTCCAGAACCTGCTTGAACTGGAAAACGACCGCCTGCAGGCCGACGCGCGGCTCGCCAACATCCCCCAGGCCGGCGAGCTGCGCGAGGAGATGGCCGACTTCATCCTGCGCCACAAGGAGTTTCCCGAGGCGCTGCAGAAATCGATGGCCGAGCGGCTCTATCTCGAAGACGTCAAGAGCGAGCAGACCTTCGGTCCGTTCACGCTGGCGCAGACGGCCAAGGTGTCGGTCAATCCGAAGACGGCGCGGCCTTATTACCTCGTCCACTGGGCAAGCTTCGACGGCAGCGCCAACCTGCCTCTGGTCTACATGGTGACAGTGGAGGATTCCTCGGAAAGCATGGTCCGCCAGCTTGTCGACCGGAGCGGCAAGCTCAACGACAAGGTCGACATTCCGCTGCCCGTCGACGGCCTGCTCAACCCCGAGCTTGCCCACCGCTTCGACGATTTCACCGAGAAGAATTCAGCCTATACGCTGTCGCCGGCGACCATCGCGGTCAATCTCGACAAGGATTTCGAGCCATTGCACCCCAAGCAGCTGAGGCGGGTGGTGCTTGGCCCCTTCTACTCGGCAGGCATCACCGACAACAATTCGACGGTGACGGAAGTGCTGGCCAAGGTGCGCAAGCCCGAAAATGCCTGGCTTTTGACCTGGACCATCCAGGAAGTCTATTCCAAGGGCGAGAAGCCCGGCCGCAAGGGCCTGTTCTCCAGCGAGAAGACGACGCAGGAATTCTTCATCAACACCGACGACCTGGAAGCCGCCCGCCAGGGCGTGTCGAGCTACGAAAACCACGCGCTGATCCCGCACGAAGCCTACCAGGCGCTTTACGCGGCCGGCGAAGCACAGAAGATCTTTGGCGGCTACAAGGTTCACATCCTGTCGAATGGGCAGGTCATCTCAGACGTCTGACCGTCACACCGCGGAGCACCCTTCATGGACACCGGCCTGACCACCATCCCGGAAGCGGCTATCGAAAAACACCGCGCCACCGCGCAGAGCTTCATCACCCGCATCGTCGTGCTGGAGGATCCATCGCGCGAATCCGGTACGGCATTGGCCGGCACCAACCGCCGCTTCGTCTCCACCGTCTCGGTCGGTTCGGTGCGCCGCACCCGCGAGGTCGAGCTGTCGAAGACGGTCGGCGCCGTTCATCCCGACGACCAGTTGCTGACCATCCCGCAGCACACGCTGCTCTTTCGCGCCCGGCGCGGCACGGCGATCGCGCTGGCGGTATCGGACGTCTTCGCCGAAGGCTCTGATCTCGAAAGCCTGCAGGCCAGGAACACCCGCGCGCCGCTCGAAGGCGACGAGGCGTCCACCTTCAAGAAACTGCTGTCGGCTTCGGCCTATATCTCGGCCTTCAGCCTCGCCTCGTATCTGTTCCAGCTCATCGACGGCGACGGCGAGGCGCCGAACGATATCCCCGAGCCGGACTTCCTGTTCGACACGCCCCAGGATGCCGTGAAATCGATCCTGGCCGGCCTCGACAAGGCGATAGCGGGCTCGACGGACGACGGCGACCTGACGACCAGGGCGCGCGCCTTCGCCCGCGTCGCCATCGACGGGCTTTTGGCGCGCAAAAGCCGCTTCGACGGCATCGGCCCGTTCGAGAACGCCCATATCCGCATCGACGCCGACGACTTCACCCTCGACGGCTTCGACGTCGCGCCCGGCAAGCGCTCCAAGCCGCTGGTGATGACCTTCAAGAAACCGGAAGAGGTCGTCGGCAACCACATCGCCAAATACCAGTCGGTCAAGCTCGCCAAGATGCTGATGGCCTATGATTTCGAGCGTGAACTGAACCCGTTCGTCGAGCTCGGCGGCTTCCTGTTCACCTTCATCGGCGACGGCGCGCCCGGTACCGGCAAGACGACACTGATCCAGATGATCGCCGGCCTCGTCAACGGCTATTGCCAGGTCGCCGGCTACCCCTTTGCCTATGAAAATTTCGGCGTCGACCAGATTTCGTCCTACCAAGGCAAGTCTGGCCAGAACTGCCGCCAGTTCATCAACAATGTGTTGAACCCGCGCGTCATCGGCTTCGGCACCATCGACGACATCGACCAGGTGGCCGCCCGCCGTTCCGACGACCGCGCATCGGCCGGCCAGCAGGAGATCACCGGCGTGCTGATGGACGCCTTCGCCGGTGCTGCCACCGTGGTGCGTGGCAATTGCTCGTTCGGCATGTTTTCCAACTATCCCGAAAATGTCGACGATGCGCTGCGCCAGCGCGCCGGCGCCCGCTGGCTGGTCGACGGGCCGCAGACCCGAGACGACTATATCGACATTTTCGTGCTGCTCGCCGGCAAGAACCACGAAATCCCCCTGGGCAAGCACGAACTCTACGCCGCGCAGGAGATCCAGCGCGCCGTGACCGAAGCCTATGAAGAGCATGAAAAGCCGCGGGAGGACGGACTGGTGCGGGTCTACGAGCGCTATATGAAGGAAAATGGCGCGCCCAAGACCATGGCCGACATCGGCACCTACCTGCACCTGATCAAGGACGCCGAGCCGCGCTTCACCGGCCGCGCCATCAAGAACGTCACCGACGCCATCAAGATGCGTGCCATGGACATCGAGCTTCCCGACGACTGGTTCGAAAAGCCGGAAGCCTTCATGCACAAGAGCTACGACGCCAAGAAAGCGATGATCGAGGAATTGCGCGGGCCGTTCTCGCTGGACATGGTCATGCAGGAGATCAACCGCTACGCCGATTCCGAGTTCCGCTATTCCGACAAATCCGACGATGCCGCGGTGGAGAAGCTGCTGCGCGACGCAAGGCTGCGCGAACGCGCGGCGCGTGAGATGGAGGAGATGAAGAAGAAGGGTCTGTGGAATGCGTGAGGCGAGCTCTTCTTCCTTCTCCCCGTTCACGGGGAGAAGGTGCCCGAAGGGCGGATGAGGGGCAGCGCCATGCGTGGTGGAAACGAGCCCAAGGTGGCAAGAGCCCGCGAGCTTCGGAAAATCGAGAACGATGCCGAGGAAAAGCTCTGGCATGAACTGCGTGGGCAACGATTGAATGGCCACAAATTCATTCGCCAACTGCCCATCGGGCCCTATTTCGCCGACTTTGCCTGTCGTGAGGCTAATCTGGTCGTGGAGGTCGATGGCAGCCAGCATGCAGGTGGATCCCGGGATCGCTACAGGGACGAAACGATGAACGCTAATGGTTGGTCGGTATTGAGGATTTGGCACGCTGATGTTTTGAGCGGCCGAAAGAGCGTATTGGAGACCATCGTTGCGGCCGTGGATGGTCGGCTGAACAAGAAGATGATTGGCATCGACGCGAAGTTTCTGCCTTCAATCTTGGAGACGAGATGATGAGCGTTTGCGCCGCCCCTCATCCGCCCTTCGGGCACCTTCTCCCCGTGAACGGGGAGAAGGCAAGATGAGCAAAAAACCCGATCTCCTGCGCGACAACGAACTCATCTACGGCCGGCTGCTCACGGTCGACGAGCCGCATCTCATCCAGCGCTACAACAAGGCGCTGGCGGCTTTCGGTCTCAAGCCGACAAAGCTGAAGAGTTTCCAGATCGACCGCACCGGCTTTTCGCCCGAAGTGGCCGAGGAGTGTGGCGACTACGATTATCTGGATCCCAACGAGGTCAACCGCCGCTTCATCATCCTGACGCCGTCGCAGATCGACCTGCCGGTGGTGCACACGGCCTTCTCGAACACCTCGCAGCTGATGTTCGAATTCATGTCCAGGAACCAGCGCGCCATAGACGCGCTGACCATCAAGGACGTGATCTACGGCGAGATGGAGGATTCCGTTCCCAAGGTCAACGACATCGAGGACCTGCTGTCGATCAGCCAGGTCGAGTTCAAGGTGCTGTCGGCCGAGGACGTGCTGGGCAAGGCGGCCGAGCTCGGCAAGCTCGTCGACCGGCTGAAGCAGGAGCCCGACGCCTGGCGCGACAATGCCATGCTGACCCGCATGGTGGAACTCGCCAAGGTCTGCGGCGACATCAGGGAGAACGCGCTGGTGCCCGACCAGGTGATCTTCCGCCACAACGCCTACTGGACCAGCCATTTCGGCGGCCTCTACGTCTTCGTCGATCCCGACATGACGACGGTGATCAGCGATCCGGCGGCTCCAGGTTTCCGCCGCTCGCGGCCCTGGCAGGTGAGCTATCTCTCCATCAAGGACGCCGACAAGGTGTTCAAATTCCTGGCCGCCACCGGGCGCATCGAATTGCCGCGCGCCTCCTGGATCGAAACCTCGGGCTATCTCGAGCACCGCGCTGAAATGGTCGTGCGCGCGCTGATCCGCGACGCCGAGCCGAACCGCAATTTGACCGACGTCGACAAGGTCTGGCTGCAGACCTGGATCCAGGGCCATGCCGACCTGATCACCAGGGACGGCAATTTTCCCTTCCTCAACGCCGCCAAGCGCGAGATCGCCCAGTTCGGCCACCTCAAGATCGAGGACGTCTTCCCGCAGCAGCGCTTCCTGGTGGTCCGCGCCAAGCCTGATCATCCCGACGCCTGGCTGACCAACCGGCTGATCTCGGATTTCGTGCCGTCGGACTTCGTGTCGCGCTACATCTTCAACAAGGACGGCTTCTACAAGGACTATGACGGCTTCAGCGACGCTTGGCGATCGCATGTTGTGGACGTTCTGAAAACCACATATTTGAAGGAAAAGGTGGCGTTTCGCACACGCCTCTACGGCCTGACCGACTAGAACGATATGAACCGTCATTCCGTTCTAACTTGTTGTTTTGGTGCATGATGTTATCCAAAAAGTCTGCAACTTTTTGGCATCGTGCTGAGGGGGTGATACAGCCATGCTCGACCCGATCGTGAACTTCTTCGTCAAGCTGTTCCAGTGGATCGGCCGCGGCATCGGCCTTCTGATCGGCGTGATCCTGTGGCCCTTCTTGTGGGCCGGCCGCTGGTACACGCAGCGCGGCGGGATCCTGAAGGCCGTCGTCGGCCTAGCCTTGCTGGTGCTGATCGGCCTTTACGCCAACTTCTTCTACGCCACCCAGTGGTGGAACAGGTTCAACCCGAACTACCCGGACACCTATACGTTCGAGAAGCGCAACGTTTCCGCCGGTGAACAGGTGGCCGCCGGCGCCGGCACCGACACGGCCAAGACTTGCGGCAACTCCGGCATCGCCCAGGTGGCGGCGGACCTGACTGACTTCAACGTCAACCAGAATGCCTGGATCTCGTCGATGATCCTCTACAAGCTCGGCCTGTTCGGCATCGACTGGGACAACACCCCGTGGATGGACAACAAGGCCTCTTTCCAGCGCGGCATCAACCAGGCGGTGCGACGCACGGCGACCGAGCTTGCCGACAATCTCGGCCGCGTGCGCACCACCTCGCAGATCGATGCCGACCTGCAGGACGCGCGTGGCAATCTGCAGTTCGACGAGTATACCTGGTATTTCGGCGTGAGCCCGTTTGGACCGAAGACACCGACGCCGAGCTACTATCGCGACGCCGTGCGCAAGCTGCGTTCGTTCAATGCCCGGCTCGCCACCTGCCAGGCCACTTTCGATGCCCGCGCCGACAATCTGAAGCAGTATATCGATCGCATCGCCAGTGACATCGGCTCGACCTCCGCCATCCTCAAGGAGCGTGCCGAGAACCACAACAATGGCTGGTTCGACACCCGCGCCGACGACCGCTACTGGTTCGCCTATGGCCAGCTCTATGCCTATTACGGCCTGATGAAGGGCGCCCAGGCCGACTTCGAGGACGTCATCAAGGAAAAGCACCTGCAGAGCCTGTGGGATACGATGGACGCGCAGTTCGTGTCGGCCCTGCGCATCCAGCCCTTCATCATCGCCAATGGCCGCGAGGACGGCTGGCTGCTGCCCACCCATCTGACGACGATGGGCTTCTACGTGCTTCGGGTGCGCTCGAACATGGTTGAAATCAGCAACGTGCTGACGCAGTAGCGCTGTCCCACGGCAACACTCGCGATGGCGGATTTGCGTCGTCGCGTCTGTCGCATTCCGTGCATTGTGCGGCTGTTTTGAGACGGCGGAAGCGCCCCTGCTCTGGCTTCTATACGGCGCGGCAAGCGGAGCCATAAAGAACCGGGAATAGGTCGGCCCGCCGCAGAGGAATTTTCTCTATAGGAAACATAGTTGCATGAAAGTTGACGCCGCCGCAGCGACAGGGTTAGATGCCCCGCGCGTCCGGCTCCAGCCTTCTTGCGAGTAAGATCAACCCCGTCCCCTCCACCGTCCAATCCAGAGGAACGCCGTCATGGCCGAAGTGAAGTCCGACATCGAGATCGCGCGTGGCGCCAGGAAAAAGCAGATCCAGGAGATCGGCCAGAAGATCGGCATCCCGACCGAACATCTGCTGCCCTACGGCCACGACAAGGCCAAGATTTCGGCCGAGTTCATCAAGTCGGTGAAGGGCAACAAGGACGGCAAGCTGATCCTGGTCACCGCCATCAACCCGACCCCGGCCGGCGAGGGCAAGACCACCACCACCGTCGGCCTCGGTGATGGCCTCAACCGCGTCGGCAAGAAGGCGATCGTCTGCATCCGCGAAGCCTCGCTCGGCCCGAATTTCGGCGTCAAGGGCGGTGCCGCCGGCGGCGGTTACGCGCAGGTCGTGCCGATGGAGGACATGAACCTCCACTTCACCGGCGACTTCCACGCCATCACCACGGCGCACAACCTTTTGTCGGCCCTGATCGACAACCACATCTACTGGGGCAATGAACTCGGCATCGACACCCGCCGCGTGGTGTGGCGCCGCGTCATGGACATGAACGACCGGGCGCTGCGCGAGATCATCTGCTCGCTCGGCGGCGTCGCCAACGGCTTTCCGCGCGAAGCCGGCTTCGACATCACCGTCGCCTCGGAAGTAATGGCCATCCTGTGCCTCGCCACCGACCTGAAGGACCTGGAAAAGCGCCTCGGCGACATCATCGTCGCCTATCGCCGCGACAAGTCGGCGGTCTATGCCCGCGACCTCAAGGCCGATGGCGCCATGGCCGTCCTGCTCAAGGACGCCATGCAGCCCAATCTGGTGCAGACGCTGGAGAACAACCCGGCCTTCGTGCATGGCGGCCCGTTCGCCAACATCGCGCATGGCTGCAATTCGGTCGTCGCCACCACAACGGCGCTCAAGCTTGCCGACTACGTCGTCACCGAAGCCGGTTTTGGTGCTGATCTGGGTGCCGAAAAGTTCTTCGACATCAAGTGCCGCAAGGCCGGGCTGAAGCCGGCCGCCACCGTCATCGTCGCCACCGTGCGCGCCATGAAGATGAATGGCGGCGTCAAGAAGGAAGACCTTGGCAAGGAGAATGTCGAAGCCGTCAGGAAGGGCTGCCCGAACCTTGGACGCCACATCGAGAACATCAGGCAGTTCGGCGTCCCGGCGGTCGTTGCCATCAACCACTTCTATTCCGACACCGACGCCGAGATCCAGGCGCTCAAGGACTACGTCGCCTCGATGGGCGAGGAAGCGATCCTGTGCAAGCACTGGGCCAACGGCTCCGCCGGCATCGAGGAGCTTGCCAACAAGGTGGTGGCGCTCGCCGAATCCGGCGCCTCGCAGTTCGCGCCACTCTATCCCGACTCCATGCCGCTGTTCGAGAAAATAAACACCATCGTTCAGCGCATCTATCGCGGCTCGGAAGCCATCGCCGACAAATCGGTGCGCGACCAGTTGAAGGCCTGGGAGGATGCTGGTTACGGCAACCTTCCGGTCTGCATGGCCAAGACACAGTACTCGTTCTCGACCGACCCGAACCTGCGCGGCGCGCCGACCGGCCACACCGTGCCGGTGCGCGAGGTCAGGCTGTCCGCCGGCGCCGGCTTCGTCGTCATCATCTGCGGCGAGGTCATGACCATGCCTGGCCTGCCGAGCAAGCCGTCGTCGGAAAAGATCTTCCTCAACGAGGCCGGCCAGATCGAAGGCCTGTTCTGATCTTCATCTTGACAAGAACAAGAAGGGCGCCGCATCGCCGCGGCGCCCTTCTCGTTTGCGGATCGTCCTACGCGGCGCTGCGCGACAGCGCCCGCTGGTTGGACGCATGGATCGTGTCGCGTTCCGGCAGCGCGCCGGTCTCCAGGCAGTCGATCCATTCGGCGGTCTTGAGCACCGCGGCGAAGCGCGACTGAAGGATGATGCTCACCACGCGATGGATCTCCTCGGCCGAGGCGTAACCGGCGCTGTTGGCGTAAGGCACCGAACCGGTCGCGTCGGACAGGAACTCGACCGCGAAGCCCATATGCACGGCATGGATGATGGTCGACAGGTCGCAATTATGCGTCATGTAGCCGACGACCGCGATCGTATCGATGGCGTTGGCGCGCAACCAGTCCTCGAGGTCGGTACCGGTGAAGGCGCTTGGCAAGTTCTTCTCGACATAATGGTCGCGGCCGCGCCTGGCGATCTCGGGATGCAGTTCGCCGCCATGGCTGCCCCGGGCGAAGATCGGCGACGTCTCGGGCGCCATCTGCTTGACGACCACGACCTTGATGCCTGCTGCCGATGCGGCATCCATGGCACGCGTCACGTTGACGACGCTGTCGCGGAATGGCGGATGCTGGATAGCCAGGTTGCCGCCGTCATAGTCATTCTGGACGTCGACGACGATCAGCGCGCGGCGCGGCGCGGTGTTGGCTGGGGCAGACATGATATTTCCTTTCAGGCTTGAATGCGATGGACCGAAGATAGCCTGCTGACCGAGGCGCCAACAGTGGCCCGATTGACATCATACGAAAGAATTGGGACAATCCTCCTTCACACTGGAAACGCCCCATGACCGCTCCCATCATCGCCGTCCTCGCCTTCGCCGGCATCAGTCCGTTCCATCTCTCCGTGCCGTGCCTGGTGTTCGGCGCCGACCGCACCAGGCTCGGCCTGCCGCGCTTCGACTTCCGCGTCTGCGGCGTGGAGGAAGGGCTGATCGAGACCGACGCCGGATTGAGCATCCTGGTCCCGCACGGGCTTGCCGCGCTCGAAGACGCCGATATCGTCATCATCCCGAGCTGGAAGGATCTCGGAGCGCCTGTGGCAAAACCGCTCGAGGAAGCGCTCGGCCGCGCCCACCGGCGCGGCGCGCTGATCGTGGGCCTCTGCCTCGGCACCTTTGCCCTCGCCGCCGTCGGCCTGCTTTCGGGACGGAAGGCGACCACGCATTGGGCCTATACGGATCAGTTGCAGGCTCTCCATCCCGACATTTCGGTCGATGCGGACGTGCTCTACGTTGACGGCGGCGACATCATCACCTCCGCCGGCGTCGCCGCCGGGCTCGACTGCTGCCTGCACATCGTGCGCGCCCGCTATGGCGCCGAGGCGGCACTGCGGCTCGCCCGGCACATCGTGCTTTCACCGCACCGGCAGGGCGGACAGGCGCAGTTCATCGAACGCCCGGTAGCGCCGAGCCCGACCGCCGACCGCTTTACCCAGGCTCTCGACAAGGTGCGCGCGACATCAGGCGAACCGCACGGTCTCGATAGCGTCGCCGACGCCGCCGGTCTCACCCGCCGCACCTTTACCCGCCGTTTCCAGAAGACGACAGGTACCAGCTTCGGCGACTGGCTGGCCGACCAGCGCGTCGCGCTGGCGCAGAGGCTGCTGGAGACGACGGACAAGCCGGTGGACATGGTCGCCTTCGAGGCCGGCTTCGGCAGCGCAACTTCCTTGCGCCAACATTTCGCCGCGCGGCTAAGGACATCACCCGCGCAATATCGGCGCGAGTTTTCCAGACGGGTCGATCAGGACGGACGGGTGGCGCTGGCCCTGTCATCGTGATCGAACGGCAAGGGCGTCGCGTCGCTGCGGTGCCCTTGCATTTCCGCTCTCCGCGGTCAGCCAACGTCTTGCGGCGAGGCCGCGCGTTTACGGCCGGTGATCATGGCGCGAACCAGATTTTCATGATGACGCAGACTGGCGAGCAGCACGCCGCCGACATGAAGTCCAATCAGCACCAGTACACCATTGCCCAGGATCTTGTGCGTATCCTCGACCCAGGCCACGCCCCACCAGGCATCGGTGGTCTGCATCCAGCCGGTGAGCGCAATTCCTGCCACGCAAGCCAGAAGCGCCAGCATCATGGCACCGCCGGCGGGGTTGTGGCCGAGATAGCGTTTTTCATCGCCATGCGCCACGTCGGCGAGATAAGAACTCACCACGCGCGGTCCACGCACAAACTGACGGAAGCGCGTGTATCCCGACCCCGCCAGACCGGCGATCAAACGCGAGGCAATCAGAACCCCGGCACTGTAGCCGGCCAGTTCATGCACCTTCATGATTTCGCCTGAAGAAAGCCACGCCACCGCGACGCAAAGGACCAGCGACCAGTGAAAGAGGCGGACGTAGGGGCTCCAGACCTCGACCGAGGCCTCTCGTGTCGACTCGACCGAGGTTTCTCGTGTCGACTCGACCGAGGTTTCTCGTGTCGAAACAGTGGCGTTCATGGCCGTCAACCGTCATCGGAATCGGCACCGACCGACTCCAGCGTCTTGGGATTGAAGACGGCTTCCAGCTTCTTGCCATTGGCGTCAAGCGCCTTGGCTTCATAGCAGCCCTGTTCCGTCTTGATGTTGCGAACCTTCCAGCCTTCGCTTTCAAGCTTCTTCTGCAAGGCTTCGCGCGGCTGCCACTGGCCGGTCGGCACATCGCATTTGTCGGCGGCGAAGGCCGGTCTGGCAAAAGCCATAACCAGCGCGGTCAGGATCAAGGTCTTCATCTTATTTTCTCCATCGGCCAATTCCGATGTCGAGGACCTTGGCCGCGAAACCTGACAGCAGCCTGAACACGCATCGCATCGTGCAAAAGCCTCAGTTGGCTTTCATTCAGCTTCCTGTCAGCCTCGTGCCGCATGAAGGCGCGTGTTGCAGCGACACGGAGGCGAAGTGCGCGTTCTGTTGATCGAAGATGATCCGGTGCTGGGCGAAGCGGTGCGCGATCATATCGCCGCCGACGGCCACGCCGTGGACTGGAGCACGACGCTTGGCGGTGCCTGCGATCACCTCCGTGTAGTTTCCTATGTGCTCCTCCTGCTTGACCTGCATCTGCCCGACGGCAAGGGTCTCGAATTCCTTAAAACGCTGCGTCGTGAGGGCACCGATACGCCGGTCATCATCCTGACCGCGCGCGACCAGCTCTCAGACCGCATAGCGGGGCTGAATTCCGGGGCGGACGACTATCTGGTCAAGCCGTTCGATCTCAGCGAGTTGTCCGCACGCCTTGCCGCGGTCGCGCGCCGCTATGCCGGAAACCCCAACCCTTTGATCCGGCTCGGAGCCGTCGAAATCGACCAGGCCGCGCGCCGCGTTACCATCGACGGCACGGAGGCCATGCTGACATCGCGCGAATGGGCGGTGCTGGAGCAGTTCCTGCGCCGGCCCGGCATGACAGTCGGCAAGAACCAGATCGAGGAGGCGCTCTATGCCTTCGGCGCGGAGATCGAAAGCAACACTGTCGAAGTCTATGTCAGCCGCTTGCGCAAGAAGATCGGGCGCCAGGTCCTTACAACCGTGAGGGGGTTGGGCTACCGCCTTGCACTCCCATGAAGGTCTTCAGCAGCCTTGCCGGTCGCCTCGTGTCGTCGCTGATCCTCGTCACGGTCGCTGTTGGCCTGGTCGCCGCTGGCACCGGAAGCATCACGCTGCACCGCGAAATCAATGAAGCCATGGACAATTCGATGCAGGAGGCAGCCCGCAGACTGCTGCCGCTGGTCATCGACGATATGTTCGGGCGTGAGGCATCGCAATCGCCGCGCAGGCTGGGGGAGGCTGTTTCGGACGACGAAGGCGGCCGCCTCATCTTCCAGGTGCGGGACGCCGGCGGCAGCGTTCTCATGCATTCCCATGACGCTCCCGCGGAGCCGCTCACGGCTGAGCTCGCGCAGGGCTTCTCGGAGGCAGCCGGATGGCGCATCTACACCGAGCCTGCGGTCAGCGGCACAATACTCATTCAGGTCGCCGAGCTCGATTCACGGCGCAATGAGGAAACGCTCGAAGCCGCCACCGGCTTCCTCATACCGATGGTCATTCTGATCCCGTTGAGCGCACTTGTCGCGTGGCTGACCCTGACGCGTTTCCTGAGGCCGATCGCGACACTGCGCGGCGAAATCAGCGCCCGCCACGGCGACAACCTTGCTCCGATCCGCACCGAGGACCTGCCCTCCGAACTTGCCGCCATCGCCAAGTCGGTCAACAGCCTGATGCGGCGCCTGCATATGGCGCTCGATGCTGAAAAGGAGTTCACGGCGAACGCCGCGCATGAATTGCGCACACCAATCGCTGGGGCGTTGGCACAAACGGAGCGCCTGATCGCGGAAACATCCGACGAGGCGGCAAGAAAACGCCCGCGCCAGATCAAGGCGGCTCTGTCCGACCTCGCCGGCCTGTCCGAAAAGCTGATGCAGCTGGCGCGCGCCGACGCCGGAGTAGCGATCGCCGGCAAGCCAGCCGATCTCGCCGCGGTCGCCGCATTGGTGGTCGCCGACTTCGAGCAGCACGGCCAGAACAGGGGTCGGCTTCGTCTTGAAGCGTCCGACCAAGGCAAGGCGTTGGCCGCGATCGATACGGATGCATTGGCCATTATCCTGCGCAACCTCATCGAGAACGCCTTGCGGCATGGCGCCGAGGGCGGCGAGGTTGTCGTTCGCATCACTGACGATGCCCGGCTCAGCGTGATCAACCAAGGTCCGGTGGCGTCAGCTCCCGGCGGTCTGGTCAAACGGTTCGAACGCGGTGGGACGCGTGCCGAAGGATCAGGCCTGGGACTGGCGATCGTCACCAAAATCCTGCAGCAGATCGATGCGACGCTTGTCCTGACCTCACCGGCATCCGGCCGACGGGACGGTTTTGAAGCGACGATCAGGTTCCCGCCGCGTAGTGTCAGCCCCGCCTGACCACCCGCGCCGGGTTGCCGACCACGGTCGTGTGCGCCGCCACGTCGCGCGTCACCACCGCCCCGGCGCCGACGATGGCGCCCTCGCCGATGCTGACGCCGCCAAGGACGACCGCGCTGCCGCCGATCCAGGCATTGTCACCGATCGTGACCGGCTTGGCGATCTCCAGCCCCGCCTGGCGCCTTGCCGCCTCCTTATGGTGCTCGGCGCAATAGATCTGCACATTGGGGCCAAGCAGCGTCCCCTCGCCGATACGCACCGGCGCGGTGTCAAGAATGGTGCAGCCGGCATTGAGGAAGGTGCCGGCGCCGAGAAAGATGTTGAAGCCGTAGGCGCAATGGAACGGCGCCTCGATGCGGGCACCCTCGCCCACGCCGCCCAGCAGTGTCCGCAGGGCCGGCCCGAGATTCCCGCGTCGGCGAGGCGGCAGCGTATTGTGCTCGAACACCGCATCCGCGGCCAAGCCGCGAAACGCGCCAAGATCGTCATCCAGGCACGTATACCATTCACCACCAGCCATTTTCGCGCGTTCGCTCTGAACCATGGCAGTGCCTCCGTTTTTTTACATCACTGCGAACAGCGCCAAGGCGAGGACTGACGTGAAATCCGTAAACCAGGATGCGCGGCCTTGCTGATTGGCGGCCATTCGCGATCTGCTCCAGCAATGAAATAGTTCAGGACCGATGTCGATTTCCGGGAAGCTCATTCGTCCTCGGTAGGAAGCCGAAGAAATTCGCCCAGGCAAGGAACAAATGCGATGACAATCACGATCACGGCGTTTGAACGATCACCCGATGGCGGGAAGGGACTGGCCCGCGATACGCGTGTTCGCTGGGCGCTGGAAGAAGTGGGGCAGCCTTACGCGGTTCGTTTTGTTTCCTTCGCGGGCATGAAGGCGCCTGACCATCTGGCCATCCATCCTTTCGGCCAGATCCCCACCTATGAGGACGGTTCTCTCTCGCTGTTCGAGACCGGCTCGATCGTCTTTCATCTTGCCGAGCAGCATGCGGGCCTGCTGCCGAAGGAGCGCAACGCCCGCGCGCGAGCGATCACGTGGATGTTTGCCGCGCTGAACACCATCGAGCCGCCGATCCTCGAATTGACCACGGCAAGAATTTTCGAAGCGGACAAGCCCTGGAGCGAGGCGCGCTTGCCGCTGGTAAAGGACCGTGTTCGCGCCCGGCTGGACTGTCTCTCGACGCATTTGGGCGTCGCGGACTGGCTCGATGATGCGTTCAGCGCCGGCGATCTATTGATGGTGTCAGTGCTGCTACGACTGAGAATGTCAGGCATTCTGGATGAATACCAAAACCTGGCCGCCTATGTGGCGCGCGGGGAAGCTCGGCCCGCTTATATCAGGGCTTTCGCCGCGCAATTTGCGATCAACGCTCCATCAGCCAACTGACTTGCCTCGATCCGCCGTGGCTGTGCGCTTGTGAGTCTGCGGCCTAGCCAAATATCCGGCCTATGGTAGCTTGCCGTTTCAAGGCTGTACCGGCCCGGGATCGAGGGGGATCGACCATGCTCTACATTCTTGCACTCCTGATCGGCGTCATTGCCGGCCTGCGCGCCATGACGGCACCTGCCGCCGTTGCCTGGGGCGCCTATCTCGGCTGGCTGCCGGTTGCCGGCACCTGGGCGAGCTTCATGGGCCATTGGGCGGCTGTCGGCATCTTCACCGTCCTGGCCATAGTCGAACTGGTCACCGACCAGCTGCCGTCGACGCCAAGCCGCAAGGTGCCGCAGCAGTTCGGCGCCCGCATTCTGCTCGGCGCGTTCAGCGGCGCGGTGATCGGCGCGACCAGCGGCGCCACCATCGTGTGCCTGATCGCCGGAGCGATCGGCGCGGTCATCGGCACCCTGGGTGGTGCCGAAGCGCGCGGCCGGCTGGCGGCCGTTTTCGGCAAGGATCCGCCCGCGGCCTTCATCGAGGATGCGGTGGCGATCATCGGCGGCCTGCTGATCGTGGCGGCGGTGGCATGACGGCCCAGACCTTGAACGCAAGGACCTTCGACGCCATCATCATCGGCGCTGGCCAGGCGGGGTCGCCCCTGGCGGGCCGCCTGGCGGCAGCCGGTATGAGCGTGGCGCTGATCGAGCGCAAGCTGGTCGGCGGCACCTGTGTCAACACCGGCTGCATGCCGACCAAGACCATGGTCGCCAGCGCCTATGCCGCCCATCTGGCGCGGCGCGCTGCCGACTATGGCGTGACGTTCCCCGGCTCCGTCGGGGTCGATTATAGCAGGATCAAGGCGCGCAAGGACAAGGTCACCAACGACGCCCGTGGCAATCTGGAGACCTGGATCGCCGGAATGGAGCGCTGCACGCTCTATCGCGGCCATGCACGCTTCGAATCCGCCAACACGGTGCGCGTCGGCGACGACCTGTTGACCGCCGAGAAGATCTTTCTCAACACCGGCGGCCGCGCCTCGGTGCCGGACCTGCCCGGCATCCACGACATCGACTATCTGACCAACTCGTCGATGATGGATCTCGACGTTTTGCCGCGCCACCTGATCGTCGTCGGCGGCAGCTACATCTCGCTCGAATTCGCGCAGATGTTCCGCCGCTTCGGTTCGGAAGTCACCGTCATCGAAAAGAGCCCGCGCCTCACCGGCCGCGAGGACGAGGACGTCTCGGCCGCCATCCTGTCGATCCTCGAAAATGAAGGGATCGCGGTCCATGTCGGCGCCGACGACATCGGCTTCGCCAAGCAGGGCGGGGACATTGCCGTGAGTTTCTCCACGGGCCAGCCGCCCGCGGTCGGCTCGCATGTGCTGCTGGCGCTGGGCCGAACGCTCAATACCGACGATCTCGGCCTCGACAAGGCGGGCGTCGAGGTCGACGGACGCGGCGCGGTTGTCGTCGACGACCAGCTGCGCACCAGCGTGCCAGGCATCTGGGCGATGGGCGACTGCAACGGCAAGGGCGCCTTCACCCACACCTCCTACAACGACTATGAGATCGTCGCCGCCAATCTGCTCGACAAGGATCCGCGCAGGATCAGCGACCGTGTCGAGGCGTACGCGCTCTACATCGACCCGCCGCTCGGCCGCTGCGGCATGACCGAGACGGCGGTGAGGAAATCCGGACGTCGCGCCCTGGTCGGCCAGCGGCCGATGACCCGTGTCGGCCGCGCCATCGAGAAGGGCGAGACGCAGGGCTTCATGAAGATCCTCGTGGACGCCGACACTAGGGAGATCCTCGGCTGCTCGGTGCTCGGTCCCGGCGGTGACGAGGCGGTGCATTGCGTGCTCGACCTGATGTACGCCAAGGCGCCGGTCGACACACTGGCGCGCGCCGTGCACATCCATCCCACCGTCTCGGAGCTGCTGCCCACCATCGCCCAGGAGCTGAAGCCGCTGGCGTGAGACTGTCAGCCGCTGCCCCTTCAGTCGTCGCCTGTGTCTTGCCGAAGGCTCCGCGATTTCACGGTCGTCATCACGCAATTATTGTTGGGGCACCGGCAGGCTTCAAGATAACGTGTCCGGCTGCAGAACTGGGACGAAGCGACATCGTTTCAGCCCTTGAAGGATCGGTCTGCGTCGGGCCGGTAGAAGAGGAGACGTCCGCTCCACGCTTTCTGCATTGCTGCATTGCGGCAATGTCTGTTGCGCCCGGCAGGGGTCCTCGCGCAGTCTGAAATTGAACCGATTCAGTCTGGACCTCCCATGCCTTTGCCGATCCTTGCGCTTGCCATTGCGTCCTTCTGCATCGGCACCACCGAATTCGTCATCATGGGCCTGCTGCCCGAGGTCGCCGCCGATCTCGGCGTGACGATCCCCGCCGCCGGCCTGCTGGTCACCGGCTATGCGCTGGGAGTCGTCTTCGGCGCGCCTGTCGTGGCCATGGCCACCGCGCATTTGCCGCGCAAGCCCGTGCTGGTGGGACTTGCAGCCCTGTTCGTCGTCGGCAACGTCTTCTGCGCCATCGCGCCCAATTACTGGCTGCTGATGGCGGCGCGCGTCTTCACCGCTTTCGGCCATGGCGCCTTCTTCGGCATCGGCTCGGTCGTCGCGGCAAGCCTTGTGCCGCGCAACAAGCGCGCCAGCGCCATCGCGCTGATGTTCGCGGGCCTGACGCTCGCCAACATCCTCGGGGTTCCCGCCGGTACCGCACTCGGCGAAGCCTTCGGCTGGCGGGCCACCTTTCTGGCCGTGGTCGGCATTGGCCTGATCTCGGTCGCGGCCATCGCTTGGCTGGTGCCGTCCGACGTCACGGAACCGAGCGGCGGCGGTCTGCGCGCCGAAGTCCGTGTCCTCGGCAAGCTGCAGGTGTGGCTGGCGATGCTGATCGCGGCGCTGACCTCGGCCAGCCTGTTCGCCGTTTTCACATACATAAAGCCATACCTCACCGGCGTGTCGGGCCTGTCGACCGCGGCGGTCACCTGGGTGCTTTTGCTGTTCGGCGCCGGCATGACCATCGGCAACATCATCGGCGGCAGGCTTGCCGACTGGAAACTGATGCCGACAGTGATCGCCACCTTGCTGCTGATGGCCCTGCTGTTCGTCGGCTTCATGCAGTTCGGCACGATCGCCAGCGTTGCCATCGGCATCGTCTTCCTCTGGGGCCTGCTCATCTTCGTCGTCGTGCCACCTCTGCAGATCCGGGTCGTCGAGGCGGCTTCCGAAGGACCGAACCTTGCAGCCACGCTCAATCAAGGCGCCTTCAATGTCGGCAATGCCGGCGGCGCATGGATCGGCGGCGTGGCGCTGTCATCAGGCGTTTCCTATGCCGGTTTGCCACTGGTCGGCGCGGTGCTAGCCCTGCTGGCGGTCGCCGTTGCGGTGCTGTCGGCGGCGCTGGACAGGCGCGCGCCTGTCACGCTTCACGCTGCCGCGGAATAGGCCCTTGCGCCCATAGCGCGGCGGGCTGGACCAATCGACATCGGTACCTTCCAATGGGCATGTCTTCTCGCTTTCATGGAGAACGTCATGCAGAAATCGATCGAACGCATCGCCGGCGACAGCGACGGCGTTTCCTACGAATTCCCGGTGCTCCGCTTGGCCGGCGCCGACAAGACAGCACCTTCGGCCTACCTGCAGGCAGCGCTCCATGCCGGCGAATTGCCTGGCGTCGTCGCCATCGATGCATTGATGCCGATGCTGAACAAGGCCGAGGCCGAGGGTCGCATCAGGGGCAACATCACCATCGTGCCCTGGGCCAACCCGATCGGCCGCGCGCAATACCACTTCGGCGAGCACCAGGGTCGCTTTCATCTCGGCACCCGCACCAACTTCAACCGCGGCTTTCCGCTGCTGGCCGCGCCCGACGCCAGGCTCTTGCCGGACGCCACCTTTGGCGGCGCCGACCATCGGCTGAAGTCGCGCCTGGTGCAGCTTTCGCTCGGCCATGACATCGTGCTCGACCTGCACTGCGACGATGAGGGTCTTGCCTATCTCTACGTCCACACCAGCCTGTGGCCTGAGATGGCCGATTGCGCCGCCGCCATGGGCGTCGATGCCGTGGTGCTGTGGAGCGAGGACACAGACGGCACCTTCGAGGGCGCTTCGATCATGCCCTACCAGAACGCATCGGCCGATGTGGCGAAGTTCGACAGGCGCTTCGCCACCACCGTCGAATATCGCGGCATTCTCGATGTCGACGGCGCGCTGGCCAAGTCCGACGCCGAAGGCCTCTACCGGCTGCTGGTGGCGCGCGGCGTGATATCCGACACCGCCCTGCCCGCGCCCGGCCCCTTCAAGGGCGTCGCGGCACCTCTGGAAAATATCGACATGATGCCGGCGCCCCGTGGCGGTGCGGTCCTCTACGACGTCAAGCCCGGCGACCGCGTCACCAGGGGCGCGCGGCTCGCTACCATCGTTCACGCGCCAGGCGAAGCCGATGGCCGCACGGAAGTGTTCGCGCCGCAGGACGGCATCATCCTGACCCGCCGCTCGCGCCGCATCATCCGCTCCGGCGAAGACCTGTTGAAACTGGTTGGCGACAGGAAGAGCGCCGATGCAAGGTCGGGCACGCTGGAGGATTGAGCCTGCGTCGAATCCAGTTGCGCGGCCGCCCAATCGCCGCTAAGGGAATCGCCATGAACATGCGTTCGATCAAGACCATTTGGTGGTGGGCCTGCTGACAGCGGCCTGTTCGAACGCGTGCGCGTGAAAATAGAGGGTGGCCGCAACGGAATGTCCGGGCGGCCATTTGTTTTTTAAAGCCATTCCCGGGTCCGTTGCCCAAGTAGCTGATGGAGACGGCAATGACGTTGAAGGTTCTGGAAAACGGCGCTGAAAGCTTCGCGACGGCGGGTGGCATCACCATCACCCGCGAGCGCCACGGCCGCCCTTATGAAGGCGCGATCGACACTTATGTCGACGGACTGAACTCGCGCCGGGGCGCGGTATTTTCCTCGAACTACGAATATCCCGGCCGCTACACGCGCTGGGATACGGCCATCATCGATCCGCCGCTGGTCATCTCGGCACGCGGCCGCGCCATGCGTATCGAGGCGCTGAACGGCCGTGGCGAGGCGCTGTTGCCGGTCATCGGCAGGACACTGGGCGGCCTCGCCGAGGTCACGATCGCCGAGACCTCGAAAAAGCTGATCCGCCTCGATGTCGCCAAACCCGGCCGTGTCTTCACCGAGGAGGAACGCAGCCGCGTTCCCTCGGTCTTCACTGTGCTGCGCGCCATCACCGCGCTGTTCAAGACGGCGGAAGACGCCAATCTCGGTCTCTACGGCGCCTTCGGCTACGACCTTGCCTTCCAGTTCGACCCGGTCGACCACACGCTCGTGCGCAAGCAAAGCCAGCGCGACCTGGTGTTGTTCCTGCCCGACGAGATTCTGGTCGTCGACCACTACTCGGCCAAGGCCTGGACCGATCGCTACGACTATGCGGGCGAAGGTTTTTCGACCGAAGGCCTGCCACGCGACCAAATCGCCGAGCCGTTCAGGACCGCCGACCGCATCCCGCCACGCGGCGACCATGAGCCCGGCGAATACGCCAATCTGGTGCGCCGCGCGATGGACTCGTTCAAGCGTGGCGACCTGTTCGAGGTCGTCCCCGGCCAGATGTTCTACGAGCGTTGCGAGACCCAGCCCTCCGAGATTTCGCGCAAGCTGAAGTCCATCAACCCGTCGCCCTATTCCTTCTTCATCAACCTGGGCGAGAACGAATACCTGATCGGTGCGTCGCCGGAGATGTTCGTGCGCGTCAACGGCCGCCGCGTCGAGACCTGTCCGATCTCCGGCACCATCAAACGCGGCGACGACGCCATTTCCGATAGCGAGCAGATCCTGAAGCTGCTCAATTCGAAGAAGGACGAATCCGAGCTCACAATGTGCTCGGACGTCGATCGCAACGACAAGTCCAGGGTCTGCGAGCCGGGTTCTGTACGCGTCATCGGCCGCCGCCAGATCGAGATGTATTCGCGCCTGATCCACACCGTCGACCACATCGAGGGCCGCTTGCGTGAAGGCATGGACGCTTTCGACGCGTTTCTCTCGCACGCCTGGGCGGTCACCGTCACCGGCGCACCGAAACTGTGGGCCATGCGCTTCATCGAGCAGAACGAGAAAAGCCCGCGCGCCTGGTATGGCGGCGCGATCGGCATGGTCAACTTCAACGGCGACATGAATACCGGCCTTACCTTGCGCACCATCCGCATCAAGGACGGCATCGCCGAGGTTCGTGCCGGCGCTACATTGCTCTTCGACAGCATTCCAGAGGAAGAAGAAGCTGAAACCGAACTGAAGGCATCCGCCATGCTCTCCGCGATCCGCGACGCCAAGACGGGCAATTCGACCAGCACCGAGCGCACCACGGCGCGCGTCGGCGACGGCGTCAACATCCTTTTGGTCGACCACGAGGATTCCTTCGTCCATACGCTGGCCAACTACTTCCGCCAGACCGGCGCCAATGTCTCGACCGTGCGCTCGCCGGTGCCGGAGGAAGTCTTCGACCGGCTGAAGCCCGACCTCGTCGTGCTGTCACCCGGACCCGGCACGCCGAAGGACTTCGACTGCGCCGCGACCATCAAAAAGGCGCGCGCGCGCGACCTGCCCATCTTCGGCGTGTGCCTCGGCCTGCAGGCACTGGCGGAAGCCTATGGCGGAGAACTCAGGCAGTTGCACATTCCCATGCACGGCAAGCCGTCGCGTATCCGCGTCTCGAAGCCGGGCATCATCTTCTCCGGCCTGCCCAAGGAAGTCACCGTCGGCCGCTACCACTCGATCTTCGCCGATCCGGTACGCCTGCCCGACGATTTCATGGTTACGGCCGAGACGGAAGACGGCGTCATCATGGCCTTCGAGCACCGCAAGGAGCCGATCGCCGCGGTCCAGTTCCACCCGGAATCGATCATGACGCTCGGCCACAATGCCGGCATGCGCATCATCGAGAACATCGTCGCGCATTTGCCGCGAAAGGCCAAGGAAAAGGCAGCCTGACGCCAATGGCCGAAGCCGAGAACACGATGGCGATCGCAGCCAGGGCGGCCGCGAAGCGCAAGGTCGCCAACCTTGCCTTCTGGTCGATCGTGGTCGCTTTTGTCGTGCTCGCGCTGAAAGCCGCCGCCTGGTACGTGACCGGCTCCGTCGCGCTCTATTCGGACGCGCTGGAATCGATCGTCAACGTCATCGCGTCGATTGCCGCTTTCTGGGCGATCCAGGTCAGCCACAAGCCGGCCGACCAGGATCACCCCTTCGGCCATCACAAGGCCGAATATTTCTCCGCCGTGCTGGAAGGCGTGCTGATCGTGCTCGCCGCGCTTTTGATTCTGAACGAAGTCTGGCGCTCCTGGCAGGCCCCGGCGCCACTCGAACAGCCTTGGAAAGGCCTTGCCGTCAACGGCGTCGCCACCGTCATCAACGCCTTCTGGGCCTGGATGCTGATCCGCACGGGCCGGGCGGAGAAATCGCCGGCGCTGGTCGCCGACGGCAATCACATCATGACCGATGTGGTGACGTCGGTCGGCGTCTTCGGCGGCCTGGTCGGAGCAATCCTGACCGGCTGGCAGATCCTCGACCCGGCATTGGCCGTCATCGTCGCGCTCAACATCCTGTGGCAGGGCTGGCATGTCATCGGCTCGTCGATGAACGGCCTGATGGACCGGGCCGTCGACACGGCGGAGCATGTGCGCATCCGCGACATCATCTCGGCCAATTGCAAGGGCGCCATGGAGGTGCACGACCTCAAGACCCGCATCGCCGGCCGCGCCACCTTCATCGAGTTCCATCTGGTCGTCGACGCCGACATGTCGGTCGGCGCCAGCCATGTCATCTGCGATCGCATCGAAGACGCGCTGAAGGCCGAACTCCCCTCGGTGCAGGTGACCATCCATGTCGAGCCCGACGACGAAGCCAAGCTGCCCAAGGGCACGACCGCGGTGCCGTTCGCCTGAGGCGGGTCACCGTCGCGACCTTGGAAGAGCAATTCCTGGAAAAGTGTGAACGGTTTTCCGTCCGGAATTGCGTAAAAACAAAGAACCGAAGTTTCTCGACTTCGTCATCCTTGGGCGAATCAGGAGCGCAGCTCCGTAGCGGCGACCGAAGGATGACGAAACGCTGGTTACGGCGCGCAGGCGGATTGTGGCATTGGCTCCAGCCGATAGACCTTGTCGTCGGACATCGTCTTGCCGTCGGCCGCCTTCGAGCACAGGTCGACGACCGCCAGGCTGCTGTTGGGGTTGGCAAGCGTGATGGCGCCGTTGGCACCACGCTTGAGGAAGATTTCCTTTTGCGCGATGTCGCAGGAGAAATTGCTCGTCTTCGAACTCGCGGCACAACGCCATTGATCGGCCTCGCCCTGGCATGAATAAGTCTGCGTGACCTTGGCCCCCTTCTGCCGCGTCGTGACCGAGACCGCGATGTCGGCGCCGTCGGGCCAGTTCGCGGCGTCGCCTCCCGAGGCGAAGGATGCCAGTTCCACCGGTCCTCGAAACACCCGGATCGACTGCGTCAGTTGCTCGGGATGCGAACTCATATGCGCAGCGTCATAGTCGCGCCCGTAGCAGAAGGCCTGGTCGGGTTTGAGCCGCTCGCGCAGCGGCGGCCCGAGCGCCGGGTCGATCGGATCGATGCGGGCGAATTCAGCCTTGCAGATCGCCGCCGGCATCGGATCGAGGCGGAAATTGTCGTCTTCCTTGCCAAGCGCCTGCCTGTCGTATTCAGCCGCGCCGAGTTCTTCTTCCGAACCGGCGTCGAGGTAGATATCGGACGACAGGTCCGACAGGATCAGCCGACCCTTGCCGTCGACCTTCAGCGATGCCAGCGTACGGTCGCAGTCCATGCCGCAACGGATCGGGCCCGATTTGCCATCCTCGGACTCGTGATTGCACCAGCCTCCGGCCCATTCCGGCGCCTTGGCGCCACGCACCGTGGTGGTGAGGAACCCATTGTAGGAAGTATCGGAATTCGCGTTCGGTTCCTCATTCGGACGGCTGACCGGATCACGGCCGTAGTAGAAGAAAATCCGCGTCACCTTCTGCTTCGGACGCGCCTTGAGGTGCGCCGCGTCATAGACCCGGCCGAAACAGGCGTCCGCCCCGTTGGGGCTGAGTTCGGTGAGTTTGAGCGCATTGTCGGCAAAAGCAGAACCCACAAGTCCGCCAAGCAGTGCGGCGCCAAATCCGGCGCTGGCAAACGTCTTCCATTCCCTGAACGCCATGTGCCCCTCTCCGCATCGACAGGACGTAACGTCAATTTATGCTAGTATTGCGGCCGCGGCCACGCAAATCGCGCTGAGCCGGCAAGCCAGGGAGGCACGCCATGCGCCGACGTGACATGTTCCACGCGGCTCTCGCCGGAGCCGGGACGCTTCTAGGCCTGCGGGCGGTGCAGGCGGCAACCACCGAGCCTGCCAGGCTGAAGGTCGCCTATCACCTCAGCGACCTCGACAAGGTCAATTTCGTGCTCGGCAACATCAAGAACCACTATGAGGGCACGGGCGGCAACGTCGATATCGCGCTGGTCGTGCATGGTCCGGCGCTTGCCGGCTTCAAGTCGAAGGGCATATCGGCGGCGGTTTCGGGGCGCTTTACCGGTCTTGTCCAGCAAGGGCTCGACCCGCATGCCTGCGGCAACACCATGCACGGCATGGATATTACGCTCGCCGATTTGCTCGACGGCTTCCATGCCACCGACAGGGGTGGCGTCGTCAAGCTCGCCGAACTGCAAAGCCAGGGCTATGTCTATCTCAGGCCTTGAAGCGGCACTGACTTGAATGCAAGGGTGGCAACACCCGCCAAGAAACTTGGAAATCCCCCGGAGGAACAGCAGTGCCAGAGACAGCCCTTGGTCTTGTCATCCCCGACCTCGCCGGCAAGGCGGTGCTGGTCACCGGCGCCTCGACCGGCATCGGCGCGGCGCTCGCGCTCGCTTATGCCGGGCAGGAATGCAAGGTGGCGCTGCACTACAATTCCAGCCGCGACGCCGCCGAGAAACTCGGCCAGACCATCCGCGACGGCGGCGGTGAGGTGTTCCTCGTCCAGGGCGACTTTTCTCTCCCTGCCGATGTCGAACGCGTCGTCGAGGACAGCGCGCGGCATTTCGGCCGGCTCGACGGGCTGGTCAACAATGCCGGCGGCATGCTTGGCCGCGTGCCCTACGCCGAGCAGACCGAGGCGCATTACGACGCGGTGATGGACCTCAACGCACGCTCGGTGCTGACCGCCTCGCGTAAGGCGATCCCGTGGCTGAAAAAACAGGGCGGCTTCATCGTCAACACCTCGTCGATCGCCGCGCGCAACGGGGCGGGCGGCGGCGCCGGCCTTTACGGCTCGGCCAAGGCCTTCGTCTCCAACGTGACGCGCGGCATGGCCAAGGAACTGATCGGCTTCGGCATCCGCGTCAACGCCGTGGCGCCGGGCACCATCCTCACCCCCTTCCACGAACGCTATTCGACCGACGAGCAGATGAAGGGCATGGTCGCCACCATCCCGCAGGGCCGTGCCGGCACGGCGCAAGATTGCGTCGGCGCCTATCTGTTCCTCTCATCGGACCTGTTGAGCGGCTACGTCACCGGCCAGGTGATCGAAGTCAATGGCGGCCAGTTGATGCCTTGACCGGCGACCGGCATACTGGACACACTCCTTTCGCGCCAACCCAGGGGGAGACGAGGACATGTATGGACTGATCGGCAAGATGCGGGCGGCGCGTGGCCAGCGCGACGCTGTCATGGCCGTGCTGCGTGAGAGCACTGGCGCCCTGCCCGGCTGCCTGAGCTATATCATCGCCACCGATCCGGCCGATGCCGACGCGATCTGGGTGACCGAGGTGTGGACAGATCAGGCGAGCCACAAGGCCTCGCTGCAGCTTCCCGAAGTCCAGGCGGCGATCGCCAAGGCGCGCCCCTTCATCGGCGGCTTCGAATTCCAGGTGGAAACGCATCCGGTGGGCGGCTTCGGCTTGGCTGAAGCCAAAACGGGCTGAGGCGGGCGCCCGAGGCCGAAACGTGCTTTTTCAGGCGCACTTGCGTTCGCATTTTTCGCGTCTGGGGTTAGACCAGAACATGGTTTCCGAGGCCGAGCAGCCATCTTCCGACCAACCCGCCATCGAGCGCATGACGCGGCTGAGCAAGCCTTGGCAGTGGCTCATCCTGCTGGTCATCTCCGCGCTCTTCGCCGGCGCGCTGGAACTCGCCGCTTTGCCGGCGGCGCTGCTGATCGGACCGATGCTGGCGGCCATCGTCGCCGGCACCAACGGTGCCGCGGTGCGTGTGCCGCGGCTTCTGTTCGGCGCCGCCCAGGCTGTCGTCGGCTGCCTCGTCGCGGCTTCGATCTCGGCCGATATCTTCCCGGTCTTCTACAAGGAATGGCCGCTGTTCCTCGGCGTGGTGATCGCCACCGTCGCGGCCTCGAGCCTGCTTGGCTGGCTGATCAGCCGCTGGCGCATCCTGCCGGGCACCACCGCCGTCTGGGGTTCTTCGCCGGGGGCCGCCACCGCCATGGTGCTGATGGCCGGCGCCTTCGGCGCCGACCAGCGCCTTGTCGCCTTCATGCAGTATCTGCGCGTCATCTTCGTCTCGATGACGGCAGCCCTCGTCGCCAAGATGTGGGTCGACACCTCGGGCATCGAGGTCCCGCCCGTTATCTGGTTCCCCGAGATCGATCCGCAACCCTTCGCCGCCACCATCGGCATGGCGCTCATCGGCGGCCTCGCGGGCAGGCTTTGCCGGCTGCCTTCGCCCTTCTTCCTCGGCAGCTTCATCTTCGGCACAGTCATCCATCTCGGCCTCGGGGTGCCGATGCAATTGCCGCAATGGCTGCTGGCGGTCAGTTACGCGATGGTCGGCTGGGCGATCGGCCTGAACTTCACCAGGCCGATCCTGCGCCACGCGGCACGCGCTTTGCCGCAGATCATCGCTTCGATCATCGCGCTGATCGCGTTTTGCGGCGGCCTTGCCTTCCTCATCAGCCGGCTCGCCGGCGTCGACCCGCTGACCGCCTATCTGGCGACCAGCCCTGGCGGCATGGACAGCGTCGCCATCATCGCCGCCGCCGCGCAGAACGTCGACATCTCCTTTGTCATGGCCCTGCAGTCGGCGCGCTTCCTGATCGTGCTGCTTGTCGGCCCCAGCATTGCCCGGCTGGTAGCCAGAAGCATCCGGGAATGATGAGGGCTGCCACCAGGGCACCGCTATCGCGCGGCTGCCAGGCGTTCGGGCAGGAAATCGACGAAAACCCGCACCTTTGGCGACAGATGGCGATTGGAGGGCCATAGCATCCGGAACTGGCCACGGCCGTCGACATGATCGTCGAGCACGGTGCGCAGCCGGTCCTCGCGCAACGCGTCCCGCACCAGGAAATCGGGCATGCAGGCGATGCCGAGTCCGGCGATCGTGGCGCCTTTCAAAGCTTCCATGTTGTTGCAGGTCAACATTGAACGGATCAGCGGTTGGGCGCTCCCGGTAATGAACGGCCAGTCCAGCAGCCTGCCGCTGTTGAGATAGCGGAAGTTTATGCCGAAATGCCTGATGAGATCCGCCGGCACACCGGGAGTGCCATGGCGATCGAGGTAGGAGGGAGCCGCGCACAGCAGCATGCGGAAGGGCGCAATGGGTCTGGACACCAATCGTGAATCAGGCAGCTCGCCGCTGCGGATGGCGACGTCGATGCCTTCCTCGATGACGTCGACGATCCGGTCGTTGAAATCGATATCGAGCTCGATCTCGGGATAGCGGGCCATGAACTCCGACAGCACCGGCAGCAAAAGATGGTAGGTGACGATCGGGGTGGAGACGCGCAACCGCCCACGCGGCGTCTCCCTTGTCCGCGACAGCATCGCCTCGGCATCGTCGATGTCGTCGAGGATGCGCCGCACGCGCTCGTTGAACAGCTTGCCCTCCTCCGTCAGGCCGATCCGCCGCGTGGAGCGCTGCAGCAGCCGCACGCCGAGTTCCTGTTCGAGCCGCGCGACGCTTTTGCCGACCGCTGAAGCGGAGATGCCGAGCGCCCGGCCGGCGGCGACGAAGCTGCCGAACTCGGCGGTGCGGGCGAAAGCCAGAAGGCCGCTGAGGCGATCCATCATGCTGCTCCATTCGAGCGTTTCCGTCCGTTATATCAGGATATTTAATACTATTATTCCTGATCTGTCTCTGACCTATCTTGGTCCGCATGATCGGCGCCGCGGTTGCGCGCATGCCAGCGCAGACCGCTCAGATAGGAAAAACCCATGACCTGAAGACCACCACCGGCCCGGCCGAGCGATGGCTCGTGCTCCTGTCGGTATGCCTCGCCGCTATGACGATGCCTCTGACCTTCACCGGCCCGGCCGTCGCGCTCTCCCGCATCGCGGCCGATCTCGGCGGCAGCCCGATCGCGCTCAACTGGGTGACCAACGCCTTTATGCTGACCTTCGCCGCCAGCCTGATGGCGGCCGGAGCGCTGGCCGATAATCATGGCCGCAAGCGGATCTTCCTCGTCGGTCTCGCCCTCTACATTATCGCCTCGCTCGGCGCGATGCTGGCGTCCGACATCACCAGGTTCGACGTCTTCAGGGCCGCGCAAGGGCTCGGCAGTGCCTTGGCCTTCGCTGGCGGCGCCTCCGCACTTGCCCAGGAATTCGAGGGACCATCGCGGCTGCGCGCCTTCTCCTTTCTCGGCACCAGTTTCGGCATCGGGCTGGCCTTCGGCCCGATCGCCTCCGGCCTGCTCATCGCCGCCTTCGGCTGGCGGTCGATCTTTGTTCTGGTGATGGCGCTCGCGGCTGCCTCGGCAACCCTCGGCCTGCGCACCATCAGGGAATCGCGTGATCCGGATGCGACCGGCCTCGACTGGGCGGGCGCCACCACGTTCACCTTCGCGCTGGCCTCGCTGACCTATGGCGTGCTCCAGGCACCCCAGAGCGGCTGGACCGACCCGCTGGTGGCAACGCTTCTCGGCGTCGCCGTCCTTTGCTTTGTGCTGTTTGTCGTCGCCGAGCGGCGCGTGCGCCGGCCGATGCTCGATCTCACCCTGTTTCGCTTTCCTCGCTTCGTCGGCGTCCAGTTTCTTGCGGCGGCGCCCGCCTATGGCTTCGTCGTCCTGCTCGTACTTTTACCGATCCGCTTCATCGGCATCGAGGGGATGAGCGAGATCAAGGCCGGGCAATTGATGATCTGCCTCTCCGGACCGTTGCTGTTCCTGCCCTTGCTCGCCGGCCAGCTGGCGCGCTGGATTGCTCCGGCCACGATCTGCGGCGTCGGCCTGCTCGTCGCGGGGGCCGGCCTGATCTGGCTGAGCCTGACGCCACCGGTTGAGGTTGCGCTGGTCGCGCCACTGATTCTGATCGGCGTCGGCATCGCCTTGCCTTGGGGGTTGATGGACGGGCTCGCCGTCAGCGTCGTGCCGACGGAGCGGGCCGGGATGGCGGTCGGCATCTTCAACACCACCCGTGTCGCTTGCGAAGGTGTGGCGCTGGCCATCGTCATGGCGACGCTGTCAGGCTTCACCGCCGCGCAACTCGCCGCTCGGGGCGCTGCGCCTTCCAGCGACGCGGCCGCCGCGGCGCAATTGCTGGTGACCGGCAATCTCGGTGGAACCGTGCACCGTTTGCCGGCGGCCGGCGCCGCCGTGCTGGTCGAGGCCTACGAAACGGCGTTCGACAGGCTACTGATCGTGCTGGCGGCAATCACCATCGTCACCGCCCTCGTCGTCTTTCTCGGCCTGCGCCGCGGATCCGCGGCGGAGCACCAGACCGTATCCCTGCCGGCCTGCCAGGAAGGGTAGGCGTCAGCCATTCGCAGGCCGGCTGAATATCAATGCACCTTAGTCCAGCCTGTGCATCAGATCGTCATCCAGCCAGCGGCCGAAGAAATAAGCCAGCTGCTTGTGCCACCACGGCCAGTCATGGCTGACGTCGCCGCCCCAATAGTCGACCCAGGCCGGAATGGATTTGTCGTGCAGGATCTGTTCCAGCTGGCGCGTCTCGACCAGCATGCGCTCCTCCCATGCGCCCTGCCCACAGCAGAAGATCAGCCTGAGCGCTTTCAGCCGCGCCAGCAGTTTCGGGTCGACGATCCCTGGCAGATAATCGAGCGGCGAATTGTAGAAAATGTCGCCGTCGAGCGCCTTGCCGAAGAAATCGCGGGCCGAATAGACACCCGACAGCGAGATGACGCCGCTGGCGAGCTCGGGAAACCGGAAGACGAAGTTCGAGGAATGGTAGCCGCCCATCGAACAGCCCGAGAACAGCGGCTTCAACCGCCGTCCGCCATTGGCTTGCGCGGCGGTTTCCAGAAAGTCCGGCAGCGCCTCCTCGCGCAGATAGCGGAAATAGGCCTCGTGCCGGTCGATGCGATGCGCGGCATCGACATTCCTGGCGAAGAAGGATTCTGTATCGATGCCGTCGACGGTGAACAGCTGGATGCGGCCGGTATCGACGAACTCGGCGAGCGCCCCCACTCCGCCGGAATCCTCGAACTGGTAGAAGCGGCCCTGCGAGGTCGGGAACACCACGACCGGCCGGCCGGCATGCCCGTAGCGCTTGTACTCCATGTCGCGGCCGAGATTGCGGGCGAAGACCTTGTGATAGGAAATGTCCATGCCTCAAGCCTTTTCGGCGTGGATATAGGCCACCGCCTCGCGCAGATCAGCCTGATCCTTCGAGCGCATCTGGTAGGCGTAATTTCCCATGGCCCGGCTGAAAACCTCTTCTATCGGCTGATGATGGACGATCTTGTCGCGGTGGGCGGCTAGCACGTCCGCATGGCTGTGCAAATAGTCGAGGTGGCGCTTGCGGCTGGCATAGGCGGTGAAATACTTGCCCTCATAAGGGCCGCCGACGGCATCCTTGACCACCATGTCCGCCCATGCCGCGTAGACATCGATGTCGAACGTGTAGTTGATCGCGTCGGTCATCCAGGCGCCGGGCGGCCGCATGTTGACCTCCAGCGCGATGATGCGGTCGTCCCTGGTCTCGAACAGTTCGATGTGGAAAAAGCGCTCGCGCACGTCGAATGCTTTCAGGATCTTGCGGCCGGCCTCCTCGACGGCAGGCCTGATCCGGGGAAAGCAGGTGTAGCTCATGTGGCGGTCCTTGTTGACCACGTCCATGACGCTCTGGTCGTAGCGATGGCTGGCCGCCAGCACCACCTCGCCGTCGCGGTTGATCAATCCGTCATAGGTCACCACCAGCCCTTCGATGAACTGCTCCATGACGAAGGTCACGTCCTCCGGCTTGTCCCGGAAGAACTGGTCGAGCTCTTTCGCATTGGAGATCTTGAACGTGTTCGAAGCGCCGGAGCCCGAATCCGGCTTCACCACCACGGGGTAGCCGACGCGGCGGATGAAGGTCATGGCGCCGGCCCGGTCGGAGCATTTGCGCTGCGCGATCGTCTCGACACCGCTCTTGCGGAAGAAGGCGCGCATGCGGCTCTTGCGCTTCAGATTCTTCACGAAATCGAGCTTGGTGCCGTAGATGTTGAAGTCGGTGCGGATGTTGGCTTCCAGCTCCAGCCAGTGCTCGTTGAGCGATTCGAACCGGTCGATGCGGCCCCATTTGTGGATGAAATGGCCTATCGCCCGGAACACCGGCTCGTAATCCTCCATGTCGGCGACGCGATAGTATTCCGAAAGCGCCTGCTTCAGCTTGCCGTCGAGCGCATCATAGGGCGCATCGCCAATACCGAGCACGGTCGCGCCGGCCTTCTTCAGCCGGTCGCAGAAATCGGCGCCATTGGCGGGAAAATGCGGCGAGAAGAACACGAAATTCATGAACGCCCCCTGCCGACGGCACCCCGCCGGAAGCCAAGTCTGGCGCATTTGCGGCGCGCGGGGAAGAGCATCCGCGTTAAGATAAAATTCGACGGGGGCCGGCCCGCTTGCCTCCAACAGGCCGCTCCTGTATGAGAGCGGCCATGAACACGCGCGCCACCACCGCTTCCCGTCAGACCGGCTTTGCCGGCGAGACCGTGCGCGCGCTTGCCTCGACCCTGCTTCTTCTCGGCCTTATCGGCGATCGCCGGGTTCGCTGAAGGAGCGCCCGGCGGTCGAACCGCCGCGCAAGCGCATGCTCCTTGGCAAATCATATCAAGCGAACGAAATTCTGGTAAAGGCGCCGCTTGGCTCCACATCCGCCTGAAAGGTGGACCCGCCAGCCGCCGGGAGAAACAACGATGAACGCACGAGAAGACATCCGCGCCAGCGAGGCCGCGACCGGCAAGCAAGTTGGCCGGGGCATGCCGGACGCAGCCCGCAAATATCAACCCTACCCGACCGTCGGCCTCACCGACCGGACCTGGCCCTCGAAGGTGATCGACAAGGCGCCGATCTGGTGCTCGGTCGACCTGCGCGACGGCAACCAGGCGCTGATCGATCCGATGGGCCACGAGCGCAAGGCGCGCATGTTCGGCCTGCTGCTCGACATGGGCTTCAAGGAAATCGAGATCGGCTTCCCCTCGGCTTCGCAGACCGATTTCGACTTCGCGCGCTGGTGCATCGAGCAAGGCAACGTGCCGGCCGATGTGTCGTTGCAGGTGCTGGTGCAGTGCCGGCCTGAACTGATCAGCCGCACCTTCGAGGCGCTGAAGGGCGCCACCAACCCGATCGTGCATTTCTACAACTCGACCAGCGAGTTGCAGCGTCGCGTCGTCTTCGAGAAAGATGTCGGCGGCATCAAGCGTATCGCGACCGACGCGGCCAAGATGATCACCGACATGGCTGCCAGGGCCGGCGGCGGCTATCGCTTCGAATATTCGCCGGAGAGCTTCACCGGTACCGAACTCGAGGTTGCGCTGGAGATCTGCAACGCCGTCACCGAGATCGTCAGGCCGACGCCCGACAACAAGCTGATCATCAACCTGCCGTCGACGGTCGAGATGTCGACGCCCAACATCTATGCCGACCGCATCGAGTGGATGTGCCGCAATCTCGACAACCGCGAAAACCTGATCATCTCGCTGCATCCGCACAATGATCGTGGCACCGGCATCGCCACCACCGAACTCGGCTTGATGGCTGGCGCCGACCGCGTCGAGGGCACGCTGTTCGGCAATGGCGAGCGCACCGGCAATGTCGACATCGTCACCTTGGCGCTCAACATGTACACGCAAGGCGTCGATCCGGGCATCGACTGCTCCGACATCAACCGGATGAAGGATGTCTACGAATATTCGAACCAGCTGAAGATTCCCGAGCGCCACCCCTATGTCGGCGAACTCGTCTACACTGCTTTTTCCGGCTCGCACCAGGACGCCATCAACAAGGGCATGAAGGCCTTGAAGAAGGCCAACACACCGCGCTGGGAAGTGCCATACCTGCCAATCGATCCGGCCGATGTCGGCCGCAGCTATGAGGCCATCATCCGCATCAACTCGCAGTCGGGCAAGGGCGGCATTGCCTATGTGCTGCAGGCCGATTACGGCCTCAATTTGCCGCGCAACCTGCAGATCGAATTCAGTCAGGCTATCCAGGCGATCACCGACGCCGAAGGCAAGGAAGTGCCGGCCAAGCGTATTCATGACCGCTTCCTCGAAACCTATGTCGACCAGCCTGGCGCCCGCCTGAAATTCCTCGATCATCACACTTACCCGGCCACCGAGGTGAAGGGCCGGCGCGTGGTCGAGGCGGTCATCCTCGACAACGGCAAGGAAGTGACGATATCAGGCACCGGCACCGGCCCGATCGACGGCTTCGTCGATGCGCTGTCACGCCATGTCGGCGTCGAGATGTCGGTGCTCGATTATTCCGAGCATTCGATGCAGCGCGGCTCGAATGCGTCGGCCATCTCCTATGTCGAGATGGAATATCCCGGCGGCAAGCTGTTCGGCGCCGGCATCAACACCAACATCGTCGCTGCCTCACTGGAAGCGGTAACGTCAGCGGCCAATCGTATCGTCGGCCGCAACGCGCGATAGTTTACCGTCGGGGGGGGGGGGGGGGGGGGGGGGGGGGGGGG